>NZ_CAXBDD010000033.1:0-37047 GCF_963974515.1 uncultured Sunxiuqinia sp. | reverse complement strand
AATGACAATCAAATGACCACCTAATGACACCAGAGTGCACTTTCAACTTTCGACCAAAAATGGATGTAACTTAACTCACGAAAACAATTGCGCGGTTCCCGGCGTTTCCAAGTCCAAGTGATCTGTATTGTTTATTTCCACCAGTTTGTGCTTCCCATCCCTATGCAGCTCAACCCGACTCACCGAAGTATTTTTGCTCACATCCCACGAAAAGTAGTAGCTGGCCGGCTGGTTAGCAATTACCGTACGAAAAGCCCGAATTAATCCTCCATGCGTAACAGCGACTACACATTGTCCATCGTGGTTTGCCAATAGTTTCTCAATAAATTTGGACGCCCGGTCCATCATATCTTCATTCGTTTCTGAACCTTGGGGCAAGTACTCCCACTTCCAATTTTCGGGAAATGGTTTGCCTTCCCATAAAGGCAACGAACGCTCACGTAAAAGAGGATCGGTTTGCAGGTTAAGCGTCGGATGAAACTTCAATACTTCATTGGCTGTATCCATAGCCCGCCGCAAATCGCTCGAAAAAACCACATCAATCAACTCATCTTTCAAACTTGAAGCTAAATTCCGGGCCTGCTGAATTCCCAATTCAGACAAACACCCGTGTTGTTGCCCCTGACAAATATTGCCGGCATTTTCAGTGGTTTCGCCGTGGCGGATAATAATCAGTTCAATCATAGTCAATATTGGCTTTTCAATTTCAGACTCATCGAATTCCTCAAATTCGCTATACAAATAAGGACAAACAGTTTCAGAATCTGTTCATAAATCAATCCGCGGTAGCCTCATTTTATGCAGAAATAACCTTTCAGCCAGCCAATTGTTATCAAAACAAAATTGTTTCGTTTTCACACTGTAATTGAACTGACCAAATGATACCAATATATTGTCGATTTTACTTACTCCTTATTGATATAAATTAAATTGAATCCGTATGTTTAAAACTTATCTTTCACTCGTTTTTATATTCCTGTTTGGAATCAATTTCGTTTCGGCAGAAAACGATGAAGCGCGACTGCTTCGTTTTCCTGCCATTTCAGGGAATCAGCTTGTGTTTACCTATGCTGGTGATTTGTATTCCGTTGATTCGGACGGCGGCACGGCGCGGAAACTAACCAATGATGTTGGCTTCGAACTGTTTGCCCGTTTTTCTCCGGATGGAAGCCAGTTGGCCTTTACCGGCCAATACGATGGCAACACCGAAGTGTTTGTCATGCCAGCCAGCGGCGGAACTCCCAAGCGCCTGACTCACACAGCCACCCTGGGCCGTGACAAAGTTTCGGATCGCATGGGGCCTAACAACATTGTGATGAGCTGGACGCCGGATGGCAAAAACATTGTGTACCGTTCGCGCAAGCAAAGCTTCAATTCGTTTAAAGGACAACTGTTCCTGGTTCCGGCCGAAGGCGGTCTGTCAACAGAACTTCCCTTGGTCGAAGGTGGTTTTATGAGCTACTCACCTGATGGTAAGCAACTGGCATTCAACCGTGTTTTTCGCGAGTTCCGCACCTGGAAATATTACGAGGGCGGAATGGCTGACGATATCTGGCTGTTCGACTTCAATTCAAAAGAAGTAAAAAATCTGACCGATAATAAGGCGCAGGATATTATTCCGATGTGGGCAGGTGACGAGATCTTCTTTCTTTCGGACCGCGATCGCACCATGAATATTTTTGTGTACAACACCCAAACCGAAGCGGTTGAGAAAGTGACAGATTTTACCGAGTACGATGTCAAATTCCCTTCGATTGGCGGCGATTACATTGTGTTTGAAAACGGCGGCTACCTCTACAAAATGAATGTGAATGACAAGCAAGCCATAAAAATTCCGATTCAAATTAACAACGATTTTATCTATGCACGCAACGAGTGGACAGATGCCTCGAAACGAATTACCGATGGCGATGTTTCTCCCAATGGCGAACGTGTTGTGTTCTCCGCCCGTGGCGATGTATTCAATGTTCCGGCAAAAAAAGGAATCACCAACAACCTGAGCAAAACGCCTGGAGCGCATGAGCGCAGTGCAGTTTGGTCGCCCGATGGCAAATACATTGCCTACCTGAGTGACCAGTCTGGCGAGTTTGAAGTTTACATCCAGGATCAGCAGGGCAATGGCGCCCCCATTCAGTTGACCAAAGATGCCGACACCTACAAGTTCAGCCTCGAATGGTCACCTGACAGCAAGAAAATTATGTGGTCCGACCGAAAGCACCGCCTTCGCTATGTCGAACTCGATTCGAAAAAAATAATCACTGTTCAAACTTCCGAATACGGCTTAATCAGAGCCTACAATTGGTCGCCCGACAGCAAATGGATTACTTTTGCCGAGTCTTCGGATAACCGTTTCACCAAAATCATGCTTTACTCGGCAGACAGCAAAGACCTCCACGAAGTAACCGACAACTGGTACGACTCCGGTTCTCCGTCGTTCTCAAGCGATGGCAAGTACATCGTGTTTGTTTCGGCACGCGATTTCAACCCAACCTACAGCCAAACCGAATGGAATCATGCCTACACCAAGATGTCGCGCATTTACCTGGCCATTTTGTCGGATGAAACCAAATCGCCGTTTGCCCCTGAAAACGACACCATCAAGGTAGAAACAGAATCAAAGGAAAAAGAAAACAAGAAGGAGGAAAAAACGAATGACAAAACCGTAAAAATTGATTTAGAAGGGCTTTCCAACCGGATTGTATCGCTTCCAATTTCTGCATCCGATTATTACAATGTCGCCTGTGTAGGCGACAGGATTTATTACATCGATCATAGCGACGACCGCAATGCCAAACTTTATGATTTGGATAAGAAGGAAGAAACGGTCTTGGGAAAATTCAACTTTGGGATCTCGGCAAACCACAATAAAATGCTGGTTGTGCAAGATAGTAAATGGGCGGTTATCGACTTACCAACATCCAAAGTTACACTGGAAGAAACCATTGACCTGTCGAACATGAAGGTGTGGGTAGATTACCAAGCCGAATGGAAGCAGATTTACGACGAAAGCTGGCGCCAAATGCGCGACTTTTTCTACGTTGAAAACATGCACGGACTGGACTGGAAAGCCACGCACAAAAAATACGCGGTACTAGTTCCGCATGCCCGGCACCGCGACGACCTGACCTACATTATTGGCGAATTGATTGGCGAACTGAATGTGGGCCATGCCTATGTGCAAAGTGGCGACCGGCCCGAACCCAAACGGATTCAAACCGGATTGCTGGGCGCCAGAATCAGTGCCGACCCGTCGGGCTATTTTAAAATTGATGAGATTCTGAATGGTGCCAACTGGAATAAAGGCTTGCGTTCGCCGCTGAAAGAAGTAGGCATCAACGCCAAAGCAGGCGAATTCATTATCGCCATAGACGGGGTCAGCACACAATCAACTCAGGATCTGTTTTCCTTACTTGTTGGAAAAGCCAATAAGGAAGTTGAACTGACAATCAACAGCATAGCTTCGAAAGCAGGAGCCCGCCAAGTGCTGGTCACGCCAATTGCTGACGAGTCGAATCTGTATTACTACAACTGGGTTCACACCAACATTAAGAAAGTGAATGAAGCAACCAACGGAGAAGTGGGATACATTCATGTGCCCGACATGGGCATGAACGGCTTGAATCAATTTACCGAATTATTCTATCCGCAGCTCAATAAAAAAGGCCTGATCATTGACGACCGCGGCAATGGTGGCGGCAATGTTTCGCCCATGCTGATTGAGCGTTTGCAGCGTGTGGCCCAGCGCGCCAACATTCGGCGTAACGCCACCCACCCAACCCCGGTTCCCGGTCAAATGATGCTTGGCCCCAAAGTGTTGCTGATTGACCGCTATTCGGCTTCGGATGGCGACTTGTTTCCCTACGCCTTTAAACACTACAATCTGGGAACCGTCATTGGAACCCGCAGTTGGGGTGGCGTTGTCGGCATCAGCGGCTCACTTCCATTTATTGACGGCGCTGAA
Source organism: uncultured Sunxiuqinia sp. (assembly GCF_963974515.1). GTDB lineage: Bacteria > Bacteroidota > Bacteroidia > Bacteroidales > Prolixibacteraceae > Sunxiuqinia. The sequence continues at coordinate 33,086 of NZ_CAXBDD010000033.1, read as the reverse complement.
CTGAATAAACCCGAGTTTGCTTCTTATTCATCCGAAAAAAGCGAGTGGATTATTGAGGGATACGGCGTCGATCCGGACATTGTGCTGGACAATGACCCACACCAGGAATACCTGGGTAAGGATGCCCAATTGGAGAAAGCCATTGAGGTGATCAAAGAAAAGGTAAAAACAGAATACAAACCGCTGCCGCCTGTGCCGGAAGCACCAGACAAAACAAAATAAACGATTCGTAAAAAAAAAAGGAGGTCAGCTGGCCTCCTTTTTTATTTCCGGCCCCACCCTTCCACGCAACCAAAATAAACCATTAGGTCAACCTTTAGAAACGAAATGACAGATTAATACGTTATTCATACAGAACAATGATTTAGAAATATGAAACGAATACGATTATTACCCATAGCGCTGCTCCTGATGAGCTTATCGGTGTTTTCGCAGGAAAGCAATCCGGTAGAACTCTTTGAAGGACGCGGAATCAGCAGCACACCCCACCGGATCATGGATTTGAGTTACCAAAACTTGCAGGAAGTGCCGATAAGCGCCAACCTGCCGGGCATTGAAGTGTTGATCCTTGACAACAACCAGCTCTCCGAGCTGCCAAACTGGATTAACAACCTGAGCAACCTCCGGATTTTATCTGTCCGAAACAACAAGCTGCAAGAAGTAAGCTCGCTACTCTCCCACTGCACAAAACTGGAACAGCTGCATTTGAATGGCAATGCCGCCTTAACCGATTTGCCCAACCTAAGCAGTTGCCGGAATCTAATGCTGGTGGATGTAGTTGGCACCCGCATCCGGGAAATTCCCGCACATATCCGCGCGATGGACAACCTGTACTATTTCAAATACAATCCTGAAAAGAAGTAGATTGGATAGCGAACGGAGTATGGAATAGTGGGGGTTTCGCTTCAAGTGAATCCTTCAATCGCAGCTACAGGCCTTATGAAAAATCCGGTGCGGCTTCCTACTTGGAAATATCCTGATAAGCGGGAGATTTTAAGAATCAATTTCTATTCATTACTATGAACCCTATCCCTGAAACAAAAAATATAATACTCAGATATCTCAAGACTTGAATTGACTGGTGATACCTCATGTAATCCTTTTTATTCTCTATCGTGATATGGCTGTAATGCACCCCTAAAAAGAGGGAGCTACAACCAGTTAGGAAACCTAATACTATGAGTATGATAGATTAGTAGTGTGATAAATTAATTGCAACATTTGTAATGTATCATTCGGAGATAGTCTGAATTTGGAGTATACCTATTCAAAAAATTTGCAAATTCTCCTTCCTGCTCGCCTGACCCGTTGTTTGAGCGAAGCGGTACCTGCTTATTCCGATGAACGTCGGAAAGGACTTAGCTGTCCTGAGTTTCCAACTCAGTGCTCATTGATCCGCTTGAATACTTACTATTTCTCCCCATGCCAAGGGCTTTATTTTTTTTCAGTCACCGAGATAACGGTTCTTGCTGGTAAATCGTTCATTTGTTTTCTGATTGATGTCATTTGTTCGGTTGGGGCGCCTTTCAATAGGTTTTGGGCTAAAGCCCGGTCGTTGCAGGTTGTCTCGTCACCCCCGATTCATCCGGGGGTGACAGATGCTATCGCCGACTACGAGTGATGCACCTGTCAGTAACCCGGCCCCTATGGGTTGGGCCGTTGCGGCGACTCAAGCTGGGCTTTAGCCCAAACCTCAACTGCCTCTTCGTTCAAGGAAGCGGTTAGGAGAAGGAAGAAAACCCGGCAGCAGCTCGCCAAGTCTAGTGCATTTTCCGAAGAGCAGGTGTATTGTCATTACAAAAACTCATCCATGAGAAGCATGGAACACTTGCCGAAAAGCGTGGACTTGTCCATGACAAGGATGGACTGTTCCACGATAAGCATGGAGCGTTCTAACAATGGGACAACTTTCTGTTCCCAGCCTGCCCCTTCTGGAATAATGAAGAAGGATTGCCTCATTTCAATTATTATGGCCTATCTTTGAGCCCTTCAAAAAAAACAAAATAGCAGAACCATTCGATACAATCGTTAACATGAGCCTGGAGAAAAAACTATACGAGCGAAGCGGATCAGCATGCGAGTTATGCCGATCAACCAACGAATTAAGTGTTTACGAGGTTCCGCCAAAAACCAATGCTGGCGTAGATAAAAGCGTCCTTTTGTGTGATCGCTGCCTGGAGCAGATCGAAAATCCGGAGCAAGTGGATATTAACCACTGGCATTGCTTAAATGACAGTATGTGGAGCCAGGAGCCCGCTGTCCAGGTGATGGCGTGGCGCATGCTCAACCGCTTGAAAGCTGAAGTATGGGTGCAAAACCTGCTGGATATGCTTTACCTGGAAGACGACGTATTGATTTGGGCCAAAGCAAGCGGCGAAGGAAACAGCAACCAAGACCAAGCAGCGAAACACATGGACTGTAACGGCGTAACGCTTCAGGCTGGTGATACTGTGGTGCTGACCAAAGACCTGAATGTGAGAGGAACCAGCTTCACCGCCAAACGCGGAACTGCGGTTCGGGGAATCTCAATTGCGCACGACAATCCAGAGCAAATTGAAGGACGTGTCAACGGGCAACAAATTGTGATTCTGACCAAGTTTGTTAAAAAGACCAGCTAAAGGCAATTGTCCAACGGCGGCTTTTATACCAATCAGAATTTGATTTCAGCAAATACCGGGAAATGATCCGAAGGATATTTCCAGTCGTCGGAGTCCGTCAGAACCGCATATTTCAAAACCGCACAGCGAACCGGTCGCTTCACAAACACATAGTCAATTTTGTTGGCAATTGGCTTGCCAAAGTTAAAGCCATTGAACGTTCCGTGCGGCCCAAATGGCGGAACAACAGAAAGCTCTTCCGCTGACGTAAAATACTGATTGGCAAAACCAATCACTTCGCTTTCGGGTAATGCGTTGAAATCGCCCATCAACACTACGGGTTCACTGGAAACACCAATTTCGTCCATTTTCCGAACAATGAGCTTAACCCCTTCCATCCGGGCCTGTAGCCCACTATTATCAAGGTGGGTATTGAAAATCCAAAAGCGCTTTTTGGTCTTCTTATCTTGAAAACGGGCATAGGTACAGACGCGCAAATAAGCAGCGTCCCAGCCCATGGATACCTCACCGGGAGTTTCCGACAACCAAAACGTATTTTCTTCCAACAGTTTAAAGCGATCTTTTCTGTAGAAAATCACCGTATGCTCGCCCGCTGTTCCTTCACGGCCTACACCCACATAGTGATAATCCGTTAATTGTTCATCGATATACGCGACCTGTCCCGGCAGAGCTTCCTGCGTTCCTATGATATCGGGTCCATAAAATTTCAACTGCGCAACCAAAAAGTCCTTCCGGTTTGGCCAGGAATTTTCGCCATCCGACGCAATATCGAGCCGAATGTTATAACTTAAAAACTTAACCGATTGCGCGCTGATTTGCTGAAACGCACCTGCCAAAATGATAAAAACAAAAAACACTCTCATATCAAACAACTTATGATTAAAAACGTTCAGAGACAAGATATCCAAAAATCATTGCATGATTATTGACAAGAAAATTTCATTAATCTCAGTTTTCGATATCAAATCCACAGCACTTACTTTGAGAAAGACAGTCCTCTGAATTCTTCTCACCAAAGTATGGTAACTTTCATGATTTCACCTCAAATAGCTAATCGAGATTAGCTGCAGCTCTGATTTTAAAGCGGGAAAAGAATTCGATGCATATGTTCTTCCCTTTTTATTGAATTTCAGCACAGTTTCTCCTAAGCTAATGGAATCAACTTCCCTGTCTGTATGCAAGACAATCTCCCACTCGCGCGAGGGCTCCATGCCCTCGTATTGTCCCAGAACCGGTTCAATAGTCAATTTACTTCCGTTCGTTCCGGTTTCAAAACGGATGTCTGTTTTGGCATAGGCACCCTTCAAATAATCGTTGCTTTTACCGTCATCTTCTATCAATGTAAATTGGCCATCTGCCCCGTCATATAGATGCAGTTCCAGTTGTTGGTTGCTTCCCATTTCGACAGAACGTGCATATTTCCGTTTTGGGATTATGGCCCCTTCCCTTATGAACAAAGGGATTTGATACAAGGGGGCAGCCACTTCGATGTGTTTTCCGCCATTAAGTTTATTGCCATTCCAATAGTTGATCCAGTTAGAATCTTCTGGCAAAAGAATGTTTCGTGTAGTAGCTCCTTGCTCATATACCGGGGCAACAAAAATTTCATGGCCAAAAAGGTATTCATAAAGGCGTACGGGACGAATTATATTTTCACCTTTTAAACGCGCGAGATGGGCATAAGAATAAATGTAAGGAAACAATTCCATTTTTAGCCGGGCATATTGCCTAAACAGAGCATCGGCTCGTTCCGAGACTTTGAAGGCAATGTTTCCGGTCGCGTTTTCGGGTTGCGAAAAAGGCGTAGTGAGCGGTACAAAAACGGCAAACTCCAGCCAGCGGATGTAAAGCTCCTCATCAACAATACCATCAGTTCCAATGGAAAAGCCGCCCATGTCGTTAGCTAAAAAAGGAATTTCATGAAAATGACGACCCGTATCAGTGTACATGCCCAGGTTTTCCTTGAAAGCAACGCGTGGAAGCCAAGGAGAAAACTCATACGTTGGATTTTCCACATTCCAATCCGATCGGGTGTCATCGGTCCATTTTCCAGGATAGCGCTTGTATTCTTCGGTATCCACACCATGACTGTGCGAAAGAATAAATCCGCGCCCCCGGGTTTCTTTGCCCAATTGCTGCGCCAGCTCAAACATTGCCTTACAAACCGGAATGGCATCGGTTTTATCAAGCTTGATAAAATCAACGCCTTTATCGAAAAAATGACGCACTTTTTCCTCAAAATAAGCCGCAGCCTCCGGGTTTTCAAAATCAATATCGCCACACCAAGTGCCTTTCACCTCTTCGCTGTTGTCGCCAATAATTGTTGTTCGCGCACCATTATGCCAACCATCTGTCCGAATTCTTTCGTCAGCGAAGAAGCCGCTCGATTTGAAATCATCGTATTCAGCCTCATTGCCGGTTTGCATAATGGCATCCCACATCCACATGCCCGCTTTAATGTTTCTTTCTTCCATGAATGTCCACATTGCCTCCATATCTGGATACGAAACGGTATCGGCAACAAAATCCATGTACTTTTTAGGTCCTTGCCCTTCGTTTTCCCAATCCCAAATCCAGGAATCAATCCAGAATGCGTCAATCGGATAATCGTGCTCAATAATCTGGTTTATCAACTCTTCGGTTTGCTGCTGATTGGTGTAAGAGCCGTATAGAATACCAAATGCCCACGACGGAGGCAAAACCACATTTGTATCCGCAGTTTCGGGCAGTGTATGGATATGGGCCGATTTTTCTTGTGCTGTGTTGCAGGATGAAACTAAAATGCCTACACAAAAAAGTATGATAATTGTATTTGATAAATTCATTCGAAAAAAAAATTAACGTTCCATAAAAAAGTTGACAATCATACCAGCCGTTTCAAACTGTGCCCGGGTAGTCAAATGAACACCATCGGTAGTGATCTCAGAAGTTGATTCGCTCAGCGGAGAATAACTGTCGATAAACGAAGCACCTTGTTTTTGGGCAACCCGACTGAACGGTTTATTATTTCGGATGATCCGGCTGTTTCCCCCACCATATTTTTCTGTATTTGCTATCTTTTCATTCATCGGAGGAGGTGTCAGAATGACAAGATGCGGAATAACTTTATTTTTCTTTTTGAGATATTGAATGGTCATGGTCAAAAGGGAATCCAGGTTTTTTGAAACTTCATTTATTTTAGAATCAAATACCTGTTTTGCATCGTTTGTACCCAGCCCGAAAATAATGTAATCGAGCTGCTGTCCTGCCTCAAGGATGCAAAAAGCTGAATCGAGATAATCCTCTACGTTTCGCAGCGTGTTCAGTTTGGGATTGTCTAAATTATCAAATCCAATGGTATTTCCAGAAATGGATTTATTGACAATAGTCGAAAACGGAAGCAATTTCCCGAGTTGCGCCGGCCAGCCATTTTCAGCTGCACCGTTCGAATCGCCAATGGTGAGAATATTCAGTGGCTGCATATGGTTTTCTTCGCCAACCTGAAGCAGCGCCAGTGCCTGAGGAACCAGCATCTCGTGACCACCTTCAAAGACTGTGAGACTCAGATTTGGCAGCCATCGCTGAAGATGAATTTTCCTGCCACCCAAAATGCCCTCTATTCCCCCCGGATTCATTCTTTTCTCCAATAAAACAAGTTTCAGACTGTCAGAAACCGATTCACCCTTTTTATCGGGATATATTTCGGGCAGTAGTTTATTGAACATGTTGATGGATTGCGTGATTGGAACCGACCCCGCGCATCCGTCGTGAATTCCGGTGTAGATACGAAGTGTTGCATTTTTTCTGAGTTCAGGCTGAAAATCCATGAAGATGGGCGATCGTTTACGGGCTTCAGCAGCATCAAAACCAGCGCTGCCAGTAGTGACGCCTTCCAAGTCACGGGCATACCGCAACTGCCGGCCCACACTTTCGTAGTACCAGTCGTTGAGATTTGAAATGCCCGCCCAAGCACTAAAACTTTTTACCGGAAAGCGAATTTTCATAAATGCAAGCATCGTTGCATATCCGCCACCAGAAACGCCGATAATATGCACCTCGGAAGTGTCAACATTGCCCTGTTGTATGGCAAAACCAATGGCATCTTCAATATCAGCCAACACAAGTTCACCCCCACAGGCTTCAGGGTTGTTGTTTGGCCCCCGAAAATCTGGGTGAATGTAATTCCAGTTGTGCAGCTCCACTTCGCCAGCCAGTGGATCTTCCTGTAAATAATCGCCGCTCCAGGTATGCAGCGAAACAATCAGTGGCTGCTGTTTTTCCAGTGTGGTTTTGTAGAAAACAGCCTGCTGCATTTTGCCGTCGGCTTTCGATTCTATTTCAACGTGAGTAAAACCATCTGGCCAATTCTTATTGATGGTATTGTCCCACGCGGTTTTTGAACTTTGTCCGAAGCATGCCAAAATTTGCAGGTTTAACACCAGCAAAACAGCCATCCAACTCTTCATATATGCGTATTTTTGTCTGAAAATTAATTCGATGTAATTTCTTACTGTTTGTAAACCCTGACGTAGTCTACCTCAAAAATATGTGGGAACAAACTGTCGTCAATCCCCTTTTGGCCACCAAGTCCGCCTCCGATCGCCAGGTTCAGTATGAGGTGGAACGGCTGGTCGAAAGGCCAGGCTTCAAAACCTTCACCGTTGTTTTTGAACGTAAAATAATGTTCGCCATCTACATAGCTACGGATTTCATTTTCATCCCACTCAGTAGTGTAAACATGAAATTCGGTGGTTGCCGTTGGCAGGCCAATCTTTTTACCAACCTGTGTGCCTATCATGTGGTTGAAGCTGCTGGTATGGACAGTCGAAAAAACAGTATCGGGGCTGAAGCCAACATGTTCCATGATATCGATTTCACCACTTTTGGGCCAGCCACCATAGGTGTTCTCAGTCGGAAGCATCCAGATCGCAGGCCAGGTACCATTTCCCGCAGGCAACTTTGCCCTGACTTCAACTTTGCAGTACAACCAATCGCCTTTCCCTTTGGTGGTCAACCGGGCCGAACTGTAATCTTTGCCGAAGGTAGGCTCTTTTTTTGCGGTAATGAAAAGGATGCCGTTTTCAATCCTTGAATTTTCAGGATTGGCAACTGTATACCATTGCTTTTCATTGTTCCCCCAACCATATTCATTTCCACGGGTATCATAATTCCAGCGGGTTGAATCGGGCAAACCGTCAGTATCAAATTCATCAGACCAAACGAGGTGCCAGGTTTCAGCACTGCCCGTTTCACTTGATGCGTTTGGGTTCTTGTTACCAGCGCAATTACTAAAAAATACTCCGATCAGTAAAACTAAAACTATTTTTATCATTTCTTCTGGGTTTATTTAAAACAAGGAATGGGCCTGACACCCATCCCTTTTATTTTCAGCTGTTTAAATTCGGCCTCTGTTATTTATTGTAACCACCATGGAGTTTGGTTAATGCCATCAAATCCGTTGTATTGTTCATCAATTGCTTGCTGATAATTTATCGGATTTTTCGTCTGTTCATCCGTTGGGTACATCCAACGTTTTGGATATTTTGTTGGGTCTTCGGGGTTCAAACTAGTTGTCGGGTCTAACGGATACACAGGGTAACCGGTACGCAGAAATAGTTGATAATTTCCTCCATTGCCCTGGAAAAAGTCAATCAGCCATCTTTGTGTCCAAATCTGCTGTAAACGGTCAGTTTTGCTCCCTCCGGTTGCATAGGCAGCATTGCCTGTAAAATAACCATCAATATAAGCCTGATCGATTGCCATCCCGTGAACAAAGTCAGCAGTATGCGGCATGTTCATATAATATTGCAACTGAGCTTTAACTCCATTTTCGTAATAAATTTGGGCATTCCCCGAAACCCAGCCTTCTTCAATGGCTTCGGCAATGATAAAGCACTGTTCAGCATAAGAAAAATATAGCATCGGATCTCCATCTCGAAATTCGACATAGCGTTTGTTCAGCTTTGAATATTTTCCGGCTGCATTGTTGAGTGCCAATTGTTCTGCTGCCAATTCAGTTGGGGCCCCAACATACGCACTGTAATCGGAGGCGGCTTTTCCTGCTGTAATTTCGGCAGCCGCTGGCTCGGCAAAGTAGAATAAACGGCGGTCGTTGAAATTTTTGAGAGAGTTCACAGTCAACTCCGAAACCCCGGTATAATTTCTCCGTTCTTCGCCATTCCACATGGGGTAGGTAGCATTCGGATTTTCAGAAAATTGCAGCATAAAGCTGTCGTCGTTGCTACTCATCAGGTTGCCCGAACTTATGATAGCTGCAAAACGCGCTTTCTGATCGGCTGTAGCTTTTTTGCTGATGGTTTGAATAACCTTTAGCTGCATGGCATTACACAGTTTCTGCCATTTAGCAACTTTCCCACCATACATGATATCACCGTCGAAGTTGACCGCTTGGGCAAAAAGAGATTCTGCTTCCTGCAGGTCTGCAAGAATATATGCAAAAACATCAGCCTGCTTATCATACTTGGGACGGGTGATTCCTTCAGTTGCCATTCCTGCTTCGGAATACGGGATATCTCCCATATCTAAAGTCATGTTGTACCCATACCAGGCTTTCAGGAACTTTGCCAACCCCTCGTAAGCTGTTTCATACTGCGAACCTGCGGCAAACTGAACCATAAAATTGAGGTCGGTTAAGCGGGTGAAGGCCCCAAAACTTCCGTAGGGGTAATATGAATAGAAGTATTGACCGGGGTTCGGGTTTGTTTCCATCATGGTGATGTGCTTGTTAAACAGGTTTCCAGAGGTGAAATCCGATGGGTTTGGATTCCAGAACCGGTAGGAGTCTTTCAAGGTTTGCGTGGCAAGCATTGCCGGCGTAACCGCATTTGTCTTATTCGGGTCGGTATTTATTTCCTCAAAATTATCGCACGAAACGGCGGTGATCAGGAAAACGATTGTAAAAAAATATACTAGCTTTTTCATAGTTATGCTCTATTAAAATGAAACTTTAATGTTGGCACCGAGGTATCGCACGGATGGGTCTGCAAAGTCTTCAACCCCACCATCAGGATCAGAGTACTTCCAGTCTTTCGACCAAAACAGGACATTTTGCCCAACAAAACTGACCGATGCCCCTTTTATAAAACCGCGGCCCAGATTCGCCAGTAAACCATTTGGAATGGCGTAAGTAAGCGACAGTTCGCGCAACTTCACAAAGGTCCTTGAGTAGGTGTCGTTAGGGTTGGCGCTGCCTCCCCAAGCACTCGTGTTGTGCAGGTCTGTCACTGCCTGTTTGTAAGTTGTGGCAACATCATTTTCCTCAAACACACGGGTGTCACTGGTAATGTTTCCATTAGTATCGTAGGTGACTGATCCCGAGACAACTTTAACCCCGTCTCCAATGTAATTTTGTGATCCTGGATTCTGCACATCCAACTCACGTTCTTTGGTGACCGATTCCGGGTGAACACCGGCTTGCCACATGTAACTTTCGGTTCTGGTACTGAGTAATCCACCAACGACTCCGTCGAACGACATGAATAAGCTAAAGTTTTTGTAGTTCAGTGTAGTGTTTACGCCCCAAATCCAATCCGGATTGCTGTATCCATATAGAGCATTATAATTACTTTTCTGAATTCTTCCGTTACTATAAATGAATTCGCCAGCAAATTCTCCATCCGGAACCCGCAAATAGTCTTTTGTAACAAAAGCATCGGTACGCTCACCAACTTCGACCCATGGCTGTCCAAAATTGGAGGTGTAAGTTGAATCAAGTTTGGTGTAAACCTGTTTATAGGTTGACCAGTTGATACCTAAATCCCACTGCAAGTCTCTTGTTTTAACCGGAGTGGCCGTTACAGCGACCTCCCATCCACGCGTCGTACGTTCTTCATCAATATTCCTGTAAATGCCTGTGTAACCTGAAGCTGATGTCAACGGTCCCTTTAAAAGAATGTCAAAAATATGTTTGTTGTAGTATGTAACATCAAGCGTGAGCCTTTTTTTGAAGGTTATCGCCTGAACACCAAATTCAGTGGTTGCGTAGCTGTTCGGGCTGTATGTATTCAAATACAGTGATTCAGGCGCGGAGGCACCGTTAATATCGTTCCAAGTTCCCGGAGCAACAGTAAAAACACTGTTGATAGCATAAGGGCTTGGAGCCGCTTTCGCTTGCGTCCAAGAAGATCTTAACTTCAACAGGTCGAGCCAGTCCATTGTTGATTCGGGCAGTAACTCTGATATAACAAAACTACCGGAAACAGATGGATAAATGTATGATCTGTCATCTTCTGGCACCTGAGGGTTTGCCAGCATGGACACCCAATCTTTACGTGCAGTGAGATCAACAAAGATGAACTTATCCCAAGATAAAGCCAACCGGCTAAATACTGAGTTTACCTGCCGCTCAATGGTGGTTTCGGCAACCGCTGCCGGATTGACTGATGCATTCAGAGAGAAGTAACCCGGAATGGAAAGCCCACCTACGGTTTTAGCGTTAATGTTATCCTGCCTGTCATAGAAAATGGTTCCCCCAGCAAGGTATTCCAAATCCAATTTATCTGTAACGGTGTAGTTGCCGGTTAAAAGTGCATCGCTATTGATACTCAAACCTTGCGTTCTACCGGTCATGTAGGATCCTTTGATACTTTCGCCCCAAGGATAAGGAATTCCAGGAATACTTGTATTACCTGCTGAAGTGTAAGATCCTTGTGAAATGCGGAGCTGCCCGCGGTCGATAAAAAAATCGAGCCCTGAGCGGATCGTGGCCTTTAACCAAGGAGCTATTTCATAACTTGTAGTCAAATCAGCATTGAAAATATCGCGCGATTGTTCGTTCAACCTTTCATACCGGTCAAAATAAGGGTTATTCTGGTTTTTTCCGCTATATTTTTGCGTTTCGTAGTTGTATCCAAATTGGTTGTTTTGCAACTGCCCGGGTTTTATCCAGTAATCTTTGTAATCCAAAACATTAAAGTCAGCAGAAGACCAGATCAACAAGGTGTACATGGGGTCGTATGAAGTATAGCCGTTGGAACCCATGTTGGGCGAGTAACGCTTGGTATATGACATGTTTGAAGCTAGCTTGAATTTTTCAAGGTCGATATCACCACCCAGCGTGTAGGTATACTTATCGAGCATCGAGTTCGGATAGCGGCCTTTGTTCTGTGTCCAGTTCAACGATGTTCTAACTGCGACTTGGTTTGTTTTAAATGCCACCGCTACGTTGTTATTGGTAATATAACCAGGTTCAAGAAAATTCTTGAAGTTGTCTTTTCCAACTGGCAGGTAGGCATAATCCCTAAATTCTTTGACAAACGGATCCCACTGGGTTTTGATAGACCCATCCATAAATGTACCCCACGATTGATCCGAATTCAGGTCATATATATAAGCCGTACCACGTCCATAAACGCTTTGTTTTTCTGGTATGGCCAGATACCCGGCATTGAACATGGTATTGGAAGTAACCTCTGCCGATATCCCGTTTTTGCCTGTGCTACCATTTTTAGTAGTGATCAAGATTGCACCTTTTTCACCACGAAAACCATAAAGGGCCGATGCTGTGGCCCCTTTCAAAACGGTCATCGATTCGATGTCTTCGGCAGCAATATCATTGAGTTTTTTATTGGAGTATGCTACACCATCGATTACGATTAAAGGATTAGTTTCACCACGGATGGTAAAAGTTGGCTCTACATTAAAGTCGGTCGAGTTTTGAACCAATACTCCTGCAACTTTACCGGTCAGTGAAGTTCCCACATCAACGCCTGTCACTTTTTGCAGGCTCTCGCCGTCCACAGTCTGGACAGAATAACCCAGTGCTTTCTCGGCACGTTTAATTCCCAATGCAGTTACAACAACTTCCTCCACACCAATCGTTTCAACGTCCATGGTTACATTGAGAACTGATTTCCCGGCAACCAGTATCTCCTGGGTTTTCATACCAATAAAAGAAAAAACCAAAGTAGCATCTCCCGGAACATTCGAAAGAGAATAATTCCCGTCAAAATCCGTAACAACCCCCATCGAACTTCCTTTAATGACAACTGTTACTCCTGGAATTGGCTCCCCAGCTGTATTCTTTACTTGTCCGGAAATATTTGTTGGCTGCCCAGACCGAAAATTGCTTTGAGAACCCGATTCCTGAAGCATCACCAAGCGCCCATCGATTCTGAATGATGTATTAGTGCCTTTGAAGACTTCTTTTAAAACATCGTTAATCTTCACATTTTTTACATCAATATCCACTTTCCTCTCAACATCGACTAACTTACTGCTGTATAAGAAGTAATAGTCAGAATTTTCTTCAATTTGCTGAAGAACTTGTCTCACAGTGGCATTCTCAATCTTAATGGACATGTTGGACGACTGCGAGTAAGTAGCACTTGCCAAAGTCTGGAATGTCGCCAATAGTAAAAGCACATAAGTTAATTTCATACACATAAGTGTTTTTTCCACCCATGGTATTTTGTACCACGGAATCTCTAATTTCAATTTTTTTTCCATAAATTTAAAACGTTACTTATTATTTAACTTCAATCTGAGCTAATGGTGAATGTGCAAGATTCCCGTTAGCTCTTTTTTTATTTCTTTCCGATATAAATTGTTTTTTGAGGTAAATTATCAATCATATTTTCTTCCAGTTCAATCTTCAATGGTAAAACAAACCCAATATTGTCAATAGTCTGCTCCAGCTTTTCATCCTGAAAAGTTGCTGTTAGCAGAAGGTCATTCAATTCCTGATCCCGAATGACAAAATCAACATTGTACCAGCGTCCCAGTTTTTTTACCGCTGTTACCAGCGGCTCATCTTCCAGAATGAGTTTTCCGTCTATCCAAGACGAATACAAGCTTGGTTTCACATCCCGTTTCAAGATTTGATTCTCCGCCTGGTCAAATTGCAATTGTTCGCCAGGCTTGAGCTCAATTTGCTGGTTATTTCTGGAAAGTGTTATTTTTCCCTCTTTGAGCGTTGCTTCAAAATAACGGTCAGCCGAATAAGCATTTAGATTAAACGAAGTACCGGTAACCACAGTTGTCATCATCGGGTTTTCAACCACAAATGGGTGTGAAGGATCGGATTCAACTTCGAAATAGGCTTCGCCATCTACAAAAACCCGCCGCTCATTGGCTGTAAAAATTTCCGGATATTTCAGCGTCGTGCCATCGTTAAGCCAGACTTTGGTTCCGTCAGGCAAGTCAATTTGATTGATGGTGCCTGGTTTGGTATAAAGCTGCCGTTCTGCCATGAATAACTTACCGCCACCGAGCCTCATGTTGGAATAGAACAAAGCGGCCGACGCGATAAAAAGGGGAATGATCAAGACAGCCGCAATGCGGTAAAAAATAGGAATGGATTTGCGCAGCCGATTTTGCGCAGCCGATTTTGGCTCCCCGGCAGCTTGTTTCAGGTTAATTTGACGATGCACCCGACCAAGCATCTTGTCAAAATCGGGTTCTTCTCCTTTCAGTCTCATGGCGTAGTTGGTCCATGCTTCACCCAGCCATTCTCTCCCCTGAAGCTCGTTTGCCGGATCAGCCAACCAAGTCTGAATTTTTCCTGACTCGGCATGGGTAAATTTTCCCTGTAAATATTCTTGAATCGTATTTCGCTCCATTGGGCAATTTTATGCTTGCTGAAGGTAATACGAAACCAACAACCTTGAACCCCTATTCAGTCTGAAAAAATAATTAGTGATGGAAAGAAACAAAGTAAAAAAACAAACCAAACAACTCATTTTTGCCCAACTCCTCCCTGAGCTTTTTAAGAGCAATTGTCATCTGGTTTTCAACCGTTTTAACCGAAACATTCAACGTTTGAGCAATTTCTTTGTTGGTTAATCCTTGCTCTCGACTCATCTTGAAAACTTGCTTTCGCTTATCCGGAAATTTTTCAATAATGTCATTGGTCACAGATTCGAGGTTACGGAATTCGACTTCATATTCGGTTTCGTTGGTACTTGTATTTTTTAACGAAGTGAATGATTCTAACTTGTTTTTTTCAGCTTTCATTTTCCGCAGATGCGAAATCGTTTCGTTATAAGTAACGGAAAACAAAAAGGAATGAAACGAGTAATGCTCATCAATGTGTGCCCGTTTCTCCCAAACCCGAGCAAAAACATCCTGAGTTATTTCCTCGGCCATAAAAGTATCCTTGGTAATGCTGATGACAAATGCGTAGAGCTTATTCACGTACTTCTTGAATAAAACATCAAACGCCGAATAATCACCGTTTTTCAACCCCACAACATATTGCGCTTCTTTTTTCACCGCCCTGCTAATCTTTAAGTGGTTCGCAAAAGTAAAGAATCAAAAGCAAACCTAGAGACACCTTTAGTATGATTTCCCGAAAAGTTTCAGAAAATCAACCGGCTCCGTTGAGTCCAAACTGATTGAATCAGGAAACAACAACTAATAGTCTCAAATTGCTCAACTCTCTCACCGGTAGCACTCTGGAGCTTGCATAAAAATTAGATGATCATCTTATGAAGACCGGACTATCCGAATTAAAGTATAGCTGAACTCACCTGTTCTTAGCCCATTCTTCCTTTTTCTTTTGGGTCAGAAACGTCCAGGCAACTATGCGGCTGGTTTTGTTGCCGTGCCCCAACGAAATGGTTTCCACCTCAAGGGCTTCAACCTGTCGGAGTGCACGATAGACGCCTTTTAGCTTTTCCTGTTTCGAAATCAAGGTCGAGAACCACAAGCAGGAATTCGCAAACTGTCGGCTTTGCTGAATCATTTTCTTTACAAAGGCTGCCTCGCCGCCTTCGCACCACAATTCGTGATGCCTGCCACCAAAGTTCAACTGCGATTTCTCAACAGTCGACTTACTCAGGTTCCGAAGTTTGCGCATGGTTCCCGATTCCGCCTCGGCTTGTGAAGCATGAAATGGCGGGTTGCAAACGGTCAGGTCAAATCGCTCTCCAGCTTGAATAATGCCTTTGAACATGTCGTTGGGATTGGCTTGCCTTCGCAGACTAATTTTTCCAGTCAATTCTGAGTTTTGAAGAATAATTGCGCGGGCTGACTCAAGCGCGAGCTCGTCAATTTCACTACCTACAAACGTCCAACCATATTCCATCGTGCCAATAATTGGGTAAATGGCATTGGCTCCCATGCCAATATCAAGACAGGAAATAGATGAACCAATGGGAATTTGTCCCCGATTGGTTCGGCTCAGCAGGTCGGCCAAGTGATGAATATAATCGGCCCGCCCGGGAATAGGCGGACACAAATAGCCATCCGGAATGTCCCAGTAAGTCAATCCGTAGTTTGAAATCAACAACGCTTTGTTCAGAGACTTAACAGCTACATGATCAGCAAAATCAATCGATTCGTCACCGTAATTGTTCAGCCTGACAAAAGGGCCCAATTCCGGGCAAATCGCAACCAGTTTGTTGAAATCATAACGGGCCCGGTTTTTATTTCGTGGATGTAAGCTCGATTTTTCAATCTGGAGAATCTTCTTTTTCGAACGCATGAATCATGATTTTGCTGAGTGTGTAAATTTAGACCGAGTTGCACGCAAAAGCAAGTCAGCAGCTATCTTTTAGAAATAAAAAAAGTAATAACTAGCCTTCGCAATAAACATTTCGAGTTTAGCTTATGTTTTACATTAAAGCATAGTGAAAACCTTGTTCGATCGGGCGAGCAACCAGATTGATGCTTATTTAGACATTTAGTTGGTTTTATCCAGTTTTCTGGAATGTTGCCCTATAATCGACAAGACGCTCTTTTTTTTGGTCAGTGTGTAAGGTACATTGATAACCAAAAGTACTGTTTTAATAACTCCTGCATATAACGTAACGACAATTCATAATAAATGTCTGAAATTAGCCTACCAATAGAATACAATATGACTCCTGCGGAAAGGTTTTACAAATATTTCAATCACGAATACGGGTATCAAAAGAATACCTCGGATCCGGAATCAAAAAATGAATTTATCGAAGAATTTATGAATCAGATTCCAGAGGTGATTGATGAACTTGAAACCAACCTAATCAAACATGAAATTCACGAATTCTACATTAAAATAAAAAACCTGAAATACCTTTGTGAATTCAGTGAGGAGTTTAACCGCTACTGGCTATTGCTACGATCGGTTTCCGGTGGTCTCAACCGGCTGCTTGAAGACCCGAGCGTAGACCACCTTGCCGATGTTTACATCTATTACTTCAGCCGCTATGGAGGCCGCAGGAAGCTCCGTGATGAAAATTGGTTTGAAAATCATCGCTGGGATTTTTTGGATAAAATGGCCCGTATCTCCAATGACGATGAACTGAATGATTTCATTCTGGAAAAAATTGATGACCTGACAAGTTATTTTGAGTTTTACAAAAAAGAACTTCAGTCCTTCATTTTCGAACTAAAAAAACTGGCTTCCTGAATAAGCGTAACCCAGCTTGCTTTTTTAAACCTTCAATTCGTATGATATTGCTTATCTTGCTCACCAAAAAAATGGATGAAACATGACAACACAATATCGCTGGGCAGTTTTAGGATGTGGAAAAATTGCCCGTAAATTTGCTGAAGACCTAAAACTTCTCCCCAATGCCAAGCTTTACGCCGCAGCATCCAGAAACCTTCTCCGGGCGGAGGAATTTGCCGATCAACTCGGGTTTGAGAAAGCCTATGGTAGTTATACGGATTTGGTTGAAGACCCAAAGGTCGACATTGTTTACATTGCCACCCCCCATTCGTATCATCGCGAACACGCTCTGCTTTGCCTAGCACACAAAAAAGCAACCCTTTGTGAAAAAGCTTTTGCCATCAACGCCAGAGAAGCCCGCGAAATGATTGCCTGTGCCAAAGAAAATAATACTTTTTTGATGGAGGCGTTTTGGACACGATTCCAGCCTGCTTTCTTAAAAGCAACGGAGATACTCCAATCAGAAAAGCTGGGTAAACTAAAAATGGTACGCTCCGACTTTGCCTTCAATGCCGAAAAAGATGCCAGCCAACGGCTTTACAACATCGACCTTGGCGGAGGTTCGCTTTTAGATATCGGAATCTATCCTGTTTTTGCCTCCCTGATGGCACTGGGGAAACCAACTGAAATAAAAACCCACACCCAGTTTGGATTTACAGAGTGCGAGGAAAGCATCATCATGAGCTTCAAATACGCCAATAATGCGATGGCATCACTTGTTTCAAGCTTTGCATCTCATTCATCGATTCAAACAGAATACTGGTGCGAGCAAGGTTACCTTCGGCTCAATAAGCGCTGGTTCGCCAACGCCCAAATCAGCATTTGGGAAAAAGGAATGCAGCGTGAGGAAACGGTTCCGGTTGAAGCCATTCAAGGAAAAGGCTATCAATACGAAGCCGCACATGTGATGCAATGCCTGGATGAAGGTAAAATTGAAAGTGACATGATGTCGCTTCAAACGACACTCGACTTGCTGGAAATTTTGGATCGTGTGAGAGCCGATGCCGGTATCATTTTTCCCAAACACGACCTTTCGCCCCCCAAGGATAATGAACTTTTGGCAAAGCGATCAGACTGAATGACACGATTGAAGCGCTTTAACTTCAGGCATGTTTTCAAAATTTATCAAGACTGGGTGTAACAAATATCGGTGACGCCTGACCAAATATCTGTAGCGAATTTCCCATTGATGGACTTATTAACATTTTTTAAAGAAAAAAACAGAACGTTCATCGATAAATTTCCAAAACATGACATAAAAAAGCCTAAATTTGGTTGCATTCAATAAATCAGTTATGAAATTAATTATTCTCACATCGTCAATTTTTTATCTGCTAGGCCTGAAGTTAACTCACCAAGTAGAAATTGAACAGCCATTCGCAACCGATAGCGTAATTATTACTGCGCCGGCCGAACAAATCCAGATTCCTGAAGCGAAACCAAAAGAAGAAGTTCCTGTGATTGATGATAAGACCGACAGCATTCAAAGTTCCGTTTCGACTTCCATTATAGCTCCATGGTATCCTTTGATTGAAGAACTTGATCCGGCTTAAAGATCCCTTGGCGGACGCATGGTTCGATAAGCTTTTATTCATAAAAAGCATCAATGCCCGGGTAATAATATTTTGTGCGGGCTACTTCCTCCGAAAAAATAACATACTTGATATCCGCCTCTGCACAAAGTTGATTTTCAGAATTGAATAACTGAGCATGAATGAAAGCCAATCGCTTATTCATTTCTACCAACCGGCCTTTAATCAGAATTTCGCCTTGGTTTGTAAAAACCGGCCTTTTATATTTCACCTTTAATTCAGCCGTAACGCCAGCAGTTTTGCATTTCGTATAAACCACCCAAGCTGCAATTTCATCCAACAAAGTAGCTTGTATCCCTCCATGTAAAACCTCAACCCAACCTTCGAACTCACGCCTTGGATTCCACTTCGAAATAATACAGTTGTCATCATCCCAAAATTCCAATTTCAACCCGATTGGATTATGCGGCGAGCAGCCAATACACCGGTAGATTTCCGGGTCATCACTTCGATGAACATTGATAATCTTCTTCATATTTTTTGAATAAAAAAGCCGGCCAAACCCATTGGCTTGCCGGCTCATCAAGAAATATTTTTTTAATTATTTCCTAAAATCAGGGGTAAACCATCTTTTGAATTACCGATTACCACAACTTTTGAATTTGGCGATTTTGCCAACTCAATGGTCGCTTCAATTCCCCGTTGCTTTAAAATACTGGTTGTCAGCGAAGCATCAATAATCCGGTTAAAACGAGCGATTGCTTCCGCATCAATCCGCTTTTTCTCAGCCTCTTGCTCAGCTGTCTGTAAGGTATACTGGTAGGTTAAAAATGCTTGTTCCTCCTCCAGTTTGGTTTCAATGGCAGCTTTTATCTTGTCTGGCAGATTAATCGAGCGAATCAACAACGCACGCATAGCGATGTTATTCTTCTCGAGGATCTTTCCGGTTTCTTCAATAATTGAGGCCTCCACCTCACTACGCTTGGTTGAATAGATTTCCTCCGCAGTAAAACGTCCCGCAACCTGACGTACTGATGACCGAACCTCGGGAATAATAAGCTGGTCAACATACCGGGTTCCGAAAACCTCGTGCAGGTACCCAATTTTATCATACATCGGATTAAAACGCACCGACACGTCAACATTGATCGATAACCCGTTTTTATCCAACACATCCATCGTTTCTTCCCGCGCCTGCTCTTTCACATCGTAAACAAACAATGTGTTCCAGGGAGCTACAATATGAAAACCTGGAATGTAAATACTCTCTTTATCCAAACCTGAGCTAAACGGACGGAAAATAACTCCGCGCTCTCCTGGCTGAATGGTAACAAACATGCTGCTTCCAAAAAACAGCAGCACCACAACAACAACACCTGCAATAATTAAATACGACTTTTTGAAATTGAAATCCATTGGTAAATTTTTTATAAAGTGACTAAAAAGTAAATGTAACAGAATTTTAAAGAATTCCTTGAATAAACAGTCAAATCTTAATAAAATGCTGTTAAAATGCTTGATTCATAACAACAAGGACTTGGTTAAATCAACTTTTTTTGTTTAGATTTGACCAGATAAAAAAATCATTTTTATATGATTGGCTCCTCAGAATTAATTATTAATAAGGACGGAAGCATTTTTCACCTCCATTTAAAACCGGAACAAGTAGCTGATACAGTCCTTTTGGTTGGAGATCCTGACCGCGTTGAATTAATCGCATCCCATTTTTCTAGCATCGAATTCAAAATTAGAAACCGGGAGTTTGTATCCACTACCGGAACTTATAGAAACACCCGAATGACGGTAATTTCCACGGGGATCGGAACAGACAACATCGACATTGTGCTGAACGAGCTGGATGCCCTTGTCAACATCGATTTGGAATCAAAAGAAGTTAAGCAAGTGAAGCGCTCATTGAAGATTATCCGCATTGGAACCTCAGGTGCCCTTCAAAACGATCTGCCAGTGAACTCATTCGTCTTATCCCGAAAAGCCATTGGTTTTGATGGGTTGCTGAATTTCTATGCCGACAGAGAATGCATCTCCGACATGGATTTTGAGCGGAATTTCATTGCTCATACCGACTGGAGTCCGCACTTGGGAAAGCCCTATGTGGTTGATTCGTCAGACCATTTGTACCGGCTTTTGAGAGGAGAAAGCTTTCACGACGGAGTAACCATTTCAGCACCGGGTTTTTACGGCCCTCAAGGCCGGGTACTCCGGCTGGAAACAGCCGACCCATGTTTAAATGATAAAATTGAACGGTTCTATTATAACGATTTCCGGATAACCAATTATGAAATGGAATGTTCGGCGATTTACGGTCTTTCTGCTTTACTCGGGCACAAAGCGCTAACTGTATGTCTGATCATTGCCAACCGGACAACAAAGCAAGCCAGCGAAGACTATCACCCTTATATGGAAAAATTGATCCAGCTTGTTTTAGATAAACTAACCACTTAATCGTTTGTCAAGGATGAAGAAAGAACGGCTACATGCATTAATCGCTTTGCTGGATGATCCGGACGAGGCAGTTTTTGAAGAAGTTGAGCAACAACTGCTCTGCGAAGATGGACGAATTATTCAGCAATTGGAGCAAATATGGGAAACCAGTCTCGATGAACTGATCCAATCGCGAATCGAAAATCTCATTCAACAAATTCAATTTGCCGAAACCAGAACAAAAATTCTGAACTGGGGCAATCAAAAACAAGTCGATTTGTTCGAGGGCTTTTTCCTGATTAGCCAATACCAATACCCGGATCTGAAACTGAAAGCGATTAAATCAAAGATTCAAAAGATTTCAAATGATGTCTGGCTCGAAATAAGCAATAAACTGACCTCGATTGAAAAAATCACCGTATTAAACCACATTTTTTACGACACAAACAAATTCTCAGTCAATCTGAATCATTTGGATTCACCCCAAAATTGCTATATCAATCAACTATTTGAAACGAAAAAAGGGAATGCTATTTCGGTAGCTATTTTATACGCACTGATTGCGCGGGAGTTAAAGTTTCCGGTTGAGTTTGTCAACTTCCCAAAAACACC
Source organism: uncultured Sunxiuqinia sp. (assembly GCF_963974515.1). Lineage (GTDB taxonomy): Bacteria > Bacteroidota > Bacteroidia > Bacteroidales > Prolixibacteraceae > Sunxiuqinia. The sequence continues at coordinate 11,508 of NZ_CAXBDD010000033.1, read as the reverse complement.
GCTACTGGCGTACGTGGATCCGGAAATGGCCCATGAAGTCCATGGTCGTGATTACAAATCATCCATTCTGTTCTACATCAATCCGTCCAATAAGGGCGCCATCATTGGTCGCAAGGAGGTGGAATTTTTTCTGAACCGGAATGAACAGTTTGGAACAGACGATTTTTATGAACCATGTGAAGACAAGTTCATGATTAAAAAATTACTGGAGAGCCTGATTGAAAGTTATGAGTCCCTGGGCTATCAAAACAAAGTTGACGATTTAAACCGAATCGCTGATTTCCTGTAATTTATCAATACCCAAAGTCTGGCCCAACGACACAAAAAAAAACGACTTTTGCAACAATTGAATGCAGTCTGGCAGATATGCATTTACCAAACCGAATTACGATTCACCGTTGATTTTTTCCATTACCCGTTTCAGAATAAGCTGTTCACGGGTTTCGGCTTGGTACAGGATTTCGGTCGCTTCATGCTTCAACGCTGCTACTTCTGTTTTATCCTTATATCCGCCCAGATTTATCAACACATTAAGGTATGCGCCATGAACGGCAGTTCGCGCACAAAGTGCTGCCACTCCTGCGTCAGAAACTGAATTGGGGTTTCCAATTTTCGCCATCGTCTCAATCACTTCCATCGAATCGAAAGCTATTTTCATCACCTGTAAAGGCACTTTTATAGCATTTAAAGTTGCCTGCTGAATCGCCTTGCTACGGATTTCAAGGTCTTCGCTGTTCGATTTGGCCATCCCAAAAGCAGTCATTACCTGATTGAATGCCCTTGTATCTTCATCCACCAGCCTGAGCAATTCGTTTTGGCTAGCTTTCGCTTTTTCAGCCCAGGCGGAGAACTCTTCCCAACGATGATCCCAGCCACGCTTGTGTGCCGAAAGGTTGGCAACCATTCCACCCAAGGCAGCGCCTAGCGCCCCCACATAGGCTGAAATCGAACCACCACCTGGTGCCGGCGACTCCGAGGCTGTTTCATCTGCAAACGCTTGTAAACTCAAATCCTTGAGTTTAGCCGACTGATCTTCCAGTAGATATTGAATAATACGCTCGCGCGGGTTAAACGCTGATAATTCATCCAGCCCCATCGACTTGATCGCAATTTTGATCAGTTCAGCGTCGGAAATGCCGGTGGATCGTTGTTGTTTGCTCAAAAAATATTTTCCGGCATCAAGCATTGCCTGCAACGGAATTAGGCCGACTAATTCAGAACCAGTAACCCGCAAACCACGACTTTCTGCGCTCTTACAAACCTCTTCAAAAGCGACATGAATTGGAGTGACCGTAATGTCAGTCAGGTTCATCGAAATTTGAGCAATTCCATACTCTTCGATAAACCAGCCGATGGCACGCACTTTCTTTAAACGGCCGGGAATCCGAACCGGCTCCCCATTTTCATCGGTCACTATCTTTCCAGTCACCGGATTACCTTCGCGCTTTATGCGGCCAGCTTCGCGAACATCAAAAGCTACGGAATTGGCTCGTCGCGTTGAAGTTGTATTGAGGTTCACATTGTACGCAATCAGAAAATTTCGGGCGCTCACCGCTGTTGCTCCTGCTTTAATATTCATTTTAGCCGGCCCAAAATCTGGTTTCCAGTTCGGATTTTTTAATTTTTCGGGAAGCCCTTCATATTCGCCGGACCTGCAGTTAGCCAAACTGCGGCGCTCTTCAGTTTGAGCTGCAAATTCGTAACAATAGACCGGAATCTCAAGCTCTTCACCTATTCGCCTGCCCAATTGCCGGGCATATTCAACCGTTTCCTCCATCGTGATATTAGCAATCGGAACCAGAGGGCAAACATCGGTTGCACCAAAACGAGGATGCTCACCATGATGCTTGGTCATATCGATCAACTCCGCCGCTTTCTTTACGCCCAGAAAAGCGGCTTCAATGACAGCGGCTGGACTTCCGACAAAGGTGACGACCGTCCTGTTGGTGGCGTAGCCCGGATCAACATTAAGCAATTTTATATTCTCAACGCGTTCAATTGCATCTGTTATTTGTTTGATAATCGATGGATTTCTTCCTTCGCTAAAGTTGGGTACACACTCAATTAACTGATTCATAATTTGATTTTTAATCTGAAGGTCTAATCAACTAAATTGTAGTTTTATGTCAATAAATCTCACCATTGATGATGACAGTCTCAACCGGATTGCTTCCATAATAATATGGAATTGCAGCATAGGTCGGAAGCTCTTTTGTGATAAACAGGTTGGCTAGTTTTCCACGGCAGATACTTCCGCAGTATTTTTCAATCCCCATGGCATAAGCTGAATTAATCGTGCAGGCATTGATGGCTTCTTCCGGAGTCATTTTATAATTGACGCAAGCCAGCGACTGAATGAAATTCATATTTCCGGAAGGTGAAGAGCCTGGATTAAAATCTGAGGCCAAGGCGATGGGTAAGCCGGCGTTCATCATTTCGCGAACGGGCGACAACGGTAAGTTCAAGAAAAATGCAGCACCGGGAAGAACTGTCGGCATAGTCTCGGAGCCAAGCAAGGCTTCAATTTCGGCTTCACCAATGTGTTCGAGATGATCAACTGAAAGTGCCTGGTACTGAACTCCAACCTGAACACCACCAGTCAACCCCAATTCATTGGCATGAATCTTTGGCTGAAGGTCATATTTTAATCCTGCTTCAAGCAATTGAGCGGTTTCTTCGACTGAGAAAAAGCCCTGATCGCAAAAAACATCCAGATAATCAGCCAAGCCTTGTTGCCTGATTTCGGGCAGCATCTCGTGAATAATCAGTTGGATATATTTTTGCCGGTTGTATTTATATCCAACCGGCATGGCATGAGCACCCAAAAAAGTTGATTTAATTATTAATGGACTGGTTTCCTTTAGGCGCTTAATCACCCGCAGCATTTTCAACTCTGATTCCACGGTTAAGCCGTAGCCGCTCTTGATTTCCACAGCGGTTGTTCCCAATTGCTTTATTTCTTCGAGGCGAGTCATCGCAGATAAATACAGCTCATCTTCCGATGCCTTCTCCATGCGCTTTGCTGAATTTAAGATCCCACCACCCCGCCTGGCAATTTCTTCGTAGCTCAGGCCATTAATTCGATCAACAAATTCTTGCTCGCGACTGGCAGCAAACACCAAATGGGTATGCGAATCACAATAACCAGGCATCACAATTTTTCCGGCACAGTCAATTTCCACAATCATCTCCGCCCCTTCCACCAACTTTTCGTTGAAATCCTGCATCAGCCCAAAATTTTCAATCTGGTCATCATTAATTACCAGAAAGGCATCTCTCAAGACCTTCAGCTCTTTCATATCCTTGCCAGAAACCCAGGCTCTCGCCTTCTCCTCCACTTGCACCAATTCTTTGATGTTTTCCAAAATCACCTTCATATCAATCTGCATGGAATTTCATACAAGATAAAAAAAGAAGTCGGAGAAATAAACTGCTTTATATCATGCCGCAAGAATTCTGCTTCAATTCATAATATAAAACAGGGGAGATTTAACCACAGTTTTCCACAAAATCATTGCACGGTAAGTCGTTGAAGTCAATCAGAGGATAATGAAAGAATGTAAATTTAAGCAGACAGACTACTAAAGCTTACGAATCCGCTTAATAGCAACCTGCCCGTCCATATTGGCCTTTAGCAAATAAAACCCTGCTTTGAAACGCTGCAATTCGAGTCGAATCTTTTGTCTGCCTGGAGTCAATTCCATTTTATCCCATTTTTTGATCGTGTTACCCAATATATCGATAAGTTCGAATTGTACAACGGCATAATTTTTCGACAAGATGTCAACAAACACAAACTCCGTAGCTGGATTCGGATAAATTTTCTCAATTTGATAGTCTTCTTTATCAAGTATGGAAACCTCCTGTGCCCCTGCGCTTCCAAAAAGTAGTAAAAACATTGAAAATGTGAGGTAAAGTAAAGTTTTTGTCATAGTCTTGAATTTTTCTATCTTATCATACAAGAACTATTCCAAAAGGTTCCGTTCAATGCACCCCCAACTTGCCCATTTGAATTCGCAGGAATAAAAAAACCTCCCGCGACGCGTGAGGTTTCCTCCTAATCAGCTGAAGTCAATTATCTCCCCAAGGCAATGTATTTCAAAAATTCGTCTTTCCTATCTTGTCGCTTGAAAACCCCACTGTACTCAGCGGTGATTGTTGAGCTACTTTCATCTTCAATTCCTCGGGATGAAACACACATGTGTTTGGCATCTATGACAACCGCAATGTCTTCAGTTTTCAAAATCCTTCTTAATTCACTCGCAATCTGAACCGTTAAGCGCTCCTGCACCTGAGGGCGTCGGCTAAAAAAATCGACAATCCTGTTTATCTTTGACAAGCCGATAACCTCGCCACTTGACACATAAGCCACGTGCGCTTTACCAACAATGGGTAAAAAGTGATGCTCGCAAGTTGAATTCAAGTTGATATTTTTTTCAACCAGCATTTCCCCGTATTGAAACTTATTTTCGAAAACTGATATTTTGGGACTGTTTCCAGGGTTCAAACCACTAAATATCTCCTGCACAAACATTTTTGCCACACGGTGTGGTGTCCCATTCAGGCTGTCATCCCGCAAATCCAGTCCAAGAGTTTCCATGATCTCCCTAAACTTAACCTCAATGGTTGCTATTTTTTGTTCGTCGCTCAGCACAAAAGCATCTTCACGCATGGGTGTATCAATCGACGTGGCAATATGGTTATCACCAATGATATCGGTATCAACTATATTTCTAACTTCAGTCCCATTAATCTGACCATTTGACTTAGATCCTTGTTGATTTGTTTTTACAAAGCCATTCACTTTCATTATCATTCCTCCAAAATGTTTTCAAGATTAACCAACAAGCCAAAATTAAGTTTGTTTAAGATATTTCCATATAATTTAAACAAACTTCACAATATCTTTTTGTACAGACACTTATAGCAACGTTATTTTTACAATCGTAAAATCGAAAAAAAAGTCTCGTCCATCAAGATCAACGGCAAAAATTTATTCTTCACTGTTTTTTTAAAATTATATCATCTAAAAAATGTGTTTACCTGCGTCCGATTTAATAATTTTATGGGAAATTGATTTTTACCCGTTTTGTTCAGCGCCATGAAACATTTTGCTCATACATTCATATTGATCAGCTTCATCGGTGTCCTGCTGTCTATTCCCGTCAGCTCCGATGGCTCAGCTTTTGGAAAGCACCAAAAACCGAATATACTGATTATCACCGCAGACAATCTAGGATACGGCGACCTCTCGATCATGGGTGCGGACGATATTCAAACACCAACCATTGACGAACTCTTCTCCGATGGTCTAATTTTCACTGAATTTTATGCGAACTCCACTACAAGTTCTCCAACGCAGGCATCCTTGCTTTCGGGGTGCTACCCGGCATTGGTTGGTGTGCCCGGGACGATCAGAAACGATTCGCAAAATAGCTGGGGCTACTTCACCTGTGAAACGACAATGGCTCACCACTTTCAGAAAGCGGGCTATCTAACTGCTTTAATTGGCAAATGGAACCTTGGCTTTGACGCTCCCAACCTCCCAAACGAACAAGGATTTGACCTTTTCATGGGGTTTCTGGGTGATGAAATCGATGATTATTATAACCACCAGCACGACGGGGTAAATTATATGCGCTTCAACGAAAATGAAATCAATCCTCCCGGTCATACCACCGACTTATTTTCCAATTGGTCGGCCAATTTCATTTCCCGTGAAGCGGAGTCCGGTAAGCCTTTTTTTCTTTATTTGTCTTACAATGTGCCAGGCCCTTTGCTACAGCCCGATGAAAACCACCTGCAAAGAGTCCAAGTCCGAAATCCAGCACTGGATTCCGCCAGGGCAAAACACGTTGCATTAATTGAACAAATGGACAACGGGATCAAGCGAGTCATCCAAGCGTTGAATGAAACCAACCAACTTAAAAATACCATCATAATTTTCACCTCAACCAGCGGAGGAATTTTAGAATCCGGTGCATCAAACGGAAAGTTGCGTGGAGGAAAACTCGATTTGTTTGAAGGAGGAATCCGTGTTCCAGCCTGTATCTTTTGGAAAAAAGAAATCAAAAAAGGCAGCCTCTCACACCAAATCAGCGTGACCATGGATCTCTTTCCTACCCTGTGTAGCTTCGCTCAAGTTCCCATGAACCACAGCCCTGATGGCAAAGATTTAAGCACCTGCATATTACAAGGCATACCTCTTCAACAAGAAAGAACCATATTCTGGACTTGCAGAGAAGGCGGAGATCACAACGGAGAAGCTTGCCATGCAGCCAGACAAGGAGCATATAAGCTGGTTCAAAACAGGCCAACCGAAAAATTTCGACTGTACAACCTAACGACCGACCCCCATGAAGTAATCCCGCTGATGGAAAGCTCTGAACATTACAAACGTCTGCATCATGCAATTCTGCGTCACATTCAGGAAAATGAGAAGATCCCCTGGTCTAAAGGCCCCATTGGACGGGATAATAATTCCATGGACGATTCAAGCATATCAAACAATTTATAATTGGAACCTTGCTGGCATATATCGAAAAAATCAAAAATGAGGAGCCAGAGATCGATAAAAATGTTTCGATTCTAAATTTCCAAAACGATATGTGCCAGTTTCAAATTTTTATTCTAAATTTATCAGCACAACACAGCACAGTAAATCTAAACCAAAGCAAAATGAAAAATCTAAACTATCTGGTCATGTTCCTGCTCCTGTCGATCAACACATCCGCCCAAAACGGTTATACTCCAACTGACGAGAACCTGAAAAACCGCGAATGGTTTCAGGACGCTAAATTTGGCCTTTTTGTTCACTGGGGTGTATACTCCGTAATGGCCGGAGGTGGCGACCAGGGAATCGCCGAATGGATCATGAACCAAAAGCAAATTCCTATTGAGCAGTACGAAAAATTGCCTTCCTTTTTTTATCCGACCAAATTCGACCCTGCAGAATGGGTTTCAATGGTCAAAAAAGCCGGCATGCAATACATTACCATCACCAGCAAGCACCACGACGGCTTTGCCATGTATAATTCAAAAGTAAGCAACTACAACATTGTAGCTCAAACGCCTTACGGCAAAGATGTGCTCAAACAGTTAAAAGCCGAGTGCGACAAGCAAGGCATCAAACTTTTCTTTTATTATTCGCAATTGGATTGGCATCACCCGGATTATTTTCCCCGAGGACGTACAGGAAAAGATTATACCGGACGCCCACAAAGTGGCGACTGGAACCAATACATCGACTACATGAACGCCCAGCTGACGGAATTGCTAACCAACTACGGCGAAATTGGCGGCATTTGGTTTGACGGGATGTGGGACAAACCTGATGCTGATTGGCGATTGGAAGAGACCTACAACTTGATTCACGACTTGCAGCCAGGCGCGATGATTGGCAGCAATCACCACATTGCTCCTTTTCCGGGTGAAGACTTCCAGATGTTTGAACGCGATTTACCCGGCGAAAACACGATGGGATTCAACAAAACCGAAACCATCTCTGAGTTACCACTTGAAATGTGTGAAACCATGAACGGAAGTTGGGGGTTTAATCTCATAGACAACAATTATAAAACCTCGAAACAGTTGATTCAAACCATGGTAAAAGCAGCTGGACACGGAGCTAATTTTTTGCTCAACACTGGTCCTATGCCCAATGGCAAGATTCAACCCGAAAATGTCGATACGCTTATGGTGATGGGCAATTGGCTGAAACAATACGGCGAGGCCCTTTACGGCACCCGCAAAGGGCCCATTAGACCGAGTGAGTGGGGTGCGACCACAAAGAAAGGGAACACAATTTACGTCCATATACTGGAACTGGCGGAGGAAATGCTTGAAATTCCGGCACTGGAGCAAAAAATAAAATCGATTACCTTTTTTGATGATGGATCTAAGGTGAAGTACAAAAAATCAGAAGAAGGAGTTGTGCTACAAATTCCGTCAGATAAAAAAAATAAAATTGACACCATTCTGAAGATCGAAATTTAGAATATCCTTTGCGCTTAAATTCAAAAGCTGATACCAAACAAAAATGGAGAAGAAGCATACGACCACGTGAATAGCGAATGCTGTTGGAGGCAGATTGATCTTCACTACCAAGGCAGATGTTTGTAAAAAGAATTATCTTAGCGGTTTTCTGTATTAACACACAATGATAAGATACCAAACGCTTCTTTTTATTCTTTTGCTAAGTTGGAATAGTTTAACTGCACAGCGCGAAAGCACCAAGAATTTCATCCCATATTACCGTGGAACAACCGACTTCAGCACCATGCTGTTTGCGCCGGGCACCATGGGGCCGAATGCGCTTCCCGTTCCCGATATTTTAAACGGACTGGTAGGCACCGACCTGCTGTTTCGACTATCGACCGATCATTATTTCAGGGATGGCGGAGGCGACAGCGGACGCAGCTTCATGCTGAACTTTCGTTTTCCTGTGGTGCAAAACTTTATGGCTTTCGAAGTGGAATGGAACATGTTGGAACATTTTCATACCACTAACGAAGTCCGCGACATTCTTCAGATCTACAAAGATGATCCGGGATGGACCGCTGACCGGGGCGACATCATTTTAAGCACATACATCCAAGTGCTACACGGCCGAAAGTTCTGGCCGGACATGATGCTCGTAAACGCATTAAAAACAACCAGTGGATCCGTTTACGACGGAAGGGCAACAGATCTCCCAGCCCACTGGCATTATGTCAGCCTGGGCAAGCAAATATTTGAACACGGCCATTTCGGTGGTCGAATCCATGGTATGGCCGGCTTATACATTTGGCAAACCAACCAAACCGACCTGGAGCAAAACGAAGGGGCACTTTGGGGACTGGACAGCCAGCTCACCTACAAATCAGTCGACCTAGGTGTTGGCCTTTCAGGATACAACGGATGGAAATATTATGGCGAAGATCGACCTATTTTACTCAAAAGCCGACTGGTGCTGAACAATAATGTTTTCAACTATTTTATGGAATACCAAACCGGTTTGCAACACTATTACTATAGCTCCATTAATGTTGGGGTCAACTGGCACCCGCTGTCACCATTTAAACTGGAACGCCGGTAGGATAAACGTCTGCCTGCAGCCGATTCAGTAAAATCAATTCACGTCAATAAATTCAAAAGATATGAAACTGGCTGTTATCGATCTGGGAACGAATACCTGCAACCTGTTGATTGCCGAAATCAACCAACAACAATACACCCTGTTGTACCAAGGAAAAGTTGGCGTGAAGCTCGGGAAAGGCGGCATTAAGAAAAAAATGCTCATGCCTGAAGCGTTTGAGCGCGCTACTCAGGCACTAAAAAGCCATCTGGAAATCATCAGCCAATTCGCGGTAGACCAAGTAGTTACCATTGCTACCTCTGCGGTTCGCGATGCTGCCAATAAAAGCGATTTCGAAACGCACTTACTGCGGGAGACCGGACTGCAGCTGGAGACTATAACAGGAGACCGGGAAGCAGAACTCATTTTTAAAGGTGTCAAACTGGCTTTCGAAAACCTTCCCAACCGCACGCTGGTTATGGATATTGGAGGGGGCAGCAACGAATTCATTGAAATCCAAAACAACCAGATCTTGCACAAAGAAAGTTTTCCGCTTGGCATGGCTCGTGTACTGGAGCAACGTCTGGTCTCTGATCCGATTAAACCAAGCGAAGCAAAAGCCATCGAATCATGGTTTGACACCGGCATGCAAAGCCTTTGGAAACAGTTGGATGGAAAACAAGTCAGCCAGTTGATTGGTTGTTCGGGGGCTTTCGACACTGTAGCCGACCTGATTGATGGCACTGCTCCCGGCACCAAAATCCGTCAACAACAAATTATCGAGCTGGCCGATTTCAACAGGATCACCGACAAAGTAATCTTTTCGACCAAAGCCCAACGCGACCGGATGACCGGAATGGAGCCTTTACGGGTGGAAATGATTGTCCCGGCATTGATCCTGATCCGGCTGGTCATCCAGAAACTGGATATCAGAAATATTATCCAAACCGACTTTGCCTTACGCGAAGGCATTTTGTTCGAATGGATTTATGATTAATTTTGATATCTAATCAGAAAAGCACAATCACAAAAAATAAATATCAAATCCCATGTCAAAAATACTAGTGATCGACGACGAACGAAGCATTCGAAGTACCTTAAAAGATATTCTGGAGTATGAAAAATACCAAGTTGATTTGGCTGATGACGGACAACAAGGCATTGATCTGGTGCGCAAAAACGAATACGACATCGTGTTGTGCGACATTAAGATGCCCGGAATGGACGGGATCGAAGTGCTTGAAAAAATTCAGATTCTGGCACCCGATGTGCCCGTGGTGATGATCTCCGGACATGGAAACATCGACACTGCTGTTGAATCGATTAAGAAAGGTGCCTTTGATTACATTGAGAAGCCATTGGATCTTAACCGGTTGCTGATTACCATTCGAAATGCAATGGATAAATCGAACCTGATTACCGAAACAAAAGTCCTTAAAAAGAAGGTCAATAAAAAATACGCCATTGTAGGCAACTCCGAAGCCATTCAAAAAGTCATTAACATGGCTGACAAGGTAGCGCCAACTGATGCCAGAGTATTGATCACCGGATCAAACGGAACGGGCAAAGAGTTGGTCGCCCGCCGTCTGCACGACCATAGTAACCGGGCTTCGGGCCCGTTTGTGGAGGTAAACTGCGCCGCCATCCCGTCAGAATTGATTGAAAGTGAACTGTTCGGCCATGAAAAAGGAGCCTTTACTTCGGCCGTCAAGCAACGCAAAGGAAAATTTGAACAAGCCACTGGAGGCACGCTGTTTCTGGACGAAATTGGCGATATGAGCCTTTCGGCCCAAGCCAAAGTACTGCGTGCCCTGCAGGAGAGTTTTATCACCCGTGTGGGTGGAGACAAGCCCATAAAAGTAGATGTACGTGTGGTAGCAGCCACCAACAAAAACCTGAGTGAAGAAATTGAGAAGAATAATTTTCGCGAAGATTTGTATCACCGGCTAAGTGTTATTCTGATTCATGTTCCTACTTTAAATGAGCGGACAGAAGACATCCCCGATCTAGCCAGTCATTTCATTAAACAAATTTGTGGAGAGTACGGTATGCCCGAAAAGACCATAACCGACGAAGCTCTGGAAAATCTGAAGCGAATCAACTGGACCGGAAATATTCGGGAGTTTCGCAACGTCATTGAACGTTTGATTATCCTCGGCGATAAGTCCATCACTGCACGCGATGTAGAAAACTTTGCCGGACCAATCAGATAACTCCAGGGCATGCAAAAATATGTTTTAAAAGATTTGGCAAACTTCTTTCAATATTCGTTGTTATAACAGAACGAAAGATTAGCCAAACAGTGAAAAGACATAGTAAAAGTTAAGGGAACCCACTGAGATCGGAAAGTTTTTGTTGTTGTCATGGCGTATTTAAACACTTCACCCCGCGGTTTATTGTTTCCCGGGGAGCGGACCGAATTTCAAGGGTTTCCTTTTTAATTTTCATAAATA
>NZ_CAXBDD010000032.1:0-38010 GCF_963974515.1 uncultured Sunxiuqinia sp. | reverse complement strand
AAAAAAGCAGAAGTTGACCGGATCAATGTATACCAAACGAATCCTGCTGCGGCTGTCAATGCAGATCTACTTCTGCGCGTCAAAAAGGATGAATACGACGCTTTGCTTGTCACCAGCCCATCGGCGGTACGCGCCTTGATTCACAATCTGAAAACTCCACCGGATCAATTGCGTTTTATTAGCATCGGAACAACCACAACGGCCGAAATCCGAAAATATATGGCCGAACCTTTGGCAACAGCAACAGAACCCAGCTACAAAGGCTTGGCTGAGACGACCATTCATTTTTATCAATCAAAAGTAAAAATTTAAAAAACGAACCATATGAGCTTTCCCATCACACGACTAAGAAGATTAAGGAAAACCGCTGCCATACGAAATATGGTGCGCGAAACCGAGGTCAACCGTGACGACCTGATCATGCCGTACTTTGTCATTTCCGGCGAAAATATCAGCAATCCGATCAAATCAATGCCGGGTAATTTCCAACTATCGGTTGATCGGTTGGTTGACGAAGTAAAAGACCTTTACACTTCAACAGGTGTTGACAAGATCCTGCTGTTCGGTATACCGGCAGAAAAAGACGAAACCGGCGAAGTAGCCTGCCAGCACGATTCGATTGTGCCACAAGCGATACGCGCCATCAAGGCAGAACTGCCCCAGGTAATGATTGTAGCTGATGTGTGCAACTGCGAATACACCACGCACGGCCATTGCGGGACCATCATTGATGGTGATGTGGATAACGACAGCACCCTGGAAACATTGGCAGCCCAATCGGTTACCTTGGCTAAAGCCGGAGCCGACATTATCGCCCCCAGCGACATGATGGACGGACGCGTAGCTGTTATCCGTGAAGCGCTCGATGCCAATGGATTCTCCAATACGCCCATCATGGCTTATTCGGCCAAATACGCATCGGGCTTTTACGGGCCTTTCCGCGATGCGGCCGAGAGTGCTCCGAAATTTGGCGACCGCAGCACCTACCAAATGGATCCTGCCAATGCAGACGAAGCCTTGCGTGAAGTGGAAGCTGATCTGGAAGAAGGTGCCGACATGGTGATGGTTAAACCGGCACTGAGCTATATGGACATTATCAGCCGCGTAAAAATGACCTACAATGTCCCCGTGGTTGCCTACAACGTGAGCGGTGAGTTTTCGATGGTGAAAGCGGCTGCCGCTAATGGCTGGATTGATGAACAACGACTGATCAAGGAGATTCTGACCTCGCTGAAACGTGCCGGCGCCGATGTGATTATCACCTATCACGCCAAGGAATTTGTATTAAGCGAACTCGAAAAAGGAAACCGTGTTTAAAGGCCAGATGCCGGATACTAGATACTTGAAACTCGAAACTGAAAACATGGAACTAAATAAAAGCATACAAGCATTTAAGAAAGCAAAACAACTCATACCTGGTGGAGTGAATTCACCGGTACGCGCCTTTAAAAGCGTGCAAGCCGACCCTGTGTTTATCGACAAAGCCAAAGGCGCGAAGATTTGGGATATTGACGGAAACGAATACCTGGATTTTGTGGCATCGTGGGGACCAATGATTTTGGGCCATGCCCGCGAAGAAATTGTGCAGGCCGTTCAGCGAGCCGCGGAAAGAGGAACCAGCTACGGCGCCCCTACCCTCATTGAAAATGAAATGGCCGAATTGATCACCGGCATGGTTCCTTCGGTAGAGAAAGTGCGGATGGTAAACTCGGGAACAGAAGCAACGATGAGTGCTTTGCGATTAGCCCGTGGTTTTACGGGCCGCGATTTGGTGGTGAAATTTGCAGGCTGCTACCACGGCCATGCCGACAGCTTCTTGATTAAGGCCGGCTCAGGTGCCATCACACTCGGATTGCCCGACAGTCCCGGCGTAACCAAAGCTTCTGCAAAAGATACCTTGACAGCCGATTACAACAACCTGGAGTCGGTCGAGGAGCTGTTCGAAAAGCACGGCGACAACATTGCCGCCATCATTCTGGAGCCGGTTGCCGGAAACATGGGCGTGGTGCTGCCCGAAGAAGGTTTTCTGAAAGGCTTGAAACAAATCACGGAAAAATACGGTGCCCTGCTCATCTTCGACGAAGTCATCACCGGCTTCCGTTTAGCTGCTGGCGGTGCGCAGCAACGTTTTAAGGTAACGCCTGACCTGACCACTCTTGGAAAAATTATTGGCGGCGGACTGCCCGTTGGCGCTTATGGGGGCCGTGCCGAAATTATGGACAAACTGGCGCCCGATGGCCCAGTCTACCAAGCCGGAACGCTTTCCGGAAACCCGCTGGCTATGGCTGCCGGAACGGTAATGCTGAGCACGTTGAAAAACAATCCTTCGATTTACGACGAGCTGGAGCGGAAAGCGGCTATGCTCGAAGCAGGAATTAAAGCGAACCTGCACCGAACAGGTATTTCCGGTGTCATCAACAGGATTGGATCCATGATGACCCTATTCTTCACAGAAAACGAGTCGGTGAAAAGTTTTGACGATGCCATGACATCCAATACCCTCCGGTACGCCAGCTATTTCAAGAAATCGTTGGAAAGCGGCATATACTTGGCGCCATCGCAATTTGAATGCCTCTTCATTTCGGATGCACACACCGATGAAGACATCGCCCGGATTATTGCAGCCAATGAGCTAGCGTTGAAAAGCGTTTAGCTGGATACTTGGATGTCAGATCAAGAATCCGGCAATCAATGACTAATGCCCAATCATCTAATAACAAATGACGAAATTTTCCGATATGCAATCCATATTTTTAGATACACTTCAAGGAAAGAAGACCGACCGGCCACCAGTTTGGTTTATGCGCCAAGCCGGGCGTGTGCTACCCAACTACAATCAGTTGAAAGAAAAATACACCTTTCGCGAGTTGATGGACGATGCCAAACTGGCTGCCGACGTGACGCTGATGCCCATTGAGGATTTGGGCGTTGACGCTGCCATTTTGTTCTCTGACATTTTGGTCATTCCGAACGCCATGGGCATGGAGCTGGAGTTTACTGATCACGGACCGGTTTTCAACAAGCCGCTGAAAGGGCTGGCCAAGCCGGCCGACCACCTGAACCCCGCCCCAGCCAAGCTCGATTACATTTACGACGCCATTGACGAGATTATCAGGCAACGGCCGGCGAATATCCCGCTGATTGGTTTCTGCGGCGCCCCGCTGACCACCATGTGCTACATGTTGCAGGGCATCAGTTCCAACCCAAACTTTCCCGATGCCATCAAGTTTTTGTTTCAACATAAAAAAGAAGCCAAACGGGTGATTGATGCCATTGCCGACTTGTCAATCGTTTACGCCAAAAAGCAGATTGAGCACGGTATTGATGCATTCCAGTTGTTTGAAACACATGCCAACCTCATTCCTGTTGAGCTATACAACGAACTGTTTATGCCCGCGGTGAAGCAAATTAGTCAGGCCGTTCGCGAAACCGGCACCCCCTTTATATTTTTCCCAAAAGGAATCGGCACCGGACTTAAATATGTGACGCCAGACGTGGCCGATTTTGTGGGCATCGACTGGCAAATGCCCATTGAAGATGCCCGCGAGATTGTTCACGCTGAAGTTGGCTTACAGGGAAATCTCGATCCGCGTCATTTGTACGCCAGCCAGGAAGAAATTGCGCTAGAGCTGGAAAAATTTAAGCCCTTCTTCCGAAAAAACAGCAAGTGGATCTTCAACCTGGGACACGGCTTTCTGCCCGATATTCCATACGAAAACGCCAAGTTTGTGGTGGACTGGATCAAACGAACAGATTGGTAAATTGCGGCCTTGCCTGACTCCAGAATCGGATTTAGTGTCAAGTGAGAGCTTCACTCGAAGTGAAACGCTCACTAGTCAAAATACTGTAAGCTTTACTTAGCGGAGACTTCGAGTCACCGGCTAAGTGAAGCTGTCACTAAGATTGAGCGGGATTTGGGCTAAGCCCCAGTGTTGGGAAACTGAAGGATAACAAAACGAATTCTGAAAGGATTCAATAATCCGTCAGCAACTTGCTACTGAATTCTACCACAAGTACATCAGTTGATCCCCAACCGTGAATGCAAGGACAAAAAAAGGCGCCCACACGGACGCCTTCAAAATATTGTTAGGATAGAGATACAACTACCAGGCAAACAATGGCAGGTCTTTCATCATTTTATTGACTTTTTCGCGTACAGTTTTGATTACCCCTTCGTTTTCCACGTCACTCAATACCTCATCAATCAAATCAACGATCACAGCCATTTGGTCTTCTTTCAAACCACGCGTGGTAATGGCCGGTGTTCCAACCCGCAAGCCCGAAGTAGTAAACGGTGAGCGACTGTCGAACGGAACCATGTTTTTATTGATGGTAATGTCTGCCTTGACCAATGTGTTTTCGGCTACTTTACCGGTCAACGCAGGGAATTTGGTCCGCAAGTCAATCAACATGCTGTGGTTGTCGGTTCCACCCGAAATCACCTTGTAGCCTTTCTCAACAAACGCCTGAGCCATAACCGCGGCGTTCTTTTTCACCTGTGTTTGATATTCCTTGTAAGAAGGATCGAGCGCCTCGCCAAACGAAATAGCCTTCGAAGCAATGACGTGTTCCAGCGGCCCGCCTTGTTGTCCGGGGAATACGGCGAAATCCAACACCGCCGACATCATTTTGGTCTCCCCTTTTGGCGTTTTAAAACCAAATGGGTTTTCAAAATCTTCACCCATCAAAATGATTCCACCACGCGGCCCGCGCAATGTCTTGTGGGTCGTTGAAGTCACAACGTGAGCATGTTTCACCGGGTTTTCCAGCAATCCGGCAGCAATTAAACCAGCTGGGTGAGCCATGTCAACCATAAACATCGCGCCCACTTCATCGGCAATTTTACGCATGCGGGCATAGTCCCACTCACGCGAATAAGCCGATGCACCGCCAATTATCAACTTGGGTCTGTGCTCAAGCGCCAAAGCTTCCATTTCGTCGTAATCCACCAAACCGGTTTCTTCTTTGACGTGGTAGGCGATGGGCTGATATAAGATACCTGACGAATTGACTGGCGAACCGTGAGAAAGATGACCGCCATGCGAGAGATCAAGCCCGAGAAATTTGTCGCCCGGATTGAGAATCACGCTCAAAACTGCGGCATTGGCCTGCGCTCCCGAGTGCGGTTGAACGTTGGCATAAACAGCGCCAAAAAGCTCTTTCAGGCGGTCAATGGCCAACTGTTCGGTTAAATCTACAAACTGGCATCCCCCGTAATAACGTTTTCCCGGATAACCTTCGGCATATTTATTAGTCATCACTGAACCCATCGCTTCCATCACCTGCTCGCTCACAAAGTTTTCCGAAGCAATCAATTCAATTCCGCTCAACTGGCGCTGGCGTTCTTTTTCAATAATGTCAAATACAAGTTGATCTCTTTTCATCTCTGATGTGTGTTTCAATAATGAATTAAAGTGCAAAGGTAAAACATTTTGCTGCGATGAGAAACGAATAGAAATTAACAAACCCCTGTTTTTTTGAACGTTTAACATTCCCATGCATAATTCAATGGCACACGCACCAACTCCATCCAGACAACTTTTTCAAACATAAGCCTGGCAGGTAACAAAAATGCACGATCATCAGTACAACCCAATAGCGTTCTTCTCTAACTTTTTATACTGAAATATTCTCTGTCTGAAAATTTAACCGCAGATCTTTTCAATCTCATTTTCAGCAATTGGAGACCTCCCGGTTAAATTGATCTGTTATCGTTGCACTTGAAATGTGATAAACAACCAAATTATGCCAATCAAAAAATTGAAAGATTACCTGGACAAGAACAACATTGAGTACATCACCATTCGCCATTCACTGGCTTTTAATGCCCAACAGATTGCGGCCACCACCCACATTCCCGGCAAAGAGCTGGCCAAGACTGTGATGGTTAAAATTGATGGAAAAATGGCGATGGCTGTTTTGCCCGCGTCCTACCTGGTTAATCTGAAGTTACTAAAAGAACTAACGGGCGCAAAAACACTGGAATTAGCCAACGAAATGGAGTTTAAACATTTGTTCCCGGAATGTGAGATCGGAGCCATGCCTCCTTTTGGGAATTTATACGACATGGAGGTATTTGTAGCACAAAGCTTGGCTGAAGATAAGGAAATCGCCTTCAATGCCGGAACACATGTTGAATTGATTCGAATGGCTTATGCTGATTTTGAACGGCTGGTACAACCCATTGTACTGGCTTTCTCAACAGCCCGAACGGCTTAATTAACTGATCTTAAAAGTCAACTTTGGAAAAAGAAACCTCCGCATGCCAGAGGTTTCTTTTTTAGTTTTAAATTTGCAGAAGCAAAAGAATCAGCCGACTGTTTCCGGCCCCAACATCATACATCAACCCAAATCAACACTCGTGAGCTAAAAAGAAAGACGCCATGCAACGAACCAATGAAAATCAACCCTTGTTATTTGTTTCTGCCACCTTATTAAGCCTGCTTGGCAGCGGACTTGGCATTATACTTTTCGGCTTGGCTGCCCTTTTCTTTAATCCGTCCAAAGCATGGGTGATTAGTGTTACCAATTCCACCAGCATGGACCGGATTACACCGCTGTATTTTAGTCTATTTATGGCGCTCTGCCTGCTTTCGTTTGTGGGGGTCGTTAAAATAAGAAAATGGCAGAAAGCCGGACTCTTCTTTTACCTTGGCGCTCAGCTAACCATGATTTTTCTACCGGTGATCTGGCTCGATTGGAACGCATTTTCGGTTGTCAACCTCATTTTTACTGCCATTTTCTTGTTTATTTATTTCTCTTTTTACAACCGGATGAGCTAAGTTCAACGACCGAACCAATAGCATACTAAAGTTCAATAAACAGTCTCTCTCTGGCCTGTCTATCTAAAAACACCCTTCTTCTGCACCAGCAAGCTTTCCAACCTTTTGTGCGATTCTTTGTTGCGAACGCCCCTGCTTCGATCAGCCATTCCACTGAACACAAATAAGATAAGCCTGAAAATCATTGACTTTGGCATGGTATTGCCGTATATTTATATGTTCTTGGCTATACATAGCACGCGTTAAACTAAATAACCCGAAAACCCTATGAAAAACAAGGGCTTTAAGAATATCAACTACATTAGCTGGATTGTTATTGTACTTTCCATTGCCGTTCTTTACCTATCGTATTTTTTCTTTTACATTCCACAGCAAGAATCGGTTTTACAAGAACGTGCCTTTCGAATCCTCAAGGAATATGGAAATAACTTGTACGGGAAATTCGACTATTACCAGACCCACTTAAAAAATTACGGCGGCTACTACACCATTCGGGATAAGCTACGCAACGAATCGGCCTTGAAAGCTGTTGAAAACCTTAAGCGCAACGCCTCAAAACCGAGCGGCGAACCTTCGGCAAGTACCAAGGCAATAATCAATCTTTACAAGGTAATTGGCAGTTTGGATGCCAACATCGAAGCCGAGCAAATGCCAGCTTCACAAATACCAAAAACTCCGGTTTTATCGAACGATCGCAAATATCTGATTATTCCGCACAATGCTGGATTTAACAGTATTATGCCCAAAACGATCGCCAGCCTCAATCAAAAACTCGACCAACAGTTTGGCGTCCCAGACCAGAATTTCATTTACAGAGTGCCAATTCAAACCCTGATGGAAGGCCTCAAATTTGACTGGCTTTTGGATAACATTATTCTGTTTGACAGATCCATGGTGATCCACAACTCCAGGCAAGATGTCATTCATGACATTACCAATCCCGAAGCGTTATGCGACAGCGCCGAAAACCATCAGGGAGGGGTCATTGAAACCATGGTGATCCGGGGGCAAAAGCAACGCCTGATGATCCTTCCCATCGAATTTGGAGATGCAAAAATTTATTTGGCCGGAGTTATGCCGGCCACCGAGTTTAAGAAAAAAACACGCACGATCAATAGTCAGCTGCTGACCGTAATTTCGGGTGTTTTATTGCTTCTACTTGTCAGCATACCTGAACTTAAGATTATCATGATCAATCGACAGGAGCGTCTAAAAGTTTTCGATGCTTACGGGACAATTATCTCTGTAGTGATGAGCACTGGCTTACTTATTCTGATTGCGATCAGCCTGTTGAAACACCAAGTTGAGGACAAAACGATTCAACACAAACGGGTCGAATTGATTTCGGACACGCTTTTCCATAATGTAAGTTCCGACTTTCATGCCTTAATTGATCTTTACCAGGGAATCACCGACAAAGACAACCAGGATTCAGCCAGCTTCTCGTTTTTTATCCGTCAGAGCTTAAATTCAGATGAAAACTTCACCCAGATACCGGATCACTTCATTGGAAAACCAGTTCCAATTAACGAGATCATCCTGATTGACTCCGCCGGAATTGTTTCGAAAGCAGTGACCAAAACTGTATTTTCAGATGCCGTAACGGTTGACCTCAGCGAACGCGGATACTTTCAAAATGTAATCGACCCCAAACGCAGTTGGCTAAACGCTTGTCAAAAGCGCTATTTCATCGAATCCATCAAGTCATACAATACCGGCTACCAGGAAACGGCCATTTCGTTTTTACTGAATGAACCCATCGAGCCGGGTCAGGCTCCTGTTCTGGCGATCACCTCTCCTATTCCGTCGCTCTACCATCAGGTTTTGCCCAAAGACATCAAGTTTTTGGTGATTGACGAACAAGGCAAAGTCCTGTTCCATTCCACGCAATCAAAAAACCTGCATGAGAACTTCCTGGAAGAATGCGACTTAGACCCCAGACTCCTGAGCGCAATCAGACTCCGGGTTGACGAAACCCTGCATCTGACCTACAACGAGAAAGAATGGCTGGCCCGGATTAAACCTATGACGGATGCGCCATTGTATCACGTCACCTTGTTGGATCACGATCGGATTGACAACCGAAATGCACGCATCTTTCTTTTTACGTTCTACTTCCTGATCATCACCCTTATTTGTATTGGTATCGGAGTGTTGATCATGCGCTGGGCACACGCCAAAAACGACTTCCTGCAAATGCGTTGCTGGTCACTAAGCTGGCTGCTGCTGCAAACTCAAAACTACCTGAAATATAAGGCACTCGTCACTATTTTAGGAGCAATTCTCCTGTTTCAGGTCCTCGGCAGTTTAGCTATTGACAAGCCAGTTACCATGCTGATTTACCAACTCATTTACATAAGCTATACAGGATTTGTAACCATGACCATTTTGGGCCGCAGCAGCACCAAGTCGAACAACCCCGTCATCAAATCATTCTGGGCCGAAGCCCTGGCCCTGGCCATTACGGGGCTGCTAATCGTAATGCTACTTTGGAGGCTGGATCCACATCCCATCGTCATGCTTCCCATACTGCTGACAATCTTACTATCCGGATTTACGTTTTATGCCTCCAACGAACGATTTTCCAGCTTACCTCAGCCCAAAAGGCTTTTCGACAAACTTCCGCTGATTCCTTTTCGACTCGGAGAAACGCAGTCCATCACGACCGTTGACGGCGAACCCGTTTTTACCCCTGTGCCAGGAGCAGTCAAGAGGGTGTACAGCGCTTTTATGATCCTATGGCTTACATCCTTGGCTGTTGTACCGGTCGTTCAATATTACTGGGTTATTCAAAAGCAGGAAGAACGAATTGCCAAATGGGAGCAAATGCAACACATCGCTTTTCAAAACCTGCTGCTGTCCAAAAATTTCAAAGCGTTTGAGCAAGAACTTTGGTATAAGAGAATCCAGGGCAATGGCATCGACAGCCTTCAGATCACAAGCTATGACACCAGCCGGGTAGAATCCGAAAAAGCACAAATGGAAAACAACGGACACCGACTAAACAGCGACCAGATCTACTCGCGCTTGCCTGATTTGATCTCGAGCGACAATTACCTGATGACCTACCTGAAAGACCAGCACGCCATCGGGCAACTGGTCGCACCCGATGAACTGGAATACACGCACAGCGGTTTTGAGGGGATTATTCGTACCAAACTTCCAGATTACATCAAGTTAAGTTCCAGCTTATGGCTATTGAATCTCATTCTGGCTACTTTGCTGGTTGCACTGGTCATCTGGCAACTATACCAATACATGGCCGAGAATATTCTCAATACCAATCCAGCCATTCGGATTATGCCCGAAACGCACTCCCTAAAAAGCCTTCTCTTCAATACAAAAATCAGGCGAATACTATTGGATTCGTATGACGGTGAGCATTGCCTCCGGCTTGTATGCGAACTGATTGAAACATCAGGCTCCACAACTGACGGCCAGAACCTGACGATGGAAATCATCCATGCAGACAAACTCATCGACGCCACTTTCCAGATGGATTACTTGCTTTCGGGCCAATCGAAAATCATCTGGGTCAGCGATATCGACCAATGTATCCAACACATCAAAAAACATGATATAATTCTGAGTAGGTTGATGAAATTAGATCAGCATGCTGAAGGAAAAGTGATCGTTGTACTTCCCTTTGAATTTGATTTCATTAACGAATACTACGACGACTATCTGGAAGAAAATGAACTGGAGAAAGACGAAAGAACACAAATTTTTACTTGGCGAAGAAGCTGGAAAAGTATTTTCAAAAGCTTTAACAAATACTCGGGCTATTTTGTGCCTGATGGAGAAACTGAGAACCGCAATTTGCTTAGAACATACAACGTACAGGAAACGGCCTCAAATTTGGAAAGAAAATCGCCTGAAGACTACGGAAACTCCTTGTTCAACCAGTCAATTATTGAAAGACTATCGATAATGGAGGAACAAGATAAAAAAGGCCTTGAAAAACGAATTCTGGATATTGAATACAAAATGGAACCTCGCTACCAGCATATTTGGAATAACCTGTGTAATATTGAGAAGCTCATCTTGTTCGATTTAGCCGACGACGGAATTACCAACCTGAAAAACAAACACCTGATCAAGCGCTTGGTAATAAAAGGCTTAATCATTCCGGAACCTTATCCACGGCTATACACCCAAAGCTTTAAGTACTTCATCAACAACGCCATCAACCCCGATGAGATTAAAACCTTGGAAAGCAAACTAAACCGAAAAGGCAGCTGGCATAACATGCGCTACCTAATTCTGCTGATTTTCACCATGCTCGCTGGTTTTGTACTGATATCGCAGGGAATTTCGATTGAAAAAGTGATCGGAATTTTCGCTGGAATACTTGCCCTGCTCTCCGGGGTAGTTCGATTATTCGACAGTGGAGTTTTCAGACCGGCTGCTAAGTAGCATTTCCGGCTGAAATTATTTGCCTGCCCTAATCAGGCTGCACGCCCCAGCGTTTTTAGCATCTTGAAATGGCTGACCACCGCCTTTAAAAAGCTCGGCTGAACATGGTATGGTAAATTATATTTAAGCGCTGTTTGCTTCACCAATGGCGAAATCTTTCGGTAATGCACATGGCAAATGGCCGGAAACAAATGATGCTCAACCTGGTAATTCAATCCACCAACAAACCAGGAAAATAGCCTGTTTTTGGGCGCATAATCGGTGGTTGTCACTAATTGATGGATTGCCCAATTGTTGTCAACAGCTCCAGTCGCGTCAGGTATCGGGAACTGCGAAGAAGGCATGACGTGCGCAGTTTGAAAAATAACGGTTAAAATGAACCCGCAAATCAGGTGCATCACCAAGTAAAACAGAATCACCATCCACCAGGCCACCGGCAAAACCAGAATCGGAATGACAAGGATATACGCGTAATAAAACACTTTCGACACGATTAATTCAGCCAACAACTTCGGGTAGGTTTTTTTACGCCCCAACAACACGCCATCTTTCGAATAACGATACAACTGCTTAAAATCCTTACTGGTTGTCCACATCAGAGTCATCAGACCGTAAAGAAACCAGGCATAAAAATGCTGAAAACGATGAAACTTGCGACGCGGCTTATTAGGAGAAAGCCGCAAAACTTTTCCCGGGTCAATATCTTCATCATGATCATCAATGTTGGTGTAATGATGATGCAAGGTGTTGTGCTGGTGTTGCCAGGTATGCGAAAAACCGCCCAAAAAGTTAAGTGAATAGGATAAAATTTTGTTGACCACCTTATTTTTCGAATAAGAATTGTGGTTGGCATCGTGCATGACGGATAAGCCGATACCGGCCATGCCCAGCCCCATCACACCCCATAACAGGAACATAGTAAACGGATTGGTTACTACCGAGAAAACCATTAGAAAATAGGGAACCAGGTATAAAGAAAACATAAATGCCGTTTTCAAAAACATACTGGCATTGCCGTATTTTGAGATTTTATTCTCTTCGAAATAGTCAAAAATTCGTTTCCGTAATTCAAGAACAAATTCTTTCTGATTGGTATTTGGAAATTTTATTGCTTGTGCTTTCATAAATTGGTCACGTTTATTCTGAATTGATCATACAAAGATATTTCAGAACTGGCAGCCTCAAAATGAAAAGGGACTAACAGAAGCTGCGGAACGTCGATCCACCGCTGATTGGGGCGAATAAGCAAAGCCGAACGCCAGTGCCATTCGTCCCGGCAGGCTTAAATGAGCTCCTTAATCTTCAGCAAATACTGACGCGAAACCGGCACGGGATCGTCAAAACCCTTTAGTCTGAGCCAGTGATTATTGAACTTGCGATTCAGTTTCTCAATATGAAATGAATTGACAATACAGGTCCGGTGACACCGAACAAAACCGGAGAAAGGCTTAACTTGCTGTTCAACATTTTTCAAGGTGCTTCGAATCAATTGCTTCCTAATGGCAGTTCCTTCACGATAAAAAACCTCGACATAATTGTCGGCCGAACGGAGCAATAGAAGATCAGCTACGCTCAAAATCAAATGATCAGATCCGTATTCCGAAACAAACTCAATGGTTTGATTATGGTAGTCATCTTCATAATTTTGAATTTCTTTCCGAATTGTCTCTTTTTCAAGAACCAACGACTTGTTTTGCATTTTCAGCACGACAAACCGATCGTAAATGTTTAGGATTACCGGCGAAACAAGGCAAATGAGAATAATCTTGAACATCTCGTAGAAGGTAATGCTGACGGAGCCTACGTACCGCAGGTAAAAAGCGACAGCCACGGAGCTTAATGCCGTGATCAGAAAAACCCGGGCATAGGAAAGCAACAGTAATTCGTCGCTCTTAAAACGGTGATCGGGAATAAAGGCCCGGAACAGGCCCCGTATCAGAACATGGAAAAAAAAGATAATCGCAGCAAAACCGCCCGCAAACAAAAGTCGATTGTTAAAGTCGAATTGCTCCAACGGAATGGGTTGAAAAAATAGAATAAACAAAAAAATTCCAAAGGCAATACCGAGCAAAATTCTCAAATCTTCCTTCAAAAGTACGATTAAGCTATTTAACTTTTGATTTCCCATTGAAAAAATTCGTTTTACAATTCTGTCCTAAAGTTAAATCATTTTTTTCTCCAACAAAGGCTTCTTTCTCCATCGCCAATTTTAGCCATGATCAAAGCGACTGTCCAAGCATACTGACAAGCATTAAAACCATGCCTACTCGTGAGAAAATGTACGCACGGTATCGCGGTAGATTGAAAACACCGTTGCCCGTGAAATAAAACCGATGTATTTCCCTTCATCAATCACCGCCAGATTATACCGCCCGCTGGTTTCAAATTTCTCGGCTACAACATGCATTGTATCATTGGGAGAAATATAGAATTCAGGCATATACATCAAATCTTTAACAAAAATGGTATCGTACAACTCCTGTTTAAAGACAATATCACGGATATCATTCATTTTCACCATTCCCTTCAACATACCAACGTCATCAACCACAGGAAACAAATCGCGCTTGGAACGCGAGATCGCTTGCACCAGATCGCCCAAAGTCGCATCGGGGTGAACTATCTCAAGGTCTGTTTCGATCAACTCGCCCACTTCCATGAAATGCAAAACCGCCTTATCCTTATGATGCGTAACCAATTGACCTTCAGCAGCAAGTCTCTTAGTATAGATAGAATGGGGCTCGAACCGCATAATGGTGATATAGGCAGCCAAAGCAGAAATAATCAATGGAAAGAAAAGCTCATAGCCGCCCGTAATTTCAGCGGTCAGGAAAATCCCCAGCAACGGAGCGTGCATCACACCGGCCATCATCGCTCCCATCCCAGCCAAAGCAAAATTATCCAGGGGCAAATTCAATCCAAAAAGATGATTGAGTAAGTAAGCCAAAAAGTATCCGCCAATGGCACCAACAAACAAAGTTGGAGCAAAAATGCCACCAATTCCCCCGCTGGCCGTTGTTACCGACATGGCAATCACCTTAAAAAAAAGAAGCGAAAGCAAGAAAAGAACAAAAAACCAGGGATTGTCGCGAAAACCATAAAACATGGAATTATCGAGCAAGTTGAGTCCCATGTCATTAAATACTTTATTGATTGAAGAGTATCCTTCGCCCCAAAGCGGTGGAAATATAAAAATCAGAACGCCAAGGATAAGTCCTCCATAAAGTAAGCGGGTAATCTGACTCGTTACGCTTTTCATTCGGCGTTCAACCCACATGGTAACCCGTGTAAAATAGAGCGAAAACAAGCCGGCAAATATGCCGAGTAGAATATAGAAAGGGATATTGGAGGCGTCAAATGAATGAATGACATTGAATTTAAACAACACCGCATCGCCCATAAAGTAAACGGCAATAACCGCGGCTGTGATTCCTGAAATTAAAAGCGGCACCAGCGAAGCCATGGTTAGGTCGAGCATCAATACCTCCAAGGTGAACACAATGCCGGCAATGGGTGCCTTGAAAATACCCGCAATCGCTCCAGTTGCCCCACATCCGATCATCAGCATGATATCGGCCTGCCCAAGCTTGAAAAAGCGGCCCAGATTGGAACCAATTGATGCACCTGTCAACACCACAGGCGCCTCAGCTCCTACCGACCCCCCAAACCCAATGGTAAAGGCACTGGTGATCATGGAAGAAAAAGAGTTATGTGGTTTAATCTTTCCCTTGTTTTGGGAGATAGAACTTAGGATTTTGGAAACCCCATGCCCAATGTCATCTTTCACAAAAAACCTGATGATTAAAATGGTAATGACGATTCCGATCAAAGGAAGCGCAAGATACCAGTAGTTCTCAGAGGTAATCACCGAATGACCTACCAGCTTGGTATCGATAAAGTGAATCAGGTTTTTTAGGATCAATGCAGCCAAACCGCTAACAATTCCAATAATAAAACTGATCCAGTACAGTTTTTTTGCACGCATCAGCTGCTTTGCCAATGCACTCAATTTCAATTTCAAATTCGCTATTCGCAACATTTTTTGCTTATTCGTGTGAAAAGTCTGCCATTTTTTTCCGATAGAAAGAGAAAACACGCGCTCTCGAAATAAAGCCAATGTATTTTCCCTTATCAATTACGGCCAAATTATATCGTCCGCTTGATTCAAATTTATTCACTACCTGCTCCATCGAATCAGTCGTAGAAATCGAATGTTCGGGTAAGTACATTAAATGACTTACATGTACCTTATCGTACAATTCCTGTCTGAAAATAAGATGCCTCACATCATCCATCTTTACCATTCCCTTTAAATACCCCTCTTCGTCAACTATTGGAAACAAATTCCGGTGTGCTTTCGAAATGGCATCCGTTAAGTCTCTTAAAGTGGAGTCGGGCCGTAAAATAACAAAGTCAGTCTCCAACAGCTTTTTCACTTCCATCATTCGGATGATATTCAAATCCTTATCATGCGTCATCAGTTCTTTGCGTTTTGCGAGCTGGAGATGATAAACCGAATTGGGTGTGAAGGCCTTCACTGTAAGGTAGGCAAAAGTTGCCACAATCATCAAGGGCACAAACAACTTGTACCCTCCGGAGATATCAGCAATCAAGAAAATTCCGGTTAAAGGCGCTTGTAGCACCCCGGCGATCAATCCAGCCATTCCAATCAATGCAAAATTATTGATGCTTAACTGTTTTATGCCTGTGAAATTTACAAATTGGGCGAATAACATGCCTGTGTTAACACCCATAAACAACGTCGGGGCAAAAATACCGCCGATACCGCCAGCTCCAAAAGTCAGGGTGGTGGCAATAATTTTTAGAATAACAACGGCAGCAAGGAGCATAAAAACACTCCAATACTGACCTTGAAAATTAAAAAACAGCGAATTGTTATAGAGGTATGTCAAATCGCCTTTCAGGCACATGTTAATGGCTTCGTATCCCTCGCCGTAAAGTGAAGGAAAAAAGAAAATTAAGGCTCCGAGCCCGGCACCGCCTATGGCCAGGCGAGTCCATTTGCTTTGAATGCCTTCGAAGACGTTCTCCACATTCAAGTACATTTTAGTAAAATAGGCCGAAACCAAACCCGCAAAAATTCCGAGCAAAATATAGTATGGCAGATCGCTCATTTCGAAACTGGTTTCAACCGAAAACGGATACAAGACATCCTGCCCCATAAAAAAGTATGAAGTGAGCACAGCCGAAGAGGAAGCCAGCAACAATGGAACTAATGAAAAAACCGTAAGGTCAATCATGATGACTTCAACAGCAAAAACGATGGCCGCAATTGGAGCCTTAAAAATGGCCGCCATAGCACCTGCTGCAGCGCAAGCCAACATCAGAATCGTATTCTTGTAACTTAACCGAAGCATTCGCGAAATCCAGGAACCATAGGCTGCCCCAGTAGCCACAGTTGGCCCTTCCAACCCAACTGAACCACCAAAGCCAACAGTAAATGCTGAGGTTAAAACAGAAGAAAATAGGTTATGTCGGCTTAGCTCACCCTGTCGCATGGAAAGACTGTGCAAAACATTTGGAATCCCGTGCCTAACAGGACTTTTCACTACGTAGTTAACGATTAGAACTGCAACAAAAATTCCTATAATCGGAAGAACAAAGTAACTGTAGTGCTCCACATTGTTTCCCGTAGTGAGGGTGTGAACCAATCGTTCGGTAAGCCAGACAGCATTTTTTATCACAGTAGCTGCAAGCCCGGCAATAATACCAATTACCACACTTAAAATCACCACAAAACGACGTTCGCTCAGATGTCGTAAACGCCAACGGTGAAAACGAACAATGAATGGCAGCTTGTTTTCCATTTGAGCGCAAAAGTAATAAAAGGCAATCGAAATAAGGATTGAAACTATTTTTTCTTTTTAAAGATGCTTTTGATTGTTTCCCAAACTTTTGGTTTCTCTTTGGACTGTTTGGGATCCCTGATTTCCCTCAACTTATCTTCTTTTGATTCCCCGGCAAACAAGCGCTCAATAAAGTTCTCTTCACGTTCCAGTTCAAACAACTCCTTGTAATGAGGAATATCCAAATCAGCAAGCAACTCGTCGTTCAAAGGTGGAAAACTGGCATATTGCATATTCTTGTAGCGGGAATCGCGATACAGTTTATGAAAAAACTTTCCCACAATGGGCAAGGCCATGTAAGCCCCCTGTCCAAATCGTATGGTTCGGAAGTGAACTCCCGGATCTTCGGCTCCCACCCAACAACCAGTCACCAAGTTGGGTGTCATCCCTACAAACCAGCCGTCCGAATGGTTTTGGGTTGTCCCGGTCTTCCCTGCAAAATCGCCGGGAATCTGATAAACCGAACGAATGGACGTTCCGGTTCCATTGTTGACCGCCGATTGCATCATGCGGGTAACAATCTGACAATTCACCGCATTCAGACTGGTTGGTTCTGCTGGCTCCGGAGAAAACTCTTCGAGCGTTTCACCCTGATTGTTGGCTATTGAAACCAAGTAGTTGGGTTGAACGCGAACACCACGATTTAAAATGGTGGCATATGCAAACAGTAGATCTTTCAAACTCATAGAGGCCACCCCCAATGCCAGAGAAGGAAATTCGGGTAAATCACTTGCAATACCCAGTTCGCGGCTGGTCGCTATGGTCTCGTCAATACCCGTTTGCACCATGATATCAACGGCTACGGTATTCAACGACTGCGCCAAAGCTCCTTCCATTGAATAAAACCCTTCGTATTCGCCATGAGAATTACTTGGCGACCAATCCTGATAGTCTTCATAAACCTTTTTCTCGTTTGGGTAATAATCAAACGGACTTAATCCATTCTCCAATGCCGCCAAATAAACAAAGGGTTTGAAGGTCGATCCTACCTGCCGTTTCGAAACGATATGGTCATACTTGAAAAAACGGAAATCAATTCCCCCTACCCATGCTTTCAAATTTCCGCTCGATGGCTCAATAGCAAGAAAACCGGCATTCAGATAGTTTAAGTAATATTTTACCGAGTCTATCGGAGTCGTTTCCACTTGTTTCAGGCCATCCCAGGTAAACAAGGTGGTTTTTATTTTCTGCTGAAAAGCAGCATCAATTTGCTCCTCCGTTTTTCCACCGGCAATCATCGCGTTGTAGCGTTCTGAACGTTTAACTGCCCGTTGCAAAATGCTGGCATCGCCGCGCCACGGATCGGCATCCTTCCAATGATCGTCAAATACATTCTGAAGGTTTTTCATGTACTCCTGAACCGATTGGGTAGCGAAATACTGAAAGTCATAGTTAACCGTCGTTTCTATTCTAAGCCCATCAGTATATAGATTGCACGGCTCACCATTTTCCTTGGTATGGCTGGCACACCACTCCAGCAACTCGGGCTTAAGCATTTCCAGAAAATACGGTGCCGGACCTTCATTGTACGAAATACGCCGGTATTTCAATTCCAATGGTTTTGCCTGAAAAATGTCTCCTTCAGCCTCGGTTAAAAAATCATTGGCTACCATTTGGCCAATAACAACATTGCGTCGTGTTTTAGACCGCTCAGGATTGATCCTCGGATTGTAGGTGTAATTGGCTTTGAGCATGCCTACCAAAACGGCAGCCTCATCAACCGTCAAGTTTTTAGGGCTTTTACTGAAAAATCGTTCTGAAGCCACTTCTATTCCAAAAATATTTTCTCCAAACGGAACCGTATTCAAATACAGGGTAAGGATCTCCTCTTTGGAATAGATCCGTTCCAACCGGTAGGCGATAATGGCTTCGCGCAACTTATTAACCGGCATGCTAAAAACCCACATATTGTTTCGGGGAAACAAGTTTTTCGCAATTTGCTGGCTTAAGGTACTTCCTCCGCCTGCACTACGGTCTTGCAACAATATGGTCTTGAAAAAAACACGCATCAGGGCAATCTCATCTATTCCCCTATGCTCATAAAAACGCGCGTCCTCAGTAGCAATTAAGGCGTTAATCACATTCGGCGATATCTCATCAAAGCGGACGTTACTTCGGTTTTCGACGTAATAGCGCCCCAGCAATTTTCCATCTTCAGAAAATACTTCAGATGCCTGCGGATTTTTAATTTCATTGAGCTGTCTCGAACTGGGAACATGGCCTGTAAAGCCCAAATACACCAGCATAAAAAAGGTGAAAAACAAAATTATCCCAACGGTAAAAAGCTGCAGTAATATCAACCATATTCTCCGTGTCCCTCTCTTTGCTCTACTTTTCCCTGATTTAGTTGTTGGCTTTCGTTTCTTTGTTTGTATCTTATTCAAATTCTTTGATGTCATTTTCATTGAAATTAGAAAAACAAAATTAGATAAATAAAACGGAACGATGGAGCCAAATTAGTACTTACAGTTAAGAACTTTTCAATTAACAAACTTGTCTTTAGAATGAATATTAAGATTTGTACCGGATGAAAGTAGTGATAACAGGGGCCAGTGGTTTTCTTGGCCAAAACATAATTGAAAACCTTCAGAAACAGACCATTAAAATCATTGGCATCGAACGGAAGCTTTTATACGGCGATCCGCAACGACTGGCGGACAAACTAAGCGGCGCGGACGTTGTGATCAACCTTGCCGGAGCGCCGATCATCAAGCGCTGGACTTCAAAGAATAAAGCGATCATATATAACAGTCGTGTTTTAACAACGAAGAATATCACCAAGGCAATCAACAGTCTGCCCAAAGAAATGCAGCCAAAAACATTTGTTTCGGCTTCCGCTGTTGGCATCTATCGAGAAGGTTTGGCTCACGATGAAACAAGCTCAAGATTTGCCAATCACTTTGCTGCCCGGGTAACCGACGATTGGGAAGACGCTTTGGTTGATCTACCGGACACGATTCGCCAGGTTATTTTTCGAATTGGAGTTGTTCTGGGCAAAGACTCCCAGTTTATTCAGCGGGTCTTGCCCATTTTCAAAATGGGCCTGGGTGGAAGAATAGGAAACGGGAAACAACCTTTCCCTTTTATTCATGTTCACGATCTGGTTCAGGCTTTCGTGGAAGCCGTTACCGACGAACGTTATTTAGGAATTTACAATCTGGTGGCTCCTCAACAAATCGACAATAAAACCTTCACCCAAATTCTGGCAAAAAAAATGAATCGTCCAGCCGTGCTCCCGGTACCCGCCATCGCACTAAAATTGGCTTTTGGCAAAGCTTCAACCTTAATTCTGAAAAATCCGGTGGTTCTTCCCAAGCGGCTTCAAATGCAAAACTTCCCCTATCGACACCCCACACTCGAATCCTGTCTGGATCAAATATTTGACTAGCAAGACGCTTGAGTATGCTTATACAAAAAACAGAAAGCCCTGCACCAAGTGCAAGGCTTTCCTATGATTGAATCAGTTAAAATTACAGTTGAGGACCAGCAGCAACCAAGGCTTTACCTTCTTCGTTATCGGTGTATTTTTCGAAGTTTTTGATGAAGCGGCCACCCAAATCTTTTGCCTTTGTTTCCCATACAGTAACGTCAGAATAAGTGTCGCGTGGATCCAAAATTTTAGGATCAACACCCGGCAATGAAGTTGGCACTTCCAGATTAAAGATTGGTATAATCTTCGTTTCGGCTTTCTCTATCGAACCATCCAGAATTGCATTGATAATTCCACGGGTATCTTTGATCGAAATCCGTTTTCCTGTACCATTCCATCCGGTATTTACCAAGTAAGCTTCCGCTCCGTTAGCTTCCATTCGCTTCACCAATTCCTGACCGTATTTGGTTGGGTGCAAGGTTAAGAATGCAGCCCCAAAACAGGCTGAGAAGGTTGGTGTTGGCTCCGTAATCCCGCGCTCGGTGCCAGCCAATTTGGCTGTAAATCCTGATAAGAAGTGATATTTGGTTTGCTCTGGAGTCAGTTTTGAAACCGGAGGCAACGTTCCAAATGCATCAGCCGAAAGGAAGATCACCTTTTTGGCCGGACCCGCTTTCGAAACAGGCTTAACAATGTTTTCGATGTGATCAATTGGGTACGAGACACGCGTATTCTCGGTTGTTGATCCATCGCTAAAATCAATTTTACCATTTTCGTCAACCGTTACGTTTTCAAGCAGGGCATTGCGTTTTATGGCCGCGAAAATTTCAGGTTCTGAATCTTTGTCCAGGTTGATGGTTTTAGCGTAGCATCCACCTTCGAAATTGAAGATTCCTGCATCATCCCATCCATGCTCATCATCACCAATCAGCTGGCGGCTTGCATCCGTTGAAAGCGTTGTCTTGCCTGTTCCTGAAAGTCCAAAGAAGATAGCTGTATCACCATCTTCGCCAACATTGGCTGAGCAGTGCATCGAAGCAATACCACGCAATGGCAGGTAGTAGTTCATCATGGCGAACATTCCTTTTTTCATTTCACCACCATACCAAGTACCACCAATAACCTGCATTCTTTCAGTCAGGTTGAAAACGGTGAAGTTTTCAGAATTCAAACCTTGCTCTTTCCAGTTCGGGTTGGTCGTTTTTGAACCATTCATCACCACGAAATCAGGTTCGCCATAGTTTTCCAGCTCCTCGGCAGTAGGACGAATAAACATGTTTTTCACGAAATGCGCTTGCCATGCGACTTCCATAATGAAACGCACTTTCAATCGGGTATCTTCGTTCGCGCCACAAAATGTGTCCATAACAAACAGTCTTTTACCTGACAATTGGTTTGCGACAAGTCCTTTCAACTCAGCCCAAACTTCGGGAGTAGTCGGTTTGTTATCGTTTTTTGCATGCTCCGAGTTCCACCACATGGTGTCTTTCGTAGTTTCGTCCATAACAATGAACTTGTCCTTTGGCGAACGACCAGTAAAAACTCCGGTCATAACGTTTACGGCATCCAACTCTGTTAACTGACCTTTCTCGAAACCTTCCAACTCAGGCTTCATTTCTTCTTCAAATAAATGTTCGTAAGAAGGGTTATGTACGATTTCACTAACATCAACAATGCCGTACTTCGACAAATCTAAATTTTTCATATCCAACAATTAAAAATTAATAGTTCCAACAAAGAATAAATAGTTCCAACAAACTATTTTTTTATCTCGGAAGACAAAAATAATTTTTTTTTCCGATGGGCTCGGCTATGGAAAATGAAATCACAATAAGTTCAGAATTAATTCAAAAAAAAAAGACAGCGCATTTATTAATGCGCTGTCTTGCAGTATTCTATCGTCGAATAATTTACAAACTTAAAATGTTAAGAAATCATTAACAGAACCAGGTAATTTCTTAAGATCTTGGATGGAATTGACTAATCGTTGATTTTAAATAGTCACGATCCAAATGCGTGTAAATTTCTGTCGTCAAAATTGACTCATGTCCAAGCATTTCCTGAACAGCACGCAAGTCGGCTCCTCCCGAAATTAGATGAGTAGCAAAGGAATGACGGAAAGTGTGCGGACTAATTTTTTTATCCATTCCCACTTTTTGAGCCAGATTCTTAATGATGGTAAAAATCATCACACGACTTAATTTTTTACCCCTGCGATTCAGAAATAAAACATTTTCGCTTTCCGGACTAATCCTCAACGTTTTCCGATAACCCCCAAGATACTTATTGATCTCAACCACAGCTTTTTCACTTACAGGCACTAAACGCTCCTTCTCTGATTTTCCTTCGACTTTGATAAAGCCTTGTTCAAAGAATAAATTCGTAACCTTAAGGTTTACCAGCTCAGACACACGCAATCCACAGCTGTATAAGGTTTCCAGCATAGCTTTGTTACGCTGTCCTTCCGGTTTCTCCAGATCAACGGCATCAATAATCGTGTCTATTTCTTCCATTGTTAAAACGTCCGGAAGTTTACGCCCAATTTTTGGCGACTCCAGCAGTGTTGTTGGATCACCTTGAATTTTCCCTTCAATAAGCAGGTACTTAAAGAATGATTTAATCCCAGAAATTGTACGTGCCTGAGTTCTTGGCGAAACGCCACGATCATTCAGGTGTTCAACAAAACTTCTTAAGTGATTTAACTTCACCTTTTCAGGTGCCAGCTTTTTAAAACTTCCGTCCAAAAAAACCATTAGCTTATTGATGTCATTCACATAAGCCGCAATGGAATTCTGAGATAAAGATTTTTCCAGCCTTAAGAAATTCTCAAAACCTTTTTTGCTATCTTCCCATTTCATAATTAAAAGCATTTAAATTTGTTCTCAAATCAATTTTAGTAATTTTGGTTCTGTTGTTTTCAAACGTAAACGATAAATAGTTTCTTCCCCAAGAATACATAATTATCACTACGTCCTTCGACTTGCGAAAGTTACTAAATTTTTAATTAAACCACAATAAAAATGAAAATATTGTTAATCAATGGTCCAAATTTAAATCTTTTAGGGAAACGAGAAAAGAATATTTATGGTGATTTGTCTTTTGATGGATACTTTGAAACGCTAAAAAACAATTATCCACAACATGAATTAAATTACTATCAATCAAACATTGAAGGCGAAATTGTCAATAAGATCCATGAATTTGGGTTCGATCATGATGGTATCATCATCAATGCGGGAGCCTACACCCATACTTCGGTGGCCATCCGGGATGCTATTGCCGGCGTAACTACTCCTGTGGTTGAGGTGCACATTTCAAACATTCTGACTCGTGAAAGCTTCAGACACAAATCTATCATTGGACCGGTTTGTGTAGGTAGTATCATGGGATTTGGACTTGATTCCTACCGTTTGGGGATTGAAAGCTTTCACCAAGGTTAACTTTAGAATCATTTCGCAGAGTTGACAGATCGATTTCTCCTGTGGTAAAGAAAAAAGTCTAATTTTGCCGGCCTTAATTTAAAATTACAGCAATGAAACACACCAAAATTGTCGCTACGATATCCGATAAAAGGTGCGAGCCTGAGTTCATAAAAGCCTTATATCAAGCAGGGATGAATGTGGCCCGGCTGAATACAGCCCACATTACCGAGGAGACAGCATTAATGATGGTCAATAATATCCGGTCAGTATCAGACTCGATTGCGATTCTGGTTGACACCAAGGGACCGGAAATCAGGACGAGTAATATCGACCTTCCTTTGGACGTAAAGCAAGGAGAATTGATTGAAGTATCAGGTCTGGTAAGGACAAGCCAGAAAGGACGAAAGGTACTAACTGTTTCATACGACCAATTCCATGCCGAGATTCCAGACGACGGAATTATCTTGATTGATGATGGAGAACTGGAGCTATCCGTGCAGGAGAGATTTGATGATCACGTTTTGTGTTTGGTTGAAAACCCCGGTGAAATCAAAAATAAAAAAAGTGTCAATACACCAGGGTTCAGTGTTAACCTGCCTTCGATATCAGAAAAAGACAAGGCTTTTATTGAGTTTGCGGCTAAACACAGGCTGGATTTTATTGCCCACTCTTTTGTTCGAAACAAAGAAGATGTGCTAAAAGTGCAGGAGCAATTAGACCAATACAATAGTCCAATTGAGATTATCGCTAAAATAGAAAACTTAGATGGTGTGAACAACATCAATGAAATTCTTGACTATGCATATGGAATTATGGTTGCTCGCGGTGATCTTGGAATTGAAATTGCAGCCGAAAAAATTCCAGGAATCCAGCGCCAACTGATCAAAAAAGCTGTTCAGCGTAAAAAGCCGGTAATTATTGCCACCCAAATGTTGCACAGCATGATTGAAAACCCGCGGCCTACAAGAGCTGAAGTCAGCGACGTAGCAAACGCCATTTACTCCCGAACCGATGCTGTGATGTTGAGCGGTGAAACAGCTTATGGTGAATATCCGGTTGAAGCCGTGGAATACATGAGTCGCATCGCCAACCAAGTTGAAGGAAGTAAGGATAAACGAAACGACATTACCTTGCCGGCGGTGAACAATGAGGTTGTCGCCTATTTGGCCGAAGCGGCCATTTTAGCGTCGGATGAATTGCAAACCAAAGCCATTGTAACCAATACACTAACCGGAAAGACTGCTCGCTACCTGGCGGCATTCCGTGGAAAAACCCCGGTTTATGCCAGCTGCTATGACATGAGCGTTGCACGAAAGCTGGCGTTATCGTACGGCGTTCGTGCGGTATTGATTGAGCCAAAAAAGAACAAGTTTAAAATTGTCCGTTCATCATTAAAAACACTCGAGAAAGCCGGCAAGCTCAATAAAGAAGATATGGTGGTCTATGTTGGTGGAAGCTTCGGAATTGGCGGCGGATCAACTTTTATGGAAATATCAACAGTTGATCGCCTGACCTATAACGAGAAAAAATAAGAATCGTTTTTCAACCTTAATTCAGTTCTAAAATCCGGCCTCGTCATGAGTCCGGATTTTTTCGTGCAAGGTAAGTTGAAGGGGCATGCGATGCCAGTTGATCGTGAATGCCCGATCTTTTAACAAGCAGTCATCCGATCGAACACTCGAAAATCGGGTATTTGGAAATTTGCAGCCAGGCAGAAATGGATTTGCGAACCATCAGGTTTTTCATTTTCTGGCGAGAGAAAAAAACGACCGGCTTTCATGTGTGCGTGCAGCAACACAAACGCAAACTTTAAGCTGCCTTCGTTATCGTAAGTCAATGACTTCAACATCTTTATGCTTTGTC
Organism: uncultured Sunxiuqinia sp.; assembly: GCF_963974515.1. GTDB lineage: Bacteria > Bacteroidota > Bacteroidia > Bacteroidales > Prolixibacteraceae > Sunxiuqinia. Next base: position 12,290 of record NZ_CAXBDD010000032.1, on the reverse strand, counting down.
GGGTCGAACTCAAAAGCAGCCGCAGTTACCGGGACATTGGTTTTCAACTCTTCAACCAAAACAATGTAGTTGTTTCCTTCGCGTCCAATCATTTCAGCCTGCCTAATCAGCATGCGATTTTTATCAATCTGAATCCTGATCTTTGTGTATTCAATTTCCTCGTCATCAGGAATTAAATCGATGATGTAAACCGGAACACCATCCACCGTTTTTTCTTCAATGAATTGATAATCGAAACCTTCTTCGTAAATGGTAAATAATTTCGAAGGATCCATCATTTCATTCATTTCATCATCAGCATCAGCAACCGTTACTTCACTGGCATCTTTCATGTACGTCCAAACGGTTTTTCCATTATTAAAGATTTCCATACCCAACTGTGACAGATCCAGGTAAAACTGATCCCCCTTCATCAAAATTTTCCCCTTATTCGCTTCGTGAATTCCTTCGGCCTTATTTTCCAACACGTAATTAAATGTGGCACTTATGGTGGAATACCCTCGGGTAGTGCTGGTCACTTTTTCCAAAATACTTTTGGCTTTTTCGTCTTGCTGAGCCAGCCCTACGCTCCAGCAAAAAACTACGGTTATTAGAACTACTAGTCTCTTCATTTCGATATTTAAATTTTCACAAGCTATTCAATAATTGTTCCAAACTATATTCATCCTGAAGCAAGACCTGTCGTGCCTTGCTTCCTTCGCTAGGTCCAACAATGCCGGCCGCCTCTAACTGATCCATAATTCGGCCCGCACGGTTGTACCCAATCGAGAATTTTCGCTGAATCATGGATGTCGACCCCATTTGATTCACAACAACAACACGGGCTGCATCATCAAAAAGTTCGTCGCGATTACCCAAATCAACGGCTCCCGGCGAACCTCCATCATCTTCACCGACATACTCCGGCAGAAGAAAAGCAGTCGGATAACCTTGCTGCTTCGCGATATGTTCACAAACGCGTTCCACTTCCGGAGTATCCAAAAAGGCGCATTGCAAACGCGAAATCGTACTTCCCGTCGCAATCAACATATCGCCTTTCCCGATAAGCTGGTTAGCTCCGGGCGTATCTAAAATCGTTCGTGAATCGATCATAGAGGCCACCTTAAAGGCAATTCGGGTTGGGAAGTTCGCTTTGATAACACCTGTGATAATACTGACCGAAGGACGCTGCGTAGCAATAATCATGTGTATTCCCACTGCGCGTGCAAGCTGCGCAATCCTGGCTATTGGCAATTCAATTTCCTTGCCGGCCGTCATAATCAAATCAGCAAATTCGTCAATAACCACGACAATATAGGGCAGGTAGCGATGGCCTTTTTCAGGATTCAGCCGGCGCCCGGTAAATTTCTTATTATATTCTTTGATGTTACGGGCATGCGCCTTTTTCAATAAATCGTAGCGATTATCCATCTCATTATTGAGCGAATTCAAAGTATATTTTACCTTCTGAATATCGGTGATAATCGGTTCCTCCTCATCGGGCAATTTTGCCAAAAAATGTTTTTCAATGGAAGCGTACAAGCTCATTTCCACCTTCTTCGGATCAATCAAAACGAACTTCAACTGTGCGGGATGCATTTTATAAAGCAAGGAGGTTATGATGGCATTCAAGCCCACTGATTTACCTTGACCGGTTGCTCCGGCAACCAAAATATGAGGCATCTTGGCCAAATCAATCAGAAACGTTTCATTCGAAATCGTTTTACCCAACACCACCGGAAGATCGGCCGTACTTTCCTGAAATTTTTTCGAAGCGATAATGGAACGCATTGATACAATCTCCGGATTCTGATTCGGCACTTCAATACCAATGGTTCCACGCCCTGGAATAGGAGCAATAATTCGAATCCCCAAAGCAGCCAAACTCAAGGCGATGTCATCTTCAAGGTTCTTGATTTTCGCGATCCGAATTCCCGGAGCAGGCACTATTTCGTATAGTGTAATTGTGGGTCCGATCGTAGCCCGAATTTTAGTAATCTCAATTTTATAGTGGCGAAGCGTTTCTACAATCTTGTTTTTGTTTGAGATCAACTCATCGTTACTCACTTCAGCATTGCCCGATGTATGGTCGTCAAGCAAATCGATGGACGGGAACTGATAGTTCGACAAATCCAAAGTCGGATCATAATCTTCTGTCCCCTCATGTTCATAATTTTCATCCGTCTCCTCCTCCACTTTTTCCACCGTCATTTCCAAATCATCATCGTCAGCCTCCTTACCTCCACGTTGTCCTAAAAGCTGTTCCTTTACATTAGCTTGAATTCTTTTCCGGTCAATCGACTCGTCCATCTCCAAATCTTCACTATCCGGATTAAAAATCGTTTCAAGCCTGTCATTTTCATCAATCACTTTCAGAATGCTATCTTCCGGCTCCACGTCCTGCTGCTTTTTAACATAGCTGAGAGGCTCCTCTGAAACTAACGTTTCTTTCCGTCCAAACATACGTTTAAGTAAAGGGATGAAGTTTTCAAAAGTAAATAGACAAATCAGAAACAAACCGACAACCAAAATGAAAAAGGTACCAATGTAGCCAACCAGTGAGCTCAGCCATTCCGCCATAAAATATCCATTCTGCCCTCCAAGATACAGGAAAGCATTCGTATTGACATTTCCCATAATCAAGCCCATAAACAGAGAAAGCCAAATCATACTTGCAAATGCCAAGAGCATTGTCCGCCAATAACGAAACAACGGACGATTAAAAAACTGAAACGCAGTAACAAACAACATAAAAACCAAAAGAAAAGAAGAAACTCCAAAACCACGATTAACGATGGCTTCACTCAAATAAATGCCCGTTTTCCCAGCCCTATTCCGCCCTTTGATATCGGGATTGGTGAGAAATTCACGTAAGGATAAATCCATTTTACTATGGTCGGCATGGCCCGAAAACAAAAAAGAAATGAACGCGATTAATAAATAAAGCCCAAATACAAATAAAAGCAACCCAATGGTATACTTGAATTTCTCTCCCGTAAAAAACGATTTTATTCGTTTAAATGTGCTGGTTCTTTTTTGTGCCTGCTTTCGTTGGATCTTCTTTGCCATAGGTAATTTTCAAAATTCGACTGCAAAGTTAACGAAATTTGGACAGCTTATGGTGCCCAGAACAAGGCTTAAATTAAGAAAAAATACGGATTTCATTGTGATCATTGGAATGCACGGAAAGCATAAAAAGAACAGGAGAAAACACTTCATTCTGTCATACTATTTTATCCCGGATTTTTCTATGTTTGTTTGTCTTGCTGATTTAAAAAAAGCAACTATGATGCAAAAACTAGCTGTTGTTGCGCTTGGAGGCAATGCCCTGTTGCGCGACACCGAAACCGGAACCATTGAAGAACAAGAGCACAACACAACAGAAACTCTCGAAAACCTGGTTCACCTGATAAACGACGGTTACAACCTGGTGATCACACATGGGAACGGCCCCCAGGTTGGAAACATTCTGATGCGCAACGATGCCGGAGAAACCTTGTACAATATTTCTCCTATGCCATTAGACATTTGTGTAGCCGACTCGCAAGGCGGAATTGGCTATATGATTGAACGCATGATGCGCAATGTGCTAAATAAACATGGCATTGACAAAAACATCCTGTCAGTCATTAGTATGGTAACAATTGACCCCAAAGATGAAGCCTTTCAAAATCCGACAAAACGAATTGGCAAAACATACAACGAAGCCGACGCCAATCTGCTCCATGACCGAAAAGGGTGGCAATTCAAGCCCAGTCTTAAACACCAGAGAGCTTGGCGCCGCGTGGTTCCTTCCCCCACCCCCATCGATATTCTCAACAAAGGGATCATTGGGCACATGGTTCGCGAAGGTAATATTGTCATTACCGCAGGTGGTGGAGGCATTCCGGTTTATCTGGATGAAGAAAAAAATGTGCGGACCGTTGACGCTGTAATTGATAAGGATATGACATCGGCCCTGCTTGCTTCATCCATTCAAGCCGACGAATTCTTTATTTTAACCGATGTCCCGTTTATTTATAAAGACTTTGGTCTTCCCAGCCAGGAAAAGTTGGAATTTCTGGATTATGCAGACACCCTTCGGCACCTGCATGCTGGGACTTTCGGCGAAGGAAGTATGGCTCCAAAAATACGGGCTTGCCTGAATTTCATCGAAAATGGCGGCCAAAAAAGCGTGATTACTGAAGCCACCAAGCTGGAAGACAAAAGCTACGGATCGAAAATTACCATGTATTACGATAACCAAAAACTTGCAGAATGATACCAAATCTGAAAAATCGCAATTTCCTAAAGTTACTGGATTTCACTTCGGAAGAAATTTCCGACTTACTGGAACTGGCTGAAAAACTGAAAGCAGCCAAATACAACAAATCCGAGGAGCAATTACTGAAAGGAAAAAACATCGCCTTGATTTTTGAAAAAACATCGACCCGCACCCGCTGCGCTTTTGAAGTGGCTGCCTTCGACCAAGGTGCACACGTCACTTATCTTGGTCCCAGCGGGTCTCAAATTGGGTACAAGGAATCGATGAAAGACACGGCCCGGGTTTTGGGACGCATGTACGATGGCGTTGAATACCGTGGTTTTGGACAGGAAATCGTTGAGGAATTGGGACAGTACGCCGGCGTTCCGGTGTGGAACGGATTGACCAATGACTTCCATCCAACTCAAATTCTGGCCGACTTTTTAACCATGAAAGAGCACTCGGACAAGCCGCTAAATGAAATTAAATTTTGCTATTTAGGAGATGCCCGGAACAACATGGGAAATTCGTTGATGATTGGGGCTGCCAAAATGGGCATGGATTTCAGAGCAGCCGCTCCTAAAATTTGTCAGCCAACTGACGAACTGGTGCAAAAAGCCCGATCGGTTGCTCAACAAACCGGTGCAAAGATTACCATTACTGAGGATGTTGCCGAAGCTGTGAAGGATTGCGATTTTCTGTACACCGACGTTTGGGTGTCGATGGGCGAGCCTGAAAACGTATGGGAAGAACGCATCAAGCTGCTTATGCCTTACCAGGTCAACAACTCGGTGATGCGACAAACAGAAAATCCAAACGTCAAATTCATGCATTGTTTGCCAGCATTTCATAATCAAGAAACAAAACTGGGAAAAGACATCTACAATAAATTTAAAATTGAATCGATGGAAGTGAAGGAAGAAGTGTTTGAAAGTGAAGCTTCCATTGTTTTTGATCAGGCCGAAAACCGGATGCACACGATCAAAGCAGTGATGGTAGCCACTTTGGCATAACTAAAAAGGAAAGGGCACTCAACCCGAGTGCCCTTTCAATTTTCTGATTACTTATTCTGATTTGATACTTAGTTTAATTCAATCTGATAGTTTACTCCAAAACTAATCCAACGCCCGGGTTGCTGAATATTCCCCAGATCAACATATCGCTGGTCAAACAAATTGGATATGGAGCCGGACAGCTGCAGCTTGTCTGTTTTCCAGTAGACCTTCAGATCGGTCAACCAAAACGACACATAATCGGCTTCACCAACATACTGGGTGTCTTCAAATTCGCCATAAGTCCCATTCCGATCCTGAAAGCGAAAATTCCAGGAGGCCTGTAAGTTTTTCCAGACTTTTTGATCAACCGAAAAAACAAACTTATGCTTCAGGTTATCCAGCGCATAGTTAGACAAATAGTCGCTTTGGCTTTTATCCAGATCATTATACGAATAATTGGTATTAATTTTCCGAATAAAAAATGGTTGCCCCAAGAGTTCCGGAATATTCAATGCCACAATCAATTCAAAGCCATGACTTTTAATTTCGGTCAGGTTTCGGGTTTCCCACAGAAACTCTTCACTTTCACGAACCCAGTCGATCAAATCCTCGCCAACACGGTGATAATATCCAGCCTGTAAATGCAGAAAACGATTATCCAACTTTAATCCACCTTCAATCGTAGTCGATTTCTCCGGCTTCAAATCCGGATTTCCTTTGTTAGTTGGCCCATTATAATACAAGTCAGTGAAGGTGGGCATTCGCAAAGACTTGTTAAATGAACCGTAGGCTTTCAGTGCATTGGTAAGTTGGTAACCTAAATCCAGCCCGGGATAAATGTTCCATTCATAATTTAAGTCTGAAATCCAGTTCGCCATTGCGCCGCCCGAAGCCGTCAATCTCCCCAGATAGAAGGTGTGTTCCGCAAAATATGAAACGGTTGTCCGCGAATGCGATCTGGTAAATTCCTGTCCTTCCTCTCCAGGAACGTCAATCGGCTCGTCCATATCTTCGCCTAAAACATTGCTCCAAATATTTTCAGAGCGAAATTCGGCTCCAAAAGCCGTTTTCCCAAAACTGCTAGAAAACCAACTATTGATCGAAGTTCCTAACACATCAGTCATATGATAATTGTGCCCGCCATACCACGAGGCAGGATTGGTGCGGAACAATTCAAACCGGTCCTGATGCCGCCGCCAGTAAAGGGCAGGTGTAAAATGAAGCTTTTCTCCCGTCTCAAACTTCAGCGAAGCAAAAGTCGTTTTGGTTTCTTCAAACTGGTTGGGATAGGCCGGCGTGTAAAAGCTGTTAGCTCCAAAGGCTTTGTTCGAAAACCCAGCTTGCAGATCGAGTTGACCAGCATCCACATTGACCAGCCCATGATAAAACACGTTATAACCATCAAAATCGGTGTTATCAATGTAGCCATCCGAAGACTTGTGGTTGAAAGCCAAGAAGTTTTGCAGCTTCCCAACTTGCTTGTTCGCAGAAAGATTGATATCCCACAGGTCGTGTTCACCATAGCTTAAATCAATCCCAACTTGATCGCTTTCAGAAGGTTCAGTAACAATATTAATTGCCCCCGAAAAAGCGTTGGGACCGTATACACGAGCCGCCGGGCCTTCCAAAATCTCGATACGCTTGATGCTTTTAAGACTAACCGGCAGATTGAGGTTGTGATGGCCGGTTTGCGGGTCGGAAAGATTAATTCCATTTAAAAGGATGAGTGTTTGATCAAAGGAACCTCCGCGGACGGAAATATCGGCCTGAACGCCATGCGTTCCCCTTTGCCGGATGTCAACACTCAATGCATACTCCAGCAGGTCTTGAATACTGTTGACCGGAGCCGCATCAATTTGATCCTTCTCAATCACGGATATCATCCGTGCCACCTGCGAATAAGTCACAGGCGCTCGCTGGGCACTGACTTCAATCTCCTCGAGATCAAACTCCATCTTTACTTCTGAACGTTCAGTTTGGGCAACAGCTTCGTTAATTCCAGCAACCAAAAAGTAAGTCACAGCCAAAACGGCAATGCGAACCTGCTTTTTAAGCGCCTGAAACAAAGAATACTTTTGACCACCCCATCGCTTGAAAACAAGTATGCCAGCTCTTTTGTGGTTAAAATTTAATTTTTTCATTGATTTTAATTACGAGTAAGTAATCAGAAGCCGCAAATGTAAAAATATCTTTTAAGACGTTAAAGTTGAATTGATTCTTTTAAAGCAAAAACCAACTCCCACTACTTTTATGGCAAACATGTAGAATCCGCTCCTCAACTGTGGACTTTTAAATACACGCAAACTCCTTGTAAAAAAAAATTCAATAAAACCACTTCAGAAATATTAGACAGCTAACAATCAATTTCTTGAATCAAAAAGCACAGGTTGCAATTTCCCAATAAAAGCTATTGCGCACGGTAGTTGATAACACAACTTAGATTACATGAGAAATCAAAAATTAGATGTTGGATAAAAAGTTGAAAGGCAACGAATGGCTGTAAAAACGATGAAAAGTGGATTGATTAAAAAGCGTTTCCTTAAAAATTCAGATTCAAATACAAAATCAGAAGTCTAATTCAGAGGCAATCCAGATAAAAATAAGTTGTTTGAAGGCATAGGAAAATAGTCAAACAAAATTATGTAAGCTTCGTAACGGCATATTATATACTTAAAATCAAGCACAATCAATATTTTTTATCACGAATAAATAAAATCGAATAATAAAAGATTAAATAATCCTTTTTAAAACCGTAATCGTTATTTATATTTGTTCTAAACAATAATCAAAAAAACACGCTGCCATGACACAAGTTCAATTTAACAACGCACTGCTAGGATTGCAAGATAAATTGCTTTACTATGCACTTAGCCTGACCGCCGATCAGGAAAAAGCACAGGATCTTTTACAAGAGACGTTTTTAAAAGCGCTGACTTATCGTGACAAATTTACGCAGAACACCAATTTCAAAGCGTGGATTTATACCATCATGAAGAACACGTTCATTAATAACTACCGTAGAAACGTGAAGGCAAAGAGTACATTTGATGGTGCGAATAATGATTTTCATCTTAAATTTTCGAAAGATAAGATCTACCCTTCACCTGATTCATTCTACAGTTCCAAGGAAATTATAAAAAATATCAATGCGCTTGAGAATGAATATAAAGTGCCTTTCAAGATGTTTTTAGACGGATACAAATACAAGGAAATCGCCGACAAATTAAATCTTCCCCTGGGGACAGTAAAAAGTCGGATTTTCTTTACCAGAAAAAAATTGGAAAAAGCTTTAAAAGAATATGCTAACTAATTTGTTAGTTTTTATCAAGTGATCATATCGGGTACAAAAAATGATTCGTAATTACGGATCATTTTTTTTATTTTTAAGGAACTTGTGCTTGAGAATTAAAAAAAGTAACCGACATGAAAAAAATAGCTGTACACTTAGCAACGGGATTTGAAGAGATAGAAGCCATAACCATCATTGATGTTTTAAGGCGGGCGAATCTTGAAGTTACAACTGTATCAATGACCGAATCCACTGAAGTTACCGGAGGCCATCAAATTCCAGTCATTGCGGACGTGTTGTTCTCTGAACTGGACTATTCAACAATTGATGCGTTGGTTTTACCTGGAGGTATGCCTGGAGCAAAAAACCTGGATAAACACCAAGGTCTGCAAAAACAAATTCTTCAGTTTGCCAACGATAAAAAAATGCTGGGAGCCATTTGCGCCGCCCCATTGGTTTTAGGCCACTTGGGAGTTTTAAAAGACAAAAAAGCCGTATGCTACCCCGGTTTTGAGAGCGAATTGCATGGTGCTGAGATCCTTAAAACGCCAACCACGATGTCGGATAATATTGTAACAGGGAGAGGTGTCGGAACTGCCTTAAAGTTTGCCCTTAAACTTGTGGAAGAACTCGCCGGCAAAGAGAAATCAGATCAACTGGCCAAGGCAATGCTGATCGATTGATCCAGCCGATTTTCTCAGGTGATTAATATAGAAATCAGAATAATATCTTGCTCCAAAAACTACACACTTTTCGGAACGGAGAAGTAAAACTGGCTGCCCTTTCCGACCTGGCTTTCAACCCAAATATCACCACCATTCTTCCTGACAAATTCACTGCAAACCAAAAGCCCGAGGCCCGAACCGTCCTCATTAGCTGTTCCTTTCCTTTTAAGCTTCGAATCAATTTGAAATAACCCATCCATATCCGAAGTAGAAATTCCGACGCCATTGTCTTCGACACAAACTACCGCCTTGTGACCGTCATTTTTCACCCTGACTTTCACCATTCCCCCCGGATGAGTAAATTTTATGGCATTATTCATCAAATTACGCATCACAGTTTCCAGCATTCTTGGATCAGCATAAATCTGAAGAGTCTCGGGAATTTCCTTGTGTAATCTTATGTCTTTCTGCTCAGCAAACGGTTTGATCAGCTTTTCAATACCCTCATAAATCTCCAAAAATCCTATCTTCTGGGGAGAGTATGCCAAAGAGCCTGTTTGAGAACGTGCCCAATCCAACAAGTTATTAAGGAGCCTGAAAATCAAATTGGCCGATCTGTAAATATCACCGGCATACTTCTTCCGCTCCTCATCCGAAAACCGATCATATTCTTTGTCTATCAAATGAGCGTACCCCATCACCGTATGAAATGGATTCTTCAAGTCATGCGCAATGATGGAAAAAAACTTGTTCTTTGAGGCATTCAATTTTTCAAGTTCCAGCCGCTGATCCTCAATCCGCTCATTTTTTCGACTCAAAAGATCATTGTGCTTTCTTTTGTTCAGATAAGCCAATGACATCAGGAAGATTGTAACGACAAGCAACACAATGGTGATCATTCCAAAAAACCGAACTTCTTCATTCCGCTGTATTTTCAATTGATCAATTTGCCTTGAATTGTTTAACCTCTCAATTTCTGCCTCCTTTTGCCGGGCTTGGTATTGTTGCTCCAGTTCAGCCACTTGATTCAGTCGTTCCTCCTGCAGAAGACTATCCTTAAACGTGCTGTATAACCTGAAAGCGTTGTAGGCCTCATCGATACGGCCCATTCGTTCATATGTCAATGCAAGGTCGTAATAATTAAGCTGTTGCAAATAATAGCCGTAAGCATTGTCCTTAATCAGGTTTAGACTCTCCTGAAATGTAGCAATCGCTTGGGTGTAGTTCCCCAACTCTCGATGCACACTCCCCAGCCCTTCAAGTGTATAGGCCTTACTTCTGACATCGCCCAACTCATCAAATACACGAATGGCCTGTTCGTACGAACTTAATGCATGCTGTAAACTATCACCAGTATTGACATAGATATTGGCGATATTATTTAACACAATGGCCTCCCGTTGTCGATTTTCGAGTTGTCGAAACAAGTCCAATGCTTTTTGATAATACACTTTCGAGGAATCATATTGTTCCAGATTGTAAAACGAAATGCCCAACCCATTGTAGTTAACCGCCAGGCCACTCAAATCCTTGATTTCGGCGTTGATTTTGGATGCATTGTGGAAGTTTTGAATCGCACGCCGGGCATCACCGATCCGTGAAAAGACAAGACCTAAATTTGAATACAAATTGGCCACTTTTTCTGCGTGCGTTGACTCTTTTAAATACTCCAACGAATGATAAAAATGGGTGGCCGCCAAATTATATTCGCCGGTATAATAAAACACCAACCCAATGGCGTTGTGCGAATCACCAAGATTGACCGAATCTTCGTGCTGCTCAAAGATTGTATGGGCCAGACGATAATTCTGCAAAGCCAGATCATACTCTTCAAAATAATAGTAACATTCGCCTTTATTAAAAATTGCAAGCCCCAGCAGCAAGGAATCGCCCGCAGAGCTGGCCAAACCAATGGCTTCGTTGGCATAAGAAAGACTTTGAACACTATCGGTGCTGGAATAACTAAGGGCGAGATGAATAAGAGCTTCAGTGCGCTTAACACCTGACAACTCCGGAAGCTCTAACACCAAACTATCCGCAGCGGACTGGCCTTTTGCCGCGACAACAAAAACAAACACCAAAAGTATATTCAAAATTAAAGCTTTCATCTATCACAAACTGTTCATTACAAATATGTTTATTTTTAATGAACTTTTATTCAGTTTGATAAGAAAAATGGAAGATTATTGAACATGAAATCAGAAACAGGACAATTTTCGTTATAAAACTATGAACACAAAAGACACTTTCAGCCAGGCCAGTTCCTGCTGAAAGTGTCTTTTTATTATCTCTCCTTGGCTTATGCAAGAGACAAACGCCTGATTGTTTTGCTACAATTCTCTGATCTTAATATTTCGAAACCAAATCGGATAACCGTGATCCTGCAAACCAATATAACCTTCGCGGGCAATCCCTTCAGTAAAGCCTGGGAAGGTCTTAAACTTGCTATTCTGCACCAACTCATCCCACTCCGGGGTCCACAAAGTGTAGGACACGACCTCTGTTCCATTCATGGAATGGGTTACTTTTCCGTCCTTTACTTTAATCACCACTGTATTCCATGAACCGGCAGGGTTGACCGTTGCCGGGTCGGCAGCAACCATATCATACAACGATCCGGCAAGATGCGTATCGATCTTGTTGTCCGAGGCGTTTTCATTGTCCAGTACCTGCACTTCCGGAGCTGCAAAATAAATGGGTTTGCCCGGAACTTCGCGTACATAATAAAAAATTCCGGAATTTCCCTGGTCACTGGCTTTCCAGTCAATTGAAAGCTCGAAATCCTTGTACTTCTTTTCACCATAAAGAATGTCGCCGTTGGCTCCATGCCCGGGTTGTTTTCCCTCGCCTAAAAGCACCTTCATGGCATCGTCTTCAATGGTCCAGTTTGGAGCCATCGTCTCACCATTACATTGACGCCAACCGTCGAAGTCGTTACCATTAAATAGCAGGACCCATCCTTCTTTCTTCTCTTTTTTAGTTAATTGATTTACTTTTTGAGCTGAGGCCGAAATTGCACCCAACATGACAACTGCCATTAAGATGGCTGATAAAATACTTCTTCTCATGATTTTAATTGAAAATGCACAAACATGTACCATTAATAATTAGTAATTTAG
>NZ_CAXBDD010000031.1:0-39378 GCF_963974515.1 uncultured Sunxiuqinia sp. | reverse complement strand
GCACACGCCTTTTTTATATTTGATTATGGAACGACTAACTTCAAATATAACACCGCCATTGAAAGCAAAGGATTTCAATTGCATTTCGACAGGCATTTAAGAATTAAGATCGTTGACAACGAAGGCTTTTCATGGGGAGATGTTAGAATAGCACTTTTTCAAAACAATAACGGCAAAGAAGAAATTTCGTCAATTAGAGCGTACACCTACAATTTTACTGATGGGAAAATCGAAAAAAGCAAACTCGATAGAAGTGATCTGCTGACCGAAGAGACCAGCGAGAATTGGCAAACGCTAAAATTTGCCATGCCCAACATCAAAGAAGGCTCAATCATTGAAATTGAATACACCATCGTATCCGACTTTCTGTTCAACTTGCAGGAATGGCAGTTCCAACGGAGCATCCCAGTGCTGCACAGCGAATACTTTGTCAGTATTCCAGAGTATTTTAACTACAATCAGAGCCAATTTGGATATTTTCCTGTTAGTATCACAACCGGCAGCAGAAGAAACAAGATAATCTTTCGTAGTACGGAACGAACGGGCGACTATATTGTAAAGTCTGAAATGCGCAGCAGCGAAGTTGAATTTGAAGAGAAAACCTTTCATTATCTGGCCAACAACATCACCTCGTTCCCAAAAGAACAGTTCTTAAGAACAGGTGATAACTACATGTCTAAAGTCGACTTTGAACTCCAGTATACCAAGTTCCCTGATCAACCGCTGAAATACTATACAACGAGTTGGGAAGAAGTTGACGAAATGCTCCTCGACAGCGAGTATTTTGGGAAAGCACTTAATCGAGTCAATCACCTAAAAGATGATATCGTGTATTTATCCGGACTTGGTCTCGAAAATGAAGCCCTGCTAAGTTCTGCTCTTCACCAAATTCAGAAAAAAATTCACTGGAACGGCAACAGAAACAAATATCTAAAATCAACGCTCAACAGTGCTTGCAAAGATGGCGAAGGAAACAGCGCCGATGTCAACTTAAACCTTGTCGCTTTGTTGCGTGAGCTTGGATTTAAGAGTAATCCGGTTGTTCTCAGCACACAGGACAATGGGATTATTCATCCCTCCCACCCATCATTGAGTCGGTTCAACTATGTCATTGCCAAGGTTGAGCTGGGTGAAAAAACCTACCTGCTGGATGCCACCGACCCCAACTCCATGCTGAATCTGATCCCCATCAGGTGTCTGAATGATAAAGGACGAGTAATTGGAAACCAAACTGAAAAGTGGATCAATTTGATGGACTACAAACCGTACGCTGTAAATGCAACGTATCTTGTGTCAATTGACAGTGCCTTCAATATGTCAGGGAAAGTGAGCAAACAGCTATCTGAATATGGCGCTTTTGATTACAAATCGAAGCTTGCAGAAGCCAACGATGTTCATAGCTACCTGACGGAGTTGGAAGAAACCGGCACCGGGTTTAAAATTGAAAACCTTAAAGTGAAAGGTTTGGAAGAAAACAGTCAAAACCTGAGTTTTCAGTACAACATGGTGCAAAAAAAAGGATTGAACGGTGCTGGTACAATGATTTACTTTTCGCCTACTTTAGACCCGTTTTTCAAGGATAATCCTTTTAAGTTGGAAAAAAGAGAATTCCCCGTCGAATTTGACTACCCGTATATTTTCCAAAACAACTACAGCTATCTCATTCCTAATAACCTTGAGATTACAGAGCTGCCCGATCCCTTAATCGTCAAACTCCCTGAAAATAACGGCACCTTTCATTTTCAAATTCAGTCAGTAGGTCCGACACTTAATGTCAGTCTAAAACTGGTGCTCAGCAAAAGCATTTTCCTGCCAGATGAATATGAATCGTTAAAGTCTTTTTTCCAGTATGTGATCGACAAACAAAACGAACTCATCATCCTAAAAGCGATTTAAAAAAGCTTCCATCCAAGAAAAATAAACCTCGTTGGAGACAGAAACAGCAGCTTATGAAAAGACATATATTCACGGTATTCCTTGGCCTATTTGCTTCGTTTTCTTTGTTCGGCCAAGACAATTGGGATGCATCCACCATTGCAGATTCCCTGAAAAAAGATGCCGATGCGGTAATTCGATATTTTTCGACAGACTATGAAAGAAGTGCCATTGACCGATACCAAAAAACCGTGGACTATGTCGTAACCGTATTGAATGAAAATGGAAGATCAGCGGCTCACCTGGAAATCTACTACGACCGAAACTCCGAAGTAAAATCTATGGAACTGAGCATTTTTGACAAAGATGGTCAACTCGTTAAGAACATTAAGAAAAAAGACATCAACGACTATGCCTACCTGAGCAGTTCCACGCTGTTTAGCGACAGCCGGATCAAACAATACTCACCCTCTTATAACTATTATCCGTACACCGTCAGATACTCGTACTCCATAGACCACAAAGCTGTTGTCAGTTTTGCCAATTGGCATCCAACGGATTGGTTCAATATTTCGGTTGAAAAGGCTCGGCTAAACTTTCAATCGCCCAAAGAGCTGGGACTGAATTATCGAGCACTGAACGGAAACTTTAACTTCGAGTTTGAAGAAACTGATAAAACAAACAGATACCATTGGCATAGCGAAAATGTGCCAGCAGTTAAATCAGAATTCTTATCTCCGTCATATCTTGATTTGCTCCCAACGGTACTACTCTCTCCAATTCAAGTCACTTACGAAGGTTACACAGGCGATTTTGGCAATTGGGAGAATTTGGGAAAATGGGTTTACATGCTCATGCAAAACAAAGTTGAGTTGCCTTTCGAAACACTGGAAAAAATCAAGCTGTTGACAGATACAATCACTTCGGAAAAAGAGAAGGTAAAAACCTTGTATGAATACATGCAAAGCCGAACAAGATACGTGAACATTGCTTTAGGGATCGGAGGTTTTCAGCCTTTCCCCGCAGCTGATGTTGACAGCAAAGGCTATGGAGACTGTAAAGCGCTTAGCAACTACATGCATTCACTATTAAAGGGGATTGGTATTGATTCGTATTACACCGTCATCGGAAATGGGTCGTACAGAAAAATAAAGTATCCCGATTTTACCAGTCTCAACCAAACAAACCATATCATTTTATGCGTCCCTGCTAAAAACGACACAATATGGCTCGAATGCACCAATCAGAAGTTTCCATTTGGATATATTGGCTCGAGCAACTCCGACCGGTACGGACTGCTGATCAGCGAAGCGGGCGGAACCCTGGCAAAAACGCCGACTTACAGCCCGGAAAGTAATTATAGAAATTCAACGATCAACACGATATTACAGGAAACCCGAGAGGCTGATTTTGACGTGCGGACGACGTTTAACAACTATTTGTATGAGGTGGTCTTCGCACTGCTTAATATGTCAAAGGAAGAACAAAAAAGGGCGCTGATGAAGTCATTTTCCGTCAATGGGCTGGAACTAAAAAACTACAGTATTAACAGTTGCTCCGGTGACCAAGCAAAAGCTGTGTTAAGCACCGAAGGAAAATTAACAAGCTATGCTATTAAAACCGGAGACCGACTATTTGTTGAGCCAGCTTTTCTCTACCCAAACGCCTTTCATACCAGTATAAAGAACGATCGAAACCACCCCATTTATGAACCCAATGGCTACGTATACAACGACACGTTAAACATTACAATACCTGTGAATTACACGATCGAATTCGTCCCGGAAAGCTTAGATATTTCTTCGGTTTACGGATCCTACAAACTAGTCTATGGGGTTGACAAAGGCGATCGAATTATCATCATCCGAACTGCTAAGATTAACTCTGGCACCTATCATAGTTTCCTGTTTGATGAAATCAATCACTTTCTGGAACGCTGCAACAGCCAGGAAAAAGAAAAGATTGTTCTCAAGAAAAAATCAAGCTAAAAAAAGCCTTTAACGCAGGCTTCCCAAACTGTCTGTACAAACGGGTCAACTCAAAGCCAAAGGAAATAGTATATTTGCAATGCGGGCCAGTCATAAAACGAAAATGCCCTGCCGCTTATTCATAAAAAAATAGAATTGAATTAACCAATGAAGAAAATTGGCTCCATTATCCGAACAATACTTTTCCGTTCGCTTTCCTTCGAAAACTACCTGCTGGTGTTGAGTAAGGCTTATTTTTTTGCTTTCAACACGGGAGTATTAAAACTCAGCAAAGCGTTTGAATATCCGTACTTCTTAAAACATTTGATCAAGCAGGGAGATGTGGTGGTTGACATTGGTGCCAACCTGGGCTACCTCACCGTGCATTTTTCGAGACTGGTGGGCGAAGCTGGGAAAGTGCATGCTGTGGAGCCTGTGGAACCCGTGCGAAATGTTCTTCGTCAAAACACCAAACGACTTAAGAATCTTCAGATTTATCCCTTCGCGTTGGGGACTGAAAACAAAACCATTGAACTTGGCAATAACACCCGGCTCAAAAAAGGTTACATCGGTTCAGGGTCGCATTTTGTTGTAGACAATAGAGCTGCCGTAAGCGCTGAAACGGATATTGTTTCTGAAGCCATGATGCGGAGGGGAAGTGAATTGTTTCGTGATTTGGAACAGCTCGACTTCATTAAATGTGATATTGAAGGTTATGAAACGGTTGTACTACCTGAAATGAGGTGGCTGATTAATCGGTATAAACCAATTTTGCTGGTGGAAACCGCTGGAGCTAACAGAAGGCAGATGCTCGAGTTTTTCGGAAAAAACGGGTTTGATGCATTCACGCTCCAGAATGGCAGACTTCTGCCGACCAACGAAAAAGAATCGCGCGACATTCTGTTCATTCACAGTGACAAACTCAACCATTCAATTAACAAATACATTCAGAGGTAATTAGAGATAACCGTCAGACTGATGTTCATTCGGGGATTGAGCGAGTTGAGCCGATTAAGCCAGATATTTTCAACCAAAAGTCCGGGAAAACGTTTAAAGAGAATAATTTAATACTGAAGACATGTACACAGGATTTCTACATTTGCATAACACCTTACGTTGGTTGGTTTTAGTCGTGGCTTTGATTACGCTACTAAAATATTTCATGAGTTGGTTTAGTCATAAACGCTGGGAAAAATCAGACAATATTTTGGGGATTGTTTTCACAGCGGTTATGGATGTCCAATTGTTAGTTGGTCTGGCACTCTACTTTTTTATCAGCCCAATCACCAAAGCCGCTTTTCAAAACATAGGGGCAGCGATGAAAAACCCAGAGCTACGTTTTTATCTGGTTGAACATTTCCTGATGATGCTAGTCGCGGTTGTATTGGTTCACATCGGACGGAGTAAATCAAAAAAGGCCACTTCGCCGCGAAAGAAATTTGGGGCTGCACTGGTCTATTTTGCAATTGCATACATACTCCTACTTGTAGGCATTCCATGGGGAAGAGTGATCATGTAGCTCCCCTTGTTCTTAGACACGGAACGATTGAAAATATAATAAAAGGCCATCAAATTCGATGGCCTTTTATTATATCTTCAATTTCTTCAGCAACTCATTCACATCGAATCGAAGATTCACTTTCACTCGCGGAAACTTCAGTCCGTTACCGCCGTTGGTTAGCTTTGAAGCATAAATTTCGTCGATAATGTGCTGATATTTCTTACTAACTACATTACGCTTCAGTTTCAGAGTGGGCGACAACTCACCGGATTGCGGGGTCCATTCTTCGCAAACCAATCGGAATCGTTTAATCTCTTCGTGCTGTCCCAAACTTTTGTTTATGGCAGCCACTTCTTTAAAAACTTGCGAAATGACTTCTTTCTTCTGAATCAACTCTTCGTTGTCGCGGAAGTGAATTTTATGCTGCGAACACCAGTCATGAAGGTATTCGAAATTGGGAGAGATCAGCGCGCTTGCAAACTTTTCATTCTCCCCAATCACCATTGCCTGCTCGATGAAAAAAGATTCCTTCAACTTATTTTCAATCATTTGCGGGGCAATATATTTGCCCCCCGACATTTTAAACATCTCTTTTTTGCGGTCGGTTATTTTCAGGTACTTCCCATCTTCGAGCACGCCAATGTCGCCGGTATGAAACCAGCCTTCTTCATCGATCACCTCGGCGGTTAGATCCGGCGCTTTATAGTAACCTTTCATTACCGAAGGTCCTTTGCATAAAATTTCTCCGTCGTCGGCAATTCTTACTTCTACTCCATCCAAAACCGGGCCCACCGTACCGATTCTCATTTCCTTCAAGGCCGGATTGTTCACAGCAATAACCGGCGAAGTTTCCGTCAGTCCGTAACCTTCGAGTGTCAGCATGCCCGCCATGCCTAAAACCCGTGCAATTCGGGGCTGTAGCGCTGCGCCACCCGAAACCACATACACAATATTGTTGCCCAAGGCTTCGCGCCATTTGGAGTAAACAAGTTGATCGGCCAACCGAATCTGCATTCGGACAAAAAAGTTGTATTTTTTGTTATATTCGAAGTGACGGGTCAGGCTCAGCGCCCAAAAGTAAATGACTTTTTTAATCCCGGTCAGCTCGTTTCCTTTCGATACAAAGCCATCATACACACGCTCCAGCAAACGCGGCACCGAGTTAAACATGTGGGGTTTGATTTCCTTAATGGCAGCCACAATCTGCCCCAGGTTTCCGACGTAATAAACGCCCATGCCCTTGTATTGAAAATGATAATTGACACTGCGTTCGTACACATGACAGAGTGGCAAAAAACTGATCACCCGGTGACCTTTACCCAAATCGTGCATGTTAGCATGGGTCGTGAAGTTGGAAACCAGGTTCTCCTGGGTGAGCATAACACCCTTCGGGACCCCTGTTGTTCCAGAAGTATAAATGATGGTGGCCAAATCGTCAGGTGAAACCGAGTCCTTGATCTCTTCCAGCTTTTGTGCCCATTCCGCTTCGTGCTCTTTCCCTAATTCCATGATTTCACGGAAGTGCTTGCAGTCCTCAAAATCTTCGAAAGCATAAACCCCCTGAATCGAAGAAATTTCCTGTGTAACAGGATAGATCTTTTCGAACAACTTCTTATCGCCTACAATCAAATATCTGACTTCAGCGTGTTCCAAAATGTAGCTGTACTCCTCTTCGCTAATGGTTGGATAAATGGGCACATGCACCATCCCGGCCATCGCCAGACCCATGTCTGCAAAATTCCATTCCGGACGATTGGTGGTTACCGTAGCAACCTTATCGCCCCGTTGAAGCCCAAGGGCCAACATCCCCATCGCAAATTGATGAGACTTTCTCTTGTATTCTGAAGTAGAGTAGGTGTACCATTTGCCATTGGTTTTTCCGGCTAAGGCATCTTCGCGGGGATAGCTTTCTTCACACAAATCAAGAATGTCGAATGTCCGCTTCACATCTTTTCTCATGTTTTATGCTTTAGTTAAAACTTAGTCAACCGGGCAAAGTTAATATTTTATGCATCCGCGAGCATTGACATTAATCTATTCGGCAACTTCCTCGTACTTCTTGTAATTGACATAGGACCAAATGGCCAGCACCGTAATGACACCAATCGAAGCATAAACCGCCCAGTGGATTCCGTCGGCTGATCCCTTTCCATAGGAATGCAAGCCTGACAAGAAATAGTTGACCCCAAAGTAAGTCATCAGCACCGAGCTAAATGCAATCACGGTAGCCAGGTTATAGTTGTAACGCCCCCGAAGTGACGGTATCAAACGCATATGAACGATGAAAGCATAAATCACGGCCGTAATCAAAGCCCAGGTTTCCTTTGGATCCCAGCCCCAATAGCGGCCCCAGCTTTCGTTTGCCCAAACGCCTCCGAGGAAAGTCCCAATCGTTAGCATATACAAGCCAATGGTTGCCGAAAGTTCGCTGATGGTGGTCAGCTGATCGATAAAATAATCGACATTTTTCTGGTTGCTTTTTTTCATGATGGCGTATAACATCAGCACCAGAATACCAAGAAAAGCACTCAGCCCAAGGAATCCATAGCTAGCTGTAATAATGGAAACATGAATCATGAGCCAATAGGATTTCAACACCGGAACCAGCGGAGTGATCTCCGGGTTCATCCAGTTCAGATGCGCCACAAACAAGGTGATTCCGGATAAAATAGCCGCTGTGCCTAATACCATCGGATACTTCCTTCCGAAGATAACCCCGGCTAACATAGCCGCCCAGGCCACATAAATCATCGACTCGTAACCGTTGCTCCAGGGAGCCCGGCCCGAGATGTACCAACGGACGATCAGTCCAACTGTATGCACCAGAAAACCTAAAAAGATCAGTCCGCTAAAACTGTACCTGGTAATTTTATGCATCGGTTTTTGGCGGAAAATATTCACAAAGAGAATGCTCAGCAAAACAAAGCCGGTTAACAGGTACCAGGGGAAAACCCGCTTAAAGGGTTGGTATTTGTTGTAGAGCATTTCAGCCGATTTCTTTTGCTCCGATGGCAAAATTTCGGCGCCAAATTTTTCCTGAAAAGCAGCAACGGTCGCCATGATTTGCCGGGGCTGAATATCGCTGTCTGATTTAACGCCGTCCGCCAGCAGGTTGAAACTTCGGTTCACAAACAACGAATCTGCAGCCGGGTAACCTGTTGGATTACTGCCCACCGCCCACCAGGCATCGGTTTGATTTGCCGGAGGAAAGAAAGTCAGCAAATCGCCTTTAAAGACCATAAAGCTGATGTTGATTCGCTCGTCCAAAAAGATATACTCTTTGTCAAGCTTACTGCGCAATGCCGGCGCTTTGGCAAAAGCAGCCCGTACCTGCTCGGTAATCCGGTAGTTTCCATCCATGTCAAACAAATCGATCACCCGGGCATATTTGTCTTGCAGCCCAATGGAGGCGGCTATTTCCTTATCAATCTTAATGAATTGAACCGAACGCCAGAGTTCGGGATAAAGATGCATGCTCAACACTACTTCATCGGAGGACATGCCGTTGAGTGTTGATTTACGGGCCAGCTTCCGAAGAATTTCGCTCGACAGCGTTGACATCGGCTCAATCCGTCCGTCGCGGCCATGCACCCACAAATGAGAGAAATCTTCCACAAGCTGCTCATCCAAACGAGGAATTCCTGCTGTACCTGAACTTTGAGCCATGCTCTGATTCCCTGCGAGCAGAAGCCCAAGCAAAACAACAGCCAT
The DNA here is from genome assembly GCF_963974515.1 of uncultured Sunxiuqinia sp. GTDB lineage: Bacteria > Bacteroidota > Bacteroidia > Bacteroidales > Prolixibacteraceae > Sunxiuqinia. The sequence continues at coordinate 30,324 of NZ_CAXBDD010000031.1, read as the reverse complement.
TTTGGCTTTTCCCGACATTTTCAGATGCCGAACCAAAAACTGGAAATAAGCATTTTTATTGAAAAGAGATGAAATCATTCCCACAGTCAAAAGCAAATATCCCAGGTAGGTGACCATCGTTCCCCAAAAATCTTTGTTTACCGACAGAATTGTTCCCTTCTCATCCTGATCGTAAGACGACTGGTAGAAACGATAGCCCCGGTATTGTAAGGTGTTATTCATAAAAATTCGCACATCACGTTTCACGTCGCGCTCCGGATCCAGCAATTGAATTTCGCTGGCAAACGACGATGGACTTTCGGAACCGATATAACGCTCCAATTGAAAATCATGCAACTTCAAACTGAAAGGCAGATTAACAGGTTTTGAGCCATAGGTTAGTTTTACCGGAGTATTGCCCACCATGTAGGTCACCGGATCGCCAATCTGGCCGGCACGTCCAAAAACATTGACAACTGCCTGTCGTTCTCCATCGGATATTTCAACCACTACCGCATCTTCATTCGAACTTTCCGGACTTCCTTTGGAGACACGCATGCTGGCTTTTTCAAAAAATTTCTTGACCAAAACCAAGTAGCCATCAAAAGCGTAAAGGTGCATCAACTTCACCTCGGATCGTGTTCCTGCGCGCACCAATTCGGGCTCACCACCCGACATGGAGCGAATTTCCATATCGCGATCGGCCACAATGAACAGCTGCGAACCTTCCTGCTCAAACCGCACATCGGCTTGCCCTTCAAAACCAACCGTAGCCGGACCAAGATCAACCAATTGTCCTTTTCCAAAGGTGAAGCTCTCCATGCCTTGTCCCGCTGAAATAACAAAATCGACGATGGGATTGCCCGACTGGCTTTCGACGGGTGTTCGCACCGCATCCTTGACAAAGCCAACGGACTTGATCCGGACAGATTGGCCTTCAATCTCCATTTTTTGATTGAATTCCTTCGGACTCAATTCCGAAAAAAGCACTCGCTCAGTCGCTTCCTGCCCATTGGCCTCCACCGTAAAATAGGAATCGCTTGACACGATATGGTCGGCACTTTCGCCTTCGCGAATATGCATGATCCCTTCAAAACTGATGTAGCGGGTGATACCCGCGCCAATGACAATGACAATAAATGAAAGGTGAAAAATTCCGACCGTCAGTTTCTTTAACGTATACTGACGATACTTAATAAAATTGTGAATTAAACTGATTCCAAGCAGTAAAAAAACAAGCTCAAACCAATGAGTGTTGTATACCAGTGCCTTTGCGGCCGGGGTGCCATAACTGCTTTCAACGAACGTGGCAATAGCCATGGAAAAAGCCATCACCAACAGTAAAAAACCCATAAAAGATGTGGAAACCAAAAATTGATATATTCTCTTCATCGAATGTGTCTTTATTTAAAAAGAAGTGAAAATAAACTTATTCGCCGGAGTAAAAAAACGCTTCCCCCCAAATAACTACCACATTAACACTTATTGGGATTTTTGGTTTATCGGATTTACGAAAACCGGCCGACGCCCCACTTAAATGATCTGTTTGCCGCATTGAAACCCTGAACCGATTATTACAGTAGAAAAGCATAATCCACTTAAAACGAAAAAACAATGAAGAAAAACATGGGAATGGCCGATCGCGTGATCCGCTCAATCATCGCAGTTTTGATTGCAATCCTCTATTTCACCAATGTTATCTCTGGCACCCTGGGGTTGATACTCCTTATTCTTGCTTGTGTGTTCTTACTAACCAGCATGATTAGTTTCTGCCCGCTTTATGCTCCGTTTGGCTTGAATACATGCAAGAAAGTTGAGGATTTGCAGGAAAAATCCTGAGAAATTGATCTAACTTGTGGGATAATTTCATAGACACCAAATCATGATAAAATCGCCCGATTCCGAAACGATGGTTATTTTTACCGGAAAGCCCATTGATGCTGAAATGATCAACCAGTTGCTGAACGACCATGGTATTGTCACGCTGATCAGTAATAAACTCATGGGAAGCATCGCTCCCTGGCAGGTTTCGGCTGGTGGTTTTGAGCCCGTTGAAATTATCATCAAAAAAACCGATGAGCAAAAAGCGCACGGACTGATTGCCGCCTTTCGCGAAGCAGAATAAAAACGGTTCCACCTGAATTAACCGATGGAACCGTTTCGTATGTCGTTTGTTTTCAAGTCCTATTAATTGACAAAAGATCTGGCTTTGGCAATCGCAGCTTCAATGCCTGAAACATCTTTGCCTCCAGCGGTCGCATAAAATGGCTGTCCGCCGCCACCGCCTTTCATTTCTTTGGCTGCCTCACGGACAATTTGTCCGGCATTCAAACCTTTTTCCTTCACCAGGTTATCAGCGATCATGATACTCAGGCTGGGTTTACCGTCAATTTCAGCACCCAGCACCAAAAACAGGTTGTCCACTTCGCCTTTTAATTGGAAAGCCAAATCTTTAATTGCTTGCGGGGAATCCAAAGCCACTTTCTCGGCAATGACATTGATGCCGTGGATCGATGAGACTTTCTTTTTCAACTCATCTTTCACACCGGCTGCGGCCTGCTTTTCAAAAGCTTCCAACTGCTTTTTCAGTTTGGCATTCTCGTCCAGCAAATCTTCAACCGACTTTTTCAGGTTCTTGGTATTGTTGAATAAGCCACGAACTTCGTGCAGTTCATCCATATTTTTATTGATGAAGGCTTCAGCTTTATCGGCAGTTATGGCCTCAATGCGTCGAATACCAGCCGAAATCGCACTTTCTGAAGTGATAATAAACTGTCCGATTTGCCCGGTTGCCGGCACGTGCGTTCCTCCGCACAATTCAACGGAATCACCAAATTTGATGACCCGTACATGATCGCCATATTTTTCACCAAATAAGGCAATGGCCCCCATTTCCTGCGCTTCAGCAAAAGCCACATCCTGCTTTTCTTCCTGGCTGAAGTTCTGGCGAATCAACTCGTTCACCCGATTTTGAATCTGCACCAATTCTTCTTTCGAAACTTTCTGGAAATGCGCAAAGTCAAAGCGCAGGTGGTCGGCATTAACCAGCGAGCCTTTTTGCTCGACATGCGTGCCGAGTATTTCGCGCAAAGCCTGATCCAGCAAGTGTGTGGCCGTGTGATTGTTGGCCGTCAGCTTTCGCTTGTGATTATTGACCACAGCTTTAAAAGTTGCTGTGGGATCGGCGGGCAGTTCTTTGGCAATGTGCACAATCAGGTTATTTTCCTTTTGCGTATCGATGATGCTAGTTTTAACACCATTCGTTTCAATGTATCCGGTGTCACCAACCTGCCCACCCGACTCGCCATAAAACGGCGTGTCATCAAAAACCAGGTGGTAAAATTCTTTGTCTTTTTGTTTGACTTTGCGGTAACGGGCAATCTCGATGTTTGCTTCGAGCGTAGTATATCCCAAAAATTTCACTTCGTCTATTTTCTTCAGCTCTACCCAGTCGCTGGTTTCCTGTGCGGCCGCATTCCGCGAACGATTTTTTTGTTTTTCCATTTCCGAGTCGAACTCAGCCCGGTTGACGGTCAGTCCGTTTTCGCGTAAAATCAACTCCGTCAAATCCAATGGAAATCCAAAGGTATCGTATAATTCAAAGGCATTCTTACCTGAAACTTCAGTTGTGCCGGCTTTCTTTGCCTGACTCATTTCTTCGTCCAGCAAACGGATGCCGGTTTCCAGCGTCCGTAAAAAGCTTTCTTCCTCTTCTTTGATCACTTTTTCGATCAGCACCTGTTGCGAATTGAGTTCAGGAAAGGCATCGCCCATATTATCTTTTAAGGTTTCCACCAACAAGTAGATGAAGGCTTCGCGGAAATTCAGAAAGGTATACCCGTAGCGTACCGCGCGACGCAAAATCCGGCGAATGACATAGCCTGCTTTGTTGTTCGAGGGCAACTGTCCGTCGGCAATGGCAAAAGCAATGGCCCGTAAGTGATCAGCAATCACGCGCATGGCGATATCAGCTTTTTCGTTTTCGCCATATTTTTTACCACACAGTGCGGCCAATTTAGCAATGACAGTCTGAAAGACGTCCGTATCATAATTTGATTTTTTGCCTTGCAACACCATACACAAGCGCTCGAATCCCATACCTGTATCTACATGCTTAGCCGGCAATTCTTCCAGTCGCCCATCAGCTTTCCGGTTAAATTGAATGAATACCAGGTTCCAGATTTCAATCACCAGCGGATGATCCTGATTCACGAGTTCAGCCCCTGGCTTTTTCGCTCGTTCGTCGTCATCGCGTAAGTCAACATGAATTTCGGAACACGGGCCACAGGGTCCGGTATCACCCATCTCCCAAAAATTATCCTTTTTATTGCCATGCAGCACCTGTTCTTTTGGCAGGTGTTTTAGCCACATGATTTTGGCTTCCTCATCCAATTCGAGCTTGTCATCGGGGCTGCCTTCAAACACAGTCGCATACATCCGGTCGGCTGCAATGCCCATTTTTTCGTGCAAAAATTCCCAAGCCCAGTTAATCGCATCTTCTTTGAAATAATCTCCAAACGACCAGTTGCCCAACATTTCGAACATGGTATGGTGATAGGTATCGTGACCTACTTCTTCCAAATCGTTGTGCTTCCCCGAAACCCGCAAACATTTTTGAGTATCCGCCACTCGGACCGATTTAGCTGGCTGGTTTCCCAGAAAAATATCTTTAAACTGATTCATTCCCGCGTTGGTAAACATGAGGGTAGGATCATTTTTTACCACCATGGGGGCCGAATCGACAATGGTATGTTGTTTTGAAATAAAAAAATCCAGGAAGGCTTTCCTGATTGCTTTGGAATTCATATGATTAAATTGTTTATTTCTTATCTGGTATCGTATGGAACTCGCACTTTAATCATTTCCTTTAGCATTGACTAAACATGCTCGTTTCATGTTTCTATTTTTTCAAATTAAGGCTCTTCGCTGTTGTCCAGAACACGAGTTTGACTACATCAAACGCCGCCTTACGCCCATCCTAATAATCTGAACTGGCCAACCTTGAAGCTAAACTGATTGCCTGTACGTTTAAAATTTGTTAAAAAGCACTTGACTGCTAGTTTATTAAGCCCATTAACCCAATAAATAAGCTATTTTTGCGTTTGGTAGTCAATCGGCTTGATTTTTTAAGTCTTGCAAAGTTAGATTAATTACTTAAATTTGTTTCATCCGGAAAAAAGAAATTGGTTTTTTATGGCTAAAGTTAAGTATAAATTCAACCCCGAAACACTGAGCTACGACAAGGTTGAACGCAACTTAAAATCGAAAATTCACCGTTTTTTACTCTTCAGCTCGACCAGCATCATGGTAAGCATCATTTTGTCTGTGGTTTTTCTTCAATTTTACGAAACACCCAAAATGCGCAGTTTAAAACGAGAAAATCGACGGCTGCTGTCGCAGTACGAGCTGATGTACCAAAACCTGGAGAGCATTGAAGATGTGCTGACTGACATTCAGCACCGCGACGATAATTTATACCGGATTGTTTTTGAAGCAGACCCGATCCCCAATTCCGTTCGAAAAGCTGGTTTTGGCGGGATCAACAAATATTCGCAACTAGAAAGTCTGGAAAATTCTGAATTGGTTATAAAGACCGCCCGCAAGCTGGATGTGGTGGCCAAAGAAGCTTACATCCAATCCAAATCTTACGACGAAGTTTTGAAACTGGCACTTGATAAAGAAGAAATGCTGTCGAGCATTCCGGCGATCATGCCTGTTTCAAACAAAGATTTGGATCGAACCGCCTCGGGCTGGGGATTTCGGATCCACCCCATTTATAAAATCCGCCGGTTTCACTACGGCATGGACTTTACAGCACCTGTTGGCACGGAGATTTACGCGACCGGCGACGGTATTGTTAAAGAAGTAAAGACCTCACGTGTTGGCTTTGGCCGCTGGATTGTCATTGATCACGGATTTGGCTACGAAACCCTCTATGGACACCTGAATGAATTCAACGTGAAAGAAGGCCAGAAAGTCAAACGCGGAAATGTGATTGGCTATGTGGGCAGTGCCGGAACCTCATCGGGGCCACATCTGCATTACGAGGTGCACAAGAACGGGCAAGCGGTTAATCCTCAATATTTCTATTTCAAGGATCTGACTCCTCAGGAATATGAAAAGATGGTCGCCATTTCTTCGAATATGGGACAATCGTACGATTAATCCGGTAAGCTGTGCCTTACAAAAAACCGAAAATAGAAAAAGTCTTTTACACAATTGGCGAGGTGGCAGATATGTTTCAAGTCAACACCTCGCACATTCGTTTTTGGGAAAATGAATTTGATATTCTGAAACCAAAAAAAAACAAAAAAGGTAACCGGCTGTTTACCAAGGACGATATTGAAAATATAAAGCTGATTTATCACCTGGTAAAAGAACGCGGACTGACACTGAAGGGCGCCAAACAAAAGCTCAAAGACAATAAAGAAGACACGCTGGACAAACATGAGTTGGTTGACCGGCTAAAAGCAATCCGACAAATGCTCATCGAGATTAAGGAGAAGATGGAGTAAACGGGTTATTGGATAGTCAGTCATTGGTTAATCGATAATTAGTTGTTGGTTTTTTTGATAGAGGAAACCTCAACATTGAAAGTGAAAATACACAACATGAAGCTGAAGGAAATCACAACATACCTCGAATCGGTTGCACCACTCGCCTACCAGGAGTCGTACGACAATGCTGGTTTGCTGGTTGGAAATCCAGAGCAGGAAATCAGCCAGGCGCTTATCACCCTGGATGTGACAGAAGCCATTCTGGACGAAGCCATTGAAACCAGAAGCAAGCTCGTCATTGCTCATCATCCCTTGATTTTTGGCGGATTAAAAAAACTAACCGGGAAAAATGAGGTGGAGCGCTGTGTCATCAAAGCCATTCAACACAACATTGCCATTTACGCCTCACACACCAACCTCGACAGCGTATACGGCGGAGTAAACAGCAAGATTTGTGAAAAGCTGGGCCTCGAAAATAGCAAAATTCTATCACCGGCATCCGGACAATTAAAGAAACTGGTGACCTTCATTCCTTTTGAACAGGCGGCCCAAGTGCAACAAGCGGTTTTTGATGCCGGAGCCGGGCACATTGGAAACTACGATTCGTGTGCCTACACTATTCCGGGGAAAGGCAGCTTCCGCGGCAGCGAAAACACCCAGCCTTTTGTCGGAAAACCCGGACAAATTCACTACGAAAATGAACTTCGCTTCGAAACTGTTTTTCCAGAACACCTGCAGTTCAAGGTCATTCAGGCTTTAATCGAGGCACATCCGTATGAAGAAGTGGCCTACGATATTTATTCACTCGATAATGTCCATCCGCAAGTGGGTATTGGCATGATCGGTGAACTTCCCAAAGCGATGGACGAAAAAAGATTTCTCCGGCTAACCCGGAAAACCTTTGGAGCCGCAGTTGTCAAACACAGCCCGCTCCGAAATCAAAAAGTACGAAGAATTGCCGTTTGTGGTGGCTCAGGAAGTTTCCTGATAGCACAGGCCATTGGTGCCAAGGCCGATGTTCTTGTAACCGCCGATTTAAAATACCACCAATATTTCGAAGCCGAAGGTAAAATTGTGCTGGCCGACATTGGCCATTTTGAAAGTGAGCAATTCACTAAAGAAGTTTTTTATGAATTACTTACAAAAAAATTCCCTAAATTTGCCATCCGTTTATCAGAGGTGAATACCAACCCGGTAAACTACCTGGTTTAACAAAGAAAATTAGAGCATTCAAATATGAATACACAGTACCAAGACGACAAATCAGTTCCGGTTAGTGACAAGCTACAAGCACTTTTTGAGTTACAAACAGTTGTTTCTGATATTGACAAAATTAAGACTCTTCGCGGTGAATTGCCGCTGGAGGTGCAAGATCTGGAAGATGACATCACTGGTTTGACTACGCGCGTAAGCAATTACAGCGACGATATTAAGACCCTTGAGACATCGATTACGAATCGTAAAGCAGCCATTAAAGAATCGGAAGCTTTAATAGCCAAGTACACTGAGCAACAAAACAACGTTCGCAACAACCGTGAATACGATTCGTTGAACAAGGAAATTGAATTCCAGAAGTTGGAAATTGAGCTTTCAGAAAAACGCATCAAGGAGTTTGCTGCTGAGCTGGCTTCTAAAAAAGAAGCCATTGAATCTTCAAAAACACTCTTGTCGGAACGTCAGGAAGACCTGGAGCGCAAAAAGGCAGAATTGGAAGAAATTACCGCTGAAACCAAGATTGAGGAAGAAAAGCTGAAAGCCAAGGCGGAGAAAATTGAAAACATGATCGAACCTCGTTTGCTTACTGCGTTCAAGCGCATCCGCAAGAATGCCCGCAACGGCTTGTCGGTTGTAACGGTTCAGCGTGATGCCTGCGGAGGATGTTTCAATAAAATTCCACCACAGCGCCAGATGGACATTGCCAACCGCAAAAAGATTATTGTTTGCGAATACTGCGGACGCATCTTGGTTGACAAAGATATTTTGGAACCAGAACAGTTGAATAGAGCAGAATAGATCAGGAATTTGAATCGATATAAAAAAAGCCTTTGAATCAATCGCCTTTCAAAGGTTTTTTTATGCCCTAATGGCAGGGTAGGATGAGGGCGTGAGGAAGAGTATGTGAGAGGGACGGAGGGAGCTGTTGCGGCTATTGATTTTAAAAGCGAGGGCACAAGGACACGAGGGATAGTTTTTACGGTGAACATCAATTTGTTCAAAGACCAATTATGTGATGTCACTAAGCTCGAACTTTTTAATACCAAGCACCAACTTTTCAATAACAAAAAAGGCATCAGTTTCCTGACACCTTTTTATATATCGTCTTCCCAAATTGTCCTTTCGGCAGTCTTGGGAGAAGAAGTTGCAATTTATTTTACCGAATCCATGTATTGGATCAGTTCGCAAACTTTTGCTGAGTAACCCATTTCATTGTCGTACCATGAAACCACTTTTACGAAGTTTGGAGACAAAGAAATACCAGCACCAGCGTCGAAGATTGAAGTACGTGTGTCACCAACGAAATCGTTAGAAACCACTTGGTCTTCAGTGTATCCCAGGATACCTTTCAATTCGCCTTCAGAAGCTGATTTCATGGCAGCACAAATTTCTTCGTACGAAGCACCTTTGTCCAAACGAACAGTCAGGTCAACAACAGATACGTCTGGAGTTGGAACACGGAAAGCCATACCAGTCAGTTTTCCATTCAGTTCAGGAATAACTTTACCTACCGCTTTGGCAGCACCAGTAGACGAAGGGATAATGTTTTGACCAGCTCCACGGCCACCTCTCCAGTCTTTCATTGAAGGACCGTCAACCGTTTTTTGAGTGGCAGTAGTTGCGTGAACAGTTGTCATCAAGCCTTCTACAATACCGAATTTGTCATTCAGGACTTTAGCTACAGGAGCCAAACAGTTGGTAGTACATGATGCGTTTGAAACAAAGTTCATCTCGTTGGTGTAGGTTTTTTCGTTCACACCCATAACGAACATTGGCGTATCGTCTTTTGAAGGAGCTGAGAAAACGACTTTTTTAGCGCCGGCGTCAATGTGCCCCTGAGCTGATTCTTTTGTCAGGAAAAGACCTGTTGATTCAACAACATATTCAGCACCAACAGCACCCCAGTTAATGTCTTTTGGGTTTCTTTCAGCAGTGACACGAATTTCTTCTCCGTTAACGATCAGTTTACCATCTTTAACAGCAACTTCGCCATCAAATTGTCCGTGAGTTGAGTCGTATTTTAGCATGTAAGCCATGTAGTCCACATCGATCAAGTCATTGATTGCAACCACTTGAATTGTACCTTTTGCAACAGCCTGACGGAAAACAAAACGACCGATGCGGCCAAATCCGTTGATACCGATTTTAATTTTTGACATAGTTGATAATTTAAAATTAATGAAAGATTATTGTTTTGATTTATTAGCTTTTAAGTATTCTTTTTTCAAAGCCACACAAAATAACTAACTAAATTTAAGAAGATCAAATTTTTCTATTTTGAATTGTCCTTTTTGATGAGGGTTTAAAATACAGTTAATGTTGGCATGTAAATGGACATACGGGAATTTGAATGAATGGTTGTTTGATTTTTGGACACCGTCGAATCACATGTCCCACAAAAGAGGACTTCAGCTTACTTTCAGCAGGTTAAAGTAACTTTTGCAAATAATTCAAGGCTTGGCTTTTGCGTTCAATTGAAGTTTTCTGGTAGGTCGTTTGCGTTTACTGCCACCGGACTGCAGACAAGTGCAGCGTCTGATGCCAGTTTACTCGTCTGTGACAAGTTGGAAATTAAACCAGGGGGTGTTTTTTTTCGAGGGAATTGACTGTATGCCGGGCATTGGCATGTTTTGCAGGAACTAAATCCCATCAAGAGCAGGAATCCAGCCGTAATGAGTAAATTTATAGTCGTTTTTGTCTTTGTTATTCCTGGGACTTTCATGAAGTAAAGATATTGTTTTGGAGCTGTGTCGCCAAACATAGAAACGGCTTGCGATGAAGTTTTATTTTCTCAGCAAGAAATTTAGATCGGTAAGCTTTCTGTTTACTAAGTGATTAATTAAGTTTATTTGATTTTTTGACTTTTGCTGAACTGCCACAGGATCAATCCATCGGGTGTGTATAAGTTGGATCATTTGTGCAAAAAAAGCTTATTTTGTTATGAAAAAGTACTTGTACATTGGTGATAAATTTCATAGGTTTGTAAGGAATGTCTCAATTGAATATCAAAATGGCTGAAAAGGCTAGGTCAATCATTTGGGATAGAAACTTCTAAAACCGAAGACTATGAGGAAAGCATTTACTCCGCACCTTTGTATTTCAAGCTTAATTTTATGTTTTACCTGAATCATGCTGTCCCCGACGGGACGCGAATGGCAGCTCTTTGGGGCTGATCTCCCTTGCGAACAGATGGGATCAGGCCACTAAGGAGTGTGATGGAACGAAGAAAGCATCAAATTCTCAAGCAAACCACATGAAACGATTAATTTACGATAGCTGGACGCTCTTCCACAAGTGGAATAGGGATTGGTCTGTTTTACTTGAATATAAGAGGAAGAAGATCAATGCCGCATGATCAATTAAATATAATCTAAAATCAAATTCTATGAGCAAAAAATTTACTCGGTTTCTTAGTCTAACTTTACTTGTCGGGTTCTGCTGCATTGCTTCCTGGGGCTATGCTCAGCCGTGCACGCTGGCGATCTCCGAAAGTGATGTTGTGATAGTTAGCACGGATTGTGAGAGTGCCATGCTAACCTATGAAGTTCAGGGGTATTCAGCTGAGCTTTACGAATTCAACTTTGATGGTGCAGGCTTTCTTTCTTTGCCGCAATTTGAGGTTGCCGAAGGTGCAAATTTTACTGTCAGCATTCGGGAAATTGCTACAGCATGTGTTTCAAATGAGATTACCGTTGCAGCCCCTGATCTGGATCCGCTGAGCTTTACGCTAACACCGCAAGATATTTCGTGCTTTGGTGCCCGGGATGGTGTGGCTCATATTGAAATTACCGGAGGTTTTTTCGATGCTGAAAATCCGTATGAGATTTTGGTTTCCAACCAAGGATGGCGCAGCATCTCCGGTTCCGTAAAGGACATTGTGATGACGACTGCCGGCACTTATGAGTTTAAGGTGAAAGATGGCTACGGTTGTGAAACAGAGGCTCAGTCAATTACAATCAATGAACCTGGTGCTATCACAATCAACTTAACTCCTGGTTTTTCCGCAGCTGCTTGTCCTTCGAGCGATGAAGGCAACATTCTGGCAACGGTAACAGGCGGGAACGATGCGGACTATACTATTGTGTTGAAAGATGCTGACGATGCTGAGCTTGAAACCGCTACAACAACCGGCGGAACCTATCATTTTATGGGTTATCCGGCGGGCGACTACACTGTCGTGGCTACTGACTCCAAAGCTTGTGAAGGGATGGCCGCAACAACAATTGTGGGAATCGACCCAGTTGTGTTTTCAGCAGAGGTTACGCAGGATTTGTTATGCAAAGGTGCCGCTACCGGAATCATTTCAGTAACAGGTGTTGATGGAGGAACTGAAGGTGCCGGATATAACGTTGAAGTGTATGACGATGCTAACGCTTTAGTGACAACAACTGCTGTTGTAGAAGGCGTGGCCGAGGTGACGGGACTGGCTGCTGGCGATTATGACGTTTTTGTCAGAGACGGCAACGGGTGCTTATCCGAAGCTGTTGAAGTTAATGTATGGGAGCCAGCCGAAGCCTTGATGCTTGAGGCTACCGTTGATCGGCATATTGGCTGCACGGAAGCTGGAGAATTTACAATTTCTGCGACCGGCGGTGTTGAAGGCTATGTCTACTACTGGGCTATGGTCGATGGAAATACGGGTTCGGTTCCTGGCGAGATGTTGCCGGGCGAAACCACAAGTTGGACTTCCGCTGATATTAATGGCACCATATCAGTCACCGTAGAAACTGCTGCAACGTTTGTTGTCTGGGTAAAGGATGCGGATGGTGCGGGTTGTATGATTGGTGGAGAATCGGCCCCCGAATGGCGTGTCGAAATTGAAGATGCTGTTCCCCCGGTAACATTCGATACCGCAATTACGAGTCCGATTTTGTGTAACGGCGACGCGACAGGAGAAATTACCGTTTCGAATATTGATGGCGGGGAAAGCGCTGACTATGTGGTATCTGTTGATGGCGTCGATATCGAAGGAATGGTCATCAGCGATTTGGCTGCAGGAACGTATGAAATAACCGTGACCGAACTTGTCGGTGGCTGTACTTCGTCAGCCAGCGTTGAGATTACACAGCCCGACGAGCTGGTTGTCACTGAATTTTTAAAAGTTGATGGCGTATTCTCCTGTCCCGACGCCACAGAGGCTTGGTTGGAAATTACAGTTGAAGGAGGAAGCGGATCATATACCTACCAGCTTTACCAGAACGGAAGCACTTTTGGGTCTGTTGTTAGTATCCCTTCATTTGTAGTTCCAATTAATGCAACATACACCGTGAAAGCGATGGATGGAAATTGCGAAGTGATGTCCGATCCAATTGAGATTGGTCAGGTCATGGATGTTTCCTTTATGGTTGAGGATTTAACCTGCTTTGGCGAGGAGTCAGTGACTGTTATGGTGTCTGCATCCGGCGAGCCTGGCCATACTTTCGAGGTAGCCTATGCTCCGGTTGTTGGAGGTGTTTCAGGGACCATGTCGGCATGGATGCCTTTTGACGCAACAATCGAACTGGGCGGCCTGTCTTATGTCGATACAAACGAAGGAACCTATGAGTTCTATGTAAGATATGCTTTATACGAGTGCGGTGACGCTTCTGAAGTGATTACGCTTATGCCTGTTGAAAGTGAATTGACGGCTGAGGTCGCCCAGGATGATATCCATGTTACTTTGACACCATCTGGCGGTGAAGCTCCATACACCTACGAGTTGAACGGTGTTGCAGCTGCTGGTCCTGACTTTGTTTTGATTGAAGGAGAAAATACCATCACCGTGATTGATTCTCGTGGATGTACTTACGATGTTGTGCTGACGGCTGATCCAATTAGCTTAACGGCTAATCCGGCGTCGGGTGATAACATGACGCAGACCTTTGACGTTGTGCTGACTTTCAACCGGGAAGTAACGATTGCTGACGGCGACATCACCGGCGGAACCTTCACTCCGGGAACTGCATCGGAATTTACGGTGACGATGACAGGCGCTGATGATGACGTACTGACGCTGACCGTGGGTACGGGAATCATGGATGCCGCAGGGAACACATTTGTAGGTGACGAATTTACCTACACCATTGGCGATAATACTGCTCCAACCTTGGTTGACTTTGCACCAACCGGACAATTGAACAACAATCATCCTGAGTTTGTCATGACATTCAGCGAAGATGTGGTTCTGACAGGCACTGGTGGAAATCTGATTATTACTCGAGTTGGAGCGAGCGAAGCCCGACTGGTAATTCCATTGTCTTCGGAGGATATAAATGGCAATGTGGTTACGGTAACGTATGAATACGATCCTGAAGTTGGTGGATTGGATCGCCAAGTCGAATATTTTGTAAACATTGATGCTGGAGCATTTGAAGATGCCGCTGGAAACGATTATGCAGGCTTGGGTGACCAAACCACCTGGACTTTTACCACTGGTGATTGGGCAACTGCTGTTGATGATCAGTTAAGTGGTTCGGAGGAGTTTAGTGTTTATCCAAACCCTTTTGATGGTTACATCACGGTTAAAAATGCCAGCAGACTCTCACGAGTCATTATATCTAACGTGGCTGGTCAACGAGTGAAGGATTTGGTTAACCCAACTGAAAATATCCAGACAGGTGACTTGCGCAGTGGTATCTACTTTATCACTTTAGTAGACAAAGAGGATGCGGTTGCCAAAACCGAGCGAATTGTAAAGCAGTAATATTCATCCCGAATTTGATTGAAGAAAAAGGGAAGGGCGCTGGTCTTCCCTTTTTCTTTTGACAGAACTCCCGGTTGACTCTTTTCCTTTTTTTTGAGAAATAGGCTGACGGTTGTCTTCATGCCGATCAGAAGAAATCCTTAACTTTGCCCGTGTCGAATCAAAAAAATCATCAACTAGCTATGGAACTTCTATTTCAACACCGGTCCATCCGTCAATATAAAGCCGAACCAATTGCTGAAAAACTTCTGAAACAGATTATCAAAGCCGGAACACGAGCTTCCAATTCCGGGAACATGCAACTGTACAGTGTGATTGTCACACGGGATGCCGAAAAGAAAGCGAAACTGGCTCCTTTGCATTTCAACCAGCCCATGGTGATTCAAGCACCGGTTTTGCTGACCATTTGCGCCGATATCAATCTGTTTAACCAGTGGTGCGAACAACGCGAGGCAGGGGCAGGGTACAACAACTTACTTTGGCTGATGAACGCAACAATCGACGCTTCCTTGTTCGCTCAGAATATCAGTGTTGAGGCCGAATCGCATGGCTTGGGGATTTGTTACCTGGGTACGGCTTTGTACAATGCCAAAGAATTTATTGAGGCGTTGGAACTGCCCAAAGGCGTTGTGCCAATCACAGCGATCGTACTTGGCTATCCAGCCCAAAATCCTCCATTAACCGATCGGTTACCATTGGAAGCGGTGATGCATGATGAAACGTATGCTGATTTCAGCAAGGACCAGGTAGACCAGCTTTTTGCCGAGAAAGAAAGTCTGGCAAGTTCGAAGCAATTTGTGGCCGAAAATCAAAAAGAAAACCTGGCGCAGGTGTTTACCGATGTTCGTTATAAAAAGCAGGACAACGAGTTTTTTTCAGCCAAACTGCTGGAGACTTTACGAGAACAGGGTTTCCAACTGTAGTTGTAAAATAAAGCGCTCACATCAATCTCTACTTGATCACATGTTTGTTGATCAACTCCTGAAATTCCTGGCGGAAGTTGTTGCCAACCGGAAGTTTATTGCCGTTTACATTCACCAGGTTTCCTTCAATGCTTTGAATCTGATCTAACCGGATGAGGAACGATTTGTGGGTTCTGAAAAACTGGTCGGAAGGCAATAGCTCTTCCATCTTTTTCATCGACAGATTGGTGACCAGATGCTTGTCTTTCAGATGAATTTTAATGTAATCGCCCAGTCCTTCGATGTAACAAATGGATTTGAACTCCACGCGAATGGTTTTTTTGTTGGCCTTAATGAAGATATAGTCTGAATCATTTTCATCTTTATGAGCTTGTCGCAGTGAAAGTTGATCCTCAGCTTTCTGAACAGCTTTGAAAAAACGCTCAAACGAAAAGGGTTTTTTCAAGTAATCAAGAATGTTCAGTTCATAGCCTTCCATGGCATAGTCTGAATAAGCCGTGGTAAGAATGACCAGCGGCGGATTGGTCAGGTTTTTCAGCAGCTCCAGTCCGCTTAACCGGGGCATGTTTACATCCAGAAACATTAAATCAACGGGATTGTCCTTCAGCTTACTGCTGGCCTCCAGTGCGTTGTTGCACGTGCAAATGATTTTAAGCCCGGGGATTTCGTTCGCAAATTGCAGAATCACGTTTTGCGCAAGGGGTTCGTCATCAACTATAATCGCTCTAATCATCTCGTTGTTTTTAGTGGCAGTTCCAATTCGACCTTAAAGATATTTTCTTTTTTGCTGATATCTAAATGGTATTCCTCTTTTCCGTAAAGGTACTCCAAACGTTTCCTGGCATTTTCAAGTCCAATGCCATGCGCCTTCCCGTTTGGTGGCTGATGATCTTCGTCATAATTGTTGACAGCCTTAAAATGGAGCCAATCGTCTTGAATCTCAATTTTAATATGGATAAAACATGTGTTTCCAACTGACCTGCAACTGTGTTTGAATGCATTGTCAACAAATGGCTCGAAAATCAGCGGGATGATCTGCTTGTCCTGATAGTCACCTGTTAGTTCGAAACGAACATCGGTTTTTGCCGACAAACGAATGCGCTGCAGTTCGATGAAATTCTGGATGAATTCAATTTCTTTTTGCAAGCTGATGAAGTTTTCTCGTGATTCGTAAAGCACATGCCGCATTAAATCCGACAGCTTCAGAATCATTTCGGGTGTTTTCTTCGAGTTTGATAGCGACAGCGAATAAATGTTGTTGAGAGAATTGAACAGGAAGTGTGGGTTGATTTGGGCTTTCAGTGTGTTCAGTTCTGCTTCCAGTTTTTCGCGCTCCACCTTGTTGTATCGAAGTTCAATGTCCTGCATCTTTATCCAGTCTGTGACGAATTTTACCAACGAAGTCACTCCGACATAAAAACCGGTGGTGAAAAAGTAGGATGAAAATAGTTGGGGACGGCTAAAATGCAGCAAAAAATAAAGTAGGAGCAGAATAATTAAGGATGAGGCAGCCAAGGTGATCAACAACCAGAAGGTGTAAAAAATATAATTTCTTCGCTTCAAAAATACAGGAACCAACACCAGCAAGTTCACATAAACGCCAAGTGCAAATCCGGCGTTCAGGATGACCGCCCGCAGAATGTCTTTGGCCGGATTGAAATGGTAATCAGAAACCACATAAAATGAACTAAGCGCGAAGGCGAAGCTGCTCAGCCAAAACAATACCTGCAAGAGTATTTTAAAGCGTTGGTTGTTCCGGATGAATACCATCAAATACGGTCTTTACGTTTAGTCAGCTTGTTGAAGTAGTATTTAATCGGGTTGGTGTATTTCAATTGTTTCCACGGGCGACTGCTGTGCGGTTTATGAATTACCGGCAAGGTGGTGACCAGGTAGTTCTTAAAACCAAGCATTTTCGATTTCCTCGAAATAAACACATCGTACCAATGCTTTTCGCTCGACAATTCGGTGAATGAAAAGCCTTTCAGTAGGCTGGTCGATAGCAGGGTGCAGCAAAAACTCAAGCTATGTGATGTGTCGGCAATCGGCTGCTTTTCATTTTTGAAATTCAGGTACGGAAAATTGATTTGTCCCGATTCGTCGGTTGTCACAGCACCCAACATGCCGCAAGCGGTTAGGCTTTGGCTCAACTCGTACATTTTATTCAGCGTGTCTTTTTTAACGATGACGTCCGACTCCACGATCACCAGCGGAATGTTGAGTTCCAGTGCCCGTTTTTGCGCCATTTGCAACACCAGGTTGTAGTTGGGCGAAGGTGTTTGGGTAAGATCTTCGAGGTTGACCAGTTCATAGCCAAACACAGCTGTTTTTCCTTCCAGAATGGCTTTGGTTTCCGGCGAACTAAAATCGTTATAAATCACATGCAGGTGATCGCCATCCGACTGGTGGATCGCCTGGATGGTTTGCAGGGTCGTTTCAATCGAATCTTTAACCGGTGTGATGACCAGTGTTTTAGGCATTTTGTTTGGCATTAAAGGTTAATTCAAATTTCGAGGCCAGGTTTTCCAGGTCTTCCATAACGGCTTGCTGCACAGGAACGCCATTTGCTAGTCGCTCCCGGGTTAAAAACCGCTCCGGGTCACCGGGGATCAGCACCTGATCGCCTGGGATGACTGGTTCTGCCTGGCGAAAGGTCCGAATCCAGTTGTCCATGTGTTCTTTAAATTCGTTGGCGGGTCGAAAGGCGTCAATTCGGAAAGCACCAAAAAAATGGCCTATTCCATCGCCCACCGGATCGGTTGGTGGTTCGAGAAAAGCCACGAATGGCGGAACCCAAGGACCGTAGTTAGCGCCCGATAAAACGGATGAAAATATATCGACCATCGCACCCAGGCAGTAGCCCTTGTGGCTGCCGTGCTCGCGGTCGCCACCCAGCGGCAACATCGCGCCACCTTTTTTTAGGGCAAAGGCATCGGTTGTTGGCTTGCCGTCTTTATCCTGTGCCCAGCCAAGCGGGGCGTCTTCGCCTTTACGTTGTAACACCTCCAGCTTGCCATTGGCTACTGTGGTGGTGGCCATGTCCATAACAAAAGGTGGCTCGTCCTTGGCGGGAATAGCCACGGCAATGGGGTTGGTTCCTAAAAATCGGCTTTTCGAAAAGGTTGGCGAAACCAGCGGGCTGGCATTGGTCATCGACAGGCCAATCATATCTTCCTCCAAGGCCATCATGGCATGGTAGCCAGCAATTCCGTAGTGGTTCGAATTTTTTACTGCTACCCAGCCACTGCCCACTTGCCGGGCTTTGTCCATGGCGATGCGCATGGCATGGGGGCCGGCAACCAAGCCCAAAGCCAGGTCGGCATCCAATACGGCAGTTGATGGCGTTTCGTGCACCACTTGCATGTTTGGTTTCGCGTTTAGCCGGTTTTTCTCCCACAGGCGTACGTAGCCACTTAGGCGCGCAACGCCGTGCGAATCGACGCCACGCAGGTCTGCCTGGTTGAGGCAGTCAGCCGCCAGTAAGGCTTCTTCGGCAGAGCAGCCCATTTTTTCAAATATTTGTTGTGTAAATTCTTTTAAATAGGCGGCATCAATGAGAATAGACATAGTTTCTAAATTTCAAATTCGTGATTTCGGGTTGTCATCCAACCTTTTTCCGGCTAACTTTTTCTAAAAATGTCTCTGGCAGAAGCTTGTGCAGTTGGCATGATCAGCAGATCATCAATGTTGACATGCGCCGGCCTTGACAGCACAAAGTAAATACTTTCTGCAATGTCGCGGGCACTTAAAGGCGTAAAACCTTCATAAACTTTAGCGGCTTGCTCCTCATCGCCCTTGAAGCGAACCAGTGAAAATTCCGTTTCAATGGCTCCCGGGCTAATCGTTCCCACCTTGATGTTGTGCGGTGCCAACTCAACACGCATGGCTTTGCTGATGGCATTGACCGCATGTTTAGTGGCGCAATAAACCGAGCCATTGGGGTAAGTTTGAACGCCCGCAATGGACGAGATATTGAGAATATGACCTTGTTGCCGGGCGATCATCCAGTTGGAGACTTCGCGGGTCACGTACAGCAAGCCTTTGATGTTGGTGTCAATCATGGCTTCCCAGTCGTCCACATTGGCCTGATTAACCGGGTCGAGCCCGGCGGCCAGTCCTGCATTGTTAATGAGGATATCTACCTTTTTCCAGTCGTTGGAAAGCGACGCCAATGCCCGGTCAACGTCCGGTTTTAGCCGAATATCAAAACACAAGGTTTGTACCTGGCAGTTTTCATTTTCCAGTTCCTGCCGGATTTTTTCCAACCGGTCTTGTCGTCTTCCCGTGAGGATAATGTTGAAATGATTCTCTGAAAGTATTTTAGCGGTTTCGAAACCAATTCCGGCTGTAGCTCCGGTTATTAAAGCAATTTTCTGTTTCATGGCATTTTGATGTTTGTTTCAGGGGAATTAAAATTCCTTTTTTTTTATGGAAAAATCAACTACTTGACTATTTTTGTTTTCATTATCGAAGTAAAGAAAGAAATGTTATGGCTGAAATTGCTGAAAACCAAGAGGTGTTCTCCATTGATCAGATTGAAGAGCCCAAAGATATTAGTGATATCGTTTTTAACTTGATGGTCAACCCAAATCTGGCCCCGGTTAATTATTTTAATGACTTTAGTGAAGAAGGATTTGATCTGGAGAGTGTTGCCAATGGAGAAACCGACGATGCCGGGATTTTTACCGCTGACAACGGGCAAATGATGGCCATGACCACGCATGCGTTTCATCATCATCTGGAAACAGATCCGAAAACGGCTATCGAAATTCTTATCAGCCGGGCCGCACGTCGTATGGCGTGCTATGGTGCAAAGCCCGAAGCTGTGAGCGCTTTCCTGTATCATATCAACATTGCGCACCCCAACGGGCAGTTTATCGCTTCGGGAGCCAAGCAGGGATTGGAAAATGCCTGCAAAAAATTTGGTATCAAGGTTTCGGATCGAAAAATCAGGTTCGACTACTTTAGCGGGCACGGGATGGTGACGCCAACGATTATTGTGAGTTTGATGGGCAGCGTGGAGGATAAAAACAAGGTGATTACCCACAAGCTGAAAAAGAAAGGCAACAATATCTTTGTGATTGGAAAATCGTTCGATGATATTAATTCATCGGAATACTTGGAATTTTATCATGAAGTTTCAGACTCACCGCTGCCCCAATTCGATATCAATGTTGAAGTACGTTTGCAACAAACCATGAAGCAGTTAATTGAAAAGCAGCTGATATCGTCGGCCAGCCCGGTTGGCAAAGGAGGTCTTTTCTTTTCATTGATGCGTGCCGGAATGCCCGCAGGTTTGGGGTTTGATATTACAACCGATGCTGAAATCCGCCGTGATGCCTTTTTGTTTGGCGAGTCCATGGGACGGTTGATTGTAGGTGTGCCTCAGGAAAATGAGGATGACTTCGTCGATTTTATGCAAGGTACCAAGCTGCCGTTTTTTACGCTTGGACACGTTACAAAGGGAGAAATCCGGATTGATGATGAATCGCTGGGTTATATTGATAAAATGATACCAAACGCTGAATGACAGTAGCTCCTTATCAAAATTCCGGACAAAATAAAAAACAGCAGGTCGAGCAGATGTTCGACAATATTGCTCCAAAATATGATTTCCTGAATCACTTTTTAAGTTTGGGAATTGACAAGCTTTGGCGGAAAAAGGCCGTACGGATTTTGAAGCAGAATCAACCCAAACGCATTTTGGATGTGGCTACCGGGACTGGTGATTTTGCCATTGCCGCTTCGCAGCTGGAAGTGGACGAAATTGTTGGTTTCGACTTGTCGGAGCAGATGATTCGGGTGGGAGAGGAGAAAGTGAAAAAGCTGAAACTTGATTCTCTTATCCGATTTCAAAAAGGCGACTCAGAGCAAATGCCCTTTGAAGATGCGTCGTTCGATGCCATTACGGTAGCTTTTGGCGTGCGGAATTTTGAAACCCTGCAAAAAGGCTTGGATGAATTTTTCCGGGTGCTGCGAAACGGAGGAGTGGCCATCATTCTTGAATTTTCAAAGCCCAAATATTTTCCATTTAAACAATTGTATAGGTTCTATTTCTTTCACATTTTGCCATTTATTGGCGGACTGGTTTCAAGAGATTCATCGGCTTATTCCTATTTGCCTGAGTCGGTCATGGCTTTTCCTGATGACCAAGAGATGCTGGATATTCTCGGGCGAACCGGATTTTCAAATGTGAGCCAGAAAAGACTGACCTTTGGGATTGCAACAATTTATGTCGCCCGAAAATAAATGGTGTGATTTACGTATATTGACGAACAATAATTTTTGAAATCGACGGTTTTTGAATTAGTACTTAAAATTGATCGGAATCAGTGAAAAAGCTCATAAGCATCATCGTCCTCGTTTGTATTTCGGCAAGTGTTTTTGCTCAGCGTCAGCATGTCAAACATCTGACGACTTTTGACGATAAGCCATTGCATTTCGGATTTACGATCGCTGTGAACACACTTGATTTTAGTCTGGAGCATTACCGGCCGATTGGAGAGAACCCCGAGTTTGTATACAAGAACTGGGGCAACTTCGATGGGAACGAAATTACCGAAGTTGATACGGTGCATGCCGATATTGCAGAGCAGGTTCCCGGGCTGACCGTGGGTATTGTAACCAGCTTGCGGTTGGGTGAGTATTTTAACTTGCGTTTTCTTCCCGGCCTGTCGTTTGGCGAACGGCGTTTGATGTACAACGTGCCTGTTTACGACGCAAACAGTACGAGTGCCGAGCCGCTGGAGTACTTTTCCATTAAAACAACTTACATTGATCTTCCACTCCTTGTTAAATACAAATCAAGCCGTTTGAATAACCAGCGCCCGTATCTGATTGCCGGTCCGGCTTTGCGAATTGATATCTCGAAAACCGGGGTTGAAGATCTGGTGCGGGTGAAACGCGGCGGGTTTTATTTCGAGGCTGGTGTAGGCTGGGACAGCTATCTGCCTTTCTTTCGCTTGTCAACCGAACTGAAGGTGAGCCTTGGCCTGGGTAACATGTTGAATGATGGCCCTGATGGCGAAAACCAACGGCAATATTATACCACAGCTTTAAAAAAGCTGACTTCAAATGTTTTTACATTAAGTTTCCATTTCGAATAAGTTGAAAAAAGAACTCAATATATCGCTGACTCCTAAGCAGGCGTCGGACGAGCAGTTTTATCGTTCGGTTATTGCTCAGAAATTGGGCCTTGCCGAGACTGACGTTACCGCTATTGTTGTGCGCCGGAAATCAATAGACGCCCGGCAGCGGCAAATTCGGATCAACATGGGCGTAGCTGTTTATATCGGCGAACAGCCCGAAGTTGAATCCATCCTCTATCACTATCAAAACGTAGAGCACAAACGCCCGGTGGGGATTATTGGCGCCGGCCCGGCCGGCTTGTTCGCTGCCTTGCGGTTGATCGAGCTGGGAAGGAAACCCATTTTGTTTGAGCGGGGCAAAAACGTAAGCGACCGCAAACGCGACATCGCTTTAATTCACCGGGAGCACCGGATTGATCCCGATTCTAATTACGGTTTTGGTGAAGGTGGGGCAGGCACGTTCTCCGATGGCAAGCTGTATACCCGTTCGAAAAAGCGGGGCAATGTGAAGAAGATTTTGGAAGTGCTGGTGCAATTTGGCGCCGATCCCGAAATATTGATCGATGCTCATCCGCATGTGGGAACCGATCAATTGCCACAAGTCATTCGCGGAATCCGGGAGCAGATTTTGGCATCCGGGGGCGAAATTCACTTTAACAGCCGGGTCACCGATCTGATCATTAAAGAACATGCATGCAAAGGATTGATACTGGCTGATGGCAGTAGATTTGAGATTGATGCCCTGATTTTGGCCACCGGGCATTCGGCACGCGATATTTATGAAATGCTGTATCGGAACGGTGTTAACCTCGAAGCCAAAACCTTTGCAATGGGAGTTCGTGTGGAACATCCGCAGGCTTTGATCGATTCCATTCAGTATCACCAGGCGCAGCGGGGGCCTTTTTTGCCGGGCGCCACCTACTCATTTGTTGAGCAGGTGAACGATCGTGGCGTGTACTCCTTTTGCATGTGTCCGGGCGGATTCATCGTTCCGGCAGCGACAGCTCCCGGCGAAATGGTTGTCAATGGCATGTCGGCTTCGCGGCGCAATTCTCCCTTTGCCAATTCGGGCTTGGTGGTTGAGGTTCGCCCCGAAGATTTGCGCGAGTTTCAGCAGCATGGCGTGTTTGCTGGCCTGGAATTTCAGCGGCAGGTGGAGAAACTTTGCTTCATGGTTAACGGGAATACCCAGTTTGCGCCGGCCCAGCGGCTGACCGATTTTGTGGCAGGAAGGAAATCGGCCGACTTACCCGATTCATCTTATCGCCCCGGCTTGATGACTGCCGCTTTGCACGACAAGTTACCCAAGCGAATAGCCAGCCGCTTGCGCGAAGGCATTCAGCAAATCGACAAGAAAACAAAGGGCTTTTTGTCGAACGAAGCGATTGCGGTTGGAGTGGAGTCGCGTACTTCTTCGCCACTTCGCATTCCGCGTAACGAATCGGATTTCCAGCACATCC
This sequence comes from uncultured Sunxiuqinia sp., assembly GCF_963974515.1. Taxonomy (GTDB): domain Bacteria; phylum Bacteroidota; class Bacteroidia; order Bacteroidales; family Prolixibacteraceae; genus Sunxiuqinia. The sequence continues at coordinate 6,480 of NZ_CAXBDD010000031.1, read as the reverse complement.
GGATCAAAGGCTTATATCCGTGTGGCGAAGGAGCTGGCTATGCTGGTGGTATTGCTTCATCGGCCATTGACGGTGAGCGCTGCGCTGAAGCGGTGGCTCAAAACACCACGCCGTAAAGCCAGATTTTATGTTGTTTAATACCTTTGGGCGGCGCCGAAAGCCTTTTTGACGTGGATGAGTGCCTTTCGACGTGTCAGAATGCCATTTCAACTTGGAAGAACCTGAACGTTTTCTTGTGTGAGTTCTTTCTCCCGTGATCTTGAATTGGGAATGTTCATCTCCTCACGTTCGCCAAACTGTGGTTGTTTGTTGAAGCGGAGAATGTGTTATTTCTGATAGTTTTTAGCCACATCTGGGCGGAGGGTTCGGTTTCCTTTTTGCGCTTTGGGATGATAAGGGCAATGTCTGCATCCGTTGGCGCAACAATAGCCACGCTTCACCAGAAAACTTTCGGTCATGACGCGGTAACCTCCTCTTGTCAGGTAATAGTCTTCACCTTCAACCGCATTGTCATAACTATCAGGAAATAAGTCATCAAACATTCCCATAAGGCCAACTAATCGTATTTAAATCGCTGGAGAAAGTGACCCATGCGGTCGCGTTTGGTTTTTAGGTATCGCTGGTTGTGTTCGTTAGGTGCTACTTCAACCGGAATTGTTTCTGTAACTTTCAATCCGTATCCTTCAATGCCGACACGCTTAACGGGGTTATTAGTCAGCAGTTTCATTTTATGCACGCCTACATTTCTCAAAATCTGGGCGCCAACACCGTAATCGCGCTCATCGGCCTGAAAGCCCAGGTGAAGGTTAGCATCAATGGTGTCCAGTCCCTCATCCTGTAGTTTATAGGCGGCAATTTTATTCATCAGGCCAATGCCACGGCCTTCCTGCATCATATATACAACGACTCCTTTACCGGCTTTTTCAATCATTTCCATTGATTTGTGAAGTTGTTCGCCACATTCGCAACGGAATGATCCAAAAATATCGCCGGTCATGCAGGAGGAGTGCATCCGCACCAGAATTTCTTCATTTTCTTCCCAGCTACCTTTGATGAGCGCCACGTGTTCGGCTCCATTCGATTTCTGGCGGAAAGGAATAATGCGAAAATCACCGTATTTGGTTGGCATTTCCACCTCTTCGCCCTGGTCGATCAAACTTTCTGTTTTCAGCAGATAGGCAATCAGGTCCTTGATGGAAACGATTTTCAGGTTGAATTTTTCGGCTACTTCCATCAACTGCGGAAGACGAGCCATGGTGCCATCTTCGTTCATAATTTCGACCAGTACTCCGGCAGGTTTTAGTCCGGCCAAACGTGCCAGGTCAACAGCAGCTTCGGTATGCCCGCTGCGGCGCAATACACCGCGGTCTTTCGCTTTCAACGGGAAGATATGTCCAGGACGTCCCAGTTCTTCCGGGTCGGTATGATCATCAGCCAAAGCTTGGATTGTTTTGGCGCGGTCGCTGGCCGAAATGCCAGTCGTACATCCGTGTCCAATCAAATCGACCGATACCGTAAAGGGTGTCTGATGCGAGGAGGTATTTTTTCCAACCATCAGATCCAATTCCAAATCTTCGCAACGGCTTTCCGTGAGTGGTACGCAGATTAATCCGCGGCCGTGCGTTGCCATAAAGTTTACTTTTTCAGGGGTAATCAGTTCTGCAGCAGCAATGAAATCACCTTCATTTTCCCGGTCTTCATCATCAACTACGATGATCAGATCACCTTTTTTAATGGCATCAATTGCCTCGGGTATCGTATGTAAATTGAACTCGTCCATTATAATTATCTGGTTTCCAAAATGCAGGTGCAAAACTACGGAAAATTATCGATTTACAAATGACAAATTACACCTAAGCGCGTTTTGCTTTTTCCCATACAACCGATTGCCTGCCTTTGAGGTAGCGGATAATTCCAATAATAGACGCATAATTCATTGCTGAAAAATAGAACGGAATAAAAAAGAGTTTGAAACGGATTTGCCGGTTTTCGAACAGCCAGCCCATGGCCGCGACGAGATACATAACGATCTGGAAATAAAAAAAGCAAGCATAAAAACCAACCGTGGTCCAGCTGCGCTGATCGACTAGAATTAAAAAATTGATAAAAAATAGCAGAAACAAAGCAATGGGAGCAATGGTCCAACGAAGAACCTTGTGCGAGAAATACTGAAAACTAAGCCAGCCGTGTTGGAAGGGGTTGAGCAGATGAGCCAGTCGGCCGATGCTTTGAACCCCGCCGGCAGCAATTCGGATCTTTCGTTTGAGTTCTTCTTCTATACTGAACGAAGCTGTTTCGGTGGCATATGCTTCGGGTGTATAGGCAATGCGGTAGCCGCTACTCGCAATGCGCAGCGAGATGATAAAATCGTCGAGCAGGGTGTCGGCTTCTACTTCTTCGAATAAATGGGTACGAATGGCAAAAAGCTCTCCGGCTGCTCCAACAGCCGAATTAAACCGGGCGTCCATTTGCTTGATGAAAGACTCCATACGCCAGTACAAGCCTTCGCCCGAGGCAGCCGCTGTATCCTGTTCTTTTTCGATGATCCGTTTTTCGCCAGCCACGCAGCCGGTTTTTGGGTCTTGAAATTCACGTACAATCTCGCGTATCGCGTTTTCGGCTAAAAGGGTATTGCTGTCGGAGAAAATAACGAGCGGCGTTTTTACAAATGGCATGCCCCGGTTAATCGCCTGCGTTTTTCCTTGTCGTTCAGGAATGTGCTCAACTTGAAGTTGCGGATATTTTTTCAATAGCTCGGTTGTTCCGTCGTTGGAACCATCGGTGATCCACAGATGTTGAATTTTGTCTTTCGGATAGTCTAAGTTGAACGAGTTTTGCACTTTTTGTCCGATAATTTCCGCTTCGTTGTAGGCAGTTACAAAAAGACAGATCGCCGGTAGTTTTTTTTCATCCAGATCAGGAAGAATCGTTTTATCGACGAATACTTGCTTAACATTGGCCAGAATCCAGATTACGACTGCATAGCCCAGGTAAGTGTAAACAACAACAAGGAATAATATCTGAAATACGATTTCAAGCATTGAGCTGTTGCTTATAAAAGTCAGTTAAGGATTCGGCAATGGCCAGGTTGTCAAATTTTTCGTGAATAAAGTCGATGGCATTTTTGCAAAGTTTGTCATAGAGTTCCCGGTCTTCAATCAGCTTGCTCACACTCTCTATAAACTCACCGGCCTCATCAGCGAGCAGGATGTGTTTGCCTTTTTCGACGGCAATGCCTTCGGCACCGATGCTTGTTGAAACGATGGCTTTTCCAAGCGCCAGACCTTCGATGATTTTTACACGCATGCCACTGCCCGACAATAATGGTGCTACCATGATGGCTTTGGAATTCATAAATGTATACGCATCTTCAATTTCGCCCAAAAAAACAACATTTTTATACTGCAGTTTCGACTGCAGCCAGTCCGGAGCATTTCTTCCGGCAACATAGAATTTAAGGTCGGGGTATTTTTTCTGAAGTTTCAGCCAGCAATTTTCCAAAAACCACATCAGTCCTTCCTGGTTGGGAGCCCAGTCGAGTGCGCCCAAGTGAAAAACTGACGGATATTCAAGCTGGCCGGCCTTGGGAACCAAGGTTGCCAGGTCAATGCCTGTTTGCGTGGTGTGCCGGGGTTTTTTGTTTCCAAGTTGATCTAAAATTTCGCCATCGCGGTCGGTAATCGGAACCAGTGCATCGTAGCTGTTCAGATGACTTAATTCAAACTTTTTGATGCGTCTGGCAAGCAGCTTCAGGTAGATACGTTTCATGCCGGGAGTAACAGCTGCAGTGCGTTCCCATATTTCGTGCTCAACATTGTGCGCGCGATAGGAGATCAGTGCCGTGGAATATCGCCGGATTAGCGGAATGTACGGACAAAGGTAGAGCCCTTCGAGCTGAATGAGATCGAATTCCTTTTTTTGCAAGAGCATTGCAAGCTTGCGACCAAAATGATTGGATAGAAATCGGCTGGCATTGTAGGGCAGTTCTGAAAAAAATAAATTGCCGAATAGTCCTCCAACAGTGATCTTTGCCGGGACATCAACCAATTCGAAATGCATTCGTTCCTTCAGGTCATCTGGGATTTCTTCCAAGGTGATGTGGTGCTTTTTTGTGTTCATGGCAATCACATGCACTTCGTGGCCTAAAAGCGAAAACCCTTTCGACATGGTTAACGTCGCAATCGCTCCTCCATCCTTTGGGGGCCAGGGAACTTTGTTGCACACCTGGAGAATTCGCATATTTTAAGAGTTTTCAGTTTTTTCTTTTCGGTTGAATAAATACCTGAACAAACGCTTGATGTTATGTTCGTATGTTTCAAGATTTAGCAAACCCGAATCGTTCGCCGATTTATAGGTCAGGAAGATGCCAAGCGGTAAAAAGAGAAACGTTGAGAACCACATTCCGGTGGACATATTCCACATATCTTCGCGGGCAAACTTTTCACCCGAAATTGAAACCATATAATAGGTGATGAACATGAGTATTGAAACAACGACTGGCATTCCAAGTCCACCCTTCCTAATAATAGCACCAAGTGGAGCTCCAATAAAGAAGAAAATAAGGCAGGCAACCGACCAGGTGAATTTTTTGTGTTTTTCCATGGTCAGTTTGTTAATGAATGTTTTTCGATTATATAACTCATGAAGGTTTTGGTTGATCGTTTGGTGGTTTGATCGTGCCTGACTGATGGCCATGCTGATCACCTCATTCTGAATGTGAGGCTCCAGCGAGTGATAGATTGAATCGAAATTCACCAGCGTGTCGGGAGTTGCCCGGTAATCCTTTTTTAGCGAATCGACTGTTTGGGTCATGTAAATTACAGCGTCGCTGAGTGGTCTGGGGTAAGTCATCGAAACGGCAAATCGTCTGACCCGGGTCTTAAAGTCGGTGTAAAACGAATCTTCCTGATGACTCAGTTGGTCCAGGTTCATCATTTTGTATTGACTCCGCATGCGGTTCTCATCGGTTCGCTGAAAGTCAAAGCCTTCCAGCGAAATTGTAATCACTTCCTTTCCAAAGGTTTCACGGCGGAACGGGAACGTTCGGTCTTTGCCTCGCTTGTTGGGATCCATGTTGGTTGCCGACTGCCCATTGTACAGGGTCATGACCATGTATTTTTTGTCTTCCGATATTTTCATGAATCCTGAATCAGCAACTGTCACATTGGTGTTCCCTTTATTATCTGTGTGATCGTAAATTAGCAGGCCATAAAGCATGTTATTTTTATTGCTTTTGCGATCAACTTTAATGCTGTAACCATCAATTTCGTTGGAAAAGACTCCCTCGGAGATGATCATCTCGGGCTTTTGGTTTTTGACGCTAACCAGTAAGGCGCCAAATTTCATGTTGGTTTTGGGCAGGATATTGTTTGAAAAATAAAAGGCAAAAAGGGTTAAGGCAATGGCAACTACAATCAGCGGGCGCATAATGCGGAAAAGGGAAATCCCTGAAGCTTTAATGGCGACCAGCTCATAGTTTTCCCCCAGATTACCAAAAGTCATGATTGATGCCAGAAGCATGGCGAGTGGGAACGCCATGGGGATTAGGGCAAAAGAAGCGTAAAGCAGGAGTTCGGCTACAATGTTCCATTCCAGCCCTTTGCCAACCATGTCATCGATGTATTTCCACAGGAACTGCATGAGCAGTACAAATACAACGATAAAGAAGGTCATCAGAAATGGCCCGAAAAAAGTTTTTAAAACAAATAAATGCAGTCGCTTCATAGTCTATTTTTGGAAACGAATACAAAGCTAAGTTATTTTGGAGAAATAGAAAGTTAAAATCGCTTAACAGCCGAGGATGTGTTTCAGGTCAGCGATCTGCGAATTCCATAATCCGGAAGTCTCATCAGCTTCTTCTTCATCCGAGCAATCAATTACAATTAACGAGACATCGCCTGTTAACTCGTCTTTGGTGATTCTGAATTCGAAATAGCTTTCTTCTTCATCAATCCAATTGAATCGAACGAGCCGATCTTCTTTTTGCAGTGTTTTTTCAGCTTGTTGTTCGGCCCCTTCCCAAATAAAGGTGTAAAGGTTACTTTTAACCCGTACATCATCTGCAAACCACTCGGCCAGTCCCGATGCGGTACTTAGTCTGTTGAACAGTACTTTAGGCGAACAATTAATTGGATATTCTAATCGGATTTTAGCTTTCTCTGACATCGGGTTTTACGTTTTGTGCAATATAGGGAATATGACTCAATATAGCAATCAGTTATGATGGTGACACATTAAAAATCGTGTTTTCTTGTCCTTTTGTTTCGCTTTTGCGTTTTGCTTTCAAGGGAACAGATGAAACAAACAGCATCGCTTGATTTTTTGTTTGCGTTTCGCACAAAAAAAATGTGTTCGCTTTATGACGGCAAAAAATAAATACTATATTTGCAACCGCAAAATGAATGGCGAGGTAGCTCAGCTGGTTAGAGCGCATGATTCATAATCATGAGGTCGGCGGTTCAAGCCCGCCTCTCGCTACTT
>NZ_CAXBDD010000030.1:0-40769 GCF_963974515.1 uncultured Sunxiuqinia sp. | reverse complement strand
TACAAATGGGATGTTTTTTGGATGGCGATCAAAAAAAAACCGTATCAATGATAAAGACTAAGCTTTTCATTAACTGTGAAATACAAGCAATAATCTGGATTAGATGTCTATGCTTTGAATTACTGGTACGGCTTTTGTCAATTTGGAATCAGAGACCATTCATTTAATACTTAAAGTCATGAAAAAATTAATCATCATATCCGTCCTCGCACTGCTCACAGCAGTTGGAAGCACCGCAAGAACAGAGTCATACCCGGATGAATACCTGGGACTGCCGGGAGACAACTTTAATCTCTACGCCACCATGAAACTGTTTCAGGAGTCGGAAACTCTTGAAGATTTTGAAAGAAGCCTGAATGATGAAAATTCACGGATTAATAACCTCGACCTGAATGGCGACAATTTGGTTGATTACATCATGGTGATGGACTATGCCGATGGTAATGTTCACACCATCGTTTTGCGTGCCGCACTTAACCGAGACGAAACACAGGACATTGCAGTGTTCACTGTTGAACGTTACAGTGATGAATCCGTTCGTATTCAACTTATTGGCGATGAAGCACTTTATGGCAGAAACTACATTGTTGAACCAATTTATGCAGATAGCATGGAAACTCCAAACCCCGGGTACATTGGGAATGCAGGCAATAATGGAAGGCCGATTGCGGTTTCAGTAACTACTTATCAGGTTGCTGGATGGCCAGTAATCCGATACATCTATCGCCCGAGTTACATTGGCTGGCACTCTTCTTGGTATTGGGGTTATTATCCGTCCTACTGGAATCCATGGCGTCCGTTTTACTGGCATACCTACTATGGTTACCATTCCAATTTTCACAACCATTACTATGCGCATTACCGTCACTGGGATCATCCTCGTTACCAGCGATACAACGACCATTATTACACCAGCATCCGGACCTACTCTCCGAGAGTGACTGTGAGAATAAAAGAGGGAAATTATCGAAAAACTTACTCTCGTCCTGACCTGAGGAGAAAAGGTGAAGCGCTTTACACACGTACAAACCGGGAGAATTCGGCCTCACGCTCCAGTTATTCCGGAAGGAGGAGTGACTCCAATAATGCTTCAACGCTCAAAAGCAGATCAACCAATCGAAGCAGTTCCGGGTCTGAGAGAAGGTCGGTTTCAAATCCATCGACCCGAACCAGAACAAACTCTGTAATTTCCGGGCAAAGCGGAAACAGTCGTAAGTCAACAACAATTCAACCCAAAAGATCGGTTACAAGCCCTTCTTCGGGAAACAGAACAAATGTATCGCGCAGCGTAGAAACCTCGGGCAATAGGACATATAGAGCAGGTTCAAATTCGTCGGTGAGTAAACGAAACGAGGTGGCGCCGAAGTCAAAGACGATAAGCACCAGCAGAACGGCAAGATCGTCATCGGTCAGGCAAAATACCAGTTCTCCGAAACGATCATCGACAGCTGTTTCTACCAAGTCGGTTTCCAGCCCGAAAGCGTCACCAAGGTCAGTGAGCACAAGAAGTTCATCCAGTCCGCGCAAAGCTGCGGTCAGTTCAGGTGGGTCAAGCAGCAGAAGTTCAAAAGCTACGAACAGAACAAGTAGTTCAAGAGGTTCATCGAATGGTAGTCCATCGCGTCGATAGTTTGACAGGTGCACCACAACTTACGTTGCCCTACAATTAACCAACAAAATCAATCAGCAAGCAAATATAAAGGCTTGCTGATTTTCCATATAGCAATATTGGAATCAGCAGCCAACAGCTGCTTCTGAGACCGTGTATTTAAAAGCCAAACCCGATATGGACTCCCAGCGAAGCATGAGATTCTTCCTTGTCGAAACCAAAGCCGATCATTGGTCCCAGGTGAAATTCGCCAACTGTGAATTCGTAGATCATTTCAGCATGTCCCGACATGGCAGTATGCGACTCTCCGTCTTCTTTGGCAAAGGTGATTCCGGGGCCACCAACAATTGAAAGCCGGGGTATCAGTTCATAATTAATCAGTGCTGAAATGGTATTGTGGGTATGATCGTCCAAAATAGATTCAAAACCCAATCCAATGGAAACAGGACTGAGTGGAGCTACACGGTATAAATAGTGAAGGTGAACAACCGGGGCTATTTCATTTTCGGCAAATAAGCTCGCCGCCCCCAATCCTAAGCCCAAGTGATGGCGGTGGCTATCAAGGTTGTGATTATGGTCATGGCTATGATCATGATCCTGAGCAACAGCAAAATTGAAAAGCAATAAAAAAAGGGCAAGTAATCGAAGTCTCATTTTAGTTGTCGATTGATAATATTGGGATAACAACAAGACTTACCCCAGAAAAGTTGAAAAAAAAACCCGGATTTATCCGGGTTTGTGTTTTAATATTGTATCCGGCTTGATTAATCCGGGAAATAGCCACGAATAATGCCCCGCTTGGAATCTTTTACGAACATCAGTATTTCATCGCGTTCCGGAGTTGCCGACATTTCTGCTTCAATGATCTCAACAGCCTGAGAAATATTCAAGCCTTTTTGATAGATGTAGCGGTAAATTTCCTGCACTTCCCGAATCTTATCGTTGTTATAACTCCGCCTTCTCAGGCCAATGGAGTTGATTCCAACGTAGGAAAGCGGTTCGCGTCCGGCCTTGATGAATGGAGGCACATCTTTACGAACCAAAGAGCCTCCGGAAATCATCACATGTGATCCGATATGACAAAACTGATGGATTGCCGACATTCCGCCAATAATGGCCCAATCATCAATGATCACCTCGCCAGCCAGCTGTGTGCTGTTCACCAAAATGACATTGTTTCCAACAAGACAATCATGTGCAACATGCACATACGCCATAATTAAGCAGTTATTACCAACCACTGTTTTTCCTCTTGCTGCGGTACCACGGTTGATGGTAACGCACTCGCGAATGGTGGTGTTATCGCCAATCTCCACGGTAGTGTATTCGCCTTTGAATTTCAAATCTTGTGGGACTGCTCCAATAACTGCTCCGGGGAAAATACGGCAGTTTTTACCAATCCGGGTTCCGGGCATAATGGTTACGTTTGAACCAATACGGGTACCTTCCCCGATGATGACATCCTTATCAATGGTAACAAATGGCTCAATAACCACATTGTCTGCTACCTGTGATTCGGAATGCACGTAAGCTAACGGTTGTTTCATCTTTTAAATAATTGTTTTCAATAATTTCTTCAAGCCTTTACAATCTGTGCCATAAAATCGCCTTCGGCAACAATAGTCTCTCCAACATAGCAAAGTCCTTTCATGTTGGCAATTCCTCGTCTGATAGGAGAAGTTAATTCAATCCGGAACAGCAGTGTATCTCCCGGGATCACTTTCTTACGGAACTTCACATTATCAATACGGATGAAATAAGTCGAATATTTTTCTTTTTTATCGTGCAAAACATACAAGCCGCCACATTGCGCCATTGCTTCAATCAGTAAAACGCCCGGCATCACCGGCTCTTCAGGAAAATGCCCTTGAAAGAATGGTTCATTGACCGTCACATTTTTAACACCGACAATGTAGTTATCTTTAATTTCAATGATCTTGTCGACCAGCAAAAATGGAAACCGATGAGGTAGAAAGGTTTTAATCTCATTCACACACATCAGAGGTTCCTTCAGCGGATCATAATGGGGGATGGCTTTGCAAACTTCGTATTTCCTGATTTCTTTTTTCAGCAACTTAGCAAACTCTGTGTTTGCCTTATGGCCGGGTTTTGTAGCGATGATTCGTCCTTTAATCCGTTTTCCTGCCAGGCTCAAATCACCAATTACGTCAAGCAATTTATGGCGGGCGCATTCATTTTCAAATTGAAGATCCAGGTTGTTCAGAATACCCTGCTCCTTTTTGACCTCAATATGTTCATGATTAAACAGGTCAGCTAAACGATCAAGTTCTTCCTGGCTGATTTCCTTATCCATAATGACGATGGCATTATCCAAATCACCACCTTTCACCAGGTTGTTTTTTAGAAGGAATTCCAGTTCGCGGACAAATACAAAGGTGCGGCAAGGTGCGACCTGGGTTTTAAAATCATCGAGGCTTTCCAAAACAGCAAATTGATTGTTCAATACGCTGGAGTTGAAGGAAATCATCACGTTCAGATTGTAATCGCTATCGGGTAAGGCAATGATTTCTGAACCCGATTCCGGATCTCGATAAACAATTTTCTCGGTGATTTCAAGGTAATCCCGTTCGGCATTCTGTTCCACTACTCCAGCTTGTTCAATAGCTTCGACAAATAATTTGGCGCTTCCATCAAGAATAGGAACCTCTTCGTTGTCGATTTCAATCAGGACATTGTCCAAATCCATTCCGGTGAGGGCGGCCAACGCGTGCTCAATGGTGCTGAGCCGGGCATTGCCTTTCCCAATAACTGTTCCGCGCGAAGTATCAATAACTAAGCTGGCATCGGCCTCTAGAATAGGGCTACCTTCCAGATCAATCCGTCGAAATTTAAATCCATGATTTGTGGGAGCAGGCTTAAAGGTCATGTTTACCTGTACTCCTGTATGCAATCCTTTACCGCTTAAAGAAAATTGGCGGGCTAAAGTTTTTTGTTTCATTGTCATCACCAAGTCGATTTCTAAATCTTATTCTTTGTTTAATTTCGATTTTAGTTCCGCTACTTCCTTTTGCAAATTAATCAACTCATCCCTCATTTGGGGAAGACGTCTGTATACCACGTACGATTTTAAAGCGTGTTCATGATCCGTTACAGGCGTTCCAAGAACGATTCTTCCCGACTTGATATTATTTGAGACCCCAGACATGGCTCCTACTTTTACGTTGTCGCCTATTGTTAAATGTCCTGCAACTCCGATATGGCCTCCAAGCATACAATTTTTTCCAATTTTTGTTGATCCGGCAATTCCGGTTAAAGCAGCAATTACTGTATTTTCACCAACCTCACAATTATGAGCAATTTGAATCAGGTTATCCAACTTTGTGCCCTTACGAATAATGGTTGAGCCCATGGTTGAGCAGTCAATGGTTGTGTTGGCTCCAACTTCAACATCATCTTCCAAGATGACATTGCCAACTTGTGGAATCTTTTTGTACGATCCGTCAGGTGTAGGGGCAAATCCAAATCCATCGGATCCAATCACCGCACCGGCATGAATGATACAATTATTTCCAATAATGGATCCATCATATATTTTCGCTCCGGCATAAATAATCGTATTGTCTCCGATTGTCACGCCCGAACCGATAAAGGTTTGAGGATATATTTTGACCTTGTTTCCCAGACTTGAGTTTTGTCCGAGGTAGGCAAAAGCACCGAAATAGACATCATTGCCAAGCTTGGCTGAAGGATCAATAAAAGACGGTTGTTCAACTCCGTTTTTTAGTTGTTTGGCCTGCTCATACAAGTCCAATAACGCGGCGAACGCCTGGTAGGGATCTTCCACCCGAATCAGTGTTGCTTTTACCTTATGTTCCGGTTTAAACTCATTTTTGACCAAAACAATTGAGGCTTCCGTCTGGTATATGTACCGCTCGTATTTGGGATTGGACAAAAATGCCAGTGTTCCTGGTTTTCCATCTTCAATTTTCGATACATTATTTACGCTTACATTCTCATCACCTTCGATCGTACCGTGAAGGAACTCAGCGATGTTTAGTGCTTTAAATTCCATATATTTTTTCTTGGCGCGCTGCAAAAATAGGTTTAAATTACTTAATGTCCAATTCTTTCGGATAACAGACAAAATATTTCCTGACGGTTTGCAACAGGCTGGAAAGGTTAACGTCTGAAGCTTCGTTGATCTCTCTGACGCTTCCGTCTTTCATCAAAATGTTAATTTTATCACTCCCGGAAGCATAGGCGAAATTGGTAATTGAGTCATGAATCAGGAAATAATCCAACTCATTTTTGTCCATTGTCCACCGATCTATAATCTTGTTTCTCAGCTCCGTAATTTCCTTGTCTGAAAACGGGGTATTCTGGATTTTGATTCTAAAAAGTTTACGATTAATTACAGCGCCAGACAAATAAGATAAAATTTTGTCTTCATGATGTTGCCACTGCTTCATAGCCGAAATCAAATCACTGTCATCAAGTTCAACAAACAGCTCGAGAATATTTTCCTGATTGGCATAAACAGGCTTTGTGAAACACTCTTTCGTAATTTTTCGTTCCAGAAAAACTTGCAGAGCAGGTGTTGCAAACAAACCATGGCCTTGCATGACCAGCTCCTTGGCGCGTCGCAGTACTTTAACCAACATGTTTTCGGCCGACAAAACAGTTTTATGCAAATAAACCTGCCAATACATCAGACGGCGCGAAATCAGAAACTTTTCAATGGAGTAGATCCCTTTATGTTCAATCACCAGGCCGTCGTTTCGGACATTGAGCATTTTGATGATTCGATCCGACCCGATTGTTCCTTCGGTAACCCCGGAAAAAAAACTGTCGCGGCGTAAATAGTCCAGCCGATCCACGTCCAATTGACTGGCAACAAGTTGATGCAGGAATTTTTTAGGGTATTCATTCTTAAAAATCCGGATCGCCATTTCTAACCGCCCATTAAATTGTCGGTTTAGTTCCTCCATAAGCAGCAGGGAAATCACTTCATGCGAAATTCCTTCGACCAACGAATGCTCCAGGGCATGAGAGAAAGGGCCGTGACCAATATCGTGCAGCAGAATCGCCGCCGTTACTGCTTCTGCTTCCTCATCGGTAATTTCAACGCCTTTCATCACCAGACCCGAAATAGCCAGCCGCATCAGATGTACAGCACCTATAGCATGCTCAAACCGGGTATGGTTCACTCCCGGAAAAACGATGCTGGAAAGCCCGAGCTGCTTAATCCGACGCAAACGCTGGAGGAATGGGTGTTCAATCAAATCGTATATGAATTCTGATTGGATGGTGATGAATCCAAAAACCGGATCGTTGATGATCTTTTTCTTATTTGTTTTCAAGCTGATAGTTGCTTTTTTCACGTGTTATCGGCAAAAATAAGAAAAATTTCATTCCCCAAAGGACAACAGGCGTTCGCTTGCTTATTTTCCAAACACCTATTCATTGATGATCAGTTAAGTTCCATATTTTGAGATTTGAATTCCTTTTGCTAATTTTGCGCTGACAATTGGAAGAAAGACCGTTTGCAGGGGACCCCAAAGTCCCCTGTTTTATTAGTCGGAATTTATGATTGATAAAAGTAAAATCGCACAACTCATTGAAGATAAACTTAGTGAAGACCAGTTTATCGTATCTTTGGACGTGACTCCGGCCAGCCAAATCATGGTTACGCTTGACAGCATGAATGGGATCACCATTGACCACTGTGTTCAGATCAGCCGGCTTGTTGAAGGAAGTCTTGACCGGGAAGAAGACGATTTTGAATTGCAGGTTTCTTCAGCCGGGCTGGGACAGCCGTTAAAAGTGTATCGCCAGTTTGAAAAAAATATCGGACAGGAAATGGAAGTGGTGCTTACGAACGGCGAAAAACTGGAAGGACTTTTGAAGACGGCAGACCAGGAAGGATTTGAATTGGAAACAACCAAACGCGAGAAGGTTGAGGGACATAAAAAAAAGCAACTTATAACACGTCTCCACCGTATAGCGTTTGACGAAGCGAAAACAGTTAAAAACATTATAAAATTCTAAAACGAGCGCAAGATGGATACGATTAATCTTATCGATACATTTTCTGAATTTAAAGACCTGAAGAACATTGATCGGGTCACAATGATGAGCGTTCTTGAAGACGTTTTCCGTAATGTGTTGGAAAAAACATACGGAACAGATGAAAACTTCGACATCATTATTAACATCGACAAAGGAGACTTCGAAATTTGGCGCAACCGTGAAGTGGTGGAAGATGCTGACATAGAAGACCCCAACAGACAAATCACGCTTTCAGAAGCAAAAAAAATTGACGAAGACTACGAGGTGGGGGAAGAGGTTACCGACGAGGTTAAATTGAAAGATTTTGGTCGACGGGCGATTCTGAATTTGCGTCAGAACCTGGCCAGCCGTATTTTGGAGCTGGAAAAGGACCACATCTTTGGAAAATACAAAAGTAAGATTGGCGACATTGTAACCGGCGAAGTTTACCAGGTTTGGAAAAAGGAAATCCTTGTGTTGGACGACGAAGGCAATGAGCTGATTCTTCCAAAAACGGAACAAATACCTTCAGATTATTTCCGCAAAGGAGATAGTCTGAGAGCGGTAGTCTACAAAGTAGAACTACGCAACAACAACCCGCTGATTATTCTATCGCGCACCTCGCCGGTGTTTCTGGAGCGATTATTCGAGCTGGAGGTTCCTGAAATATTTGACGGACTAATTACTATTAAAAAGATTGTTCGGGTGCCAGGCGAAAGGGCCAAAGTGGCCGTTGAGTCGTACGATGAACGTATTGATCCGGTCGGCGCATGCGTCGGAATGAAGGGCTCACGTATTCACGGCATAGTTCGTGAACTTCGGAATGAAAACATTGATGTAATCAACTTTTCATCCAATGTACAACTGTTTATTCAGCGGGCTTTGAACCCCGCAAAAATATCATCGATTAAGTTACACGAAGACACCAAGCGTGCCGACGTTTACCTGAAACCCGACGAAGTATCGCTGGCTATTGGAAAAGGCGGGCTAAACATTCGTTTGGCAAGCCAGTTAACCGGCTACGAAATTGACGTTTACCGTGAAATGGCAACCGACGATGAAGATGTTAATCTTGAGGAGTTTGCCGATGAGATTGATGCCTGGATTTTGGATCAATTAAAATCAATTGGGTGTGACACCGCTAAAAACGTTTTGGGGTTAAGCCGCGCTGATCTGATTAAACGAACCGATTTGGAAGAAGAGACAATTGATCACATATTAAAGATTTTGCGCTCTGAATTTGAGTAATCAAAAACAAATAACACTAAACTATTGGGATTTAAATAAATTGGATATAAAATTGCATAGTTTTTGCGCAAAAGATAAAAAAGAGATAAAAAAATAGATTGGGTATATGGCAATTGGCAAAAAAAGTACGCGACTTAGTAAGGTAGCACGAGAATTTAATGTGGGAACCAACACGATTGTTGAGTTTCTGCATAAAAAAGGATTTGATATTGATGCAAATCCAAACTCTAAGATTTCAGAAGATGCATATCACATGCTCGAAAAAGAGTATAAAAGTGATATCTCGCTGAAAAAGGAGTCAGAAAAAATCAACCTGATGAGTCACCGTAGTAAAAACGAATCTATTTCGCTTGAAAATGCTGATGTGGTTACTGAAGATGTGGATCAGGATGAGGAAGAAGAGGAAGTGGAAGAGGTTCGGATTAAGGATATGAATCCTCCCAAAAAGGAAATCCCGAAGGCCAAGCCGGAACCGAAACCTCAAGAAGAAAAAGAAAAATTGCCTGAAGGGGACAAACTAAAAGTTGTCGGAAAGATTGATCTCGACAGTTTTCAACCCAAAAAAAGGGAAGGAAAACCTACTGTTATTAAAAAAGGAGATCAGAAATCGGAAGAAACAAAGCCCGTCAAGCCAAAACAAGAAGAAAAGCAACAGGAAGCGCCTAAAGCCGAAGTAAGCAAACCTGCCGAACCTAAGCCAGCCCCAGAAGAAGCAATCCCAGCAAAAGAAGAAAAACAAGTTGAATCAATCGAAGATGTTCAGACCAATATTCCTAAAGTTGATGAAGTAAAGGTGGTTGGTCGCATTGACCTTTCGTCAATCAACCAAAAAACACGTCCGACCAAAAAGACAAAAAAACAAAAAGAGGACGAGCGCAAAGAACGGGAAAAACAAAAGCGTCAAACAAGCCAAGATCAGGGTAGAGATCAGAGCAAAGACATTAAAACCAATGTCGAAAAGCTTTCAGGGCCAAATGTCGTTGGTAAAATTGACATCAAGAAAAAGAGACCGGAAACTTCGTCTACTGATAGCAGTGCGCAAAACGCGAAGAAAAAACGTCGCCGCATACAAAAAGATTCCGATTCCCGTGTCAGTGTGATCAAGCCTGGGCAAGGACAGCCGCAGGCCCAAGGACAACGTGGCCGCTTGCAACAACAGGGAGGCAAGGGAAAACGAAAAATCATTAAGAAAGAGGTTAGTGAGGAAGATGTACAAAAGCAAATTAAAGATACTCTGGCTCGCCTGACTTCCGGAAAACAAAAATCAAAAGGATCCAAATATCGCCGTGATAAGCGCCAAGCTGCGAGCGATAAAGCATCGGCCGCTCATGATAGAGAAAGTGCAGAACAAAACGTTCTAAAGGTAACCGAGTTTGTTTCCGTATCTGAATTGGCAACTATGATGGATGCAAGTGTCACTGAGGTGATTTCGTCCTGCATGAGTTTGGGGCTTTTTGTATCCATCAACCAACGCTTGGATGCCGAAACCATGTCGATTGTTGCTGAAGAATTTGGTTACGAAGTGGAATTTGTCAGCGCCGATATTTTGGGCGGCGTTGAAGATGACGACGAACCGGAGGAAGTACATCCAAGAGCGCCAATTGTTACAGTAATGGGGCACGTTGACCACGGGAAAACATCGCTGCTTGACCATATTCGGAGCGCCAACGTAATCGCCGGTGAGGCCGGAGGTATTACCCAGCACATCGGTGCGTACCATGTCAGCCTACCCGATGGCCGGATGATCACGTTTCTGGATACACCGGGTCACGAAGCGTTTACCGCCATGCGCGCACGTGGTGCACAAGTTACCGATATCGCCATTATTATTGTAGCGGCTGACGATGACATCATGCCGCAAACCAAAGAGGCCATTAACCACGCGCAGGCCGCGGGTGTGCCGATTGTGTTCGCTATTAACAAGATTGATAAGCCGGGTGCAAACCCCGACAAAATAAAAGAAGGACTGGCTAACCTGAACTTCCTTGTTGAAGAATGGGGCGGTAAATACCAAAGTCAGGATATTTCAGCAAAAAATGGCATTAATATCGATGAGCTGCTTGAGAAAGTACTGCTCGAAGCCGAGATGCTTGAGCTGAAAGGAAATAAAGACCGCAGGGCAACCGGAACGATTGTTGAATCGTCACTGGACCGCGGACGGGGCTATGTGGCAACCGTATTGGTTCAAAATGGAACACTGCACCAAGGTGACATCATGCTGGCCGGAAAATATTATGGCCACATCAAAGCTATGTTTAACGAACGGAACCAACGTATCGAATCTGTAGGCCCATCTGAACCGGTGATCATCCTTGGACTGGATGGTGCTCCTCAGGCAGGCGATAAGTTCAATGTCTTTGAAAACGAACGTGAAGCCCGTCAGATTGCCAACAAGCGTGAGCAATTGGCGCGTGAGCAAGGTTTACGTACGCAGAAACACATTACACTGGATGAAATTGGACGCCGGATTGCCATTGGAAACTTCCAGGAATTGAACCTGATTGTGAAAGGTGACGTGGACGGATCCATCGAGGCACTTTCTGACTCATTGATCAAGCTGTCGACCGAAGAAATCCAGGTGAATGTAATTCATAAAGCCGTTGGTGCCATTTCTGAGTCCGATGTGATGCTGGCTACAGCGTCCGACGCGATTGTGATTGGCTTCCAGGTTCGACCAAGTCTAAATGCACGCAAGCTGGCCGAAAAAGAAGAAGTGGATATCCGCTTGTACTCGATTATTTACGATGCCATCAACGAAATCAAGTCGGCTATGGAGGGAATGCTTTCTCCGGAAATCAAAGAAGAAATTCTTGGAACAGCTGAAGTTATGGAAGCGTTCAAAATCACCAAGGTCGGAACCATTGCCGGTTGTATTGTACGTGATGGAAAAATTCACCGTAACAATAAGGTGCGACTGATTCGTGATGGAATTGTGATTTACACCGGAACACTCGGGTCGTTGAAACGTTTTAAAGACGACGTGAAAGAAGTACAGAAAGGCTACGAATGCGGATTAAATATCGATGGTTATAACGACATTCAAGCCGGAGACATGATCGAAGCTTTCCACGAGGTTGAAGTCGCTAAATCATTGTAAAGATTCTTTGTAACACAATACACATAAAAAAATCCGGACTGCAATCCGGATTTTTTTATGTGTATTTGACAATCATTCAGCGGCATAAAACGGATGCCATCAAGGTCTCACAACAAACGATGAAATTTTTAAAAAAGCAGAAACCCATTTGGATTTCCGCTTTCTCTCTGCCCCCTCTTTACTGCTCCCTTCTTAATATCAGGTTGCGCGCTAATTTTTTTGCTTGTTGGCTTTCTTTTTCCTTATTTATCAGGGCATGAATTGGTTTAACATACGCCGCTTATACGGCACTTGTTGTTTGTTGAATCACTGACGCCAGCTGATCGGCCTGAATCACACCACTGCCGGTCCACTTTTTCTGGCCGTTCTGAAAAATTACCAGGGTGGGAACATTCCGAACCTGATATCTCATGGCCAATTCCTGATTTCGGTCGACGTCAATTTTAAGGATTCGTATTCGATCTCCCAATAGATCTTTCAATTGTTTTAGGATGGGAGCCATCATCTTACATGGGCCGCACCACTCGGCCGAAAAATCGACTAAAACGGGCGTTGCTCCCTGTATAATCTGGTTAAACTGTTCCATCGTCTTCTGTTTTTTCTTTAGACTTTTTCAAATCGCTAACAAGAAAACCCATCAGCCCGCCATACAGCGAGCTGGTGTGCCAATTCGATTGAATGGGACAAGTACCGGAGTTACAGCCAATGTAATGCCAGTATAAAAAACCGGCGAAAGCTCCCAGGACTGTTCCAACAATTCGCCATTTATGTTTCAGAATAAACTCTTTCATGATTCAAGATTTTTAGCAAAGAAACAGTAAAATTAAGCTCTGCCAAGTGACTTGAGTCACACAAGTTTGAAGTTGATTTGTTGAAGATAAAATCAGGTGTTGGTATCCATTAAGGCGGTGAAGTCAACTTCATTTCGGCTTAGTTTGACCAGATTTTTTTGCTCCATCTTTTTTAGCAAACGCGAAATAACTTCGCGCGAGGTATTGAGTTGGGAAGCAATATCCTGATGTTTCCCGCTAAAACGCTTTTCGCCGGTGGCTTCAAAACGTGAACGGAAAAAACGTTCAAGCCGTTCATCCAGGTGCAAGAAAGCAATGGCATCAATAGTGTCCAGCAGTTCGTCAAATCGTTTACGGTACGCGTACATCATGTACGATTTCCATTCAGGAAAGCGGCTCATCCATTCATCCAGCAAATCAACTGGAATTCGAACAATCAAGCTGTCCTGTTCGGCAATAGCGCTGATGTTACTTTGCTGTTGTCCCATACAACATGTGAGTGCCATACTGCACACTTCACCGGGGTTCAGGAAATAGAGCAAGAGTTCGCGACCGTCCTTGTCGGTTCGGATCACCCGCAGGCTTCCTTCCAAAATTAGCGGAAAGGATTTGATAAACTGGCCTTCACGTAGGATTTCCTCATCGGCAGTTATTTCCTGAATCAAGCCTTGTTGCTCAATTTCGTCCAGTAGTTCTTTCTCGAAGAAAGGAAAACGTTGGTTTAATATCGATCGAACTTCTTGCATATGATTGTAAAAGTAGCAAGAAAAAGAAAAAACAGCTTTAAAAAAGCCAAAACACCAGCCCCAGGCTTCACCCTGAATTGACTGACAGCGGCTGGAGGCAATCTAAACCTCGGACTCATTGGTTTTTAAAGCTGTTTTGAACCATTAATAATTGGTTGCTTCTATTTCGAAGTATTCCTGCTCATGTTCGCACGAAGGACATTTTTTTGGTGGACGCTTCGATTCATGCAGCAAGCCACACACGCGGCACTTCCAGGTCACTTTGTCTTCGCGTTCAAACACTTTTCCTTCTTCCAGGTTTTGGCATAACTTGCGGTAACGTTCTTCGTGGTGCTGTTCAATTTTGGCAATGGTTTTAAAAACCACGGCAATTTGCTTGAACCCTTCTTCCTCGGCAATGCGCGCAAATTCAGGATACAGTTCTGTCCACTCTTCGTTTTCGCCATCGGCGGCGGCTTTCAGGTTTTCCATGGTTGTCCCGATCACTCCAGCAGGGTAGCTGGCTGTAATTTCAACCACGCCACCTTCCAAAAAGCGAAAAAACCGTTTGGCATGTGCTTGCTCATTGATGGCTGTCTCTTCAAAAATCGCAGCTATCTGGTGTAGACCTTCTTTTTTGGCTTGCTTTGCAAAAAACTCGTACCGGTTCTTTGCTTGCGATTCGCCGGCAAAAGCTTTCAGTAAATTCTTCTCAGTTTGTGTTCCAATAATTGAATTCATTCTGATGTATTTAAAAGTTATAATTTTTTGGTTTTTTGGAATGTTGAAGATAATTATTTGTCGCTGATTGGCCGAATGCCCGATCATATTTAGAATCATTCAAAAATAGGCCGGCAACTTTTTGTTTTTTTTAAGTCTTCATTCCGTTGTTGTCCCGATTGTGTGATTACTAAAAAAATTACGACCTTTGCATCTTTTAAAGCTAAAATGCATGACGATAGAAAATATACAACAAGAAATAGTGGCTGAATTTTCAATCTACGAAGACTGGATGGACAAATACAGCTACCTGATTGAATTAGGAAATGATTTAAAAGATTTGGATCCAAAACAAAAAAGCGATCAGCATTTAATTAAAGGTTGCCAATCGCGGGTTTGGTTGGTTCCGGAATTTAAAGATGGGAAGATTTACTTTGAAGGAGAGAGCGATGCCGTGATTGTCAAAGGCTTGGTTGCACTTCTGCTGCGAGTTGTTTCGGGCCGTACACCCGAGGAAATTATGAAAAGCGATTTGCACTTTGTGGATGATATTGGATTGAAACAACACTTGTCGCCAACCCGCTCTAACGGATTGGTTGCCATGATCAAACAAATTAAGTTATATGCTGTTGCTTATAAAAGGATTTCAAGTTAATGAGGAAAAGCTATGGACGCGAGGATTGATTTAATTATAGACAACTTAAAAGAGGTTTATGACCCGGAGATTCCGGTAAACATATACGATCTGGGCCTGATTTATAACATCGATGTGGACGAAAACAACAAGGCCAATGTAATTATGACCCTAACAGCTCCCGGGTGTCCGGTGGCCGACATGCTGGTGGAAGACACCCGGCAGGCTGCGCTGACAGTTGAAGGAGTAGAAGATGCCCATGTGGAACTTACCTTTGAGCCACCATGGGATAAGTCGATGATGAGCGAAGAGGCCCGGCTGGAACTGGGATTCTTTTAAAAGATATTAACGAGATCGATTGAATACCCGGCCAAAACCGGGTATTTTTATATCCGCAAAAATTGGGAAGACATGGAACAGCAAGAACAAGCGGCACAAATTAAGAAGAAGGCTTTTGAGTTAGGTTTTCTGGACTGCGGAATTTCCAAGGCTGATTTTTTAGCCGAAGAAAAACCCCGTCTCGAACGCTGGTTAAACCGAGGGCTGCATGGCGAAATGAGCTACATGGCTCGCCATGTGGACATGCGGCTCGATCCGCGTCTGATTTTTGAAGGTGCTCAATCAGTCATTTCTGTCTTGCTGAATTATTATCCCAAACAAAAACAACAGGATGCCCAGGCACCAGTACTATCAAAATACGCTTATGGCAAAGACTACCATTTTGTGTTGAAAGGCAAGCTGAATGAATTGCTGACATTTATTCAGAATGAAGTAGCTCCCTGTAATGGCCGTTCGTTTGTTGATTCGGCACCGGTGCTCGACAAAGCCTGGGCGGTCAAAGCCGGCCTCGGTTGGGTGGGTAAACATACGAACCTAATTTCGGTGGAGCACGGCAGTTTCTTTTTTATTGGCGAGTTAATTGTTGATTTGGAGCTCCCCGCTGACAGTAAAACCGTGCGCGATCATTGCGGAACCTGCACTCGCTGTATTGATGCCTGTCCAACTCAAGCCATTGTTGCCCCGCAAGTGGTGGACGCCCGGCGTTGCATTTCATATCAAACCATTGAGTTAAAAGGTAGTTTGGATGAACGCCTGAAGAATCAATTCGAGGATCGGGTATTTGGCTGCGATATTTGCCAGGACGTGTGCCCCTGGAATCTGAAATCGGAATCGCACCAGGAGCCGGATTTTGAGCCGCACCCCAAGTTGTTGGAACTCACCCGAAACGAATGGATGGAAATGGACAAGCCCTTGTTTAATGAATTGTTCCGTAAGTCGGCTGTCAAGCGAACCAAGTTTGAGGGGCTAAAACGCAATTTGGAGTTTATTGAAGATGCTTCTAATACAGATCGAACATATGACGCGTGAAAATAAAAACCATTGGGTTGAAAAAAAGTCTGCTACCTGATCATTCAATTTGAAAATAAACTAAATTTGGAGCATCAAAAAATAAATAAGCGGGAGTAGCTCAGTGGTAGAGCATCAGCTTCCCAAGCTGAGGGTCGTGGGTTCGATCCCCATTTCCCGCTCATTCATTATCAGTATTTCATTGGCGACCTTGCTTGCTGTTTTTTATAGCTCCACCCTTCTTCGATACATTTGTTCCGCCATGGATTGGAAAGTCGCTCATTGTTCCCTGGCTGTGGATGATTACCCAAATTGCTGTGTTCTTTCGGGGACGACCGGTTTCGGACTACTGACCCGAGCCAAAAGCGGCACGAATGGACCCGATTGAAAGAAACATTTCAATCCTGGCGAGAATTTTTCAACTCTACCGCCAAATTTTGAGTTCTACCAAGAATTCTACAGTTCCACCAAAAACGTCTGAACAACAAATACTGGGATTTCATTCATAACCAACTTATTTTTTGAATCCTACCACGAAAATATCAAATGATCCCGATTTTGTCGCCTGCCACCAAACACGGATAATTACAACAAGCCTTTTGCTATTCCCTCGCATGGGTTTGCTAACTGCCTGTTTTTACTGCCTCGCCATATGGGTATGTTTACCGCTGTATTTGAGTGTGTTTGAAACACAAACGATAGATGACGGCCATAAGATGAAGCAATTTTTTACATTTCTGTGCTTGGGCTTGGCGTTTCTTCTTTTCCAGTTGGAGAAAGCGAATGCACAGCAAGACCCCATGTACACGCAATACATGAACAATATTCTTTCGGTTAATCCGGCTTATGCCGGGTCGGGCGAGGTGCTAAGCATGATGGTCATGTCGCGTAACCAATGGGTTTCCATTGATGGAGCGCCGGCAACGCAATCGTTTATTATGCACGCTCCCATTACCAAACACCACATGGGCTTGGGTTTTTCGCTGTTGAAAGACCAGCTTGGTCCGATTTCACAAACTGGCGCTTACATTGATTATTCGTACAGCATCGATATTGTACACGGCCGATATTTGTCGTTTGGACTGAAAGGTGGTGTTAATTTCTTTGAAGCGGGCCTGTCGAAATTAGAGACTGTTGACTCTAATGATCCTGTTTTTGCCAACGACATTAACCGGAATTTCCTTCCCAATGTTGGTATTGGACTTTACTATAATTCAGAACGGTTCATGACCGGAATTTCGATCCCCAAGCTCATCCAGAACCAGATCAACCGCAGCGATTTTTCTTCGGAATACGTCAGCAGAGAAAACATTCACCTGTTTTTTATGGCCGGGTATGTTTTTGATATCAACCGAATTCTTAAATTCAAGCCGTACTTTCTAACAAAATACAGCCAGAATTCGCCACTGGCGGTCGACTTAACCGCCCAGTTCCTGTTTTATGAGCGATTGTGGCTGGGGGCTATGTACCGGGTTGGCGATGCTGTGGGCGCGATGTTTCAAGTGCAAATCTCTAATCAATTGAAAGTTGGCTATGCTTACGACGTTACGGCCACCGACCTTGGCTCATACAACAATGGAACGCACGAAATTTTGGTGAGTTATGATTTTAACTTCGGTCGCGACAAAGTTCGGTCGCCACGCTATTTTTAAATTGAAACGGCTGATTGATGAAACAGGCAACACCTAAGATCTTTCTAATCTTCTTTTTTTCTTTTTTACTATGCTTGCTGGCTGACGCTCAAAAAGTCACGATTCGTATGGCTGATAAAAGTTACGATAACTTTGCCTTTGTTGAAGCCATTGATTTATACGAATTTGCCTTTAGTAAAGACTCGTCTAACAGCTATGTGATTCGAAGGCTGGCCAATGCCAACCACCACGTTGGAAATACTGAGGAAGCGGAGAAATGGCTGGAGCTTTTAGTTTCAAAAGGCGATGCCCAGCCCGAAGACCTGTTCAATTACTCTCAGGCATTGAAAAGCAATGGAAAATACCCGGAAGCCGAAAAGTGGCTAACCAGCTATGCCGAACTCCGTCCGGACGACAGACGGGTGGATACTCAGAACTCCTTGCTGGAATACATCCAACTCCTGCACCGCGACCCAAAACGATACAGCATTCGACCGGTATCTCTAAACACCAGTGGATCTGAGCTAGGTGTGGCTTTTTATGGTGAGAAACTCGTGTTTTCATCAACCAAATTCATAAATGGAACACCTACTCCGAAATATAAATGGAATGAGCTTCCCTACTTTAACCTGTTTATTGGCGATCAGGCACCCAATGGCGACATTGTCAATGTCAAAGAATTTGCATCGAAGTTGGCCACCAGCTACCACGACGGACCCGTGTCTTTCGACCCTAAAAGCGATCGGGTGTACATTACCCGTAACAATGTTGGAAAGGGAGGTAGCGCCACCAAAGGAAAAGGAGGAGAGATCAACCTCAAAATTCTGTTTGGAGGAAAAGAGGAGGATGACTGGGAATACCGGGGCGAATTTTCTTACAACAGCGACGACTACTCCACCGGCCATCCATCCATTGACACTACCGGACAGGTCATGTACTTTGCATCGGATATGCCAGGTGGCTATGGCGGGACCGACATTTATTACGCAGTTTTCAATCAAGGATTTTGGAGCAATCCGGTCAACCTGGGTCCCAAAGTCAATACCGCCGAAAACGAATTATTCCCGTTTATCAGCTACGATGGAACGCTTTATTTCTCGTCCAACGGTCATCCCGGACTAGGCGGATTGGATATTTACTCTGCGATTCCTGAGAATGGCGTTTTCAACCAGGTGCACAACATGGGATATCCTTTGAATAGCCCGAAAGATGACTTTAGCTTTGTGCTTGATGAAGCCGGGACGGCGGGATATTTTTCCTCCAATCGCAATAAAGGACGCGGAAACGACGACATTTATTTTGTTCGCCTCACCCACGTTCCAGTGTTTATTCGTGGTGTGGCTAAAGATTTTATCACCGGAAAACCATTGGCTGGTGCAACAATCAGTCTTGTCAATGAATTTGCTGACACACTTGCCACCCAACAGACCAAACGCACCGGAGAATTTGAGTTCGAAGTTCATAAAGGACGAAACTACATCGTTCATGGACTGAAGGAGTTTTATCAGGCTAACCACACTTTGGTTCCTACCAAAAAACTGAGGGCTGGCGATGAAACCTTTGTCCAACTTTCGCTTGAAATGGAAGAAGAGATTGACGACGGATCGCCCGAGCCGTTATACATGGAAGAGGAAGATGGCGAACCACTTCAGGTGCATGAAATTAGAGATATTGATTTTTACGTGGGTGACTGGGTCGTCAATTCAGATGTTGCCCATACCATCAATGAACTCATTCAATACCTGATCGAGTTTCCCGACATGGAAATACGCATTGAAACGCACACCGATTCAAGGGGTGATGAGGAAGAAAACCTTTTGCTGTCGAAACGACGGGCAAAAGCTATTTTCGATTATATCCGTTGGAAAGGCATTGATCCACTGCGTGTGGGGTATGAAGGTTATGGTGAAACCCGTCTGCTAAATAAGTGCGATGATGGTGTGGATTGCTCCGAAGCAGAACACCAGGCCAACAACCGAAACATTGTAAAAGTAGTTAAAAAAGGCGAGTACCGGGGAAAGCGAGCCATTCGAAATACTTTCTACTTCTAAGTAGTTATCCAAGTGGATTCCACCCTTGGGCTTGAAGAGCGATAGCGGTTCCTGCTCCGGTAATCATGTTGGTTCCTGTGCCTTCTTCTGTAATGTGTCCGATGATTGTAATGTCCGGATCCAGCTTGATCTTGTCATGATCAGCCAGCGGGACGGTAAAGAGAAGTTCATAATCTTCGCCGCCATTCAGCGCCGCAACAAGCGGATTGATGCTCAGTTCATCGGCAAACTTACGGGTTTGATAGTCCATGGGAACTTTTTCCTCGTAAATACTACAGCCAACTTTCGACGAGCGACAGATATGCATGATTTCAGAAGATAAGCCGTCTGAAATATCAATCATCGCCGTCGGCTTTACGCCCAGTTTTTTCAAAGCACTGATCACGTCGCCCCGTGCCTCGGGTTTAAGTTGGCGCTCCAAAATATAATCGTAACCCTCCAGCTTTGGTTGTTCTTTCGGATTCACCTTGAACACTTCGTTCTCCCGCTCCAACAGCTGAAGCCCCATGTAGGCGCCGCCCAAATCGCCTGTAACACAAATCAAATCGTTTAGTTGGGCACCACTGCGATAAACCAGGTCTTCCTTGTTCGCTTCACCAATGGCTGTCACACTAATGGTAAGGCCGGTCAGTGAGCTGGTGGTATCGCCGCCAACCAAGTCCACACCATATTTCTCGCAAGCCAGGTGAATTCCGGAATACAACTCATCAATAGCTTCTACCGAAAACTTATTTGAAATAGCCAGCGACACCGTAATTTGCCGGGGCTGGGCATTCATCGCAAACACATCGGATAGGTTGACAATAACGGCTTTGTATCCCAAGTGTCGTAAAGGAACATACATCAGGTTAAAGTGAATTCCTTCGGTAAGTAAATCGGTGGTAACAACAATTTGTTTTCCTTCAAAACTAAGCACAGCAGCATCATCGCCGACACCTTTTACGGTGCTTTTGTGTTGAATTTGAATGGTCTGCGTGAGCCGGTCAATAAGCCCAAATTCGCCTAATGTCGCAAGTGCTGTTTGATTTTTAGTATTATCCATTTTTTAAATATCAGACCTACAGGTGTGGATTAATCGTTTTCAGGTGCAAAAATAGCTTTACTTCCTTATCTTTGCAATTATTTTTAAACAGTCTATTTTAAAGTTTGTTGTTACAAACGGAAAGAGAAACGTATAAAAAGAGGGATATGGAAGAACAAGATAAGATATTGCAAGAGGTTACCTCACAAGAATATAAATTTGGGTTTGTCTCCGATTTTGAATCGGATTCGATTCCCAAGGGATTAAATGAAGATGTGATTCGAGTGATTTCAGCGAAGAAGAATGAACCGGAATTCATGCTGCAGTTTAGGTTGGATGCCTATCGTAAATGGCTGAAAATGCCAGTGCCGAATTGGGCCTACCTTAAAATCCCACCTATTGATTTCCAGGAGATCATATACTATTCGGCACCCAAAAAGAAGCCGCAGTACGAAAGTTTGGATGAAGTAGATCCTGATTTAATTGAGACTTTCAATAAACTCGGAATTCCTCTGGAAGAACAGAAAGTGCTTGCAGGCGTTGCCGTTGATGCGGTGATCGACAGTGTTTCGGTGAAAACAACCTTTAAGGAAACCTTGGCTGAAAAAGGAGTCATTTTTTGCTCGTTCAGCGAGGCAGTCAAAGAACACCCAGATTTGATAAAAAAATACCTGGGGATGTCTGTTCCGACGTCCGACAATTTCTTTGCAGCGTTGAATTCAGCGGTATTTTCTGATGGTTCGTTTTGCTACATCCCCAAAGGGGTGCGTTGTCCGATGGAGCTCAGTACCTATTTTCGGATTAATGCTTCCGGAACCGGACAGTTTGAGCGAACGCTTATTGTGGCTGAAGACGACAGCTACGTGAGCTATCTGGAGGGCTGTACTGCACCTATGCGCGACGAGAACCAGCTTCATGCTGCCGTAGTCGAGATTATAGCGATGGACAGGGCCGAAGTGAAGTATTCGACCGTTCAAAACTGGTACCCCGGAAATAAAGAGGGAAAAGGCGGGGTTTACAATTTTGTTACTAAGCGGGGCATTTGTCGTGGCGAATCGTCAAAGATTAGCTGGACACAGGTGGAAACTGGTTCAGCCATCACCTGGAAGTACCCAAGTGTTATTTTGATGGGAGATCGTTCAGTTGGCGAGTTTAACTCGGTAGCGGTAACCAACAATCACCAGCAAGCCGACACCGGAACCAAGATGATCCACATTGGAAAAAACACAAAAAGCACGATTATCTCAAAAGGGATTTCGGCTGGGGTAAGCGACAATTCCTATCGTGGTTTGGTAAAAGTATTGCCAGGGGCAGTCAATTCTCGGAACTTTTCGCAGTGTGACTCCCTGCTGCTAGGCTCAACTTGTGGCGCACACACTTTTCCATACATTGAAGTAGGAAACAAATCGTCGATTGTAGAGCACGAGGCAACCACTTCAAAGATTGGCGAAGACCAGATTTTCTATTGCAACCAACGTGGAATTTCAACCGAAGATGCCATTGGAATGATCGTAAATGGTTATGCCAAAGAGGTGTTGAACAAACTGCCAATGGAGTTTGCCGTTGAAGCTCAAAAGTTGCTGGCGATTAGTCTGGAAGGAAGTGTTGGATAAATTGAAAATAAATACAAACGTTTGAGTTGGTTCCGGTCCGGAGCCTAAAACTCAAAATCCGAAATAATAAAAAAATATGCTGACAATAAAGAATTTAAGAGTTGCAATTGAAGGGAAGGAAATCCTGAAAGGTATCAACCTTGAAATTAAAGCTGGCGAAGTGCATGCCATCATGGGACCAAACGGTTCGGGGAAAAGTACGTTAGGCAATATTTTGGCCGGAAAAGAGGAATACGAAATACTTGAAGGTGAAATTACCTACGAAGGTGAAGACTTACTCGAGCTCCCAGCCGAGGACCGGGCCCGTAAAGGCTTGTTTCTGGGCTTTCAGTATCCGGTGGAAATTCCCGGTGTACCAATGGTCAATTTCATCAAAACTTCAGTCAATGAACATCGCAAATTTAAGGGTTTGGAACCTCTGACTGCCGGTGAATTTCTGAAACTGATGCGCGAGAAGAAAGAGTTGGTTCACCTGGATTCACAACTGACAAACCGATCGGTAAACGAAGGTTTCTCGGGTGGTGAGAAAAAGAAGAATGAGATTTTCCAAATGGCCATGCTGGAACCAAAACTGGCCATTCTGGATGAAACCGATTCGGGACTCGATATCGATGCGCTGCGTATCGTTTCGGATGGTGTAAATGCCTTGAAACATCCCGAACGTTCGACCATCGTCATTACCCACTACCAGCGTCTGCTGGAGTATATTGTTCCTGATTACGTTCACGTGTTGTATCAAGGAAAGATCGTCAAATCAGCCGGAAAAGAACTGGCCCTCGAATTGGAAGAAAAAGGATACGACTGGCTAAAAACTCATAGTTTATGACATTGACAGCGAATAAAGTTGCACTTAGCGAAAAATATATTGAACGATTTCATGCTCACCGAAACCTGTTGGATGCAGGATCATCCAACTTGCTGAACCGGATGCGTGAGATTGCCATCAAACGGTTTGAGAAAGCTGGAATTCCCGGCTTCAAAAACGAGAACTACAAATACACGAACCTCGAACGGGTTTTCGATAAAGACTATCGGCACATTTTCGAATATGAGCTCGTCGATGTTGACTTGAACGAAGCATTTCGTTGCGACGTGCCACAGCTTGACACCCATGTTGTACTGCTCGTGAATGGTTGGTATTATGCCAAAAACCAACCCTTGCAGAATCTTCCCAAAGGGGTTGTGGTTGGTGGTTTGAAACAGGTTGCCAACGAACAACCTGAGTTGGTGCGCGATTACTTGAACCGTCAGGCAGCCTTGTCCGACGACCCAATTGTGGCGCTGAATACCGCCTTTGCGCAGGATGGCTTCTTTATGCACGTGCCGGATCATGTGGTTTTTGAAAAACCAGTTCAGGTTATTAATATCATGCGTTCGAATGACGCGATTTTTGCAACCCAGCGTAACCTGATTGTGGTTGGAAAAAACAGTGAGGCGAAGGTTATTTTTTGTGACCACACGATGAGCTCCTGTGATTTTCTTACCAATAATGTGACGGAAGTATTTGTCGGGCAAGATGCAGTAGTTGATATTTATACGATTCAGAATCAGAATAACCTGGCCAACTCGGTCAATTCATCTTTCTTTAGGCAGGAAGCGAATTCGAACCTGATGTCTGGTGTGGCGACCTTGCATGGTGGGATGATTCGTAATAATCTGAATGTTGAAATGGCAGGCGAACATGCCGAAGCCAATCTTTACGGTATGTCGTTTACCGATAAGAAACAACATGTCGATAATTTCACCAACATTGAACATGCACAGCCCAACTGTCTGAGTAACCAAGTGTATAAATATGTGTTGGATGAAGATTCTGTTGGTGCTTTTGCCGGTCGGATTCATGTGGTGCGGGATGCGCAAAAAACCAATGCCTTTCAACGAAATAACAACGTACTGCTGACCGATTCGGCTAAAATGAATACCAAGCCGCAATTGATTATTGATGCCGATGATGTGAAGTGTAGTCATGGCGCAACCATTGGCCAAATCGACGAAGACGCCTTATTCTACCTTCGTGCTCGCGGAATTGGCGAAGCCGATGCCCGCATGATGCTGATGAATGCCTTTGCACATGAAGTGGTGCAAAATATCCGGGTCGAGCCCCTTCGTGACCGTATTGATGAGCTGGTTGAAAAGCGCCTTCGCGGTGAACTGGCTTACTGCCATTCTTGTGATCGACATTAGATCAATTTCAAATAGATCCTGAGAGCTTCACTTTTGTGAGGCTCTTTTTTTAATCTCCGTCGGATGGAAGCCCATTTCCAGAGGTGAAATTCTAAACATGAAATGTGCGATTCCGGAGATTAAAAATTAGAATCCGTCCTTGAAAAAGTCGAATCGAAATATGTTAGGAAAGATTGATTTAACAGAATTACAGGTTCTTGTAAGGGATTAGTGCACGTTGCAAAGACGTTCGTGTAAATCTTTTAGAAATTGCAATTTTTTCATCTGATATTTGCGAAGCTTTATCAAACTATAATAAAGACCGGCAAATATAATTGGTGTGAAAATAATTAGCCCCCATATATCTTCATTGATGAATTTGTCCGAACGAAACACGTCAATAAAATATAGGCCTGAATAGTATACATGAATTGACAAAACGGAGAGGACATATAATATAGGAATGAGATAATAATTTACTCTTCGGTACTTGCCAGTCAGCCATTTGGACAACAAGTTGATTTCTGTTTCCAACCACTCTTTGACGGGTTTATCCATTTTGCTCCGTTTAATTCGATGCCATTCCAGGATGATGTATATTAAAGCAAACAATGCAATTGACCCCAGAAGGATATTGTTTGCAACATATAGACTGTCATCCAATCGGTTAGCTGTAGTGGCAACCAACCAGACGATTAAGCCGATACAAACCGGAATGGCAGTGATATCCACAATCAGGAATTCGGTAAATACTTGCTTGGCTTTTGATGTCAACAATAAATTCAATTCATCCCTGGATTTGCGTTTAATATCAGAATCCACAGTTCTCCATATTAATTGCAATTCGTTATTTTCCATGGCTTTGTTTTTTTAAGTTTTGCTTTAAGGTTTCTTTCGCCCGATTGATCCTTACGCCTACATTTGACTTAGAGATACCAATAATATCAGCAATCTCATCATAACTTCTCTCTTCCAAATAAAGCAGCATGATTGATTTATCAACTTCTTCAAGATGATAGATTGCATTTAGTAATAATTGCAGGGATTCGTTCATTGAAATATGATCAAATAAATCTGACCTGTCGGGCATTTCAGGCACTGCTTCTCGGTATTCAATTCTTGACACCTTTTTTACCCTTGAAATGGATGTATTTATTGAAACAGCATAAATCCATGAACCGATACGATCTTGATTTTTGATGCTTGGAAACGACTTCCAAAGTTGATAGATGATTTCTTGAAGATTATCCTCTCGGTCAGATTTGTTTTTGAAGTAAATCAAACTGACTTTGTATAATATTCCCTGATATTTAGAAAGGACTTCGAGAAATTCATCTTTTGCAGATTTCATATCATGAGTTGTTTCTTATAAAGTACGGTTTCAAAAGAATTTCTTACAAAAAACAGAAGATAATTTTGAGAAAGTGATTTTGGACGTGATATTCGACTGATTATTAAGAAGCAAGGATGTACTAATCGTTAGCCTCAGATCAAACGTTGCTTGCGTGCGCTTTGTATTGTAGGTATGTTGAACGATATATTGTCTGCCTATCAGCCATCGCTTGCCGTGGCCTTATTAAAGGCCTGATTCGATGCTTTAATTCTTCTCGCACGAAACGAGTGTTTGGTTGCAAGGCAGTGTAAAGTAGCAAATCTTCCTGTTCCATATACAGCTGCTATAGCACCGCTTGTTAAAGCACTTGACTCGTGCGTAATTTATATTGTATCTTTATTCGAAAACCATTCAGCAAATTTAATTGTCCATTTGTTGATCGGGAAGTCAGCTCCTGAATAGAATGTCACGCTTTTGCATGGTGAATTTTAACCTTTTTAAAAACCTTTGTATGACTGAGCCTAAGACAATTCGAATTGGTATTTGCATGGCTGGCGCTGTTTCGGCCGGAGCTTATACAGCTGGAGTAATCGATTATTTGTTTGAAGCGTTGGAGCATTGGCAAAAGGCCAAAGACCTGAATTTAGCGGGTGTTCCGAAGCATGATGTGAAGATCGAAGTGTTCACGGGCGCTTCGGCTGGCGGCATGACCGCAGCCATTAGCTCTTGTGCCGCTCAGCAGTATTTTCCGCACATTAACCCTTCCAATTTCAGATCACCGGAAGCAGCAGAGAATCCCTTGTATGATGCTTGGGTTAATCTCACCGAGACCGAATATTCGGACATGATGGACCAGATGCTTGGAGATGAAGATGTCAGGCAGCATCCGGTCCATGAGGTGAAGTCGATTTTTAATTCCGGTTTTATTGAAAAAGTGGCATCCCGCATTATTGATATCACCGTGAAGGACCCGGCTGTGAACCGGCCCTATGTAGCCAAAGATCTGGAAATACTGACCACCCAAACTAATTTACGTGGTGTGAGCTACCAGCTGAAGTTTCGAACGGCATTGGGTGAAAGCATTCACCAAATGACTCGTCACCAGGATTTGTCGCATTTTAGGCTATCCGAAACTGGCGAATACGAAGGAAACGGCTTGATTCCGCTTTCATTTGGCACCATTGAAGGAATAAACAAAGCTTTGCTGAAAGATGCCGCGATTGCTACCGGTGCTTTTCCTGTGGGCCTGAGTCCTCGTAAAGTGAGTCGTCCCGCGCGTTTCCTGCTCGAAAACCCGCTGCTAAATAAAACCCGGGATAAAATTCAGTTGGATGAAACAGTCGATTATTTGTGTGTGAATGTGGATGGCGGAGTCATTAATAACGAGCCCTTTGGGCTGACAGACCAGATTTTGGAGCGGCGAAAAAAAGACCAGTTGCTGGCCGAAGACAAAAAAGTGGAAGCCCGGAACTACGAGATGGAGAAATCA
Source organism: uncultured Sunxiuqinia sp. (assembly GCF_963974515.1). Classification (GTDB taxonomy): domain Bacteria; phylum Bacteroidota; class Bacteroidia; order Bacteroidales; family Prolixibacteraceae; genus Sunxiuqinia. Next base: position 13,288 of record NZ_CAXBDD010000030.1, on the reverse strand, counting down.
GCAGCTTCCTTTGATTCAACCTTGATCATGATTGATCCCTTTCCGAGCGACCAGGACTTGGTTGAGGATGATGAACCGCTCGATGCGATCAAGTTTGCAGTGCCTGAGCTGTTGAATGCCATGCGCCAGCAACTCATGTTTAAGGAAGAGGAATTGACGAAAGCCTACGACGAGGAAAATTACACGCGGTTCATGGTTTTGCCGGTTCGTTATCAAAATAATGAGAAACAACCCTACGCCTTGGCATGTGGCGGACTGGGTGGTTTTGCCGGCTTTTTTAAGAAGGAATTTCGTGAGCATGATTTTTTGTTGGGACGACGCAACTGCCAGTTGTTCCTTCAGAAATACTTTAGCGTTCCCGAGGAGAAAAACAACCCGACCCTGCGGTTCGGGTACGAGGGCGTTGAGCGGTTTCGTGTTTCGGCGAAAGAAGGCACTGGTTTCTTGCCTATCATCCCCGACATGCGGGTTGTTGAACAGGATGATGGAAGCGTTTCGCTGATGGATCAGGTACCTGAGGAAACAGGGATCGAGTATGATTCCGTTAAAATAAGCCTGGCGCGGCTGTTGGCTTTGGAAGAGAAAATGGCCGATCGCTTTGGTTTGGTGTTGGAGAATATATTAAACGGTGAACGAACCAAGACTGCCCAAGCTGATCCGAGCGCCATTGTCAGGCGAATCAGAAAAAAGAGCAAGCTGAAAAAGTATCTACTCAAAGCCATCACTAAAGTGGGAACCAAAGTGGGGATCAGCCAGGCTCAAAAAATGATGGCCACTAAGTTCGTCGATGCCGTAATTATCGACATGGAGAAACGAAATTTGCTGATTGATGATCTTTGATTGTCAAGGTAGAAAGTGGCCAAAAATCATCTGATTTTGTTCTGAAGTTCAGCCTGCGGTGCGTATTGGAATTTATATTGGTTCTAAATGCCAGGTTAATTAACCAAAGCTTGTGGTTTCTGTTGTTTTCCCGTTTGACTGGCTTAAAAATAAAATTAAATTTGTGGGCAGACTTAAAAGACTACAGGCATGGCAAAGAAACACGATCTGGGTAAAAAGATCAAACAAATACGTGAGTCCAAAAAAGTAAGCCTTGAAGAAATGGCTGAAAAAACGCATCTGGACACTGATCAGCTGACAAAAATAGAAAAAGGAGACGTCCTTCCTTCGCTTGCTCCTTTGATTAAGATTGCACGTGCATTGGGGGTGCGGTTGGGTACTTTTCTCGACGACAGCAGCAATCTGGGACCAGCTATCGTCCGGGCTAATGAGCACGAAGAGGGGGTTCGGTTTAGCTCGCAGCAAAACGGTTCGCGTGAGCATCTGAACTTTTTATCTCTGGCATTCGACAAGGTGGGCCGGAGCATGGAGCCTTTTCTTGTAGAGATTGAGCCAGGACAACAGTCGGACTACATGCTTTCCTCGCACGAGGGCGAAGAGTTTATCTATGTTTTGGAAGGGCAGATTGAAATTAACTATGGTAAGGAAGTTTATCAGCTTGGTGCCGGTGATAGCATTTACCTCGATTCAATTGTCTCGCACAATGTGCATGCCGGTGATCACAAGGCCGCCAAAATACTGGCCGTTGTTTATGCACCTTATTAAAAGCCAATTCGTTTTCAAAAAACTGACATCATGCAATTACTCGATTATACGCTTGGCGGAATTTTAGAGAAATACGCTTACGAAACACCCGATCAGGAATTCATTGTTTATGCCGATCGGGATTTACGTTTTTCTTACAGCCAGTTTAACGCCCGGGTAGACAAGTTGGCCAAAGGGTTGATGTACACGGGGGTGGGTATGGGCGACAAAGTGGGCATTTGGGCCAACAATGTGCCCGACTGGCTGACCTTTATGTTTGCCACCGCTAAGATTGGTGCCGTTTTGGTGACCATCAACCCCAATTATAAATTGGCTGAACTGGAGTATTTGCTAAAAGATGCCGACATTCATACGCTATGTTTGATTGATAGTTGGAGAGACAGTGATTATGTGAACATGATTTTTGAATTGGTTCCTGAACTGAAGACGCATGCGCGGGGTAACCTGAAATCAGACCGGTTTCCCGAGTTGCGGAACGTGGTGTTTATCGGGCAGGAGAAACACCGGGGCATGTTCAATACGGCTGAATTGATTTTGTTGGGTGAGCACCTCGATGACCTGGAGCTGGAAGATGCCAAATTGAGTGTTGATCCGCATGATGTGGTAAACATGCAATACACCTCAGGAACTACCGGCTTCCCAAAGGGAGTCATGTTGTCGCACTACAACATTTTGAACAATGGTTATTCTGCTGGAGAATGTATGAAATTCACGGGTGAGGATCGTTTGTTGGTTTGTGTGCCGCTGTTTCACTGTTTTGGTTCTGTGCTTTCGGTTTGTGCCATCGTTAGTCATGGCGCCACCATGGTCCTGACCGAAAATTTCGATCCGCTGATGGTTTTGGCCTCCATCGAAAAGGAAAAATGCACCGCGCTGCATGGTGTTCCAACCATGTTTATTGCAGAATTGAACCATCCCATGTTTGAAATGTTCGACCTGACTTCGCTTCGTACGGGGATCATGGCCGGTTCGTTGTGTCCGATCGAAACGATGAACCAGGTGATGACCAAAATGCATTGCAAAGACATCATTATTGTTTATGGGCTGACGGAAACATCGCCGGGAATGACGGCCACCCGCACCCATAATTCTCCTGAAGTTCGTGCAACAACCGTTGGTTTTGAATTGCCCAATGTGGAGGTGAAAATAGTAAACCCCGAAACCGGAGAGGAATGTCCAGAGGAGGAGCAAGGCGAAATTTGCTGCCGCGGTTACAACGTGATGAAGGGGTATTACAAAAATGAAGAGGCCACCAGAAAAGCTATCGACGAAGAAGGTTGGCTGCATTCGGGAGATCTGGCAGTGAAAACTGCCGACGGTTTTTATCGCATTACAGGGCGTATCAAAGACATGATTATTCGCGGAGGTGAGAATATTTATCCGCGCGAAATTGAAAACTACTTGTTTCAGTTACCACAGGTGGAGTCGGTCGAAGTGGTGGGCATTCCCAGTCCTAAATATGGAGAGCAAGTAGGCGCCTTTATCAAACTCAAAAATGGACAAACCTTGGCCGAAGAAGAGGTGAAAGAATATTGCCGCGGACAAATTGCCCGCTTTAAAATTCCGAAATACATTTTTTTCGTGAATGAATACCCTATGACTGCCAGTGGCAAAATTCAGAAATATAAGCTGAAGGAAATAGGGCTGGAACTGCTGAAGGAAAAGGGGATTGAAGCGGTGTAAGGGAGTGGATTGGGAACATAATCCTTCAAGGTTTTTATCACCCTGAAGGATTAAGCTGGTTTATCTTTGTCCCCCGGCTTTCCCTCCGAAGCTTTTCTTTTTTCCAAATTTGCCTTTGCCGCGGCCTTTCGATCCCACTTTCCATTGAGGACCTTCTCCAATTTCGGGCGGGAGAGGTGCTTTAAACACTTCATCTTCAATCAGCGACTCAATCTGTTGGAACTTGTACATGTCGTCCTCGTTGATAAAAGTCAGCGCAATTCCGGTGGTGTTTGCCCGGGCAGTCCGGCCTACACGGTGTACGTAATCTTCGGCATCTCCCGGCACATCGTAGTTGATAATGAGGTTGATGTCCTTGATGTCAATTCCACGGCTCAGCACGTCGGTAGCAACCAGGATACGAATTTGGCGCGCTTTAAAGCGCATCAGCACATCTTCGCGTTCCTTCTGTTCCAGATCCGACGAAATACCTTCAGCAACCAAACCTTTCTTTTTCAGTGCCCGCACAATGACCGACACTTTCTTTTTTGTTGATGTGAAGATCAAGATGCTTGGTGTATCCTCTTTCCCGGCAATCAGTTTTTCAATCAGTGGGGTTTTTTGTGTTTCGTAACAAAGGTAAGCGGCTTGTAAAACACCTTCGGCCGGCTTGCTTATGGCGGTGCTAAACTCTTTGGGGCTGGTTAGGATTTTGGATGCCAGCGTCCGGATTTTTGGAGGCATGGTGGCGCTGTACATCAGCGTTTGCCGTTTGGTGGGCAGGTTGCTGAAAATCTTAATAATGTCGTCATAGAAGCCGATGTCCAGCATGCGGTCGGCCTCGTCCAGCACCACAAATTCCACGCTGTCGAGTTTTGCAATCCCGTTGTCAAGGAAGGAAATAAGCTTCCCGGGCGTAGCAACAATAACATCGACGCCCTTGTTCAACGCCTGTCGTTGGGTTTCCCACTCGCTGCCATCGCCGCCGCCATACATGGCAATGGACGTAATACCCAGGTAATAGGCAAATCCCTGCACTTGCTGTTCAATCTGGATCGCCAGCTCGCGGGTGGGAGCAACAACCAGCGCACGTGTTTTTCCTTCAGGTAAGTCGGCTATTTTATCCAAAATGGGTAAGATGAAAGCGGCAGTTTTTCCGGTTCCTGTTTGGGCGCAGGCAATTAAATCGTGGCCTTCAAGAATAATGGGTATGGTGCTTTCCTGAATCGCCGTAGCTTCCTGAAAGCCCATATCATGCACGGCATCTAAAATGTCATCATGTAAATCAAAATCGTCAAATCTCATATAAAAATGGAATGTATTTCTAACTATCAGGAAAAAGAATCTCACCTTTTGAGAAAGGTGCTTGTCCGGATTTTATTCTTTACAAAAGTAGTATTTTTTTTGGAGTTTCGGAGATCAGGTTTTTCACTAAAAAGTTAAGCTCCAGCAAACTGGTAATTGGAGGATGGATAGTAGCTCTGATCTGTTATAAGGTTTTTTCATTGAGGTAATTGCGAAATGAAAACGAATTTGGAGCGAAACAGGCTGGTCAATCCTAGGAAGGCGATTTGTTGTTAAACCATTTTGCCGGATTTAGCTGTGATTTGTACTTATTGAATAACTCTTTACCAACCAACAAACCTCCGGCCCAAAAACATACTTCCATCGCGATAAAACTTGCAGAAGACCAAAATAACTTCTGCTTGGTTGGGAGTTCCAGAAATGGAGTCAGCAGCATTAAACCAAAGAATACACCACTAAAGATCATTAGAAAGATGCCCGCTTTAATTTGTCTGTTTTTCTTGTTCATTAGTTTGAATGTGCTGAATGAATTTATTCCGATTTCTGTTTCTTCAAGTACTTTCAGCAAATGTCTGCATCGTTGCATTTTCTGCTCACATTGTTCTAAAAACTTAGTTTTCTGCTTTCGATGTTAGTTTTTGTTCTTATTAACAAAACGCCTTTGGAATGGAAAAGTTGTCGGATAAAAAGGGCTAGTGGTAAATAGTTAGCAAGATGATTGCCGAAATGACTTCAGATTAGCTCGCAAGTTGTAATTTTATTTGATCGTTTAAAAAATTGTTTGGTTATTAGCCGATCAAAATAGTGCCGGATTGAAATGCTGTGTTTTTAGCTTTTACCGGTGTCAATGTGAATCAAGGCTCGCTTGTTACAAAGAGCTTCTAAAAAGATCAATACTATGTTATCATCGATTGTTGAGTTTCTGGTCATGTTAAATCCTTTTGCCCTATTTCTTTATCTGGAGCCGATTAGGAAAGATTTATCACATCGCGATTTCGTGATGGTTATTTTTAAAGCCAGCCTGATTTCGTTTTCGGTATGCCTACTTTTCTTTTTCTCGGGTGACCTGTTCTTTCGTCGGATTTTCAATATTGATTTTGAGTCGTTTCGGATTTTTGGTGGGATTATTATTTTTTCGTATGCCTATTTTTTTATTATGAAGGGGCAAAAAGCATTGATCATCATCAAGGAGAATCTGGACGATTTAGCTTCGGAGATTGCCCTGCCGTTTATGGTTGGCGCCGGCTCTATTTCGTTGAGTATTTTATTGGCCCACGACCATACTTATGTGACCGGAGGCATCGCCTTATTCATCATTTTTCTCATCAATTTCCTGGTAATTTTTCTGCTGAAAAAATTCAGGGATTCGATTGAAGCGAGGAAGTTTAAAACGGCGTTCGATAAAAACATGGAGGTTCTATTACGACTGAATGGATTTTTTATTGGCGCCATCGGAATAAATATGGTGCTGATGGGAATTAAAAACCTTTTTGGTATCGCTTAACTTCCTGAAGCCATCCAATTGTGATGAGATTCATCTTGCGATAGAAAGTCAAAATTCATGTCTGTTTTAGTGGCATGAACGCACCTTGATGAAAAAGTACGCAAATCCGGTTTCTTCCGTCTTATGTGTTAATCTATTGCCAATAAGCTGTTAAGTTGCTTATTAGGCGATCTAATCAACCAATTTCTGGCTTACGTTTGAAAGCAGCCAGGTCTTAGTAAAAAATGAGTTTATGAGTTTAAAGAAACGAGTTTTAAAATCGAAGCCGGTCTGTAAAGTTACTTTTCCTGTTTCAAAAGAGCTGATAGGACACGCTGAATCAATAAGCCTTATTGGCGATTTTAATGTTTGGGATACTGCAGCCTCTCCGATGAATAAGTTGAAAACAGGTGATTTTTCCTCCCAATTGGCTCTGGAAAAGGGAAAATCCTACGAATTTCGCTATTTGATTGATGGTCAGAAATGGTACAATGAGCCTGAGGCCGACCGTTTTTCAGCGAACTCGTTTGGTGAAGAAAACAGCGTGCTTGAAGCAGTTTGACTTTTTTGACAAGACTGGAAATTCACGGGTTGAGTTTACGGATTTTTGATTCCACTATTTTTAATATCGTATCGGCAAAAGAATTCATTCATAGGTTTTTCCTGTCCTACCTCCGAAATGGCAAGGAGATATTTAACGAAATTATCAGCTTTTTGAACCTCAAATCTGTTATTCTAATTCAGTAAAAAGCCCCGAAAAAAAATGGTTTTTTGAACGATAATTGGCTAGATTTGTTGGCATCGCTTAATTCATGAGTAACCACAATCATCAATACATTGTTCGTGAAGGTTGGATTTCCATTGTGACCAACCTGTTGCTGTTTGGTCTGAAGTATTGGGCTGGCTTGGTTTCCGGATCCATTGCGCTGATTGCGGACGCCTGGCACACGCTGACGGATTCTGTTTCGTCGGTGATTGTGCTTGTTGGGGGCAAGGTGTCGAATAAGCCCGCTGATGAAGAACATCCTTTTGGGCATGGGCGTGCCGAACACATTGCCGCTGTCATTATCGGCGTGCTTCTAGCTATTGTTGCGTTCGACTTTGTTTTGAGTTCGGTAGAAAAGTTTAATAGCCGGGAAGGTGGAAACTTCGGTACCATCGCCATCGTGGTAACCATCATTTCCATTGTAGGCAAAGAGGTGCTTGCCCAATATGCCTTTTGGGGCTATCGAAAAACCAAATCGTCGATGTTGAAAGCTGATGCCTGGCATCACCGAACAGACTCCCTTTCATCGATCATTATTTTGATTGGTATTTTCGTTGGTAAGTTTTATTGGTGGATGGATTCATTGCTGGCCTTGATTGTAGCCTTAATGATTGCCTATGCCAGTTATGAGATTTTGTCGAAGGAGATTAGAGGCTTGCTTGGGGAGCGCATTGATCCTGAGCTTATTCGGGCAATTAAGGTTGACATTGACGGGTTGCTGGAACGCGAAGTCTATATTCATCACTTTCACCTGCATCAATACGGTCAGCATAACGAGTTGAGTTGTCACATTAAACTACCGGCAACCATGTCGCTAAACGAGGCTCATGCTATTTGCACGCGTATTGAAAACCGAATTAAAGAAAAATTTGACCTGGTTACCACGATTCACCCAGAACCGCTGGAGGAATGAATCTGCGATCGTTGTGTTGTCGGGTCGGCGCCAGGAGCTTCTTTTGTTTGTTGAAAAGTTCTTCCTGTTTGACTTTCATTCATACTTAATATCCTTAAATTAGCGTTTTTTATTTCAAGAAAATGAGAAAAATCCTTTATAGCTTGTTTTTGGTTACTGCTATCGTTGCATGTCAGGATCTCTATGATGCTCCACCACAGGCTTTGCTTGAGGTGAAACTCATAAATGAAGATACCCTGAGTACCCATGTTCCAAAAGTCTCGGTTTACGGGGTAGACCAAGACAGCATTTGGATTTACCAGGTGAAAACTGATGTTTTTCGGTTGCCGTTGAGCTTGGAAGAAACAACCAGTTTTGTTTTGTTGCTTGATTCCATCGCCGATACCTTGACGATCAGGCATTCCAACGAATTGATTTTTGAATCAGCCGAAAGTGGATTTTACCACGAATTTAAAATATTAGACGTCGGGCATAGCTTTAACCAGATTGACGATTATGAAGTTACAGATAGTATGGTCACAAAAAACTGGCATGAGAATATTGAGCTTTACATTTTTTCTTTGCCTGCTGACGATAATTAGCCTGGGGCAGGAGCGCGATCTTAAAAAGAAGCCAGAACGAACCGACAAATTTATTCGGATGGATGGGCTCCGCGTGGGCCTTGATCTTTCAAGATCGTTGCAGCATTTATGGAACAAGGGAAACCGCTACGGAACAGAGTTAAGTTTTGATATGGAGTTAATACCCAATTTATATCCGGTGATTGAAACCGGCTGGGAACGGCTAAGCATTGATCACGATTTCCTCGAATATGTTTCGTCAGGATCATACACCCGATTTGGATTCGATTATAATTTGCTGGTAGCCGAACATAAAAAAGACATGGATATTGTGTATGTTGGCTTGCGTTATGGATTTAATTTTGCGAACCAGCAAGTTAAGCGATACATGATTGCCAATTATTGGGGAGATATTACCGGTCGCCTGGGAAGACAAAATTACAACGCCCAATGGGCTGAAGTGGTATTAGGAATTAAAGGAGAAGTTTTTAGCAATTTTTTTATGGGCTGGAGCATTCGCGGAAAGTTGAAAATGGATCAGAAGGAACTTGACCTGCCCCACGTTTACTTCAATCCGGGCTATGGTCCGGCCGAAAAGGATTTCAATTTTGATATTTCCTATTCAATTTTTTATAACCTGCCTTTTAATTTCAGAGGATCGAAGAAAGAATGAAGGGACAACCGGGGATGATGAGTTTTCAATGACTCGGGCACGCGGGATGGCCTGTTCATTTTGAGGTCATTGATATTGCTTCAGTCAATTCTTCACTCCGTCAATCCTTCAGCGCATACGTGTTACCATCCCATGAACACAATTCCAGCTCCGCTAATCAGAATGACCAGTCCGGCGAGCAGGTGCAGGTACTTTTCGTGTTTTTTGAAGCGCACAAGCGAAGTTCCCTTATGGCCGAGAAAAACAGCCAGCAACATGGTTCCAACGGTGGCCAGACCAAAAATCAGGGCAACCATCAGCATACCAGCTGTGCTGTGCTGGTAAGCCGGAAAAATCAGGATGGGAATCAGAACTTCGCAGGGGCCAAACACAAAAATCAGGAACAGGATCCATGGAGTAAGTTTGGTATTAGCTTGCTCTTTTTCATCGGTCGGCAGGTGTTGCAAATCGCGAATTTTTTTCGGGAGTAGAAAGGCCGGCAGATGCGAGTGATCGATGCTTCTCAAATATTTGTATACGCCGTAAAGGGTGTAGGCTACTCCAAAGGCGAATAAAAGCCAGCCCACCAGTTCGCCGCGGATGGCTTCAATCGATTCCAACTTATTGAGGCTGATGCCAAGGGCGATACCTAGAAAGCCAATCAGTACAGAGCTTCCCACATGGCCCACGCCTGAAATGAAAGTAATCCACATGGTTTTGTTGCTCGACCATTGGCGGGCTTTACTTAGCACGATGAAAGGCAGGTAGTGATCGGGGCCCAGGATGGTGTGAATAAATCCGAGAGAGGCGGCTGAAATCGAGAGTAAATACAATTCATTCATGTTCCGGTTCTTAAAGTTTATTTATCAGTGAAGCCTGGCAGGCGGCTCCAAAACCATTGTCGATATTGACCACGCTAACACCGCTGGCGCAACTGTTTAGCATGGAAAGCAGTGCCGAAAGACCCTGAAAGTTGGCTCCGTAGCCGATACTCGTTGGTACGCCAATCACCGGCTTATCTACCAGCCCACCAACCACGCTGGCCAAGGCGCCTTCCATTCCGGCTACCACGATGATGACCCGGGCATTACGAATCAGCTCGAGCCGGTGAAACAGTCGGTGAAGCCCGGCGACACCCACATCGTAAACTTTTTCAACCCGGTTGCCTAAAAACTGTGCGGTTTCGACGGCTTCTTCGGCCACAGGCATATCTGAGGTGCCTGCTGCCACAACCATGATGTAGCCTTTTGAGCATGGCTGGGTGGTTTGTTTGTAGATAATCGTTTTGGCCAGTGCATTGTATTGGGCACCTGGAATTCGTTCTTTGACGGCTTCAAACATTTCTGGAGTTGCACGTGTGGCCAGCACATCAATGCCTTTTTGGTGCATCCGTTCGGCAATCTGGCTGACTTGTTCCACTGTTTTCCCCGAAGCATAAATCACCTCTGGCAGTCCGGTTCGTTTGCACCGGTCAGTATCAATTGTCGCGAAGCCCATCTCTTCAATTCCACGGTCCGGGATATGTTCCAACGCTTCGGTTAAGGTCATCTCTCCATTTTTGTATTTTTCCAGAATGTCTTTTGGGCTCATTTTTCCAATTGTTTACGGATTGCTTCCTCAATTTCTGAAAGGCTTAGTTGGTTGGCTTCGGCCAATTTTTTACAGTCGTCAAATTCAGGTTTCGAATGGACAAGCTTTCCGCCATAAAAACTTTGCTTGATACGTACTGGTCCATAAGTCGTCTCCAAGTTCGTCTCTTCCCGGCGTAGCACGTTTTTTCTCACGCGGTACTCGCGAATGCCGATAGAGGTGCTGTGTACAAATATGATAGCCTTCAATTTATCGGCCAATTCCGCCTTGCACAACACCGAAAGTTGGATTGCCGGGCGCGACTTTTTCATGATGATCGGAAGCAGCCAGGCATCGCTGGCTCCAGCCCGGAAGAGTTGTTCCAGAATGAAGTCGTAATGTTCCGGGTTCATGTCATCGATATTACTCTCCAGTAGGGTGGCTTCTTCCGTACCTACATCCTGGACGACTTTTGCATCTTCCAGTAAATGCACACGCAACACGTTGGGCACCTCGCTGTCACGATTGCCAATGCCGTAAGCTGTTTTGGTGATGGGCAGGTTGATTTGATCGGTGAATTCATCGACTGTAGCAACCAAAATGGCTGCTCCGGTCGGGGTGGTGGCTTCGTGGTTCACCAACCCGGTTTTAACCGGAATGTTTTTGACGATTTCGGCGGTAGCTGGCGCGGGCACAGGCATGATCCCGTGCGCACAGCTCACCGTTCCGCCGCCCAATTGAATGGGAGAGGACATCACCTTGTCCACATTGAGGTAATCCAGGCATATGGCGGCACCTACAATGTCGGCGATGGAATCTAACGCGCCAACTTCATGAAAGTGAACTGCTTGTTTGGAAATGTTGTGCACTTTGGCTTCGGCAACCGCAATCAGGTCAAATATTTTCAGGGCATTGATCTTAACTTGCTCCGGCAAGCTGCTGTTATTGACAATCTCCTCGACATGGCGCAGGTGACGGTGTTTTTCATTCTCTTGGTTTTCAATCACCACCTCGGCTTTGGTACCGGTAATGCCACGTCGCTGATCGGTTCTTATCTCAAGGTGAAAACCCTCGATGTTCAGTTTTTCCAATTCCGTTGTCAGGTAATTGGCATCCACTCCCAAATCAATCAGGGCGCCCAGGTTCATGTCACCGCTGATTCCCGCAAAACAATCGTAATACAATATCTTCATGCTGATTTTATTATCAAGTATTCAGTCTTAAGTGTTCAGTAAAAGTGAGCCAGATTTCGGCATCCAGGATCGATTGCGTATTTCCACCTGAATTCTTTTTGCCCATTACTTTTGCGGATTTGCAACGTTCAGTGCCCGGTTTAACTTACCAGATACCAAGCCTTCGCGGTCGATCCGGACATCTTGAAAGCCGACAGCTTTAATTCTTTCAATTACTTCATCTTCCAGTGAAAACAATTTTTCCAACTCGGTTTTTTGTACTTCCACCTGTCCGTAGTTGCCGTAGTGGCGAACCCGAACATCAATAAAACCCAAGTCATTGAGGATGTTTTCAGCATCTTCAACCTGCTTCAGTTTTTCGCGGGTAATGTGGTGGTTGTATGGAATTCGGGAGCTCAGGCACGGACTGGCCGGCTTATCCCAATTGGGCAAATCGAAATGTTTGGCAATCTGGCGCAGTTCCTCTTTGCTCACTTGGCACGCTGCCATGGGGGCGAGAATCTTGTACTCGGCCGCAGCCTGCAATCCAGGGCGGTAATCAGCAAGATCATCCTGATTGGTGCCACTCAGTACATCAAAAGCCGGGTACTTCTCCTTGATATCCTGCAAATCGTGGAACAGGTGTTCTTTGCAGAAATAGCAGCGATTTTCGGGGTTCTGGTTGTATCGCAGGTCAGTTAGTTCCTCGGTTTTTATAATTTCAAGCTGGATGTCAAATTCCTTGCAGAAGGTTTTGGCCAGTTGAAAGTCTTTGGCTTTCAGGCTTTCCGAATTGGAAATGACACCGATGGCATTTTCCCGACCCTGAAATTGGCGGGCTAAAAACAAGACGAGGGTGGAGTCAATTCCTCCGGAAAAGGCCACAATGGAACCATTGCGTTGCGTGTACCAAACTTCCAGTTGGTTAAGTTTATCTTGAAGATGGGAGCTTAATTTTTTCATTTTTGATTGTATTTCATAAGACTAAATGTTTTCCTATGGTATCATATGGAACTCGTACTTTAATCATTTCCATTTGCATTGACCACAGGTGGCAGCTTCATGGGAACTGGTTCGTGACATTTTAATTTGAAAAGATGTCATCACAGCCGGGAATTAATCTGCCCGGCTCATGCTTAGCTTGCCGTGTTGCACGCCTTTAATGCTAATTAGCTGGTCGGCTAAATCTGTCAGTCGCCTGGCAACACCTTTGATGGCCACAATCTCCATGTGTTTTGATTTATCGAGAATCAGTCGTTGAGTTGACAGGATTTCCTGGTGGTAATTTTCCAGTATATCAGCCAACTGATTGAGAATTTCCCGACGGTTGGGATCATAGACCAAAGTTACCGAGCCTGCCACATAGTTGTTGCACTGCCACTTTTGTTCAACAATATTGCGGCTAATCAATTGTCGGATGGCCTGCGATCGGTTGGAAAAACGATTTTCCTTCACATATTGATCCAAAGCATCCAACAAGTCTTTTTCAAGTGATACGCCAAAGCGGGAGACAGTCATCGTAACATCTTTTGATTAAAAAGTAACATCATAAGCAAAAATAGAAAAAAAATAACTCTTTGTCGGCTCATTAACAATTATTA
>NZ_CAXBDD010000029.1:0-42102 GCF_963974515.1 uncultured Sunxiuqinia sp. | reverse complement strand
GTTTCAATTGAAGAATCGCCCATCAACCGGGGTTTAGCAAGTTCAATTATCGCCGGTGTTTCCCGAATCGTTCAGCAATATGGAAAAGTGATTGTTCTGGAAGACGATTTGATTACCACGCCAAACTTTCTAAACTTTCTCAATCAGGCACTGGATTACTACCAAGATCATCCAAAGATTATGAGTATCTCAGGATACTCCATGGATTTGCCATCCCTAAAGGATTACGAGCCTGATTTTTACCTTGGCTACCGAGCTGCCTCGTGGGGTTGGGGTATTTGGAAGGATCGTTGGGAATTGGTTGATTGGGATATGAAAAGCTATCGTTCGTTTAGATGGGACTTTCTTAGGCAAGTTCAATTTATGCGTGGAGGAATGGACATGCCCTACATGCTCTGGAAGCAAATGAATGGGCGATTGGATTCCTGGGCAATTCGGTTGGGCTACTGTCAATTCGAGAAGGATTTATTGACTGTTTTTCCAAGTAAGTCAAAATTGAAAAGCATCGGGTTTGGCAGTGAAGCGACGCATACAAGAAGTAGCCAGCGTTTTATTTGCAAATTGGATGAGGAATTGAAGACTGAATTTATCTTCGATCCGCAGCCTTGTCTGGAGCCAGTGTTGGCCAAAGAGTTCCGGGAAAAGTTCTCTTTGAAGACGCGTCTGTCTGAAAAATTCAAATTCGTGTGATATGAAGCCTGACGTTCTATTCTTCCTTCACCTTCCTCCTGCTATACATGGATCAGCCGTTGTCGGTTTGTCGATTAAAGAAAGTAGCAAAATAAACGAAGCTTTCAATGGGCGCTACATTAATTTGTTATTGTCGAGTGAGGTGAACGATTCAGGGAATCTGTCGGTGTCCAAAATGTTTAAGGTCCTAAAGATCTCGTATCAAATGGTCACAATGTTGCTTCAAAAGAAACCCGACGTGTGCTATTTTGCTCTGACAACAACCGGAACCGCGTTTTTCAAGGATTTCATATTCATCGTTCTTCTAAAAGTTTTCCGTGTTCGACTGGTTTATCATCTTCATAACAAGGGTTTTGCGCAGAAAGAAAACAACTCGTTCTATCGAAGGTTGTTTGACTTTGCCTTTAAAGACTCCAAGGTGATCATTTTGTCGAAGCATCTTTTTTCAGATATTGCTACTTACGTGGCGCCAGATCAGGTGGAGGTTTGCCCCAATGGGGTGCCGCGCACTGCTGGTGAGGTTTCGGACAGAAAGAATGTCATTCCACGGATCTTGTTCCTTTCAAATTTGATCAAGTCAAAGGGGGTAGTTATTCTTTTGGAAGCCTGCGTGTTGTTGAAAGATCGGCATTGCTCCTTTCAGTGTACCATTGCAGGAGGCGATGGTGATATCTCGGGAACCCAGCTCAATGAGATGATTCGTTTGCTCGATTTAGCAGAGCATGTCCGTTATGTCGGCAGTAAGTTTGCCTCAGAGAAGGACTTGGTTTTCAGAAATGCCGATCTCTTTGTTTTTCCAACCTACTATAATGCTGAAACATTTGGGCTGGTGAATGCTGAAGCGATGCAATACCGCTTGCCGGTTGTGTCAACGTTTGAAGGTGGAATTCCCGATATTGTGGACGATGGTGTTACAGGTTTTCTTGTACCCCAGCGGGATGTAGGGGCTTTGGCCGATAAGATGGAACTGCTGCTAAAAAATGAAAAACTGCGCAAACGAATGGGTGAAGCTGGGTATCGAAAATATGAAAACGAGTTTACGCAGGAGAAGTTTGAAAATCGACTGATTGAAATATTGCAGCACGAATGTGATCGCTTATTGGTAGACTGAAATTGATTTTTTGTTGCGATGGCAGATCCGGAAAGATTTAAAGTTTATACTTGTTAAGAAGTGCTGATGAAGAATTTCAGGTTTTACACATTACTCTACATTGATACCGAGCGAGAGGCAGGATCAGTCAACGGGATTAAAGGTGATTTCGAAAAGCAAATCAGAACCTATATTCGTTGCTGTGAGGTTTTGGCCAAGTCCTTGGCTTTTTTTACTTCCTGCGAATTGACAGTGCTTACCAACCAGAAAGATTACATTGAGCGAAATTCTGTCGGCTTGTCTGTTGTTGAAATTCCGTTTAGTCTAATAATTCCGAGAGATGTTGAATTTTATTCGGCGCATTATAAAATTGATGTGATTGACTACTTCAAATCGCGCGATGACAAGGGAGAATACGCGATTTTGATCGATAACGATGTTTTGTGCCTGAATCCGATTCCGCAAAATCTATGGAACTGTATTGAGAACAAAATTCCAGTCTATTATAATGTCACCAATCGGCGGTATCCGGCGTATGGCCGGGAGCGACTAATTAGAGATAAGGAGATCTTAATGCCGGGCGAATCTTCGCTTGGAATTTGGGCAGGAGGCGAATTTATAGGTGGAGATCGTTCCTTTTACGAACAGTTGTCTGACGAGATTAAACTGAGACAAGAAGCTTATTTTGAGAAGTACAAGTCTTTTCACCACCAGGGTGACGAAGTGCTTGTATCAGTGGCTATTGAAGTCCTCTTGCGAAAAGGAGTTTATGTTTGTGATGTCAGTTCGTTTGATGGAATAAGCCGCTATTGGAGTCAGCCAACTTTGCATGTTCAAAATCACTGGAAGGCGTTTACGTCCAATTTTTTGATCCATCTGCCGGCTGATAAAGTTTACATTTCGAAGATCGACGATATTGATGAAAAATTGGACATCCGGATTGGCCGCTATTTGGTAGTCAAGCGTTTCGATAGCTGGGTCAGGTATGAAGTTAGAAAGACTATTGAGTGGATTAAGGCGAAGTGTTTGTCATAGGGGCAAAATAAATGCTACAAAATGCAAACAGGCAACCACTTTGGGTTGCCTGTCTGGTTTTTTGTCGAATAATCAAATCGGGAATTGTTCAAAATATTTAAGGTTTATAGGTTATTCACACACAACATCGAAAACGTTTGATGGGTCGGTTAAAACAGCCCAGGCGGGATCCCATCCTTCAGTTATGCTCTTGAATCCGGCATAAGCAGTTGTGATGTGCGCTTTTTCGTAAGGCCATTTCCAATCATCGGAAATGATGATTCCATTTGGATATTCTATTCCGCCAACATCCTTCCATGTGTCCCCGTTGATTACATCCAGCTCCCAGATGTTCAGGTCATACGCATTGGCAGTTCCCGGATGAACGGTAATAAATGGGTAGTAGGGCATGGTTTCATCAAAAACAAAGTCACCATCAATAGAAATGATAATTTCAGCAGTGGCATGTGGTTCGCAGGTTATATCAGTCCGTACGGTATTGGCTGCAAATAGATAAGGATTGATGTTTTCTTGGGGAAGTGCGGCTTTTGTACTAGAAAATATGGTGATGATGTAGTCATCCCCATCTTCATCAATGGCTGCTTCTCCAAAAACACCATTCATTCCACCGACAATGCCCATCTTTGGGACTTTGATTTTGAAGGCGTGGTCATATGAAGCTCCCCTGGCGGATGCATAGAGTGAAATTTTTAGTTCGCTCAAGGTCTTAATCACATCTGATTTAATGACTAAGTCATTGTAGTCCCCATCATTTCCATCTGCACCATCTTTCATTAGGTCTTCCCAAGCGTAAGTGAAATCAATCGTTGTTTCACATTCGTCCAGACAGAATTCAAAATAGACCGACCAGTTTCTTCCGGGGAATTGCAAGGCATTACCCAATGAAACGCCTTGGTCTGTTTCGTCGCAAATGCCTCCCCATGCTGTTTCTCCATTTGATAATGCTGCATGAGTCGCAATAAAGAAGCAGTTGGCACCGTCCGTAACCTCATCAACATAGCTGGCAGGAATCTTCACGGTATAACTGGTCATCATATCGGATTCGTTCCAGCTTTTTTTGAAATTAAACTTTCCGGGAATTGCACCTCCATTACTAATCTTTTTATCCGCCTTGAATTGCTCTTCGGAAAGAAAAATATCAACATGAGTTTCCAGCAGATAGACATCAGCTTCGGTTATGTTGAAGGTTACGTAGAGATCACCACCGTCTTCACCCACCATAACGTTGCCAACATACATGTGTTGTCCAGCTACCAAACAAACCTCTTTGCATGGATCAACCATGATATGGTGGTCTTTGAGAGACAACTCGGTTGTTACAGCTTCATCATAGCTTTTTTCGCAACCGTTGAATACCATGCCAAGCATCAAGAAGGACATGATGAAAATGATGTCCTTGTTGAAATTGTAAATGTTTCTTTTCATAAAATGTTCTTTTTTAAGTTTATAAACAGAGATGCTGACCGAATCATTGAGCGTAAGATTTATATCGAAACCTGAGTAGGAAGATTTCGATATCTTTCAGTATCAGTTAATAAACTTAAGGCACAAAATAATTCTGCACAATGGGTATTTTTACCTATCCGAGGAGATATGTGAGTAAGGGAAAGGAGTATGCCTTGGTTTTGAAAATGCGCAGATTGTGCGCATAAAAGCGCTATTGACAGGTGATTTCGTTGTAAAAGATTTTTTTGAAAACAAAAAACCCCGGATTGGCTGATCCGGGGTGCTTTCATCAATAGTTTGGCATACTAGTTATGAAAGGATTAGAATTGGTTTTTTATTTAATCATCTTCTTGTTCCGCCGCGTAAGTAGCCAGCAGTTCATCCTGGACTTCCTGCGGTACTTTTTCGTAACCATCAAAGGCGATGGAGAAAATTCCACGTCCCTGAGTAATTGAGCTGAGTGCGGTAATGTATTTGTGCATTTCCTTCAGTGGGACTTTAGCGTTGATCTTTTCAAATCCCTTTTCACTACCCATGCCCATAATTATGGCACGACGTCCTTGCAGGTCGCTCATGACGTCACCCATGCGTTCGCTTTGTACGAAAACTTCGAGGTTGTAAATGGGTTCCAGAATTTTTGGACCAGCCTCCTTGAAGGCTTTGGAGAAAGCATTTCGTCCGGCCAGCTTAAAGGAGATTTCGTTGGAGTCGACCGGGTGCATCTTCCCGTCGTAAACATATACGCGGATGTCGCGGGCGTAGGAGCCGGTGAGTGGTCCTTCTTCCATTTTTTCCATGATTCCTTTCAGAATGGCAGGCAGAAAGCGTCCATCGATGGATCCCCCGACAATGCAGTTGTGGAAAAGTAGTTTCCCGCCCCACGGAAGTGGATATTCCTGGGTGTCGCGAAGGGAGAGTTTTTGCTCTTTGCCATTCAGTGTGACTACCGTTTTTGGATCAACGCCTTCAATGTAGGGCTCAATAATCATATGAACTTCACCAAACTGCCCGGCTCCGCCCGATTGCTTTTTGTGGCGGTAGTCAGCCTGTGCCATTTTGGTGATGGTTTCTCGATAAGGAATTCTTGGCTTCAGAAATTCAATATCGATTTTGAATTCGTTGTTGTAAAACCATTTTAAGGTGTTGAGGTGGTATTCGCCCTGGCAGTGTACCAGCATTTGTTTCAGTTCTTTCGAATATTCCACGAGGTATGTTGGATCCTGATCGTGCAGTTTTTGGAAGCTTTCACTGACTTTTTCGTCATCCGCCTCGTTGACTGCTTTTAGCGCTACCGTGTGCCTTGAAGTTGGGAAAACGATTTCGGCAAATTTATAACCGGCTGACTTTTCGCTCAGGGTGTTGTTCACGTCCACATCTTTCATTTTCACTGTGGCTCCTATGTCTCCGGCAACCATGGCATCAACCTTGGTGCGGCTTTTTCCGGCCGAAACGAATAACTGAGAAACGCGTTCTTTGTTCCCGTTCTTTGCAATAATCAGGTCCATTCCCTCCTTGATGGTTCCGCTCATCACCTTGAAGTAGGTAATTTCGCCCACGTGTTGCTCAATGGTGGTTTTAAATACAAAGAGCGAGGCTGGTCCATTTTCGCCTTTTTTCACTTCTTTACCAGTGATCTCGGGAACTTCAACCGCTTCGGCCGGCGATGGGGTAATGTTCGAGATGAATTCGAGCAGGCGGCCTACGCCCATGTTGTGTTTGGCGCCGGTGCAGAAAATGGGAAACAGGCTGCGGTCGATCATGCCCAGCTTAATTCCCTGGCGCATTTCGTCTTCGCTCAGACTTCCTTTTTCGAAATACAGTTCCATGAGCGCCTCGTCGTTTTCGGCAGCCATTTCAACCAGCTCGTTGTGCAATTGGTCGGCCCGTTCCTGTTCGTCGGCCGGAATATCCAGTATTTCGGGTTTGCCTCCGCCAACCGGATATTTATACAATTTCATTTTGAGGACATCGATAATCGAATCGAAGCCTGGTCCTGCATTCATCGGGTATTGGATGATGGTGACCTTATTGCCAAAGATGTTTTTGGTCTGGTCGACCGTTTGTTCGAAGTTGACATTTTCGTGATCCAGTTGGTTGAACACAAAAATCATCGGTTTTTTTGCTTTTTCGGTATAGCGGCAAACTGACTCGGTTCCGGCTTCAATTCCGTGCGGCGTGTTGACCGTAACAATGGCGCTGCCAACCACGTGAAGTGCCGACACGACACTCCCGCGGAAATCGTCCATTCCCGGTGTGTCAATGATGTTAATTTTTTTGTCGTTGCTGAAGGTGTGGAGGACAGTTGAAAAAACGGAGTTGCCATAATCCTGCTCAATGGGTTGGTAGTCCGATACCGTGTTTTTGGCAGTTACTTCACCCCGGCGGTTGATTACTCCACCCTCGAACAGCATGGCCTCTGCGAGGGTGGTTTTCCCACTGCCAGCATTTCCAATTAGAGCGATGTTGCGGATTTGATCTGTTTTATAGATTTTCATTTTGTCAGTTTTTTATTGGTTTAAAACACGTATTAAAGGTTGATTTTCCTGTGGAAGTCACCAAAATTAGTAATAATTTTTTAACAAACAACGACACCGCATTTGGGCGAATATGTTATAAAAATGTTTTCTGAAAAGATAACCGATCGAAGTGTTGTATTTTTTTATATGAGAAGATTTTTGGGCTATACCGATTGAATGGTTTGGTTTTTACTGATTGAAGGCTGTGTTGGCAGTAAGGTGTGTTAGAATGAAGGCACTTATTTCAGATACGTCAGGCAGTTATTCTGATTCATCGAGAGGTCATTCCGCTATATCGGGCGGTTGTTCCGGTGCATCAGGCGGGAATTAGGACGCATCGCGGGTAAGGCTATTAACGAACAATTGTGGATAACTAAACAGTTGGTCAGGCGCACGAACGCCGATTTCCCTTATTTTTAGGGTGTAAATATGTGCTATGCCTCGTTTTCCTCATTATAAGCAACCTGACGCCATGGATTGCGGGCCGACCTGCCTGCGGATGATCGCCAAATTTTACGGGCGCAACTTCAATTTGAATTATTTACGGGAGCAATCGCACATTTCGCGCGAGGGGGTTTCCCTGCTGGGCATCAGCGATGCGGCCGAAGCCATTGGCATGCGAAGCCTGGGAACCAAGGTTACCTACGCCCAACTGGTGAAGGATGTTCCCAAGCCGTGTATCGTGCACTGGGACCAGAATCATTTTGTGGTGGTGTACGAGGTGAAAAAAGACAAGGTGTATGTGGCGGACCCGGCTTTTGGCCTGGTGAAATACGGCGAGCAGGAGTTTAAGAAGCACTGGCTGGCTACTATGACGGCCGGCGAAGAAAAAGGTATTTGCCTGATGTTGCAGCCAACGCCGGCATTTTACGACCAGGACGATGAAGTGACCGACCGAACGGGTTTCGCGTTTCTGTGGCGATACGTCAGGCCGCACCGACGCCTGGTGGGGCAGCTGATGATCGGTTTCCTGGCTGCGAGCATCATCCAGCTCATCTTTCCTTTCCTGACCCAAAGCATCGTCGACGTGGGAATCAACAACCAGGATCTGGGGTTTATCTACCTGGTGCTGGCGGCCCAAATGATGTTGTTCATTGGCAAAATGTCGGTCGACTTTGTGCGATCGTGGATTTTGTTGCACATCAGTACCCGGATCAACATCTCCATTATTTCCGATTTCCTGATTAAGTTGATGAAGCTGCCCATCGGCTTTTTCGATACCAAAATGATTGGCGACCTGATGCAGCGCATCCAGGATCATCGACGGATTGAGCGCTTTCTGACCACGCAAACCCTCAGCGTACTGTTTTCGCTCTTCAACCTGGTCATTTTTGGGATTGTGCTGGCCATTTACAGTTGGAAAATCTTGCTGGTGTTTGTTGTGGGCTCGGTGTTGTATGTGATTTGGGTCTACCTCTTCATGCAAAAGCGGCGGCAACTCGATTACAAGAAGTTTACGCAGTTGAGCGAAAACCAGGGCATGTTGATCCAGTTGATCAACGGCATGCCGGAAATCAAGCTGAATAACTACGAAAAGCAAAAGCGTTGGGAGTGGGAGCGCATTCAGGCGCGATTGTTTCGGGTCAACGTGCAAAATTTGTCTGTTGACCAGTACCAGCAAGCAGGTTCGGTTTTTATCAATGAAACCAAAAATATTGTGATCACGGTGCTGGCGGCCATGGCAGTGCTGAACGGGAACATGACGCTGGGGATGATGCTGGCCGTGCAATACATCATTGGGCAGCTGAATGCTCCCTTGTCCGATTTGATCAACTTCATGCATTTGGCACAGGATGCCAAGATCAGCCTGGAGCGGTTGGGCGAAATTCACAAGAAAGACGATGAGGAGAAGAAAGATGATCCGCGCATCAATACCATGCCAGCCGAGCGCACCATTGTCATCTCCGACCTGGTTTTTCAGTACGAAGGGCCGCATTCGGCCAAAGTGCTGGACCAGATCAACTTGAATATTCCGGAGAAAAAACTGACGGCGATCGTTGGAACCAGTGGAAGTGGGAAAACAACTTTGGTGAAGCTGCTGCTGGGATTTTATCCGCCGGTTTCGGGAAAGATTCGTGTGGGAGACACCGATCTGAAAAACTTTTCGCAACAGTGGTGGCGCACCAAAGTGGGAGCTGTGATGCAGGATGGGTTTATTTTCTCGGATACCATTGTGAATAATATTGTGGTGGGACACGAGCATGTGGATAAGGAAAAGTTGCTGTTTGCGGTGAAAACGGCCAATATCCAGGATTTTGTGGAAAGCTTGCCATTGGGCTACAACACCAAGATCGGGCAGGATGGGCACGGACTAAGCCAGGGGCAGAGACAGCGAATATTGATTGCACGGGTGATCTATAAAAATCCAGACTACCTGTTTTTTGATGAGGCAACCAATGCGCTGGATGCCAACAACGAAAAAGTGATCATGGAAAACCTGAACCGCGTGTATGAAGGAAAGACAGTGGTGGTGGTAGCACACCGGCTAAGCACGGTGAAAAATGCCGATCAGATCGTGGTACTCGATCAGGGGCGGATTGTAGAGCTCGGCACGCATGCTGAACTGACAGCGAACAAAGGGGCGTACTATCATTTGGTGAAAAACCAGCTGGAACTGGGAAGTTAGTGATTAGACACAGGGAGGGGGAGGCACAGATTCGAACGATTTAAAATGATTTATACGGAGACAAAAGGGTAGTGAAAACAAGATCATAAACAAACATACCAAATCATAAAAATCTGCGTCCAAACAAAACAAATATGCCGCAAAACGACAACATAGAAATCAGAAGTGACGAGGTGCAAGAGATCATCGGAAAATCGCCATCGTGGTTGTTGCGCAGCGGACTGACCATGATCCTGATTTTCGTGGTGCTTCTGCTGCTGGGCTCTTGGGTTTTCCATTATCCCGATATTATCCGGGCGCGTATTGTGGTGCTTTCGGAGAATCCACCCGCCCACATTGTAGCACGCAATACCGGAAAAATTGACCACTTATTTGTGCAGGACAATGATACGGTAAGAAAGGATCAATTGATCGCGATTCTTGAAAATGCTGCCGATTATGAGGATGTGTTCAGGCTGGAAAAGGAACTCGAATCGCTGGAGGGTTTTTTCATCACCTTTGATACCTTATATTATAAAGTACTGAAGCCGGACTTTCGGCTGGGTGATATTCAGGCCGACTTTTCTTCCTTCTTACGCCTGTATAATAATTACATCAGTTTTATACGGCTGAATTTCTATCCGCAAAAGATTGCTTCGTTGCGCGAACAGGAGCACATGCAGAAAATATACTACGATCGGTTGTGGACCCAGCGCCAGATCCTGGAGAATGAATACGAGATCGCCTACGAACAGTTTAAGCGCGATTCGGGCTTGTATGTGCGTGAGGTACTTTCGCTGGTGGACTACAAAGCGTCGGAGTCGGCTTTGCTTCAGAAGAAATACACGTTTAACGGAGCACGGACTAACCTGGCCGAAACGCAGAAGGAGATTATTCAGCTGCAGCAGGAAATTATAGGAGCTGAAAAGGAGTTTGAGGATCAAAAGCGCCAGTTGCAATCGCAGTTGATTGAGGCCCTGAATGTGCTAAAAAGCCGACTGACATACTGGAATCAAGCGTTTGTGCTGAAAACACCTATTGAAGGGCAGGTTACGTTCACCAATTTTTGGAGCAAAAATCAACAGGTAAAAAGCGATGACATTGTTTTTACAGTTGTTCCCGAGAGTGAAAGCAAAATTATTGGCCGGGTAACATTGCCGCTGCGTGGTGCCGGAAAAGTAAAGGCCGGGCAGGTCGTAAATATTCGTTTCGACAATTTTCCCTACATGGAGTATGGCATGGTGCGCGGATCGGTCAAGTCGATTTCGCTGGTGCCTTCAAACGACAACTACATCGCAGAGATTGATCTTCCCCAAAATTTGAAAACAAACTACGACATCCCGCTAAATTTTAGTCAGGAAATGAAAGGTGACGCTGAGATTATTACCGAAGACCTTCGCCTGATCCAACGTTTCTTCAATCCAATCAAATCAATTTTGAAGGAAAAGGTAACCGGAGCAAATTGAGACCTTTGTTTAATTATCTGAAAAAAAAGAAAAAACAGTAGTGAAAGCTATTGTTATTTTCTGAAAATTAGTACTTTTGCCTGCCGTTTTTGGAGGATTCTGTCAAAAACGCAGTGGGAACGCATTGATTTTATTGAATTTTCAATACCTTTGCAGTCCATTTTGCAAAAATATTAATGATTAATTAAATAGTTGTATGCCAACGATTCAACAATTAGTAAGAAAAGGACGCACCGTACAAGTAGAGAAAAGTAAGTCTCGTGCTTTGGATGCCTGTCCTCAAAAACGAGGTGTTTGTGTTCGTGTTTACACGACGACACCTAAAAAACCAAACTCAGCCATGCGTAAAGTGGCCAGGGTGAGGTTGACCAACCAAAAAGAAGTGAATGCCTACATTCCGGGTGAAGGCCATAACTTGCAAGAGCACTCCATCGTGTTGGTGCGCGGCGGCAGGGTAAAAGACTTGCCTGGGGTTCGTTACCACTTGGTGCGCGGTGCATTGGATACTGCAGGTGTTGAAGGACGCACACAGAGACGTTCTAAATACGGTACGAAAAGACCGAAAAAATAAATTTGTGAATTGACCGCTTTATAGTGGTTTGGTTGAGTAAATGAGTCCCGATAGATCGGGATGAACTGAAGCTCCAAATCGATTAGACAACCAATTCGAATAACACTAAAGAAGAAATACGATGAGAAAATCGAAACCAAAGAAGAGGATTATCTTACCCGATCCTAAATTTAACGACGTTCTTGTTACACGATTTGTGAACGACATGATGCAGCACGGTAAAAAGACCGTTGCTTACCAAATTTTCTACGATGCTCTTGATATCGTTGATTCACGTATGAAAAACGATGAGCTAACTTCACTCGACATCTGGAAAAAAGCCTTGGAGAATATTACTCCGGCAGTAGAAGTAAAAAGCCGCCGCGTTGGAGGTGCTACCTTCCAGGTTCCCATGGAAATTCGTCCCGAAAGAAAAGTGGCAGTTTCTATCAAAAACTTAATCCTATTTGCTCGTAAGCGCTCCGGAAAGTCTATGGCAGACAAGTTGGCTGCTGAAATTCAGGCTGCATACAATAATGAAGGAGGCGCTGTCAAACGGAAAGAAGATACACACCGGATGGCTGAAGCAAACCGTGCATTCGCACACTTTAGGTTTTAAAAAGAACCATTCAATTGGTTCATTTTTTTATATAAGGATTAGAATATTGGTTTATTAACATGGCAACAAAAGATTTAAGATATACAAGAAACATCGGCATCATGGCTCACATTGATGCCGGTAAAACCACGACATCGGAGCGTATCCTGTATTATACCGGAATTACGCACCGAATTGGAGAGGTACACGACGGTGCTGCCACGATGGACTGGATGGAGCAAGAGCAGGAACGGGGTATTACGATTACTTCGGCTGCAACAACTACCTTCTGGAAACATGCTGAAAAGGATTATAAAATTAACATCATCGATACTCCGGGACACGTTGACTTTACTGTTGAGGTAGAGCGTTCATTGCGTATTCTGGATGGTGCTGTAGCTTTGTTTTGCGCGGTTAGTGGTGTTGAGGCTCAGTCGGAAACAGTCTGGCGTCAGGCCGAAAAATATGGTGTCCCACGAATTGGTTTCGTTAATAAAATGGACCGTTCAGGTGCTGACTTCTTTAATGTAGTTGGCGAAGTTCGTGAAAAATTGGGGGCCAACCCGGTTCCAATTCAAATTCCAATCGGTGCCGAAGAGAAATTCGAAGGTGTGATTGACCTCATTGAAATGAAAGCCATTCGTTGGTATGAAGATGAAACATTGGGCGTAGACTACCGTTTGGAGGAAATTCCTGCCGACTTGATGGAGCTCGCTTTAGAATACCGCGAAAAAATGGTTGAATCAGTTGCTGAACTTGACGACGCGCTGATGGAACGTTATTTCGACGATCCGGAATCAATTACTCCCGATGAGTTGCGTTCTGTGATTCGCCAGGGAACGCTGAAGCAAATTATTGTTCCAATGATGTGCGGATCAGCGTTTAAAAACAAAGGGGTGCAGCGTTTGTTGGATGCCGTTGTTGAATTTTTGCCAAGCCCGCTTGATAAAGGCGAATTGATTGGCATCAATCCTGATACAGGTAAAGAAGTGATTCGTCATGCAGATGATGAGGAGCCTTTGGCTGCTTTGGCTTTTAAAATTGCTACCGACCCATATGTTGGCCGCTTGTGCTTTATCCGAGTGTACTCCGGGAAGATTGATGCTGGTTCTACAGTTTACAATACGAGAACAGGTAAAAAAGAACGGATCTCCCGTCTTTACCAAATGCACTCCAACAAGCAAAACCCGAAAGATGTGATCGAAGCGGGTGATATTTGTGCCGCAGTAGGTTTCAAAGATATTCGTACAGGGGATACCTTGTGTTCTGAGAAACACCCGATTACGCTGGAGAGCATGGATTTTCCGGAGCCGGTAATTGGTATCGCCGTGGAGCCAAAAACGCAAAAAGACTTAGATAAACTTGGAATGGGATTGGCTAAACTGGCCGAAGAAGATCCAACATTCAAGGTAAACACTGACGAAGAATCGGGCCAAACGGTTATCCGTGGTATGGGTGAGCTTCACCTCGAAATTATCATCGACCGCTTGAAACGTGAATTCAAAGTTGAATGTAACCAGGGTAAACCTCAGGTTGCTTACAAAGAAGCCATTAGCCAAACAGTTGAATTGCGCGAGGTATTCAAAAAGCAATCGGGTGGTCGTGGTAAATTCGCTGATATCATTGTTAAGGTTGGTCCTGCTGAAGAAGGCAAAGAAGGGTTGACATTTATTGACAGTGTAAAAGGAGGACGGATTCCGAAAGAATTTATTCCTTCTGTACAAAAAGGTTTCCAAACAGCGATGTTGAACGGTCCGTTGGCTGGATTCCAGCTGGATAGTTTGCAGGTTGAGTTGCTGGATGGTTCATTCCACGCCGTTGACTCTGACCAGTTGTCATTCGAAATCTGTGCCCGTCAGGCATTCAAGAGCGCAGCTTCAAAAGCTGGCCCGAAATTGCTTGAGCCAATTATGAAGTCTGAGATTGTAACCCCTGAAGAATACATGGGTGATATTATTGGTGACTTGAACCGTCGACGCGGACAAGTAGCCGGGATGCATGAAAAAGCGGGAGCCAGGGTCATTAAAGCCACGGTGCCACTTTCAGAAATCTTTGGTTACGTGACTGTGTTGAGAACACTTTCTTCAGGTCGTGCGACTTCTTCAATGGAGTTCTCACACTACGAAGAAGTGCCAAAGCAATTGGCAGTGAAAGTACTTGAGGAAATGCAAGGAAAAGTAGAATTATTATAAAATAATTATTTTATCTCATCATGAGTCAAAAGATCAGAATTAAGCTGAAGTCGTACGATCACAACTTGGTGGACAAGTCGGCTGAAAAGATCGTCAAGACTGTTAAAACAACCGGTGCAGTTGTGAGCGGACCAATTCCGCTTCCAACCCACAACCGTGTTTTTACAGTGTTGCGTTCAACGTTCGTGAACAAAAAATCACGCGAGCAATTTCAGTTGTCTTCATACAAACGTTTGATCGACATTTACAGCTCAACGGCTAAAACTATCGACGCCTTAATGAAGCTTGAATTGCCAAGCGGTGTTGAAGTAGAAATTAAAGTTTGATAACCTGTAAAAACAAAAAAAATGGCAGGAATAATCGGTAAAAAAATCGGAATGACATCCGTATTCAGTGTTGAGGGAAAAAATATTCCATGCACTGTGATTGAAGCCGGACCTTGTGTTGTCACACAAGTGAAAACGGCAGAAACCGATGGCTACAACGCTTTTCAGCTAGCATTTGGTGATAAGAAAGAAAAAAACACCACCAAAGCTGAATTTGGTCATTTCCAGAAAGCTGGAACCGATCCAAAGCGCAAAGTCGTCGAGTTTCAAGACTTCGAAAAAGATTACAAACTTGGTGATACCATTACTGTTGATGTAATCGAAGAAGGTAGTTGGGTTGATATAACCGGCATAACCAAAGGAAAAGGTTTTCAGGGCGTTGTGAAGCGTTACAACTTCCGTGGGGTGGGCGATGCCACTCACGGTCAGCACAACCGTCTGAGAGCTCCTGGTTCGCTTGGTGCCTCTTCTTACCCTTCCAGAGTATTTAAAGGAATGCGCATGGCTGGTCGGACCGGTGGCGCGCAAAAGACAATTGAAGACCTGAAGGTTTTGAAAGTCATTCCTGAAAGTAACCTATTAGTTGTTAAAGGATCAATTCCTGGCGCAAAAGGATCATTTGTAATAATTAATCAGTAATGGAAGTACAAGTATTAGATAAAACAGGAAAAGAAACCGGAAGAATGGTTGGTTTAGAAGACCAAATCTTCGGTATCGAGCCAAACGACCATGCGATTTATCTTGATGTAAAACAGTACCTGGCCAACAAGCGTCAAGGAACTCATTCTGCAACCGAACGTGGTGAAGTTGTTGGAAGCACAAGAAAAATTAAAAAGCAAAAAGGTACCGGTACAGCACGTGCCGGGAGCATCAAATCTCCACTTTTCCGTGGTGGTGGTCGTGTTTTCGGACCTCGTCCAAGAAACTATGGCTTCAAATTGAATAAAAAAGTAAAAGCGTTGGCGCGTAAGTCAGCATTGAGTTACAAAGCCAAGGCAAGCGATATTTTGATTTTGGAGGATTTCAGCCTGGAAGTTCCGAAAACAAAGGAGATGGTAGCACTCAGTAATAATCTGAAAATTACCAATAAAAAGTCTCTTTTCGTTTTACCGGACGAAAATAAAAATATATATTTGTCCTCCAGAAATTTAGACGGTGTTTCTGTTGTAACTGCTTCAGAATTAAGCACTTATCAGATAATGAACGCTAGCAAGGTGATCTTTTTTGAAAGTTCGGTAGGCAAAATCGAAGAACAGTTTAAGATTTAAGGGGGATAAATAATGGATATTTTGATAAAACCCATAGTAACAGAAAAGATGACGGAACAGGGCGAAAAGTTCAACCGTTATGGATTTGTCGTTCGTAAAGATGCGGGCAGACAGGAAATTAAGAAAGCAGTTGAAGAACTGTACAATGTAGGTGTAACTTCCGTTAATACCATGATTTATGGAGGCAAGAATAAAAGCCGCTATACCAAAGCAGGGGTCATTAAGGGAAAAACTTCAGCTTACAAAAAAGCTGTGATTACATTGGTAGAAGGAGATACAATTGATTTTTACAGTAATATTTAATTATAGGAAATGGCAGTAAGAAAATTAAAACCAGTTACTCCGGGTCAAAGGCACAAGATTATTGGCGCGTTTGATACCATTACTGCATCAACGCCTGAGAAATCATTGTTGAAGCCCATGCAAAAGTCCGGTGGCCGTAACAGCCAGGGACGCATGACAATGAGGTATATAGGTGGAGGGCACAAGAAGAGATATCGTGCGATCGATTTTAAACGCGAGAAAGACGGTATCCCTGCACGTGTAGAGTCTATTCAGTACGACCCAAACCGCACAGCCCGTATTGCACTGTTGGTATACGCCGACGGTGAAAAACGGTATATACTTTCTCCCAACGGATTACAAGTTGGACAGACAGTATTAAGCGGAACCGGTGTCGCTCCTGAAGTAGGAAACTCAATTCCACTTAAAGAAATTCCTCTGGGTACTATTGTACACAACATTGAGCTTCAACCTGGACAAGGTGGCGTTATGGTGCGAAGTGCAGGAACATATGCACAGTTGACCTCAAGAGAAGGAAAGTATGCAATTGTAAAATTACCTTCAGGGGAATCCCGAATGGTACTCGTTACTTGCAAAGCTACAGTTGGAACTGTTGGAAATACAGAACACAACCTGGAAAGATCTGGTAAAGCAGGTCGTTCACGTTGGTTAGGAAGAAGACCACGCGTACGTGGTGTCGTTATGAACCCGGTTGATCACCCAATGGGTGGTGGTGAAGGCCGCTCTTCAGGAGGACATCCCCGTTCACGCAAAGGCTTGTTAGCAAAAGGTTTCAAAACCCGGTCTAAGAAGAAAGCTTCCAATAAGTACATTGTAGAAAAACGCAAGAAATAATTAAAGGAGTAGGATATGAGTCGTTCACTAAAAAAAGGCCCATTCATTGCCTATAAGCTTGAGAAAAAAGTTGACGCAATGAATGAAGCAGGTAAAAAGTCAGTCATTAAGACTTGGGCCAGAGCATCAGTAATCTCTCCCGACTTTGTAGGGCACACCATCGCAGTTCATAATGGGAATAAGTTCATTCCGGTATATGTAACCGAAAACATGGTTGGCCATAAGCTAGGCGAATTTGCACCTACAAGAACTTTTAGGGGACATGCCGGAAACAAACGCTAAGGCATGAGATTCTCATTAACTTTTAAAAGAAATTACGATGGGTGCTAGAAAAAGAAATCGAGCAATTGAGCTGAAAGAAGCTCGGAAATCACAATACTTTGCGGTACTAAAAGACTGCCCAACTTCTCCAAGAAAAATGAGGCTTGTAGCCGACATGGTTCGCGGAATGGAAGTAAACCGGGCGTTGGATGTTTTGAAGTTTTCGTCAAAAGAAGCTTCACGCAAAGTTGAAAAACTGTTGATGTCGGCCATTGCAAACTGGCAGGCTAAAAACGAGGGAACTCGTTTGGAGGAAAGCAACTTGTACGTGAAAACAATAGCTGTTGATTCAGGACGCATTTTAAAGCGTCTGCGTCCCGCTCCGCAAGGACGTGCGCACCGGATCCGCAAACGTTCGAACCACGTAACACTTTGCGTTGATAGTAAAAATGTAGAAACTGAAAACGAATAAATAGTAATACATGGGACAGAAAGTTAATCCAATCAGTAATCGTTTAGGAATCATCCGCGGATGGGATTCCAACTGGTTCGGTGGAAACGACTATGGTGACAAGCTGGTTGAAGATACTAAGATCCGTGAATACTTGAACGCCCGTTTGGCCAAAGCAAGTATTTCAAGGATTATTATCGAAAGAACCTTGAAGCTGATTACCATTACCGTTCACACCTCAAGACCCGGTATTATTATTGGCAAAGGTGGTCAGGAAGTCGACAAATTGAAAGAGGAGTTGAAAAAGATCACCAACAAAGAAGTTCAGATCAATATCTTCGAGATTAAAAGACCTGAACTCGATGCCCGTATTGTGGCCAACAACGTTGCACGTCAGATTGAAGGGAAAATCGCCTACCGTCGTGCTACCAAAATGGCTATAGCCTCTACTATGAGAATGGGTGCGCAAGGAATCAAAATTATGGTATCCGGTCGTTTGAACGGTGCTGAAATGGCGCGCTCTGAAATGTATAAAGACGGTCGTACTCCTTTGCACACGCTGAGAGCTGATATTGATTACGCTTTGGCAGAAGCTTTAACAAAAACCGGTTTAATCGGTGTTAAAGTTTGGATTTGTAAAGGCGAAGTCTACGGAAAACGCGACCTTTCTCCAAACCTGGGACAGAAGAACACACAAGGTGCTCCTGGTGGTCCTCGTGGCGGCGGAAGAAGTGGCGGTTTCAAAAAGAGAAGAAAATAATTCGAAAACCTTTTAATTGAAAAAGGATGTTACAGCCGAAAAAGACAAAATTTAGAAGAGTACAAAAAGGAAGAATGAAAGGGAATGCCCAAAGGGGTACAGAACTGGCATTCGGATCTTTTGGTATAAAATCGTTGCAAAGTTCATGGCTTACCGGCCGTCAAATCGAGGCGGCCAGGGTTGCGGTAACCCGTCACATGCAACGTCAGGGTCAAATTTGGATCCGTATTTTCCCAGATAAACCTATTACCAAAAAACCAGCCGAAGTAAGGATGGGTAAAGGTAAAGGTGCTCCTGAAGCATTCGTAGCTCCGGTAACCCCGGGTCGTATTTTAATCGAAGCCGATGGCGTTCCATTCGAAATGGCAAAAGAAGCCTTACGTTTGGCCGCACAAAAACTGCCGGTTACTACGAAGTTTGTTGTTAGACGTGACTTTGTTGAATCTATTAAAGAAGATTAATGATGAAAGCATCTGAAATTAAAGAATTAACAGACAAGGAAATCCTGGAGAGAATCCAGTTGGAAAAAGAGACCTTGGCGCGTCTAAATATGAATCATGCAGTTTCTCCGCTGGATAACCCGATGAAAATCAAGGAAACCCGCAAGAACATTGCACGCCTTCAGACCATTAGACGTCAGAGGGAATTGAATCAAAATCAGAATTAATTTGTAGTCAATGGAAGCAAGAAATCTGAGAAAAGAGCGTATCGGTGTTGTTGTAAGCGACAGTATGGAAAAAAGTATTGTTGTTGCAGTGAAGCGAAAAGAAAAGCACCCTATTTACGGAAAATTCGTGAATAAGACAACCAAACTTTACGCCCATGACGAAACAAACACTTGCAGCGTTGGAGATACTGTAAAGATCATGGAGACAAGACCTTTAAGTAAAAGTAAGCGCTGGAGATTAGTTGAAATTATTGAAAGAGCTAAGTAATCATGATACAACAGGAATCAAGATGTGCAGTTGCCGATAATAGTGGTGCGAGAGAAGTTCTTTGTATCCGCGTTTTGGGCGGTACAAAAAAACGTTACGCATCAATTGGCGATAAAGTGGTTGTAACTGTAAAAAGTTCAGTCGCTGGTAGTGATATGAAAAAAGGAACTGTGTCTAAAGCCATCGTTGTTCGCACTAGAAAGGAAGTACGTCGTCCGGATGGATCTTATATCCGTTTCGATGACAATGCTGTCGTTTTATTGAACAATACTGGTGAAATGCGCGGAACCCGTATTTTTGGCCCTGTTGCAAGGGAACTTCGTGATAAAAACATGAAAATTATTTCGCTTGCACCTGAAGTGCTTTAATGCATAAATTAAACAAAATGCAGACAAAATTACACATTAAAAAAGGTGACACCGTTGTTGTTATTGCCGGAAACTATAAAGGTCAGCAAGGCAAAGTTCTCGAAGTAGTTCGGGAAAAAACCAGAGCAATTGTGGAGGGTGTTAATATGGTAAAAAAACATACCAAACCAAATGCGGAGAATCCGCAGGGTGGTATTGTTGAAAAGGAAGCACCAATCCACCTGTCGAACCTCATGCATGTCGATCCGAAGAACGGAGGAAAAACACGCATTGGTCGTAAGCTCGGAAGCAATGGTAAACTAGTACGTTATTCTAAAAAATCTGGAGAGGAGATTAAGTAATGGCTTATACACCAACACTTAAGAAGAAATATTCGGAAGAAGTCATTCCTGCTTTAACCAAGGAGTTCGACTATAAATCTGTTATGCAGGTTCCGAAATTGGAGAAAATTGTTCTGAACCAAGGTGTTGGAGCTGCTATCGCCGATAAGAAAATCATTGAAGTTGCCACAGAGGAAATGACAATGATTGCCGGCCAAAAAGCAGTCCAAACCAAATCGAAGAAGGACATCTCCAACTTTAAACTGAGGAAAAAAATGCCGATCGGTGTCCGCGTGACATTGAGAAAAGAAAGAATGTACGAATTTCTTGAAAGGCTAATCAACATCTCACTGCCACGTATTCGTGACTTTAGAGGTATTGAGAGTAAAATGGACGGACAGGGCAATTACACCCTTGGAATTCCTGAACAAATCATTTTTCCTGAAATCAACATTGACAAGGTCAACCGTATTAACGGTATGAACATTACTTTTGTAACCTCTGCTGACACGGATGAAGAAGGTTTTGCCTTGTTGAAAGAGTTAGGTTTACCTTTTAAAAACGTAAAAAAGAACTAAGTTATGGCTAAAGAATCAATGAAAGCCCGCGAAGTAAAAAGGGCAAAACTTGTTGAAAAATACGCCGAAAAAAGGGCCAGGCTCAAAGCAGAAGGTGATTATGAAGGTTTGCAGAAACTACCTAAGAACTCATCGAAGGTACGCATGCACAACCGTTGTAAATTAACCGGACGTCCAAAAGGCTACATGCGCCAATTCGGAGTTAGCAGGATTAACTTCCGCGAAATGGCCTCAGAAGGCCTGATTCCGGGTGTAAAAAAAGCAAGTTGGTAAAATTTAATTACAAAAGTAATGAGTAAAATTACAGACCCGATAGCAGATTATTTGACTCGCGTGCGCAATGCTCAGGCAGCAAAACATCGCGTAGTTGATATTCCTGCTTCAAACATAAAAAAGGAAATTACCAAAATCTTAAAAGATAAAGGGTACATTTTGAACTACAAGTTTGAAGATGATGTTAATTTTCAAGGCAACATAAAAATTGCGCTGAAATATCATCCTGAAACCAAACAGCCAGCCATTAAATCAATCAAGCGAATCAGTAAGCCAGGATTGAGACAGTATTGCGACAGCGAAAACATTCCTCGCGTACTAAATGGTTTGGGAGTTGCAATTTTATCTACCTCAAAAGGAGTGATTTCCGATAAGGAAGCGCGCACTTTGAACATAGGTGGTGAAGTTTTATGTTACGTTTATTAATAAGGAGGAGGAGTAATGTCAAGGATAGGTAAATTACCAATCGAAATACCAGCCGGAGTGACTATTAATGTGACCAGCGAAAATGTGGTTAGCGTTAAAGGAAAACTCGGTGAGCTTTCGCAAAAGGTAGACCCCGAAATTGAAGTAGCCGTTGAAGACAATCAGGTTGTTGTAAAACGTCCAACTGAGCAGAAAAGACACCGTGCCCTGCACGGACTTTACCGTTCATTAATCAATAACATGGTTGTTGGAGTGAATGAAGGCTACGAAATTAAGTTGGAACTTGTGGGTGTAGGTTATCGTGCCGAAAGCCAGGGCCAGTTGTTGGACCTCGTGCTGGGACACTCTCACCACACGTACCTCAATCTTCCTGATGAAGTAAAGGTTGAAGCTGTAACCGATAAAAGAAACAATCCGATTGTAACTTTGAAAAGCTGTGACAAACAGTTGGTCGGCCAGGTAGCTGCAAAAATACGCTCATTCAGAGCACCCGAACCATACAAAGGAAAAGGTGTGAAGTTTGTCGGTGAAGAATTAAGACGTAAAGCTGGTAAATCAGCCTCTGCTAAATAGTAAAATTTGAAACCATGGCTTTAACGAAACAACAAAGAAGATATAGAATTAAGAAGAGAATCCGGAAGATTGTTTCCGGAACTTCGGAAAGACCTCGTTTGAGTGTCTACAGAAGTAACAAGCAAATTTACGCCCAATTGGTTAACGATATGGACGGCACAACTTTGCTTTCAATCTCTTCATTGAATAAAGAAATCAGCGAAAAAGAAGGCAACAAAACTGAGCAGGCCGCATTAGTTGGAAAAGCATTGGCTGAGAAAGCGAAAGCAGCCGGCATTGAAAACGTTGTGTTCGATCGTAACGGATATTTGTATCACGGTAGAGTAAAACAATTAGCTGAAGCTGCCCGTGAAGGTGGCCTTAAATTTTAATGATTATGGCAGGAAGTATTAAGAAAGTCAAAACAACTGACATTGAACTTAAGGACCGATTGGTTGCAATTAACCGCGTAACCAAAGTAACCAAAGGGGGTAGAACTTTCAGCTTTTCAGCAATCGTTGTTGTCGGAAACGAAGACGGAATTGTTGGATGGGGACTTGGTAAAGCGAGCGAAGTAACTACCGCGATTGCAAAAGGAATTGATGCTGCAAAAAAGAATTTAGTCAAAATTCCGGTTCACAAAGGAACAATCCCTCATGAGCAAATTGCTAAATTTGGTGGTGCCCGCGTTTTCTTAAAACCAGCAACATCAGGTACCGGAGTAAAAGCCGGTGGTGCGATGCGCGCGGTTCTTGAAAGTGTTGGCGTACACGACATCCTTGCAAAATCAAAAGGATCGTCTAACCCTCATAACCTGGTTAAAGCAACGTTTAATGCATTACTCGAACTGAGAGATGCCCATACTGTTGCCGAGCACCGTGGAGTTTCTTTAGAAAAAGTATTTAAAGGATAGGAACTATGGCTAAGATTAGAATCACACAAGTAAAAAGCAAAATTGGTTCCAACAAAGTGCAGAAAGCGACGATTGAAGCACTTGGAATTAAAAAGTTGAATCACTTTGTAGAAAAAGAAGCTACGCCTCAAATTTTGGGGATGGTCAACAAAGTGAACC
This sequence comes from uncultured Sunxiuqinia sp., assembly GCF_963974515.1. Lineage (GTDB taxonomy): Bacteria > Bacteroidota > Bacteroidia > Bacteroidales > Prolixibacteraceae > Sunxiuqinia. Next base: position 19,187 of record NZ_CAXBDD010000029.1, on the reverse strand, counting down.
ATTTGGTGAAAGTTGAAGAAATTTAAAATAGTTTAAGCTAAAAATTATGGATTTAAGTAATCTTAAACCTGCAGCAGGATCCGTAAAAAAAGACAAGCGTATTGGTCGTGGCCAAGGTTCCGGACGTGGTGGTACATCTACCAGAGGTCATAAAGGAGCACAGTCAAGATCAGGATATAGCCGTACCAGAGGGTTCGAAGGTGGTCAACTACCTTTGCAACGCGCGGTACCCAAGTTCGGATTTAAAAACATAAACAGGGTAGAATATAAAGCCATCAACCTGGATGCTTTGCAAAAACTGGCAGAGAAAAAAAATCTTTCTGCTATTGATGTGCAAACATTCATTGATGCCGGTCTGGCTGATAAAAACGACCGCATAAAGATTTTAGGAAATGGCGAATTGACGCTGAAATTGGAAGTGAAAGCACATGCTTTTTCAAATTCAGCCAAAACTGCTATTGAAAAACTAGAAGGAACCATAGAAACACTCTAACCTGATGAAAAAATTTATCGAAACCCTAAAGAATATTTATAAGATTGAAGACTTGAGGTCCCGGTTGGGAATTACACTATTCTTTCTTTTGATATACCGATTAGGATCGTTTGTTGCATTACCTGGTATTGACCCGGCACAGCTGGGCGAATTGAAAAACCAAACTTCAGATGGGTTGCTGGGGTTACTGGACATGTTTTCAGGGGGAGCATTCTCAAACGCATCTATTTTCGCTTTAGGGATTATGCCTTACATTTCAGCTTCGATTGTGATTCAGTTGATGGGAATAGCCGTCCCATATTTCCAACGATTACAAAAAGAAGGTGAATCAGGAAGACGAAAAATCAACCAGATAACGCGTTATCTGACTGTTGTGATTCTGATTTTCCAGGCACCAGCGTATCTGGCCAACTTAACATTTCAATTACCGGATTCGGCATTTGCAGTGCGAGGTGCGATGTTCACCGTAACATCGACCGTTATTCTGACTGCCGGTTCCATGTTTGTGATGTGGTTGGGAGAACGTATAACCGATAAAGGAATAGGAAATGGGATCTCACTGATTATCATGATCGGTATTATTGCCAACCTGCCCTTCGCTGTTTTTGCTGAGTTTATTTCCCGGCTCGAACAACAAGGTGGTGGTATGGTCATGTTCCTCATTGAATTTGTTGTTTTATTCGTGGTGTTTATGCTAACAATCCTGCTGGTACAAGGTACCCGTCGGATTCCGGTACAATACGCCAAACGAATTGTAGGCAACAAACAATACGGAGGAGTTCGTCAGTATATCCCGTTAAAAGTGAATGCCGCCGGAGTTATGCCAATTATCTTTGCGCAGGCAATCATGTTCGTTCCAATCAGTCTGGTCGGTTTTACCAGTTCCGAAAGTGTGAGCGGCTTTGCGGCTGCATTTGCCGATCATACCGGGTTTTGGTATAACTTCACTCAGTTTGTGCTGGTCATATTGTTTACGTATTTTTATACGGCAATAACAATTAACCCGGTTCAAATGGCCGAAGATATGAAGAAGAATGGTGGGTTCATTCCAGGGGTTAAACCCGGGAAAAGAACCGTTGAGTTCTTGGATACAGTTATGTCTCGTATTACACTGCCCGGATCGATTTTTCTGGGTATTGTAACTATTTTGCCTGCTTTTGCAATGATTGCCGGGATTAACACCCAGTTTGCCTACTTTTACGGCGGGACCTCGTTGTTGATTTTGGTTGGTGTTGTTTTAGACACGCTACAGCAGATTGAAAGTCATTTGTTGATGCGTCACTATGATGGTTTGATGAAATCGGGCCGCATAAAGGGACGTACCGGCGGGGCAGGTTCAATGATGTAACAGGACAAAAGCAAGCAGGAAAAATTTAAAATTCAAATTTTTTATGGCAAAACAGCCTTCGATAGAACAAGACGGAACAATCATTGAAGCATTATCAAATGCCATGTTCAGGGTAGAACTTGAAAACGGGCACGTGATAACTGCACATATCTCTGGTAAAATGCGTATGCATTATATCAAAATTCTTCCAGGAGATAAAGTCAAAGTGGAGATGTCTCCCTACGACTTAACCAAAGGAAGGATTACTTTTAGATATAAAAATTAAAGTACGAAATAATGAAAGTAAGAACATCCATAAAAAAGCGCAGTGCCGAGTGCAAAATTGTACGCAGAAAAGGCCGTTTGTACGTGATCAATAAAAAGAATCCAAAGTTCAAACAGCGTCAGGGATAATTAATTAACTTTGTAAAAAATTTATTTATGGCTCGTATTGTTGGAGTTGATATTCCTAATAATAAAAGAGGAGAAGTTGCACTGACCTATGTCTATGGTATTGGCCGTAGTCGTGCAAACAAAGTCCTTGCTACGGCTGGCGTTGATGCAAACTTGAAAGTACAGGATTGGACAGATGATCAATTCACTGCTATCCGGAATACCATTAACGAAAGCTTCAAGGTTGAAGGAGAACTTCGGTCTGAAAACCAGTTGAATATTAAACGACTGATGGATATCGGTTGTTACCGTGGTATTCGCCACCGTATCGGTCTTCCTGTTCGCGGACAAAGCACTAAAAACAATGCCCGTACACGAAAAGGAAGAAAGAAAACTGTAGCTAATAAGAAAAAAGCCACTAAATAATTAATAGAATTATGGCAAAAAAGACAAGTTCCAGTAAGAAAAGAGTTGTTATTGTTGAAGCTATCGGTCAAGCGCATATTCATTCCTCATTCAATAACATTATTATCTCCCTGACCAATAATAACGGAGAAGTGATCTCTTGGTCATCGGCAGGTAAAAAAGGGTTTAGAGGATCGAAAAAGAATACACCTTATGCTGCTCAGGTAGCCTCTGAAGAATGTGCAAAAACTGCATATGACCTCGGACTCAGAAAAGTAAAGGTATTTGTGAAAGGCCCCGGAAACGGTCGCGAATCCGCTATTCGAGCTATTAACAGTGTGGGTATTCAAGTGAGTGAAATCGTTGATGTGACACCATTGCCACACAATGGTTGCCGCCCATCGAAAAGAAGACGTGTTTAATATTTTTTAACGGAAAAGTAATGGCAAGATATAGAGGACCCAAAACAAAAATTGCACGGAAATTTGGTGAACCAATTTTCGGACCTGACAAAGTACTTGAAAAAAAGAACTACCCGCCAGGTATGCATGGGCAAACTGGCCGCAGACGTAAAAAATCTGAATACGGTGTTCAGTTAATGGAAAAGCAAAAGGCGAAATATACTTACGGTGTATTGGAGAAGCAATTCTCAAACCTGTTTAAAAAAGCATCAGCATCCAAAGGTATTACCGGTGAGGTACTACTCCAGCTACTGGAAGCAAGATTGGATAACGTCGTTTTCCGTCTTGGTTTAGCCGCTTCAAGAGCAGGTGCACGACAATTGGTTACCCATAAACACATCACGGTTAATGGTGAATTGGTGAATATTCCTTCATACCACCTGCGTCCTGGCGATATCGTTGGCGTACGTGAAAAATCAAAATCATTGGAAGTAATTTCTGGTGCCTTGAATTCACACCGCTACAACAAATACGCTTGGTTGGAATGGGATGGTGCTCAGATGAGCGGTAAGTTTTTAAATCGCCCTGAACGGGAAGAAATTCCTGAAAATATCAAAGAACAACTGATTGTAGAGTTGTATTCTAAATAATAAATTACTCAGTATTATTATGGCAATATTAGCGTTCCAAAAACCTGACAAAGTAATAATGGTCGAATCTGATGAGAAATTCGGTAAATTCGAATTTCGTCCATTGGAGCCCGGTTATGGTATCACAATCGGCAATGCTCTCCGTCGGATCCTGTTATCATCTTTGGAAGGTTATGCAATAACAACCCTCAAAATCGATGGCGTTGATCATGAATTTGCAACCATTAAAGGAGTGATGGAAGATGTTACTGAAATCATTTTGAATCTGAAGCAAATTCGTTTTAAACGTGAAGTTGAAGATTTTGAGAGCGAAAAAGTTTCTATTTCAATTAGTGGTCAGGATAAATTTACTGCTGGCGACATCAACAAGTTTATGACCGGATTCAGGGTGCTTAATCCTGAATTGGTAATTTGCCGGATGGAAGCTGATGTTAAATTGCAGGTGGAATTAACAATCAACAAAGGGCGAGGTTATGTTCCAAGCCCCGAGAATAAGCCTGTAGATGCTGAGTTTGGTATAATTCCGATTGACTCCATCTTCACACCAATTAAAAATGTGAAGTATGCCGTTGAAAACTATCGTGTTGAGCAAAAGACTGACTACGAAAAGTTGGTTCTTGATCTCAGTACCGATGGCTCAATTCACCCAAAAGATGCTTTAAAAGAAGCAGCAAAGATCCTGATTTATCACTTTATGCTTTTCTCTGATGAAAAAATTACATTGGATTCAGATGAGAAATTTGCAAACGAAGAATTTGATGAAGAAGTATTGCACATGCGTCAGCTGTTAAAAACAAAGTTGGTTGACATGGACCTTTCAGTCCGTGCGCTCAACTGCTTGAAAGCAGCCGATGTTGAAACTTTGGGAGAACTGGTTACATACAATCGCAACGACTTGCTGAAGTTCAGAAACTTTGGTAAAAAATCGTTGACTGAGTTGGATGACCTGTTGAATGGCATGAACCTGACATTCGGAATGGATATAAGTAAGTATAAACTTGACAAGGAATAAGCAGAAATGAGACATAATAAAAAATTCAACCATCTTGGAAGGAAGAGTGCTCATCGGAAGGCCATGCTGTCAAATATGGCAAATTCACTGATTTTTCATAAGCGGATTACTACAACGGTAGCAAAAGCTAAAGCACTGAAGATGTATGTTGAACCGCTTATTACAAAAGCAAAAAATGATACAACTCATTCACGTCGTATTGTTTTCAGTATGTTGAAAAGTAAAACTGCAGTGGCAGAACTTTTTAGAGATGTTGCAGAAAAAATAGGCGAGCGTCCAGGCGGATACACCCGTATCCTGAAAACAGGCAATCGTTTAGGTGACAATGCTGAAATGTGTATTATCGAATTGGTTGATTACAACGAGAACTTGTTGTCGGCTAAAGAAGATAAGCCGAAGAAGCGTCGTTCGCGTCGCGGTGGTGCTAAAACTAAGGAAACTACGGTAACTCCTGCTCCGGGGAAAGTAGAAAAAGTGGTTGAAGAAACCAACGCTGAAGAAGTCGTTGCAGAACCGAATAAGGAAGAAGCCGCTGCTACGGAGGTGAAAACTGAAGAGCCCGTGCAGGATGAGACGAAAGCTGATGACGAAGAGAAGAAAGCACAATAGTAATGTTTATCAGAATGATCTAAAATGAAAGAGCTGACCCTGGGGTCAGCTCTTCTTTTTTTCACGAATGCAAGAGTCCCGGACTTTCAAAAAGCCAGGTAATGGTCTAGTTTTTCTTTCAGCAGATTAACTTGTATTGGTTTGACAAGATAGTCGTTGGCACCAAATGTTAAGCATCGTTTTCTGTCGGTATCGTCACTGCTTGTGGTGCAAAAGATAATGGGCGTGTTGTTGTTGATATTGCTATTCAGTGACCGTATTTGCCTGGTTGTCTCAGCCCCATCAATCAGCGGCATCCATAGATCCATCAGAATCAAATCGTACTTCGTGGCTTTGGTCAATCGTAAAGCCTCATCACCTCCACTGGCCATGTCAATTTCATAGTCATTCCTTAACGAATAGAATAAAAATTTGAGATTGATCGGATTATCGTCTACAACTAGAATTTTCAAATCTTTTTATTTTAACGATTAAATACACGGATAAAGTTAGCGATATATGTCTTGAATTTCCCTTACTTTTGCTAACTGGAAATTGGCTTACGGTAGCTGATTCAATGGTTTGGATTTTAATACACTGAAACATACATAAAATGGCAGACGATAAGAAGATAATTTTTTCAATGTACCGGGTGAGTAAAACCTTTCCACCTCAAAAACAAGTACTGAAGGATATTTCGCTATCATTTTTCCTTGGAGCGAAGATTGGAATCATTGGTTTAAACGGTTCTGGAAAGTCGACCCTTTTAAAAATAATCGCCGGATTGGAGAAGTCGTATCAAGGCGAAGTTGTATTCTCCTCAGGATATACTGTTGGTTATTTAGAGCAGGAACCTCATCTTGACGGGTCGAAGACGGTGAAGGAAACGGTTGAAGAGGGTGTGCAAGAGGTTGTTGATGTGCTCAAAGCTTATGAAGAAGTCAATTTGAAATTTGGTGAACCTGAGGTGCTGGATGATCCGGATAAGATGGATGCCTTGATTGCTGAACAAACAAAGTTGCAAGAGAAGATCGATCGTTATGATGCCTGGAATCTGGATGCAAAATTGGAACGAGCCATGGATGCCTTGCGATGTCCTCCTGGCGAACAGTTGGTGAGCGAACTTTCGGGGGGAGAGCAGCGTCGGGTAGCTCTATGCCGGTTATTGTTGAAGGAACCGGACGTGTTACTTTTGGACGAGCCAACCAACCATTTGGATGCCGAATCGGTCCAATGGCTTGAGATGCACCTGCAGCAATATAAAGGAACAGTTATTTGTATCACCCACGACCGCTACTTTCTGGACAATGTTGCTGGCTGGATACTGGAGCTTGATCGAGGGGAAGGAATTCCCTGGAAAGGAAACTATTCCTCATGGCTGGAGCAAAAATCGAAACGACTGGCTCAGGAAGAGAAGCAGCAGTCAAAACGACAGAAGACTTTGCAACGCGAATTGGAATGGATACGAATGGCTCCCAAAGCCCGTCATGCTAAAGCCAAAGCCCGTCTGAATGCCTATGACCAACTGATGAGTGAAGATTCAAGACAAAAGGAAGAAAAGCTTGAAATTTTCATTCCTAATGGTCCTCGCTTGGGTGAAAAGGTGATTGAAGCTCATGGCGTTGCAAAAGGATTTGGTGAACGTTTGCTTTTCGAAGACCTCGAATTTGTGCTGCCCCCCAATGGGATCGTGGGCGTAATTGGTCCCAACGGCGCAGGTAAGACGACCTTGTTTAAGTTGATTATGAAACAGCTTGAACCGGATAAGGGAACGTTCCACGTGGGCGAAACAGTTAAAATTGCGTACGTTGACCAGTCGCACGCTGCCATTGATCCAAATAAAACAGTCTATCAGGTCATCTCGGGCGGAACTGATCTTATGCAGCTGGGAAACAGGCAGGTTAATTCAAGGGCTTATGTTTCACGTTTTAATTTTTCAGGGGCTGATCAGGAAAAGAAGTGCGGAGTGTTATCGGGCGGAGAGCGGAACCGGCTGCATTTGGCAATTGCCCTCAAAGAAGAAGGTAACGTATTGCTGCTCGATGAGCCGACCAACGATATTGATGTAAATACACTGCGGGCTTTAGAGGAAGGTTTGGAAAACTTTGCAGGCTGTGCGGTTGTTATTTCACACGACCGTTGGTTTCTCGACCGGATTGCAACTCATATTCTTGCTTTTGAGGGTGAATCACGTGTTTATTACTTTGAAGGTAGTTACTCGGAATACGAAGAAAGCAAGAAAAAGCGACTGGGTGATGAAGGACCAACCCGAATTAAATATAAAAAATTGCTGAAATAGGTTCTTTTATGGTCTGTAAATGAATGAGTAAAATGCTCAAGAAAATAGAAAAAACGTAATTTTACTATTGGCAACTTCCAAATGAAACCATATATTTGTAAGAAGCCATTGTTATGGTTATTAATAATATGGGCCTATCAAGCAATCAAAAATGCTGAATTTTTGTTTTTCGATGATTTATGGTTCGATTATTGAACAGTTTTTAATTACAACAAACAATACATAAATAATTTAGTTATGAGAAAAAAATTACTTTTTATTGCACTGGCGGTTCTCGTTTCTGGCGTTAGTTACTCGCAAAACGCCAATTCGGACGAACCCGATTTCAATCACTGGTCTATCGATGCTGGTATTGGCTTAACTAAGCCTTACCGAAATATGGCTCCGGGGTATGGAACTGCTACTCCCGACTTCTTATCAGGCGAACTGGGTGCCAGATATATGTTTAATGAGTTTTTTGGTGTGAAAGCTGGGCTTGGGTATAATAATTTCCAAGAAAAGGATGGCCTGATGGATTTTACGACCAAACAGTATCAGTTTGATGTTCAGGGTGTTGTTGGTGTTGGGCGTCTGCTGCATTTTGAGACCTGGACGCAAACATTTAACCTGTTGGCTCACGCTGGTTTGGGAGTGGGTTGGTTGGATTATGATAATATTTCAGATGGTGACCACGTCGGAACTGCAAAGGCTGGTTTTACTGGAATGGCTAAATTGTCAGACCGGGTAAGTTTGAATATTGATGGTTCCATGGGCTACAATGGACGGCAAAACAGAACATTCGATGGACGTGTAACGAGAAATGATGAACCATTTGTTTTTACTGGTACCATTGGAATTTCCTATTATTTAGGAAAAAACGAAACCCATGCTGACTGGTTTGTTCGTGGTGATGAGTATGCTGCGCTGCTGGATTCGCGAATTGCAGCATTGGAAGAGCAGATTCAAAAGTCTCGTGCTGAAGATGCTAAGAAAGTCCAGGAGGGTGATGATAAGCTGAATACAAGAGTTGATGAACTTGATAGTAAGGTTGATGGACTGAGCAACAAAGAAGTTGACATGATTGAGCAGTTGATTAATGAAGGTTATGTGAACATCTTCTTCGATTTCAATAGTTCAGAAATTGACAAAGGAGCTACTGATGCCATCAATGTTCTTCGTACTTACATGAAAAAGAATCCAGGTGTCAATGTCAACTTGGTGGGATACGCTGATGAAAAAGGTCCGGAGGATTACAACAAAAAGCTTTCAACCAAAAGAGCAGAAGCTGTAGCGGATGTACTGGTTAAGGCTGGTATTGAAAAATCAAGACTGAACACCGAAGGTCGTGGTGAAGATACAAGTGTTGATGAAGGCTCGCCAAATGCGCGTCAATTGGCTCGGAGAGTTACTTTCAGCATTCGATAAGCATCGCTGTCCTTCTGCGAAATAGAGAATCGAGAAAAAATAGATAATCATTAAAACCCTGGAGTTTCGGCTTTGGGGTTTTTTATTGGTACTCCAACTGATGCGTAGACCGACAATCAAATTTACGGGGTTAAAAAGAGGAGTTATTCTTCAGAACGAATAAAAATTCCGATGTTTGTACTATGCCTGTTCAAATGTTTGCCGATGTCATATTACCCTTGCCGCTGAACAACAAATTTACCTACCTCGTGGCTCCCGGGTTCGAGCCCAATATGAAGGTTGGAATCCGTGTTGTTGTCCAGTTCGGGGCCCGTAAGTTTTTTTCGGCCTTGGTTTTTCGTCTACATGATCAAGTCCCAGAAGGGGATTTTGAGTTAAAGCAAATTGATGCCATTCTGGATCAGGAGCCCATTGTTAATCAGGCGCAGATTATCGCATGGGAATGGGTGGCGAACTACTATTGTTGCTCATTGGGCGAAGTGTATAAAGCGGCACTTCCTTCAGCGTTGAAATTGGAGAGCCAGTCGAATGTTAGCCCCAACCCAAACTTTCAGATCACCGGGGAGTTGAATGGTGAAGAAACAGCTTTGTTATTGATGCTTCAGGGAAGAGGGCAGGCCAATATCCGCGAGATTAACCAATTTTTGGGTAAGAAATCATCGTATGCGACCCTAAAGATTCTCCTTGAAAAAAACGCCATTTTAATGGAAGAACAGTTGAAGGAGAGCTACAAGCCGAAGACCGTCTCCATGGTTCGTTTGTCTAAGGAGATTTCTTCTCCCGCCGAAATTGAGCAGGCCGTCGAAGGAGTGAAAAAGGCCCGGAAGCAATCCGAATTGTTGGCATACTTTTTAAGCTCAACCGTGTTTCATCATGAACCAAGACACAGCCTTCCGAAAAAGGAGTTGCTGGAACAGGCAGGTGTTTCTGATGCGGTGTTAAAGGCCTTGATTGATAAGAAGATTCTGGTGAGTGAATCAGTCGAAATTGGACGGCTTAAAATGAATCATTTGGCTGATCAATTTCTGTATGACTTGAATACAGCGCAGGAAAATACTGTGCTTGAACTCAAGCAAGCTTTTCAATCCAATCGGCCGGTTCTGTTGCACGGTGTGACCTCCAGCGGAAAAACTGAGATCTACATCAAACTGATAGAAGAAGTCCTGGACGAAGGGAAACAAGTGTTGTATTTGGTTCCTGAAATCGGATTGACGTCTCAGCTGATTACGCGCCTAAAACGGGCTTTTGGTGATCGTGCGGGAATTTACCATTCTAAATTTAACGATGCAGAACGGGTGGAAATTTGGTTTAATATTTTGCACGATAAGAAAGATTCGTATCAGGTAGTCGTAGGAGCCCGTTCTGCTGTTTTCCTACCTTTTAAAAAACTGGGGCTTATAATCGTGGACGAGGAGCACGAGAATAGTTATAAGCAATTTGATCCGGCGCCGCGCTACAATGCCCGCGATTTAGCGGTGGTGTTGGGGCAGATTCACCAGGCACCTGTCTTGCTGGGAACGGCCACACCATCGTTTGAAAGCTACTATAACGTTAAGTTGAATAAATATGCCTTGGTCGAGTTAAATGAACGATACCAAGGAATTGAAATGCCTGAAATTGTGGTGGCTGACATTCGGAAAGCAACACGCCAAAGGCAAATGAAATCGCTGCTCACTCCCCTTTTGTATGAAGAAGTGAAATTGGCGCTAGAAAACAAAGAACAAGTTATTTTGTTTCAAAACCGGCGAGGGTTCGCGCCTTACGTGCAGTGCAAAACCTGCGGGTGGATTCCGAAATGCATGAATTGCGATGTGAGCTTGACCTATCATAAATTCAGATCGGGCTTGGTGTGTCATTATTGCGGACATACCTCTTCTTTGCCAGCAAATTGTGGAGCGTGTCATTCCGAAGACATTCAAACCAAAGGTTTTGGTACCGAACAAATAGAAGAGGAGTTAGGACTTCTTTTTCCCGAGGCCAGTATTGCTCGAATGGACCTGGACACCACCCGGGCCAAACGTTCGTTCGAGCAAATCATCTACAAATTTGAAAATCGCCAGATCGACATTTTGGTTGGAACGCAGATGGTAACCAAAGGACTGGATTTTGATCATGTGCGAGTGGTGGGCATTTTGAATGCCGACCAATTATTGAACTACCCGGACTTCCGTTCGTTTGAGCGTTCGTTCCAGTTGATGGCCCAGGTGAGTGGCCGCGCCGGACGAAAAGGTAAGCGGGGGAAAGTGGTGATTCAAACCTCGCAAGCCAGTCATGAAGTGCTGCAGGAAGTGATTGACAACAATTTTATCCAGTTGTTTAATAGGCAAATGCAGGAACGCAAGTTATTTCGTTATCCTCCTTATTTTCGGTTGATTAAGATCGTGGTGAAACACAAAAATCGCGACCGACTGGATATGGGAGCCAACCACTTGGCGGGTTTGTTACGTAAACAATTTCGAAACCGGGTGCTTGGACCGGAATACCCGGTTGTTGGGCGGATTCAGAACTGGTATCAGAAAGAGATCTGGTTAAAACTTGAGAAGAACAAAGTCTTGGATCAGAGCAAAAAGATGCTGATGGATGCGATCGATCAGGTCAAATCACTCCCAAACAATACAGGTCTGGTTATTTATGCCGATGTTGATCCGATGTAATTCGCTGAAATTCCAAATTTCAAGTTTCAAATTCCTTTACTACTTTTGTAGGCGTTAAAATGAGTATCAGCGTGGAGAAATTTAAAGTTGAAGACGTCTTTAATAAATTTTCCAACGTCAGGGCACTGGTGGTTGGCGATGCGATGGTTGATTCGTATTTGTGGGGAACTGTTGATCGAATTTCATCGGAGGCGCCGATTCCGATTGTCACAGTTGGGCGTCAGGAAAACCGGATTGGTGGAGCTGCCAATGTGTCGCTTAACCTTCAATCTTTAGGAGCAACTCCTGTTTTAGTTTCCATGGTGGGAACTGACCCCAAAGGCGATATTTTCATGCAACTGCTTCAAAAAAGTGGCATGACTGATATCGGAATTTTGCGCTCTGATAGCAGGCAGACAACCGTGAAAACCCGGATTATGAGTGGCAGACAGCAGGTTGTACGCGTGGATGAGGAGACTACCGAATTGATTTTGGCCCACGAAGAACAGCTTGTTTTTGATCGTATAGAGTCACTGATGGAGCAGCAGAAGTTCGATCTCATTTTGTTTGTTGATTACGATAAAGGACTCATTACAAAAACGTTGATTGAAAGTATAAGCAAGCTGGCTCGCTCCAAGGGGATTTTGATCGCTGTTGATCCGAAGAAACGAAACTTCAACAATTACAGCCATGTTGATCTTTTCAAACCCAACTTTAAAGAGTTTAAGGAAGGACTCGGTTTTTCAATTGATAAAGCCGATTTTCAATCAATTTTGGAGGCAGCCGAAAAGTTTAAACAGGAAAAAAAGCTGGATGTGATTTTTATTACGCTATCAGAGCTTGGCGTAATCATCAGCAATGGCGCCACTCAGAGTCATTTCCCAGCCGAAATTCGAGATATTGCCGATGTTTCCGGGGCGGGCGATACGGTGATTGCGGTAGCCAGCCTTTGTTTGGCTGCCCGTATGCCAACCCGCTTTATGGCACAGCTTTCTAACTTGGCAGGTGGTTTGGTTTGTGAAAAATCAGGAGTTGTACCTATTGATTGTGAACGACTTAAGATGGAAGCCTGTAAGATTGAAATGTCGTAGTAAATTAAGGCTTTTGGAATCAGAGGATTAAGCCGGATCACAAGATAAATTTGTGATTCCTCGGTCATTTTATCCATAAAATATTAACTTTGGAACTCAGCGAAAATCAGGAGAAAACTATGGGAAAAGTTATTGCACTAGCCAACCAAAAAGGGGGCGTAGGAAAAACAACATCAGCGATTAATTTAGCGGCCAGTCTGGCAGTTTTGGAATATAAAGTGTTGATTATTGACGCTGACCCTCAGGCAAATGCTACTTCAGGAATTGGATTTGATGTGAGGAATGTAAAAACCAGCATTTATGAATGTATTGTAGATGATATTGATCCACGCAAGATCGTCTTGAACTCCGAAATTGAAGGCTTGGATCTGATCCCCTCGCACATTGACTTGGTTGGTGCCGAAATTGAAATGCTCAATTTGCCCAACCGTGAGAAGGTGATGAAAGTGGTTATCGAAAAACTCCGTGACGATTATGATTTCATCTTGATTGACTGTTCCCCCTCACTGGGATTGATCACGGTTAATTCGCTTACCGCAGCCGACTCGATTATTATTCCGGTTCAGTGCGAATATTTCGCGCTGGAAGGATTGGGGAAATTGCTGAATACAATTAAAATCATTCAAACCCGTTTGAATCCTGATTTGGAGATTGAAGGTTTTCTGCTGACCATGTATGATTCGAGGCTGAACCTTTCAAACCAAGTGCTCGAAGAAGTACGAACCCACTTTGGTGATATGGTTTTTGAATCAACGATTTCACGAAACATCAAGCTTAGTGAAGCCCCGAGTTACGGGAAACCAGTTATTTTGTACGATGCCAACTCGCGTGGTTCGGAAAATTATATGGATCTGGCTCGTGAGATTTTGCAAAAGAATGATTTGACAAAAATTAAAAATTCTGAAAAAGTAATCGAATAAATAATTCGCGTAATAATGGCAAAAAGGAATGCATTGGGTAGAGGGCTTGGCGCCCTGATTGATGATGCGGGTCGGGATCGCGGCCCGGATTCGTCGATTAGCGAGATTGCGCTTGACGAAATTGAAGCCAACCCGTTTCAGCCCCGGACAAAGTTTGATGAAGAAGCGCTAAATGAATTAGCTGCTTCGATCAAGGAAATTGGCATTATTCAACCGATTACCCTTCGACAGGTTGATGACCGGAAATTTCAGATCATTGCCGGTGAACGCCGCTTCAGGGCATCAAAAATTGCCGGTTTGACAACCATCACCGCCTACGTTCGTAAAGCCGACGACGAAGGCATGCTGGAAATGGCCCTGATCGAAAATATTCAGCGTGAAGACCTGGATGCCATTGAAATTGCGCTTTCGTATCAGCGTTTGATTGATGAGTGCAAACTGACCCAGGAAAGTCTCAGCGACCGTGTGGGTAAAAAACGGTCAACCGTATCGAACTACCTTCGTTTACTGCGATTACCAGCGGCGATTCAGAAAGGGATTGTGGATAAAACCATTTCGATGGGACACGCCCGGGCATTGGTTAATATTCAGATTCCGGAAGATCAGTTAGCGATTTATGAAGAGATTCTGAAACATGACTTTTCGGTTCGTAAGGTCGAGGAACTTGTCAGGCAGCTTAATAGCTCGGAGAAGAAAGTGATGCCATCGGCTCCAAAGAAAAAGCATCCGGAAGAATACGGAGAATTACAGGAGCATTTAAGCCGTTTTTTTAAAACAAAGGTCGATTTTTCACTCAACAATAAAGGAAAGGGAAAAATCGTTATTCCGTTTGGTTCATCAAAAGACCTGGAACGAATTATTGGTATTCTGGATAAATTGAATGGCTAATTTGATTTCAAAAAAACATTAACGATAGTGAAAGTGCCTAAAACTGATTATCGGATTTCAAGTCTTTAATACCCAGGTATTCGAGTGATTAAAAGAAAACTAAATTGGTCTCTGACCATAACAGCCCTGTTTATATTCCTGTTCTTATTGACAGGATTTGTTGCGTCTGCCCAGCAAATAGCGGCTGACGGCGAGTCAGTTCCGGCCGAAAAACCAGAACATTCGCCACGAAAAGCAACGATTTATTCGGCTGTGTTGCCGGGGATGGGGCAAATTTATAACAAGAAATATTGGAAAGTTCCGTTGATTTATATAGGCTTTGGCGCATTTGCCTATTTTATCGACTGGAATAATGATCAGTATGTGCTTTACCGGCAGGCTTATGCTGATATTGTGGATGATGACCCGAACACCAATTCGTTTGAAGATTTGAACTTTGAAGGTCGGTGGGACGGACAAACGCAGCAGTTTACAACCGCTCTACAGCGGGCGAAGGATTATTCACGAAGGAACCGGGATTTGGTTATCATCTCAACCGCTGCGTTTTATGCGCTCAATATCATTGATGCAAGCGTTGACGCGCATTTTTTTAATTTTGATATTGGTGATGATTTAACCATGAGATGGATACCCGGGCCGGTTTATTGTATGGATAGAAAATTAGTAGGAATTCATTGTAGGATAAGATTTTAAAGGGAGAGGGATATGAAGAATTTAATTGGTTTAATCGTTGTTTTTTTGGTGAGTAGTGTCGTTCAAAACGCATTTGCTGATCGTTTTGACAAAGAAGATATAAAGAGAGTCAGAAGCATTGAAGTGATTGCTTTGGATAGTGTGGATGGGTACCACAAGAAATATAAAATACCCGACGAAAACCTGAATGATATTTTTGCGGCGAAGATCGATAGTTTATTGAACTCGTGGTACATGCAAAATGCGTTTGAAATGCCGGTAGCGGAAGAACTTCTGGACAGTGCCAGCCTTGTTTCAATTCCCGACTCGGTGTATATACAGCGGCTTCAGGGAATTGAGTCTTACGTGGATTTGTCGTACAACAAAACGGTGCGGAATTTTATTGAACTGTACACACAGCGCCGACGCGACCAGGTGGAAATGATGCTTGGGTTGGCGAGTTATTATTTCCCCCTTTTTGAGGAAATGCTGGACAAGCACGATTTGCCGATGGAACTGAAGTATATGGCAATCATCGAATCAGCTTTGAATCCTGTTGCCCGCTCACGGGCCAATGCCGTTGGTTTGTGGCAGTTTATGTACGGAACGGGTAAAATGTACAAGCTGGAGATTGGTACCTACGTGGACGAACGTCGCGATCCGATGAAGGCAACAGAGGCAGCGGTGCTTTATCTGAAGGACTTGTACAAGATTTATAAAAACTGGCATTTGGTGATTGCGGCCTACAACTGCGGACCCGGAAATGTCAACAAGGCGATCCGCCGCTCGGGTGGCGAGCGCGATTATTGGGCGATCTACTACCGTTTGCCTCGCGAAACCCGCGGTTATGTGCCGGCTTTCATCGCTGCGGCATACGTGATGACCAACTATCATCAGCACAACCTGAGTCCCCGTTATCCTGATTTTCCGATTGTAACCGATACGATCATGATCAACAGTTACCTGCATTTTGATCAGATAGCCGAAGTGACCGGCACACCGGTTGAAGCGCTTCGCGCGCTGAATCCGCAATACCGCATGGACATTATTCCTGCAAAGAAAGATAAACCATACGTGTTGAAGATTCCAATTGAAATGGTAGCCAGTTTTATCGATAACGAAGAAGCTGTTTATGCCTTGAATCGCGACAAGTATTTTCCGAACAACGAAATCATCAACCCCAAAAGCAGTACAACGGCTTATCCAACCGATATCCAAGGGAAAGATAAGTTGTATTACACGGTCAAATCGGGCGATAACTTGGGGTATATTTCGGAATGGTTCCGGGTGCGAACTTCCGACCTGCGCTATTGGAACAATATTCGCAACAACCTGATCCGGGTGGGGCAGAAACTGGCGGTTTACGTACCGCAGGGACAAGCCGATTTTTACGCAGACGTGAACAGGATGAGTTTTTCTGAAAAGCAATCCTTTAAAAGAAAAACCCCGGTCACTAACGCAAGCGCTCAGGTACAGACGACAGCCAGCGGCGAGTTTGTTTTGTACACGGTGCGCAGGGGTGACAACTTGTGGTCGATTGCCCGCAAGTTCCCCGGAGTGTCCAACAACGATATCCTGAAATGGAATAACATAGGCAATGCCAATAAGCTACAGGTGGGGCAGAAATTGAAAATTCAACCCCGGGGATAAGGAAGTTTTTCAGGCGTTTGCAGATACCCGATTTTAACTTTACTTTTATTCGGCAGCTAAAATCGGATCATGACACCAGTTCGGGAATTCTTATACTTTTTAATCCTGCTTACTGTTTTTTCGGTTCTCCTTTTGTTATTGAGAGCGGAAGAAGGCATGCCTGTTTCGGCTCTTGTTATTCAGGAACCTTTGCCTGTTGCGGTGCACGAAATTCCGGAGCCCGAAGACGATACTTTGGCCGCTTCCGAACCAGACTCAATGCTGGCCGGAGCGCCACTTGTACAGGAGGCCGAAGCAGGGCTTTTTCATCCTGTTCCTCTGGTTTTTGCAGAGGATGATTCCCTCCGCCTTCAAGGGTTGGCATATCAGCTAAAGCATGCGTCACATGCGAACTTGCCGGTTCGGGTAGTGTATTTTGGGGACTCACAAATTGAGAATGACCGCATTACCTCGGCCTTGCGCCAGCAACTACAGGAGCAGTTCGCTGGCAGTGGTCCGGGCTTTGTACCTTTGGATTTGTATTACAACACCCGTCACAAGTTGATTATTGAAACTTCGAAAAACTGGGAGATTAAAACCTTTCAGGATAAAGACTTTATCAACGAAAGCTTACTGTTTAAAAATGCTTTGCTGACGGCTGTCAATGCGAAAGGTTGGTTCCGAATCCGGCGGATCCGGAGGCTCAATCCCGGCCCCGATTACCAGTTGATGAAATTGTATTATACCGCCAAAGACAGCTGCCTGGTGACTGTTATGCAGGGGCGCGACGTGATTTACTCCGGCTTCCTGATTCCACAAAACGAATTGGCGACCCTTGATTTCCAGTTTAACCGTACTCCCGATGATATTCGCTTTGACTTTGCGGCGAAAGACAGCCTGAACATTGCCGGCCTGTCGCTCGAAACCGGCTCTGGCGTGTTAGTCGACAACATCGCGTTGCGGGGCTTGTCATACCCAACCTTCGAAGCATCGGATCAGGCGGCCATCGCCCAAATGCTTGGACAGGTTAAGGTGGGCTTGTTTGTACTCCATTTTGGGGTGAACCTGGTGCCGGTTCAGGCAGACGATTACCCCAACTTTCGCAAGTATTTTCAACGGCAAATCGATTTCCTGAAACGAATCCAACCCGAAGTTCCCATCCTGATTATCGGGGTGTCGGATATGGCTCGGATGCACGACGGGCAGTTTATTTCCTACCCCAATATTCCCGTCATCAAACAAATTCAGTACGAAATAGCCATGTACAACCACGCGGCCTTTTGGGATTTGCAGGCGTTTATGGGTGGGGAGGGCGCCATGAGTCGTTGGGTAAACGCATCGCCGGCCTTGGGGCGGAAAGACTACGTTCATTTTTCGGACGAAGGTGCCGAAGTGGTAGGTCAGGAATTGGCCCGGATCCTTCTGGAGGTTTTGCAACCCATAACTGATACGCTTGCCCATGATTGAGAGCCTGAGCGATATCATCCAAAGCATCTGGCAGTACCGGCCGGAAGAACCACTGTTTTACACGGGATTGGCCTTTTGGATCGCCTTCACTTTTGTGCTGGGCGTGTACTCGCTGGTGTATCGGAAAAATCCGCTGCGCAACGGCTATTTATTGGTGGTCAGCTGGTTTATTTATTTCCAGATGAGTGGCGCTTTTCTGGCGCTGCTGGCTTTTTCGTGCCTGGCAAACTATGGCTTTGGCTTGTTGGTTACCCGCCGCAAAAGCAAGCACCTGTGGCTGACTTTAGCCGTTGGGTTGAATTTACTCATCTTGGGCTATTTCAAGTACACCTATTTCTTCATCGATACGGTTAACCAGTTGTTTCAAACCGACTACCAGGTGTTCAATTGGATTGGCTGGCTGCTGAACCAGGTGGCCCGCGATGTGGTAGACGAGCAGTCAATTTTGTTGCCGATCGGAATTTCGTTTTACACCTTCCAGGCTATTAGCTACTTGATTGATGTGTTTCGTGGCGATTCCGAAGTGGTGAAAAACCCGCTTGACTTTAGTTTTTACCTGAGCTTTTTTCCTCAGTTGGTGGCGGGTCCGATTGTCCGGGCATCGTCGTTTATTCCGCAGTTGTATCAGAAATTTCGCTTGAAAAGGGAGGAGTTTAGCCACGCCATTTTTCTGATCACCAAGGGGCTGTTTAAGAAAATGGTGATTGCCGACTTTTTGGCCCTGAACTTTGTTGACCGGGTTTTTGAGGCGCCGCTGGCCTATTCCGGACTGGAAAATCTACTGTCGGTGTACGCCTATTCCATCCAGATTTACTGTGACTTCTCGGGCTATACCGACATCGCCATTGGGCTGGCGCTGATCCTGGGCTTCAAGATTCCGGTGAATTTCAACGCGCCTTACCAGGCGTCCAGCCT
>NZ_CAXBDD010000028.1:0-42528 GCF_963974515.1 uncultured Sunxiuqinia sp. | reverse complement strand
TGTGCCCAGAACAAGACTCGAACTTGCACGACCGTAAGCGGTCACCAGCCCCTCAAGCTGGCGTGTCTACCAATTTCACCATCTGGGCAATATGTTTTGTAACAAAGCTAAGCCAGCGTGTTTTTTGTCAACAGGTGCCGGGGCTCTGGCTTTTCGTTTAAAGCGATGCAAATATAAAAAAAATGTCGTTGTCTCGTTTGTTTTTGTTGAAATTATTCCGTTCGTCCGTTTGCCCGGTCGTGAAACTCAGGATCGGGTGGGCTCTGTAATTTTAGAAATCGATTGCAATTGTCCAAACCTTCACTGGCAAACTCTTTTAATTCATTCTTACCTTACAAATCCAGATCTGCTACTTTTGTGTTATAGAACATCTATCTTAAAAAAATAGGAAAAGCTCATTAAGAGTAAAAAATACTTTTATAATTTTGAACCGTATGGAATCAACAAATGAATTTTTGTCTGAAATGTATGGGGCGCACCCCAAGCATTATGTCGCCGTAGATTGCGTCATTTTTGGATATAACAATGGTGAGTTAAAATTGCTGTTGTACCCGCGCAGCTTTGAACCTTCAAAAGGGAACTGGTCTTTGCCTGGCGGATTTGTTCAAAATTACGAGTCTTCGGATCAGGCTGCTATCCGAATATTGAAAAAAACCACGGGCCTTGATAATATTTTTATGGAGCAGGTGGCTGCCTTTACTGAGCCGGAGCGTGAAAGATCGGCCCGAGTCATTAGTTTGGCTTATTACGCATTGGTGCGACTGGATAAGTACGATGATAATCTTTTAAAGGAACATGGTGCTACTTGGTATGCCCTGACGGATATGCCGGATCTTATTTTCGATCATAACGAGATGGTGGCAAAAGCCTTAGCGAAGCTGCAATACACGGCAGGCTATCAGTTGGTGGGATCGGAATTGTTGCCTGAGCTTTTTACACTGACCCAGTTGCGACGACTTTATGAGGCGATTTTTCAGCGCGAACTTGACCCAGGTAATTTTAGAAAGAAAATTCTGTCGTTGGGTATTTTGAAAAAATCCAACAAGAAAGACTCAACGGAATCGAAAAAAGGCGCCTACTATTATTGTTATCACCAAGAAGGGATTGACGAAAAGGAAATTGGTCGAATTATTAAAGTATAAAATAACAAAATAAAAAGTGGACACAATGGAAACAAAAGATTTAAAATCGTATGAAGTCTGGTTTATAACCGGAAGTCAAAATTTGTATGGTGAAAAAACGCTGCAACAAGTTGATAAAGATTCAGAAACAATAGCTAAGGCTTTTGATGCTTCAGCTACTATTCCTGTAAAGATTGTTTTCAAGCCGGTACTGAAAACCCCGGATGAAATTTACAATTGCTGCCTTGACGCTAACAGTTCGCCCAACTGTATTGGGTTGATTACCTGGATGCATACCTTTTCTCCATCAAAAATGTGGATTCAGGGTCTGAGCGTGCTGAATAAACCGTTTGTTCACCTGCATACCCAGTTTAACCGTGACATTCCATGGGATACCATTGATATGGATTTTATGAATCTGAACCAATCTGCACATGGTGATCGCGAGTTTGGGTTTATCTGTTCGCGCATGCGGCTGAATCGGAAAGTGATTGTTGGTCATTGGGAAGATCAGAATGTTCAGGAAAAACTAGGCCGATGGACACGCTCCGCTGTTGGTTACAATGAATCAAAAAATCTGAAAATCTGTCGTTTTGGTGACAATATGCGACATGTGGCGGTTACCGAAGGCGACAAGGTAGAAGCTCAGCGTATTTTAGGTTGGCAGGTCAACTACCATGGGGTAGGCGATTTGGTGGCCAGTATGGAGACTGTTTCTGAAGCCGACATCGATGCTTTGATGGATGTTTATGCCAGCGAGTACCAATTGAACGATAAATCAAGCGAGAATATTCGTTACCAGGCTAAAATTGAACTGGGTTTGAAGAAGTTTCTGGATAAGTATGGCTACAAAGCTTTTACCACTAATTTCGAAGATTTGCATGGTCTGAAGCAGCTACCTGGCTTGGCTTGTCAGCGATTGATGGCGCAAGGTTATGGTTTTGGAGCCGAAGGCGACTGGAAACAATCCGCTTTGGTTCGCATTATGAAAGTCATGTCGCAGGGAATGGAGGGTGGCTGCTCATTCATGGAAGATTATACCTATCATTTGGATCCGGCGCAGCCAGCCGTTTTGAGTGCGCATATGCTTGAAATCTGTCCTACAATTGCAGCCGAAAAACCTAAAATTGAAGTGCACCCCTTGGGGATTGGCGGAAAAGACGCGCCAGCCCGTTTGGTATTCAACGCGCCTGAAGGTGATGGTATTAATGCCACCTTGGTTGATATGGGCGGTCGCATGCGGATGATTATTAATCCGGTGAAATGCATCACGCCAAAAGCCCTCCCGAAATTGCCGGTTGCCTGTGCCTTGTGGGTTCCAATGCCTAACCTGGAAGTGGGAGCCGCTGCGTGGATCTTAGCTGGCGGAGCTCATCATACCAGTTTTAGCATGGCATTGAACAGAGAGTATCTGGAAGATCTGGCTGAAATGATTGGTGTGGAATTGGTGGTGATTGATGAGAAGACTCAAATTTCAGAATTCAAAAAAGAACTGAAATGGAATGATTTGTACTATCATCTTTCCAAAGGACTATAGGAATTAAATAAACTAATAAACACAAACTAAAAACATTGAACTAATGGGTTTACTTGACTGGATTGTGATCGGGATCTTTGCCCTGGCACTGATCGGGATTATCGTGTGGGTGTTTAGGCAAAAAGAAGAAACTTCAGGCGACTATTTCCTTGCGGGCCGAGGAGCCTCCTGGATCGCCATCGGCGCATCAATTTTTGCATCCAATATTGGATCTGAACACTTAATCGGTTTGGCCGGCGCTGGAGCTTCAAGCGGAATGGCTATGGCTCACTGGGAAATTCAAGGGTGGATGATTCTGGTATTGGGCTGGGTGTTTGTCCCCTTTTACTCGCGAAGTATGGTAACCACTATGCCCGAGTTCCTGGAGCGACGGTACAATAAGGAATCGCGTACGATTTTATCAATGATCTCGTTGATCAGTTATGTCCTGACGAAGGTGGCCGTAACGGTTTATGCCGGTGGATTGGTTTTCAAGGAAGTCTTTGGAATCGAGTCGATGTGGGGAATTGATTTCTTCTGGATCTCAGCCGTGGGGCTTGTCCTTCTGACAGCTATTTATACTGTTATTGGCGGGATGAAATCGGTGCTTTACACATCGGTATTGCAAACACCGATTTTGCTCTTGGGCTCTATCATCATCGTTGTATTAGGACTGCGTGCTCTGGGTGGTTGGGATGAAATGATGAGAATAGCCAGCGCGACTCCGGTAAACGAATATGGCGACAGCATGACTAACCTGATTCGAAGCAACCGGGATCAAGACTTCCCCTGGTTGGGCGTATTTATTGGCTCAGCAGTGATTGGGTTTTGGTACTGGTGTACCGACCAGTTTATTGTACAGCGCGTACTTTCGGGTAAAAACGAAACCGAAGCCCGCCGGGGAACCATTTTTGGCGCTTATTTGAAACTGACTCCCGTATTCTTATTTATGATTCCGGGGATGATTGCTTTCGCGATGGCACAAAAGGGAGTGGTAATCAACGGGCAGGTATTTGCTTTAACTAGTTCAGATGCCGCTTTCCCAACGCTGGTGGCAACCTTGCTGCCTGCCGGTGTAAAAGGCTTGGTCGTTTGCGGTATTTTGGCAGCTTTGATGAGTTCGTTGGCTTCGTTGTTTAACTCATCGGCTATGTTGTTCACCATCGACTTTTATAAAAAATACCGCCCGGAAGCCAGTGAACGCAGGCTGTTGCATGTTGGCCGTATTGCAACCGTTGTGGTGGTTGTACTCGGTGTTCTTTGGATTCCGGTTATGCGTAGCATTGGCGATGTGCTATATACTTACTTGCAAGATGTACAGTCTGTATTGGCCCCGGGTATTGCAGCAGCTTTCCTTCTGGGAGTTGTTTCGTCACGACCTACACCCAAAGGCGGCATGTGGGGTATGATTGCCGGTTTTATTATCGGGGTTCTGCGGATTGGTGCCAAGGTGCTTTATACCTCTCAGGCAAAAGCTGACGGTTTCGCTGACGTAAAACTGTGGGCAGCCGAAACCGGTGTTACCAATTGGTTTTACACCCTGTTCTACGATGTTAACTGGCTGTTCTTTAGCGGCGGTATGCTGGTTTTCAGTATTCTGGTTATTATGGTGGTGAGTCGTTTTACCCAGGCAGCTCCCGCAGCGCAGTTGGAAGGCTTAACCTTTTCATCAGCCACTGCCGGACAAAATGCAGCAACTCGAGCCAGCTGGAATCATTGGGATGTGATACACTCCGTAATTATTCTTGGTATTACTGTAGCTTTCTACATTTATTTTTGGTAGAAGAAGGATCCACCAGAGGATCAATAATCGATTGCAATTTTTTTGAAAAAAGCATAAGATGTTAGAAGAATTAAAAGTACAGGTTTGTCAAGCTAATCTCGACCTTGTAAAACACCAGTTGGTGGTATTTACCTGGGGAAATGTGAGTGGCATTGACCGCAAAAATGGATTGGTCGTTATCAAACCCTCAGGAGTTTCCTACGATGGTATGAAACCGGAGGACATGGTGGTGCTCGACCTTGATGGGAAACAGGTGGAAGGCAAATACAAGCCTTCGTCTGATACACCAACACATTTGGTATTATATCGGAATTTCAAAAATATCGGTGGTATTGTGCATACACATTCCGAATGGGCCACAAGCTGGGCGCAGGCTGGAAAACCAATCCCGGCTATTGGAACAACACATGCCGATTATTTCTATGGTGAAATTCCGTGTACACGGAAAATGACTGATGACGAAATCAAAGGCGCTTACGAGCTGGAAACCGGCAATGTAATAGTGGAGCGGTTCAAAGAACTGAATCCTGATTTTATGCCCGGGGTGTTGGTTAATAATCATGCGCCATTTTCGTGGGGAACCGATCCGCATGATGCGGTACACAATGCGGTTGTACTGGAGGAAGTAGCTAAAATGACTTTCCGGTCTTTCCATCTTAATCCAAATACAGAAATGGCGCAAACTTTACTCGATAAACATTTTTTGCGCAAGCATGGGAAAGATGCTTATTACGGACAATAAAAACTAAAAACTGATTGATATGGCACAAACAAAATACACAATCGGATTGGATTATGGTTCAGATTCGGTACGTTCGCTAATCGTGAACGTGGAAACGGGCGAAGAAGTCGCCAGCGTGGTTTTCGAATATCCGCGCTGGAAAAAAGGATTGTATTGCGATCCGGCACAAAACCAGTTTCGTCAACATCCGAAAGATTACCTCGAAGGATTGGAATACACCATTGTGGAAGCTTTGAAGCAGGCTCCTGCAGGAGTTGCTGAGAACGTAGTCGGAATTTCAGTCGACACAACCGGTTCAACCCCTGTGGCCGTCGACGAGAAGGGGATACCTCTGTCGTTAACCCCTGGCTTTGAAGAAAATCCCAATGCCATGTTCGTATTGTGGAAAGATCATACGGCGGTAAAAGAAGCCGATGAAATTAATGAATTGGCTCGGAAGTGGGAGATCGATTTTACCAAGTTCGAAGGGGGCGTTTATTCTTCGGAATGGTTTTGGGCGAAATTGTTGCACGTTTCGCGGGTGGATGCTGCGGTTTACCGTGCAGCCAATTCGTGGGTTGAGCATTGCGACTGGATTCCGGCAGTCTTGGTGGGTAATACCCGCCCAAAAACATTGAAAAGAAGCCGTTGTGCGGCAGGGCATAAGGCCATGTGGCATGAAGCGTTTGATGGCTTACCATCCGAAGAATTTTTAACGGCACTCGACCCTTTGCTGGGTGGTTTGCGCGAACGTTTGTACAAGGAGACTTTCACCTGCGATGTGGCCGTTGGCAAGTTGTCGCAGGAGTGGGCAGACAAGTTGGGCTTATCGACAAATGTGGTAGTTGGTGTGGGGGCATTTGATGCGCATCTTGGTGCCTTAGGCGCCGAAATTGAGCCTTACCATCTGAGCAAGGTGATGGGAACATCAACCTGCGATATGCTGGTAGCACCGATGGAGGAAGTTGGCGATAAGCTGGTGGCTGGGATTTGCGGACAAGTGGACGGTTCTATAACGCCAGGCATGCTGGGCATGGAGGCCGGGCAATCCGCCTTTGGCGATATTTATGCCTGGTTTAAACGACTGCTGTTATGGCCAGCCGAACAAATTCTTGCAAAGAGTGAATTGGTGAGCGAAGAACAACGCAAGGCACTGATCGAAGAAATGGCCGATAATATGATTGCCGAGCTCTCGAAAGAAGCAGAGAAAATAGGTATTGGAGAAAGTGGTGTTTTAGCTATTGACTGGATGAACGGGCGACGTACACCCGATGCCAATCAGAACCTGAAAGGCGCAATCGCCGGCTTAAGTTTGGGGACCGATGCTCCGCGTATTTTCCGTGCCTTGGTCGAAGCCACAGCGTTTGGTTCCAAAGCCATTGTTGATCGTTTCCGTAGCGAAGGCGTTCGCATTGATGGCGTCATAGCGTTGGGAGGCGTAGCTAAAAAATCGAAGTTGGTGATGCAAATAGTCTGCGATGTGCTGAATATGCCAATTAAAGTGGCGCGTTCGGAACAGGCTTGCGCTTTGGGATCCGCCATGGCAGCTGCCGTAGTTGCCGGCGTTTATGCTACAACCAACGAAGCGCAGAAAAAAATGGGTGGTGGTTTTGAAACCGAGTATCATCCGATTCCGGAGAATGTGGCCAAATACCAAAAGATATATGAAGAATACCTGGCTTTAGGTGGATTCATTGAAGAAGAGCTTACGGTCAAATAACATCGTTAAATTGTATTAACTATTGAGAGGGGAGTGTGGTCAGCATTGATGGCACTCCCTTTCTTTAATAAATCATACACGTCAGAGTATCCCCACAAGTCTTCATGCTTTCCAATGAATATTCAAAAGCAAAACCAGATTAAAACTATTTTCCATTGGAGATATCCGGTATTTTCAAATCGGTTCCAAGCCGTTCATTCAGCTTCTGAATCAAGTAGCCAGCAAGAAGAGGCGATTCCATTTCGACATTCTGATGAACAAAAAAGTAGATGTCCTGCAATCCAAGTTCAACCCATCTTTCCAGACGGTCTACCCAAGCATCCAGTCGTTTGTATTTGCTTTCGGTGTGATTGGCTCCCACGTAACGGATAAAAGCTGTAGGGGTTGTTAAGCGCATGTGCAGCAAATCTCTTCTGCCAGCGGTATCAACCAGAACATTTGTAACGTCGTTTCTTTCCAGTAAATCAAAATAGGCATCGGCATTTTTGGGATCTTCAAACCATTCCGGATGCCGCACTTCGGCGGCCAGGGGAATAACTTTTGGAAATTTTTCAAAGAATGAACTTAGCCGGTCAAGATTCTTATAGCCAAAATTGCCATGCAACTGCAGGAAAGCCATCCCAAGTTTACCCTCGAATTGGATAATCCGATCGCAAAATTCCTGGGTTAATTGATCCACATTGTTCAAGCGTCTAAAATGACTTATGGATTGATTGACTTTTGGGAAGAACTTAAAATCTTCGGGCGTTTTATCATGCCAGGTTTTAATTTGAGCGGCATCAGGAATTCTATAAAACGTGGCATTCAGCTCAATGGAATTAAATTGGCTGGAATAGTAGGCCAATTCATCTTTCGTTCCACGCGGATAGAAACCTTTCAGCTCTTGCCGGTTCCATTTGGCGCATCCCACGTAAACGCGCAGGTTTGTATCCTGCTGCTGCTTTTTCAGAATTTCTTGTGTGTCCGGATGATCAGCGGGAAGCGTAAAATCGATTTGCCCGGGGTTATCCACTTTTCCAAAATCCATAGTATATAATTTTAATGACAAAGAATCTGGGCAATAGGCAGTTTATGGCGAAAGGCGTTTGAATTCCCAGTTATGCTTCGGTATGCGATAATACCTAATCCGGTCATGAAGCCGGCTCGGGCGTCCCTGCCAGAACTCAATTTCATAGGGTGTCACCTGGTAGCCGCCCCAAAAGGCTGGTTTGGGAATGATTGTGCCTTCGTACTGTTTCTCCAACAGTTTATATTTTTGCTCCAACTCTTCACGGCCAGTCAGTGTTTCACTCTGTGCCGATGCCCAGGCACCCAATTGGCTTTCGCGTGGGCGGGTATTGAAATACTCGTTTGAGAGGTTGGCATGCACCTTCGAAATCAAGCCCTTGACCCGCACTTGCCGCTCCAGTTCAGGCCAGAAGAAATTGAGCGCCACTTGGGAATTCGATGCAATCTGCTTTGCCTTTGCACTGTCGTAGTTGGTGTAAAACAGAAAGTTACCATCGTCAATTTCTTTTAAGAGAACCACACGCGTATCAGGAATATTGTGGGCTGAAGTTGCCAGAATCATTGCCGTCGGTTCGTTTACTTGTCCTTGAATGGCTTCATTCAGCCAAAGATTAAACAGTGCGATAGGATCTCCAGGTAAATCAACTTCTTCCAGTTTGTGTTTTTGGTAATTATTTCGGATTTCTCTAAGCATTTACAGTTGTTTAGATTTATTTACAAACAACTTGCAAAAAGGTTTTGTTATTCTGTCATAACCAATACAAATACAGATATGAAAACCTTATTGTCTTTTATTTTAATTATTAACGGTTTTCTTGCTTATGCGGGGGAACCCCATTTAGAAATTGGCGACAAAGCCAAGCACACTTCTGTAAAAATGCTGGATGTTTCGGGTGAAAAGATGTCCTTGGACGATGCCCTTGATCAAAATGGCCTGGTGCTGATATTTTCCTGTAATACCTGTCCTTTCGTTTTAAAATGGGAAGACCGGTATAATGGATTAAAGCAGTGGGCCGATGAGCACAATGTAGGTATGGTGGTTGTAAACTCAAACTACAAGAACAGGGATGGCGTAGATTCCTATGAGGCGATGCAAGAGCATGCGAAGGAAAATGCCTACAACTTTCCGTACCTTGTAGATGAAAACAGCTTGCTGGCCAATGCTTTTGGCGGTCAGACTACTCCGCATGTTTTTCTGTTTGACAAAGATTACAAGCTGGTGTACAAGGGAGCCATCGATGATAACTACGATGATGCCTCAGGCGTGAAAAAAGCCTATCTGAAAACAGCTATCGCCAGTCTTTCGGAAGGAACAGAAATTGCCCAGACTGAGACCAAGCCTGTTGGCTGTAGTATTAAGCGGAAGACAAATTAGGATGCTCCAAGCCGGAGTCTGACTTCGGTTTGTCTCTGAAACAATCAACTGTTCAATATTTAAAGTTGAACAGTTTTTTTTTGAAAAATACCCAAGTTGGTGCCGAGAAGAATGATCCGGATTAAATTGAAACGAACGATCTGAATGATGTTATTAAAAAGCTTTGATGAAATTGTTCAATTTTTTGCTTAACTTTTCAGGAAAAGAATTACTATGACAGTATTCGACGAGGACTTATCAGGCAAAACGGTTCTTATTGTTGAAGATAATGAAAATAGCAACAGTTATTTCAAAGCTGCCTTACACAAATTTGGAGTTACCACCTTATCGGCGGGAAACGGCAAGCAAGCGGTTCAGATGTTTGGCGAAAACAAACAGATAGACTTGGTTTTGATGGATTTAAATATGCCCGAAATGGATGGATTTGAAGCCACGCAAAAAATCAAGTCGATGCGCCCCGAAGTTCCTGTAATTGCACAAAGTGCTTACATTTTGTCGGGTGAAGAAAAGCGTAGTATTGAAGCCGGATGCGATGAGTTTTTGGCTAAACCCATTCGACTGAGCTCCTTGGTTGACGTGCTGCAACGGTACCTAAGATAGCAGCAGATAAGCCCCAAATAGACTGTCGTTTTTAGGGGCAGTGAGCGACAGGAAACCTTTCCGCAGTCGCTGATCCCTCACAATAAGCGGATTTTTTTTTGCCTGCTCTTCAACAAATTCCTTGTAGCTTTTTCCTGGATCGTAGTAAGTCAGAAACATACCGCTACTTTCCGGATGAATCTTCTGCGCAATCGCCTGACTCAAAATGCCCATATTCAAGCGTGGATTTATTTCCAGGCAGGGCTGAATTTTAATTTCACGACCTACTCCGTATACCAAGGCATCGATCCCTAAAAAACCGTGGTAAAGACTCTGAAAGTAACTTTTTCGGAGTTGATCGGTCAAGCGATTAGCGATTGTTGTCAGTTCGTCCTGCTGAAAATAGGGATATGCCAAATCTGTAGGGGGATTTATGTGATGTCCCAGGTACTGCCCGTTGTTGTTCGTTTTGAAATGGCTGATCCCCAGAAACACGATTTCGCCCGATGGCTTCAATTCAAACTGAAATGACAGGTCTGCCCTTTTATTGAATAAGGGCTCGGCAACCAGATAATTTTGCTGAGCCAGTGTGGTTTTAATCCAGCGCCTGTTTGAATCATTCAGTTCGTTTTTGCGAATAACCTGTAGGCCACGTCCACTGGAACTTAAGGGAGATTTGAGAACAATTTGTTGATGTTTGAATAAATAACGGTCAATGGCGTCAAGAGAATCAAGCAGTTGAGGGCGTTCTTCTTTTCTGGGGAAGAAGGGTTGTGGGTTGTCATCCAAAAAATCATTGACAAATCGTACCGCATGTTTACGTTGAAACAGATCGCTGTTCACAATTTGCTGATGTTGTTTTCGAATTTCAGTAGGCTGCTCGTATGTGGCTAGAAAATTCAGCGCTGCAGGACTCCATCCCCAGGGCTGTAAAAGAACGGGTTCGCTAGTTAGTACCTCCAGTGATTGCACCTTTGACATGCATGGTGCGCTTGAAAGCCCTAGTTCACGCATTCGTTCGATGAATTGATCGGGGAGTGGTCTTTCTTTTAAAACGTGATCATTGGCAGAAGCGAAAAGCAACAAAATGGGGGCCAGCTCCTCTTCAAACTCCCGAAGGATCGCGGGCGCCTGATAATGGGGTGAACCGTTGGCAATGGCCAGCTCACAGGTTGGATTAAAATGAAATATCTTTCGTAATTGGCTTAATTTTCTCATTTTTCAGGCTTTAAAAATAGCTATATTCTACGTCTGATTTCGGTTGTAGCGGCTGTTTACGTGCTTAAAAGGTTATTTTGGCATAGAATACGGATTCTTTGATGATATTCTGTTAAAAAATTATGAAATTAGGCCATCAAATAAAAGGGGAAAGGAACGAGCCTGTTTCAGGCATGAAAGAGCAGGAGGACTCGGTAGTTTCTTGTATGGCAATCAAGTCAAGAAAGGCTTGTAGCCAGATTGTCTCAAGTACAGAATTTGAATGGGGTTTTCCCGGTTGAGCTAAAACGATAAACCAATGAAGTTACTAATAACCATTATCGCCTTGTGCCTGATTCTTGGTGTCAATGCCCAGGAGTTGTCAACTTCAAGTAAGAAAGCTGAAAAATCTTTTCATAACGCAACAAATCTTTTCCAGCAGGGGGCAAACAGTGCTGCCATTGGTGAACTTCAAAAAGCCTTGAAGTCAGATGCTGGCTTTTTGGAGGCCATGCTGTTAATGGCCGATATTTATAATGAAATCAAGCAGGATAGTCTGCAGGTTGTTTATTTGGAACGAGCCTTGAACCTGAAATCTGAGCATACCGCCAAAATTAATTATGTGCTGGCAAATGCCTGTTATCGTATGGGGAAATACCAGCAGGCACTTGAGGCCTACCAAGCTTTTGTCAGCTTGGAATCACCTAATCATCCTTTTTACGAAAAGGCACAGGCAAAAATTCCCGATTGCCGGTTTGCCATTTCCTTATACAAACATGCCGTTGAAATGGATGCCGTGAATTTGGGAGATCAAGTGAATTCAGAGTACAACGATTATTGGCCCAGCCTTACGGTTGATGGGAAAACGCTTGTTTTCACCAGGCTGAATCCAGCTAGTGGAGCGACTTCGCGTCAATATCAGGAAGATTTTTATATGTCGGCATACGAGAATGGCGCATGGATGGAGTCACAACCGATGCAATCGATTAACACCCCAAATAATGAAGGAGCTCAAAGTATTTCGGCCGATGGGAAATTGCTTTTCTTTACCGCCTGTTCGCGCAGTGATGGCTATGGTAGTTGTGATATATATTATTCGAGAAACCGGAATGGTAACTGGTCGATACCACAAAATGCAGGCGAACCTGTCAATTCCGGGGCCTGGGAGTCGCAGCCATCCATTTCTGCTAACGGCGAGTATTTGTATTTTGCTACGAATCGTAAAGGCGGCAAAGGCGGCATGGACATTTGGCGTTGCCGCCTGAACGGATTCGATACTTCAGGAAAGCCACAGTGGAGTGACCCTGAGAATCTGGGCGATTCAATCAATACGGCAGGAAACGAAACTTCACCATTTATTCATGCCGACGGACGAACCCTGTACTTTGCATCAGATACTCATCGCGGCTTGGGCGGTTCCGATATTTTTTATGCCCGCTTAACGGGTGATTCGTGCTGGAAAACACCTGAAAACATGGGCTATCCCATCAATACTCACAACGACGAGCAAGGTTTGATTGTGAATGCTGCCGGTGAAACAGCCTATTTTGCATCTGACCGCCCCGGCTCAGAAGGTCTCGATATTTACCAGTTTGAGCTGTACCCGGCCGTACGGCCAACACCGGTTTCGTACGTGAAAGGCAAGGTCTTTGATGATTCAACCAAGCATGCCTTGTGTGCTCAAATCGAATTGATTGATCTGGACAACAATGAATTGGTTGCGAAGACCGAAAGCTGTTGGGAGCTTGGTGAATTTCTGATGTGCTTGCCCCTGGGAAAAGAATATGCGTTTAATGTATCTAAATCAGGGTATTTGTTTCATTCTGAGAATTTCTCCTTGAAACAGCTTCGCGAAGCTGAAGATCCTGTTCAATTGGATATTCCGCTTAGTGCTATTGAAATTGGCAAAGCAACGGTTTTGCGCAACATTTTTTTCGAAACCGGCAAGTTCACCTTATTGAGCCAGTCGAAAGCAGAATTGGATAAGCTGATCGATTTTCTGGTCAATAATCCACAGGTGAAAATCGAAATTGGTGGGCATACCGATTCAATTGGCAGTGCGGAATTGAATCAGGAATTATCTGAAAACCGGGCCAAAGCTGTTTACAATTATTTGGTTGAAAATGGGGTGGGGCGGTCTCGTCTAAGCTTTCATGGTTATGGATTCACGGTTCCTGTTGCCACAAACGACACAGAAAAGGGCCGAGCGAAAAACCGCCGCACCGAGTTTAAAATTATTTCAACCGATTAAGCCAATCGATTTTCTGAAACTGAGAAATACAGGGAGCCAAATTATAAATATTTATAATTTGGCTCCCTGCTGTAGATGAATAATAATCAGAGTGATTTCAAAATTGCTTGAATAATATTTTCGGCCCCATCTGCAATCTGATCAATGGTGGCATCAAGCATGTAACAAGGTGTGGTGTAGATTTTGTATTTCGAATCGAAAACTACTTCGCCATGCGTAGCGTTGGTGTGGGTTCCTCCCATTTTTTCGATCGCGCCTGCCGTACCTGAGTCATTTCCGATGGTGACTTCCACATCGTTGAGTATTCGGGTAATGACAGCTGGTGCAATACACAGTGCACCGATGGGTTTGCCTGCTTCTACTGTTTGCCGGACAGCTCTTTCCACATCTGTATTGACGGTGCAATTTGGTCCGTCGAAAGCAAAGGTGCACAGGTTTTTTGCTGCTCCAAATCCTCCGGGAAATACCAAGGCATCGAACCTACTGGCTTCATAAGTTTTTAAGTCAGCAATTCTCCCACGTGCAATCCGGGCCGATTCAACCAAGACATTCCGACTCTCGGGCATTTCTTCACCAGTAAGGTGGTTGACGACATGCACCTGATCAATGTTTGGTGCAAAAATTTCGTAAGTTGCGCCCTGGCGGGCAATGGCCAGCAGGGTCAGGGTTGTTTCGTGTATCTCCGATCCATCGTATACGCCGCTTCCGGATAGGACAACGGCTATTTTTTTCTTTTCTGACATCATTCTTGATTTTTTGTTCCCTTAAAATTAATGAATTTTCAAGAACCATAAAATTAAGAAAGGCCCATTCACCCAATGTCATCCAAATTATAAGGCGTTTCCTGGTAAACATAGTAGTTTAACCAATTGGTAAATAGCAGGTTCGCGGCCGACCGCCACTTCATGTTTGGTTTCTCTGCTGGATCATCATTCGGAAAATAATTCTTCGGGATTTCGATTGGTAATTTTTTCTTCAGGTCGCGAAAATACTCATTGCTCAAGGTGTTGCGGGAGTATTCTGAATGGCCTGTTATAAAAAACTGCCTGCCGTTTTTAGCCATAAGCATATTCACCCCGGAGTCTTCGGAAGTGGAAATGATTTCCAGTTCAGGTACGCTGTCAATATCCTCTTTCCTGATTTCGGTGTGACGGGAATGAGGCACAAAATATTCGTCATCGAATCCCCTGAAAATTGGGATTTTGTTATCTGACACACGATGTTTGAAAACACCAAACATCTTTTTGTCGAGGCTGTATTTCGGAATTCCATAGAAATGGTACAGAGCCGCTTGCGAGCCCCAGCAAATAAACAGCGACGAGGTAACATGATGAGCTGACCAATCCAGAATCTCCTTCATCTCTTGCCAGTATGTCACTTCTTCAAACGGGAGCTGTTCCACCGGAGCACCGGTAATGATCATGCCATCGTATTTGTTTTTTCTGATTTTGTCGAAGGTGGTATAAAACGCCCGCATGTGCTCTGCTGAGGTGTTTTTGTGTTTGTGACCTTTGATCTTCAAAAAATCAATTTCCACTTGCAGTGGTGTGTTTGAGAGCAAACGTAGCAAGTCGGTTTCCGTTGAAATTTTTAAAGGCATCAGGTTTAAAATGACAATTTTCAACGGACGTATATCCTGATGAGAAGCTTTTGTTTTGTCGATCACGAAAATGTTTTCTTCACGAAGCAATTCAATAGCAGGTAATTGGTCTGGTATGTTTAATGGCATCTTGTTTATTTATATATGACTTCCCGGATGCCGTTGAAAGCATCCGGGAAGTGTTTAGTTAACCAATTTGATTTAAGGCTTGCTCAAAGTCGCCTATAATATCGTCAATGTGTTCAATACCGACAGATACACGCAGTTGCGCCGGATAAACACCGGCTATCAGCTGTGCTTCGGCCGATAGTTGCTGGTGGGTGGTGGCTGCTGGTTGGATAATCAGTGTTTTTGTATCTCCAACGTTTGCCAAATGACTTACCATCTGTAGTTTGCCCACCACAGTCTTGGCGTCTTCCTCGCTGCCTTTCACAATAAAAGAAAGGACACTGCCGGCTCCTTTAGGTAAATATTTTTTTGCCAACTCGTAGGATGGGCTGCTCTTCAGTCCGGGATAATTCACGCTTTCAACTTTTGGATGCTTTTCCAGCCACTCAGCCAGCGCTTGTGCGTTTGCGACGTGTCTGTCGAGGCGCAAAGATAAGGTTTCCAATCCTTGCAGCAATAAAAATGAATTAAAAGGACTGATGGCCGGACCAAAATCACGAAGCCCTTCAACACGGGCTTTAATGATGAAGGCTATATTCCCAAACGGACCATCAAAATTAAAGATGTCCCAATACTTCAGGCCGTGATATCCCGGAGATGGTTCAGTAAATCCGGGGAATTTGCCGTTGCCCCAGTTGTAGTTTCCGGCATCGATAATCACTCCGCCAATGCTGGTTCCATGTCCGCCAATCCATTTGGTAGCTGACTCGACCACGATGTTGGCCCCATGCTCAATTGGGCGGAACAAATAACCCGCTCCTGCAAAGGTGTTATCAACAATAAACGGGATATCGTATTTTTTGGCGATTGCAGCAATGGCATCAAAGTCGGGAATGGCGTAAGCCGGGTTGCCAATGGTTTCGACGTAAATCGCTTTGGTTTTGTCATCAATCAGTTTTTCAAACGATCCAGGTTCCAAATCGTCCGTTAGGCGGGCATCAATTCCCTGCCTTTTGAAGGAAACAGTGAACTGGTTGTATGATCCCCCGTAAAGATAGGGCGAACTGACAAAGTTGTCTCCAATTTCGAGCAAGGTGTTAAAAACCAAAAACTGGGCTGCGTGCCCCGAAGCTACAGCCAGTGCCGCTGCGCCACCTTCGAGTGCTGCCATCCGTTGCTCAAATACATCCGAAGTTGGGTTCATAATCCGGGTATAGATGTTGCCAAATTCTTTCAGGGCAAAGAGGTTGGCTGCATGGTCCGAATCCTTAAACACATACGAAGTGGTTTGATAGATTGGAACTGCCCGTGCTCCGGTTGTCGGATCAGGTTGCTGCCCCGCATGTTGCTGCAGGGTCTCAAATTTTAAATTTTCGATAGTCATTGTACTAATCTTTAAGGGTTAACGTTTGAAAAATATTTTATGAATTTCATTAATCGCTTTTTGCTTGTCCTGCTCATCAACAATCAGGTAGCTAACCAGGTCGGATGCCCCGGAACCGCTGAGCAGTACATTAATTTCGTGTTTGGCAACTGCCGAAAATAATTGGGCCGATATGCCGTGATTGGTTTGCATGCCATGTCCAACAATTGCGATGAGCGAGATGTTCGAAACAAACTCAATTTGGTTGACTGATCTGAGGTCGAGTTGGCGACTGATCTTTTCAGCTTTTATCACATCCTGTTTGCCAATGATGATGTTGATGCTGGTTTGCGCCGTGATCACCGACCGGATATTGATTTGGTGTTTGGCAAAGGCTGTGGTCACGATGGACAGAATTCCTGGTTTAAATCCAACTCCTGGTCCATTAAGTTTCAAAATGGCAATGTCGTCGCTGTGGGCCACGCTTTTAATCGTTTGTCTTTGCTCGCCAAGCGAAGAGTTGATGGTGGTTTTGAGAACCTTTTTGCCGTTTTGCAACTCAAAAACCCGGATGGGTATGTGTTGCTCAATCAGCGGTTCCACGATTCGCGGATGAATGGATGAATGATGAAAATACGCCAATTCCGAAGCTTCCGCATAGGTTAGGTTTTCAATATAGGACGCGTCGGCAATCAACTCGTCGTCGGCTGTCTTAAACGATTTGCTGATTTCCCATAGCTCCAATTCTGCGACATCTAGAATGGAGCCTAGCGCTGCAGCGGTATAATCGGCGGCACGTTCACCAATACGGGCAATTTTCCCGGCTTGAGTTATTCCATATGACCCAGGAATAAGGCTGAGCCTTTCCCATCGGCGATTCTGAATATTTTCGACCGATTGCGCCTTAAGAATACTTGCACTTCCGTATTCATCGGTCACGATCAGCCCAATTTCCTGCGGAAGCAGCAGTTGAGCTGTTTGACCGGCATGACCTAGAATATCATGCAGCAGTGCGGTGGTTATAATTTCAGCATAGCTCAACACCTGGTCGCGCAGGGCCAGCGAATAGTCGCCGGTGTATTGAATGCCCTGCAGCAAACGTTCCAAAGGAATCAGGCTTTGCTCAAAAACGGGAAGCTCCGGGATCTGATTCAGTTTAGCCACCAAGGCGGCTTCCTCACATAACTTCTCCAGCAGTTCGCTGTAGGTTTGCGATGAAATGCAAAGCAGTTCCAGTCCGGAAACCAGGATGTGCTGAATGTTTTCTGAAGCAGAAACCACAAGGATGTGATTGTTTTCAATCTTCTTCAGAATGCTTGTTAAAGAATGAATGATTTTGGGCTGATTGATATTATTTCCACCAAGCCGGACAACATGCACAGGCATAAGTTCAGTATTAAATTAAACGAAAAATGAGAGTGAAAAAATGGAATAACTTGTGGGGCGCCTTCAATCCGCATTGATAAAATATCGGTTGAAGGCTATCGCATACACATAGACATGGATGGCATGGACATGACAGCAGCACTTGTGGAAAGTGCTGTAGATCGTTGCTGGTATGTTTTGAAAATGTCCATCAGTTGCCTTTAATGTTGATGCAAACCTATATAATTTTTCTAAATAACAAAAGCTGATCGGGAAAAGTTTCAGCCGAAAGGCATATCTTTTCTTGATTATCTCTTACGTCTGTTATTGGCGTTATTTTTTTTCCCGACCTTGAATTGCTGAGTCTAAACTTATACTGTTTAATTCGGTTCTGAGGTAAAAGGTTCCCCGCTTTTTTTTTTATTGAAAAGTATAACAGTTGTCCGACAAGTTGTTTTTGTTGTTCACGCTCGTTTCATCCTCAATTTGGGCGATGCTGAGTTTGTTTAAAGCTCATTTCAATCGTTCTGTCATCAACAGGCAATAGTAATTTGATGAAGGAGGCCGACGTAATCGCTTTGAAGAAGACTTTTCCGTGCATGGAATAGTTGCTCTCAAGGGTTGTTTTTCGGATGGTTGTACTCGACCATTCATCGCGAAGGACGTTTAAATTTTGTGTTTCCATGTCGTTTTCAATGGCTCCGGCTTGCGTGTCGGCAAACAGGTGGGTTCGCCAGTGGTCGTTGTTCGGGTTGTCGTCACTCAAAGTGGCCACTCCGGTGGCGATGTCCACTCCGGCAGCGAACAAGCTCAATCCCAGGTGGTTTTTTTCGCGGGCTTCGTTGTGAGATAGTTCCTTATCGATGGACAGAATTTCATCTTCCGGGTTAATAGCCTTTATTGGTTCGCTTGTTTGGGTATTCATCAGCGAGTCGTACGCTTCGTAGGCGAAATCAACCGGATCGATCAGGATGGGCAGGTTGGAACGGTTGGTGATGTGAAAATCGAACCAATATTCGTCCCCGACAAGGCGATCGAATCCCACTTCGTAGATGATTCCATAGAGCGAATCGACGGCAAACGACTGCCCAAAAAGCCACTTGACCGATTCGGTTTCGGGCTCCAGTTTAATGATATTCCGGGGTGCGGAACAAGAATAGAGAAGAATAAGCGTGAAAATCAAGATTGTTAGTGGCGTGAGTTTTGTCTTCATGGCTGTTTTATTCGTTTGAAGGCATCCCCCCAAATCCGATGCCAATCTGGTTCTGCGGGTGCATTTATTAAACTAATTCGTTGCCAGCAAATCCTGAATCACCACCGAAGCGCAAAAGCAGCCAAATACCGGAGGCATATATGAGATGGTTCCGACGGCCGATTTTTTGTTTTGTCCTTCCTCAATTCTAACGCGCTTGGGGTCAACTGCTTCAGGCGAAAAAATAACTTTTACGCCTTTCCGAATACCTAATTTATACAGCCGTTTGCGAATCATTTTGGCCAGCCGGCAATTGTAACTTTTCGATAGATCGGCTTGCTGCACCTGTGCCGGATCAAATTTGCCGCCTGCACCCATCGAGCTAACAATAGGTAGGTTTGCCTGCACACTGTGATAAATCAGAAACGTTTTGGGAGCCAGCGTGTCAATGGCGTCAACCACATAGTCGTACTGGGCTTCATGGAGGATTTCAATCATTCGTTTATCCTTCAGATATTCGTTAATTACACAGAGGTTGAGCTCGGGGTTGATGTCCCGGAAGCGTTCGCCCAGGATTTCGGCTTTGGGTTTTCCCTCGTTGCTGATGAGCGCCGGCAATTGCCGGTTGCGATTGGTTTGCTCCACCACGTCACCGTCGACAATCGTTAAGCTTCCAATGCCTGCCCGGCACAGTTGTTCGGCAGCGTAGGCTCCAACACCGCCTAAACCAACGATTAGCACATGCGCTTTCCGCAGTTTTTCCAAATCCTCATCACCCAGCATCAAGGCCGTGCGCTCTTGCCATTTAGCCATTTTCGAAAATTCTTTGATAATTATTGAATACCGTTTCCTGTAGTTGTTCGACTGTCAAACCAAGGATTGGGGCAGCAAAAGTATAAATTGTTTCAATCTTTTCCGTGCTGTCGTCCGTTTCAAAAAATAGTTTTTCGATGGGGATTTGTTGAATGGATTCTAATAGTTTCTGTTGGCCTTTCAGCAACTGCGGCCCGAATGAAAAGTAGAAGTCGTGCCTCAAAAGCTGGAGACTGGTTTCCCGGTTTCCATTATACCCATGCAAAATCCATGGGATAGGAGCAGGGCTGTCTTTCTTGATGCGAATCAGGTCGGGATACGATTTGACCGCATGCAGGATGAGCGGCTTGCTTTTTGCCCCGGCCAGCTCAATCTGCTGGCGAAATACTCGCTCCTGAAGTTCAAGATCGGTATCAATGGCCCGGTCCAGTCCACATTCGCCAATGGCCAGCACATTCGCCTTTTCTGGAAGAACCGCCAGCTTCTGAAGCATTTTCTCCGTATCCAGCTTTTCAAGATCCCAGGGATGCAAGCCAACCGAATACATTGCATCCGGCTTCTCCGGAAAGTCCTTCTGAATGGGATGGTTGATGAGTTGAATGCTTCCATCTCCGGCTTGGTGGTGAGTATGAATGTTGATGAATTGCATATCAAAGGCTTGCCCAGATGCGGGCCAGCGAATAGCCCGGCGCATCAATTTTTAAATCGAGAAAGTATCCAAATGGCGTTTGAAAGGTTTCAAAGTCCGCATTCTTCAAGCGTTTTTCAGCTTCGTCAAACAGCGATTTAGTGAAGTCTACACTCGCTTTCGACTCGGACAGATGAGCAAATGAGTGTAAGATCACGCGCTTGCAACTGTTTTTCCGCGCGGTCCATTTCAGATGGTTCACCAGTTTTTTTTCCCGGCTTTTCAAATCTTTCATTTCGTCCTCTTCCTCCACTTGAATAAAGGCTAAAATTGCTTCCGGAATTGCTGCTCCGTTCACAACGCTTTCTGCTTCTTCCAGATTCTTTTCAGCGGGAGTATAGCTGAATTCATTGACATACATGACTAAAACTTTCATTTAAAGAGATTTTTTATCGTGTTTGTTGGTAACCCGTTTCCCAAAGTTCAAAATTATCACCTTTCAACGAAAACACTTCAATAAGAACAAGTGTTATTATATTTTCCTATTTTTGAGTGAATTTG
Source organism: uncultured Sunxiuqinia sp. (assembly GCF_963974515.1). GTDB lineage: Bacteria > Bacteroidota > Bacteroidia > Bacteroidales > Prolixibacteraceae > Sunxiuqinia. Next base: position 21,627 of record NZ_CAXBDD010000028.1, on the reverse strand, counting down.
AATGGCATGGGGGGTTATCGATTGATATTTTTATCATTGCTCATTTGGCTGGCAGTTCCTGTTTGGGGGCAGCTGTCTGATGGCGGACTTCCTTTGGAGGTGCCTTGGCCTGTGTCATTGAAGAGCAAGGCTGTCGTTGCATTGCCTTCAATGGATAACGAACGCTTACTAAGAGCCAGCCAGGCCTGGATGAACGAGAATCAGTTAAAACCTTTGCGTTTTGCTCAGCCAGTGGAGGTTTCGCTCAATACTGAAAATTCGGGACGTTGGCTTGAAGTTGGTCGCTATCGCGTTTGGCAACTTGTTTTGCGTTCGGAAGGAGCCAAATCATTGAACCTGATCTTTGATCGCTACCAATTGCCCGATGGTGCCCGCTTGTTTATGTTTTCAGCCGACCGAACCGACTTAATCGGGGCATTTACTTCAAAAAATAATTCTTCCAACGGCGTTTTTGCAAGTTCACCTGTTGCGGGCGATCAGCTGATTGTTCAGTATGAAGAGCCCTTAAATGCTGGCTTTGAGGCGGAGCTTTCAATCCGGCAGGTCAACCATGATTTTATTGGGATTCAATCCCTGAAATCCGATCGGCGGCCGCTGGGGCATCCCGCAGGAGAATGCAACATCAATGTGAACTGTGATTGGTTGGATGCTTACCGGGATGAAAAAAATGCGGCTTGCCGGATTATTGTGAGTGGGATTGATTTGTGCTCCGGAGCTTTGGTGAACAATACCCAGAACGATGGTACGCCTTATGTTTATACAGCCGGACATTGCATCACAACGAATAAAGATGCCAACGAATCGGTTTTCCTTTTTAATTATGAATCGCCCTACTGTGGCGACATTGACGGCGATGCCAGTCATTCGCTAAGCGGAAGTGCATTGCGGGCGACATCGGATAGTCTGGATTTTACCTTAGTGGAGTTGGCCACGGCTCCTCCTCCTGATTATCGGCCTTATTATTTGGGGTGGGATCGAAGTGAAGAAGAACCTGACTCCACCGTCTGCCTTCATCATCCGGCAGGCGACGTCAAGAAAATAGCCATTGACCGGCATAGAGCGCTTATCAAATCATACAGCCAAGATTATAAGGACGATGGATTTTTATATATCGGAGGCTGGGAAGAAGGAACAACTGAGGGAGGTTCTTCCGGGGCTGCACTGCTCAATCACAAGAAGCGCTTGGTAGGCTCGCTTACCGGTGGTGCGGCCACTTGTGAAAGTCCTTACCGAGATTATTTTGCGCGTTTGAGCCTGGCCTGGAATTATTATTCACAGGAAAACAAGCAACTTAAAAGATGGCTCGATCCGGGCAATTCCAATGTAGAGTCGATTAGTGGTTATTCGCCTTACACGGATGAGAACCTGTGTGGCGCTTATACTAATTTCAGAGACGAGGATACGCATGCCAGCCTGGAGATTGTGGAGCAGGACGTTTCAAAAGGATACTGGAGTGGCACCAACGACTATGGATTTGTGGCTTTTGCCGAGCGAATTGAAAAGTCGGTGAGTTCGGAACTGGCTGGAGTCTCGATTGGTGTTGATCAGCTTACGCTGGGCCGCATAAATTCCGAAGGAAAGATCAGTGTTGCCGTTTATTCTGGCGACCGTTATCCCGACAGTTTGCTGTATGTGCAAGATTACGGTTTGAAATCGCTGGACAAAGGGGTGATGAATTACCTGCCGTTTAGCGAGCGTGTTCAGACAAATGGTGTGTTTTTTATTGTCTGCTCAATAGAATTGTTGGAGGAATCGGATATCTTTTCGGTATTTCTTGCCAAACGCGAAGTGGAACCGCTCAATTCATTTTTTATTCAGGATGGCGCGGAATGGTACACTTACCAAGAAAAAACAGGTGGTCAGGAAGGTTCGGCCATGTTGATGGAAGTGATTCTGTGCAATGTTGACACGCTGTTGTCGGATGATAGCCTGAAGAACGCCAATCTCGAAATCCAGGTATTTCCCAATCCTTTTCATAGCGGACAGGAATTGTTAATCAAATTTGATAAACCCATTAACCCTTACCTCGTGCAAGCATTCGATTTGATGGGCCGGCAAGTAGCTGTTCGTTATGAGCAGCCGGGCGATCGGTGGCTCAGCTTTGATTTTTCAGGATTGATTCCCGGCCATTATCTTTTGAATATTGTGGATGCAGGCCGAAAGCGGCGATATCAAACTAAGGTTATTTATCTTGGAGATTATTGATCGGCCTCAATGAGTTCATCTAGTAGTTGTTTTACCTGATCGACGGTTAATTTTTTAGCGATAATTTTCTTGTCTTTATCCAACAAATAAATCATGGGTGTGCTGCGAATATTATAATTCACCTGGAAATTGCTTGCCCGGTCTGGGTCCCACACATTCAGCCAGCCATTGAGTTCGTGTTCATACAGAAAGTCATGCCATTCTTCTTGCTTATCCTGCGTATAAACAGCCATCACCGCCAGTTTTGAAGGATCAGTTTTCAGGAAGACCTCTTCAAAAAGCTGAGGCAGCTGCTTTTTGCAGTGTCCGCACTCGGGTTCCCAAAAGACGACCAGTGTAAAGGGTGTACTTTGTTGATGCAGGCTGTGGTAGTTTCCTTCTTCATCGGGCAAAAATAGTTCTTTGGCAGTTGCTCCAATCAGGTTGTTTTTCCGGAAATAAACCTCACGACGAATGTTCTCCAGTGTTTTTTCACTGGCCCAGAAAGCCTCACCGCCCAGGTAGTATTTTTCAGCAACGGCAACAAAAACATTCTCAATGCCCAGATATTCTGACTGAATGCTGTTGTTTAGCACGAAGGACGTAAGGTTTTGAAAAATTTCCTGATTGTTTTTGCTGGCTTCTATCAATTCAATGGCGACCGGCAAAACCGAATCGGGATGTTGAATTAAAACCTGGTTAAAGTATTCCTTCAATTTGGTGTTAATTGTTGGCGTGCGCCACATGCGTGCATCGAGCAAATCAAAATGATCCCAATAGTGGGTTTTGTTATAGTTGTAGGAGTAAACACGCAGCAGGCTATCGCTGGTTTGTGCAGCTTCCGGAAGTTGCTTCGTGCTTAGCGTAGGATGGATATTGGAAGCCATAAACTTACCATAAAATGTTCCGACGCCTCGCTCAGCTTCTTGTTTCCATTTCTCCTGAATGTCGGAATCCAGATCAGCCAGCTTTTGTTTTAGCTCCGCCGCTAAATCTGGCTGATCACCTGCTTCTGGTAGTCTTTGGCGCAGTTCAGCGGCTTCGCTTTTCTTTTCAGTTAGGTAATCCACATAAGCCTGAAACCACTCGCTCTCCGAAGATCCACTTATTTCTGTTGCTCCATTTTTCTGGCTGATTGACAATGTTTGATCGGCCCCAAGCAAAAAATCCAGCTGCTTTCTCTCTTTAAAATAGAGGCTGTAAATTCCTTCCTGACGCAATTCATCTTCAAGATGGGCGTTTCCTTGGTGGTCAAAAATCAGGGTGTCGTTCACGAATAGCTTGCCATTGTAGTAATGCGCCAAAACAACCGTGTCATTTTTATGATCGGGAAGGTTGAGGTCAAGGGAATGTTTTTGGGCGGACAGGCCTTGGGCCAAACAGCTCAAAACAAGCAGGCTAAATAATTTCGTAAATCTTTTGGGCATTGTTCGCATTTGAAAATTGGTTTTCAAGAAGTTCCTTTCGCTGGTTGATTTCTTCCACTGTGATTTTTTCTTCAAATTTTTTCTGAATGATTTCGACCATGTCTTTAACATTGTCTGCAAGATAGCAAAGATGGCTTAATCCGGTATTCCTGGTCATGGGCGAATTGGTAATGCAATGACGTCCATGAAATAAAGAAGCCAAAAGCTTCAACTTTAGTCCGGTAGATTGAAATGTTGGAATGAGATTAATCTGAGCATTCTGAATAAGATGGTTCATGACTTCCGCGTCTGGATTGCCAACTAAAGTAACATGCGGAATATGAGCCGTTTTTTTGATTAACCATTCTGGCGGATTCTTTCCGGCGATAATCAGTGGTAGGGTGATTTCTGTGAAAATATGATCCAACAGGTAGCTGATTGCTTTTTGGTTTTCGCCGACACTAAGGTTGCCATGAAAAAGAATATACTCTCCCAGCCCGCGATTGACCTTCACCTCGTCAAATGGGTGAAATGCCGGGATATAGTCGCCCATTCGATAGTTGTTTCTGAAGTAGCTGGTGTCTTCGGGCGAGATACTTAAGATGGAAGAGGCGTGTTTCAGTTTTTTCTCAAAGTAACGCAGCTTGAGCGCTTCCTGCTTGAAGTAGGCCCGTTTGAAAATGTTCTGCTCCGACAGGCTTAAATATTGGTAATAATGGTGCTCAATGTTATGTGTGCGGACAATCTTCTGGTAGGCGCCAAGCAACGGATGATCGAGGTAATAGCAGGAATGAAGCCCTTCGAATAAAATTGGCACGATTTCGTCCTGTAAGTTTTCAAGCAAGGTTTTGGAACTCCTGGTTTTAACAATGTAGGGGAGGGGTGAAAGCAGATAAAAGGGCCCCTTTTTTCGTTTGTAATAATGAACCTGATGACAAATTTCTTCAAGCTCTTTTGATTGCTCCCTTCCATAATGAAAACAGTGCAAAATAAGATCGATATTGGCTTGGGCCAGGGACTTCAGTTTATAGTAAACATCAATAATACCGCCATAATCGGGTGGGTCGGGGACGTTGAAGCTGACGATATGCAGTTTTTTTTTCATGCAGGGGTTAAAAGTAAAAAAAAACCGCAAGTAATGAACTTACGGTTTCTGCTTTTTTTCTGTCGATACACGACTATTTCATGAGTTTGATTCCTCCGTAGCGGCTTTTTATCACAACTTTCTTGTTTGATTCGGGACCGATATTTCCACGTAAAGAGAAGCTGTGGTCGCGCTTTTCCCGGTCTCCTTCAAATTCAGTTTCCGGATACTTGATATCGCAGTAATCGCAAACGGCGTCAATGAAGTAGTTGGCTTGATTCAGCCCGAGTTCAATTCCCCCGTAACTGTTTGTGACTGCTATGTTTTCAAAATCTTCAGCAACTTCGTTTATTCGGACCGAGCCGTACTGGGTGTCCAGAGTCAAGCTTTGCTTAAGTTCTTCAATGCTGTAATTGGTGTATTTTGAATTGGCTCTGAGGCTTCCAATTTCTTCAATGTTGACACCATCGTATTTTGACTCGAGTAGGAGCTCTCCAATCTCTTCGATATTTAAGCCTGAATACTTTGATACGGTCTGGATGGTTTGCGCCTGGCCGATAAATAATTTGGAGTATTTTACATCAGCCTGCATGTGGTTCACCGATTCAATGTCAGCTTTTCCATAGGCAATATCGAGGTTGATTTTGTTACCTCCCGGGGCTTCCAAATTTCCGGCGGTCATGTTCCCGTAGCCTAGGTTAAACGTTCCTTTGGCATTCAGGTTATTGAGTACAATATTGCCAAATTTATTGGTTACGGCTAGATCGCGGTCGGCCGGAATGTTGATGGTGTAGTCGATCGAGAAATTACCTTTGGTTTTGAAATCATCGTTAATCACGGTTTCCAGGTTCAGAACATTACCTACCCGACGCATGTTGATTTGAATCTGGTTGAGCAGGGCTTCAGCCTTCTTTTCATTTGTGTTTTCCACCGAAATCAGGACATCAACGACAACTGAGTCGCCGCCAAAATCATTAATGGTTATGGTTCCAAACTTGTTGGTGACATCTAATGCCTGAACCTGTGATTTCAGGTAAGAGGCATGTTCATTCCGGGTATAATCGGCTGCCTGAGCAGTAGTGAGGCTTACTCCCAGAATCAGGATGAGGATTTTAAATTTCAGTTTCATTATGAGTTAATTTTTGGTGTTTCACTTCTTTTAATTTTTCAATAATCAGGGTTGTTACACTCAGTCTGGCCTGGTAATAATCCAGCATCGCGTTAATCACCCTTTCGTCATCAGGATTGGCTTGCAGTTCCTTTTGAAGTTGGTTCTGCATCCGGTCAAATTCTTCGATCTCTTTGGTCATCATTTGCTGGTCGGCTTCCGAGATAAATCCATCTTCGATCAGTTTGTCCCATTCGGTCATCCCTTGGTTAATGGCCGAGGTAAAGTAGAATTCAACTTCGCGGTATTCGTCCGACACGGATGAAAGAGTCGCCATTTCATCTTGTTGTTTTGCCCGATCGGGTGCGAAATAAATACGAAGCTGATTCCCCAGTAGCAACACAAAGATCAGGGATGCAGCCAGCTGTAAATAAAACTTCGTTCCGAATTTATTTCGGTGTTTAAAACTCTTGTTCAGCTTGGTTTCAAATCGTTCAAAGTGTCCCGTGGGGGCATCTTGCTCCAGGGCATCTTTGTTTTCCCGAATGATCTTCTCCAATAAATCTTTCATATTACCCGTTATTAGTTAATTGAGAAAACTTCATCTTTTTGTAAATAGTCGCGCAATTTCTTTTTTGCCCGCAACAGTTGCGATCGTGATGATGAATTGCTGATGTGCAGGATTTCGGAAATCTCATCGTGGTCGTATCCTTCGAGCAGGTACAGGCTTAAAACAACCCGGTAACCTTCCGGGAGTTGCATAATGGCCTGTTTCAGCTTTTGGAGATCCAATTCACGGGTTTCCATCATAGGGGTTTCCATTTCGTCAGCTATCCGTTCATCCAGTTCTTCAAAATGAACTTTGCGTTTTTTTAAGTAATCCAACGAACGATTCACAACAATTTTTTTGAGCCAGGCACCAAAACTCACCTGGCCCGAGTAAGTTTCAATTTTTTTGAACGCACTTAAAAACGCTTCCTGCATAATGTCTTCTGCCTCTGTGTCATTGCCAACGATCCGAAGGCTGGTGTTATACATTGATTTGTAATACATCTTGTATAACTGAAATTGAGCTTCGCGTTCACCCGACTTGCAGCGGTCAATCACATCTTGATGGATATTTTTATAAAGTGCTTCCAACGGTGTTCTTGTTATTTCTGATTGAAAGACGGTTTGAAAAATTAAATTGTTGCATCATTCCTGACGATTCTTTTCAAAATATTTCTAATTCAAATATAATATCAATATGCTTATGCGGAACATTCGTTTTAATTCACTTGTTAGAGCAGCTATGACACATGAGCATGCACAAAATCGATTGGGCATCACCATTTTTCTTAATGTCGTGATCACCGTAGCGCAAATCATAGGGGGAATCATTTCAGGAAGCCTCGCCCTGATTTCGGATGCATTACATAACCTGAGCGACAGTCTGGCTGTTGTGCTGGCATACATTGCCAACCGATTAAGCGGGCGGGAGAAAACATCAAAGAGTACGTTTGGTTTTCAACGAGCTGAAATCATCGCTGCTTTCATCAATGCCTTGGTGTTGGTCGTTATTTCATTTTACCTGATGGTGGAGGCCATAAAGCGTTATTTCGATCCCCAGGTAATCGATTTTCGCTGGATGCTGTGGTTGGGTATCTTGGGAATTGCGGCCAATGGGTTTTCTGTTTTTTTGTTGCACGCCGACCAGAATCATAATCTGAATATTAAGGCCGCCTACCTTCATCTGATGGGAGATGCGATGACCTCGGTTGCTGTTGTTGTTGGCGCTTTGTGTATTTGGTTATGGGACTGGTACTGGATTGACCCCACAATCACTTTGCTGATCAGCTTTTACCTGCTGCTTCATACCTATAAGTTGCTGAAAGAATCGACTGAGATCTTGATGCAGTTTGCGCCTTCCAATATCTCGGTGCCGGAAATTGCACGACGACTTACTGAGCACGACCAGGTGGCTCAGGTGTATCATATCCACGTTTGGCGCCTGACCGACCGCACGGTTCATTTTGAAGCGCATGTCGTGCTGAACAGCGATTTAAAGCTTTCAGAGACTAAAATAATCAATAAACAACTGGCTCAGATTTTAATTGAGGAATTTGAAATTCAACACATCACCCTGCAACTCGAGTGCGTTAAATGACTGGAACGGTCCTACCTTCTCTTCGTTTCTGTTGCCTTAGCAGGTGCCTTGGAACATCTCCCGCTTTCAAGCTGTTTTTTGAAATGATGCTGTCAATCAACCAATTTCTTTTACATTTGTTGATATCATCAACCAATTAAAAATCTTATGCCATGAATATACCTGGATTGAACCGCCGAAAGTTTATTGCCGCCTTATCCTTAGGAACGGCCCATCTACTGTTCGATAATCCCTTGCTGGCTTCGGGTATTCCCGTGCGGTCTAACGATCCCTTACAAGTAATTAAGCTTGGAAAGTCAGGCGTTGAATCAAGCTTGATTGGAATGGGGACAGGTGTTCATGCCGGAAACAGAACATCATTTCTTACCAAACAGGATAAAAATCAAAGTATTGGTATTATACGGCATGCTTACGATCGTGGAGTCCGGTTTTTCGATTGTGCCGACACTTATGGCACCCACCCGCTAATGTCGGAAGCTCTTCAGAAAATGGATCGTGACAAAATTACGCTTTGTTCGAAAATTTGGGTGAGACCGGGAGGCATTCCTGAACCAGAACGGCCCGATGCAGATGTGGTTATTGATCGTTTCAGAAAGGAACTGGATACGGATTATCTGGATATGGTTCAAATTCATTGCATGGTTGAAACGGATTGGACAGATACGCAAAAACGGCAGATGGAAATCCTCGACAAGTTGAAAGCCAAAGGAATTATTCGGGCTCATGGCGTATCGGTTCATTCGCTCGATGCCATGAAAAAGGCAGTCGCGAGTCCCTGGGTCGACATTATTCATGTGCGCATCAATCCCTACGGTATTGCCATGGATAAGCCGGAGCCGGAAGAAGTGATTGAAGTGATCAATCAGCTTCATGAATCCGGGAAAGGCGTTATCGGTATGAAATTGGTTGGCAATGGCGAATATCGCGACGACAGCCAGAAAATTGACCATGCCCTGAAGTTTGTTCTTGGCTTGGGCTCGGTTGATATGATGATTGTTGGTTTCGAAACCACCGACCAGATCGATAACTATTTAACTCGTACTGAAAATGCCCTGACGGCGCTCACAAATGATTCGTATTAATTGGCAGAAAATAATGCCAAAGGAAGCTACCCTGTTCCCGTAGCAATCTACTCAAAGTCCGAAGGTAAATATCCCCTGGGCAAATAATAATATGCCTTTAACGAAGGCTTATGTGTTAGGATGTGTCGATGGTGTCCATGGATATCATAGATATATCCTAAGAGATTTCCCTTCGATCCCTGGATATGGAAGCAAAAAAGTTGGACTTGCAATCCGGTTTAATCTGTTACTTTTGTGACAGGCTTCGCCGGCGATCAAAACGAAAGCGGGCAGCCAGTAGTATGAGAATCAATTTTCAATCAAAAAACAACAAGCAATGCCTCTTACCAATAATGATATTTTAAAGAAGTTGCGCGTGGCGCTGAAATTGCGTGATGACGACATTATCGAAATTTTAAAGCTGGTGGATTATCCGGTTACAAAAAGCGAACTGGGGGCGTTCTTTCGGAGTGTTGAACATCCCAACTACAAGCCGCTTCAGGATCAGATTCTGCGGAACTTCCTCAATGGGCTGATTATTTATAAACGCGGGCTAAAAGACAAGGGGCCTGCACAAGCTCCGGAGAAAAAACCAGAATAATAGCTCCGGCTATTCAATGAAATAGAAACTTTCGCTTTTTTTGGTTCATTCCCGGTCGTGATGATTGGAATGCTCATAATGTTCCCTGATCAAATCGCGGCCAAAGTCACCGTCAAAATCGCGCCAAACGGAATGGATGTGGTTGGCTCTGTTTTGCGTGTTGTCCAGCTCGATCAAAAAGGTTCTGCCTTGCACCCGGTAGTAATGCGGCTCTCCGGGCTGTGTGCCGCCAGCCCATCCAAAGCGGATCTGGTCAAACTCTTCGGTCTTTAGCAGGTTCATACGTTTTGTAGCCAGCTTGGGGGGCATCGAAGCCAGGTATTCATCAATCAGTTCAAGTAAAATGGCTTGGTGCTTTGGCGCCAGGTCTTTCAGCCGAATGCCCACAGGTTCCATGGGTTTCACCTGGCTTTCATTTGAAGTGGTGATGTCCCGAAAAGTCCGCTCCCGGAAGATGGCTTGTTGGCGTTGATTCTCGGGCAAGGCGTGGAGTAATTCAAAGCCCAGGTCCTCTTCGCGCGCCAACGTTTTTTCTCCTTTTCGTTTTCCTTGGGGAATCACTGCCGGATTGGCACCCATAAAGCGGGGAGCCATCGAAAGCTCGCCGTCAGCCATCGTGAAATTCAGCGACAGGTGGTGCCCTTCAAACGACCAGCCCCACAAGTTATTTTTGTCAGGTTTGCCATAAAAGGCCACAAAATAGTTGTCCGGATTGCGATAGATAGGGTTGTTCTCCAGCTCACCCAGAATCTCTTCCAGCTCCAGAATCTTTTGTGTTTTGTCGTAGCCGGTTTCGCTCAGGTAGCCTTTCAATAAGCTGAAAAGCAGTTGCCGCTGCGTATCGTCAAGCTCGCCCAGGCTAACTCCCGCCCGGGTCCAGCTGGAGGCAGGCAGGTAGTGCCACCGGCTTCGCGACGAATCTTCAAAAGGGAGTTGCGCCCGCTCGCGCTGTGCTTCATCGAGCGACGCCAGAAATTGCCGGGCAGTATCCGGTCCCACTTGGGAGTGGGCAGAGAAGGGACCAACAGCGGAAAGCAGAATCAGAATGATAGCCATTTTTTTCATTTTTCAGGTATTTGAATTAAGGCACAGCCTGTTTGCACAGGCAACGCACTGTTATTCTAACAACTGAACGACCGTTTTTGCTTGCTGTATCTTTTTATCCTGATGATTCCCGATGAAGCGTCAAGGGAGGAGGTAGAACAGCGCGATCAAAATGATGGTGAGCGAAGACACACCAATCGGAAACCACACCGGCGCAATCCAGGGTCGGGGAATGAGAAAGAGCACATCGGGTGTGGTGAGCTTTGGCGGCCACCGGATGAGCATGTAAAGCGATCCGTAGTAGAGCAGGTCCCAGAAAGCGAAGGTCCACAAAAAGACCATAATTTTTTCCAGCCAGCCTTCGCCAACCAACCAGGCCAGTGTTACGAGCATGACGATGGTTGCTGCTTCGCGTGTCATTTCAATCTGCACAAAGCGGCGTGGTACTTTTTCGAGGGCTTGCCGGTTATCCACCTCCGGATCGAGCAAGCCAATAGCTTTGCGCAGGTAGACCACCACGACACCTTCAACATGTGCCATGGCAATACCAAATAGGGCCAGTAGTATGAATTTGACGATCATCGGTTTTCCGTTTTTTTTGAGATGAAACGATAACTTAAACCGGAGTGGATGATCAAAGTTAAGCAGTTACTTTGGCAAATCAAATACCAGCGATTTTAGTCACCCGATGATTCAACAATTAACTGTTTTATAAGAAAGCGACATCATCGTATTTAGCAACATTTATTCATGGGATGACTTTTCGGATCAGACTCAAGTTAAGGATCGTTGATCAGTTCAACTAGCTTGAGAATGAAAATTGTAGCTGATAACCTCCTGTATATTGCTTCGTACATGCAACTATGGAAAACAAATAAAATTAGTCAGCGATGTCAAAGATTTTATTTTCAGTTTGCCTGGCAGGCTTCAGTCTTTTTGCCCTGGATGGCAATGCACAGCAGGATCCGTATGAGCAAACCCGAAAGCTGATGGTTCGCCAGCAGATCGAAAGCCGGGGTATCCGATCCAAACCCGTACTTGATGCCATGCGTGCGGTTCCACGCCACCGCTTTGTACCTGCCAGTTATCAAAGCGAAGCCTATCGTGACGGGCCGCTCCCGATTGGGTACGGACAAACCATTTCGCAACCTTACATTGTGGCGTACATGACCGATCTGATTCGTCCGGAGCCCGGATTTAAAGTGCTGGAGATTGGGACCGGATCGGGATATCAGGCAGCCGTGCTGGCCGAAATTGTTGATTCGGTTTATTCCATTGAAATTGTTGAAGAGCTGGGGCGGGAGGCTACTGAACGGCTGCGGGATTTGCACTACGATAATGTCCATGTGAAAATAGGCGATGGCTACCACGGGTGGGAGAGCGTCGGTCCGTTTGATGCGATTGTGGTGACCGCGGCAGCCAATTATATTCCGCCGCCATTGATCAAGCAGTTGAAAGAAGGCGGCAGGATGGTCATCCCGGTTGGTTCGCCCTTTCAGGTTCAGCAGTTAAAACTGGTGGAGAAGAAAAACCAGCAAGTCAGGACGGAGAATCTGCTACCGGTCCGGTTTGTGCCTTTTACCCGTGAAAATGATTAAAGCAGCGCAACTGAATACTAATCGTGTTGGACTTGGCATTGGGCTGGTATCAGGGGCGCTCATCGCTTTTCAGCTGGCTTTAATGCAAATCTTTTCCATCACTCAGTGGTATCATTTTGCCCACCTCATTATTTCGCTGGCTTTGTTGGGATTTGGCGCTTCAGGAACCTTGCTGGCTTTTTTTCGAGAGCGGTTGGTGCGGCGTTTCGAAACGGTTTATCCGGCTTTGCTTTTGCTTACTGCGGCGATGATGGCATTGGCGCCGCTTGTTATTCAAACTGACCTTTTCCGTTTTGACACCTACCTGCTGTTCAGCGATCGTCGTCACCTGGTCCGTCTGGCCCTGACCTGCCTGTTTCTGCTGCTACCTTTTTTCTTTGGTGCACTGGCAATTGGGCTCAGTTTTGTTCGGTATGGCAGGGACATTGGCAAGCTTTATTTTGCTAACTTGCTGGGATCAGGCATGGGCGGTTTGCTGGCGCTTGTTCTTATGTGGCTGATTTCTCCGGCGGGTTTGCCAGCCGTTTTGGCTATTCTCCCATTGATGGGTGGCTTCGTAGGCCGGGCACATCGGCAAAGCCGGTTGCTGTTCTGGTTGTGCCTTATCCTGTTGGTGTTTATGAATGTTGACGATCTCAGACTGGTTCGTTCAGAGTATAAAAGCATTGAGAAAACCTTGCTGCTTCCGGATGCCGAGGTGGTTAGCCGGGCTTATAGTCCCTATGGTTTGCTCGAAGTGGTTAGCACGCCGGCACTACGTTACGCCCCTGGTCTAAGTCTGACTTATCAGGAGGCCATTCCTCCGCGTCTGGGTGTTTTCAACAATGGCGATGGGCTGGGGGTGTTTCTGCCAAAACCTGAACAGGACTCAGCATCCATTCTGCAATACACCACCAATGCATTGCCTTATTTGATTCAGCAGCATGAAAAGACGTTGATTTTGGGCAGTGGAACCGGCGAACAATTGAGCTTGGCCGTGTCGTATCAAACAAGTGGGATTGATGCCGTTGAGCCCAATCGCCTGTTGGTTGCACTTATGCGGGAGGAGTTTGCCGACTCAATCAACCACTTGCTGGATGATCCGGCTGTCGACATCCACTTGCTCGAGTCGCGTACGTTTGTTCAAGGCAGCCAGACCTCGTACGACTTGATTCAACTGCCGGTGATTGGTTCCTTTTTTGGTTCATCCGGGCTGAATGCCCTGGAGCAACGATACGACCTTACCCGCGAGGCTTTTGGTGAACTGTGGAAACGCTTGTCACCCGATGGACTGATCAGCGTCACGTGCTGGATGGATTACCCGGTGCGCAATCCGTTGAAAATTCTGGCTACTTTGACTGATCTGCTGGAAGTGGAGGTTGAGGAAAAAGAGAAGCATCTGGCAGCGATCCGAAGTTGGAGTACGGTTACGTTTGTGCTTAAAAAGTCGGCTTTTACGCAAGCCGAGGATTCGACGATCCGCGAATTTTGCGGGCGTATGTTTTTTGATCCACTGCTTCTGCCAGTTCAAGGGGAATTTGAGCGCGAGCACTTCAATCAATTGGATGATCCCTGGTTTTTTGAGGCAGTAGATCGGTTGGTAACCGGTTCGGCAGATTCGTTATACAGTGACTATGCTTTTCGCATTCGGCCTGCCTCTGATGATCAGCCATATTTTTTTCAATACCTCCGGCTGAAAAGCTTGAATCAGTTGAATCAACTTTTTGGCGAGCAAACTGTACCGTTTTTGGAATTGGGCTATGTGGTCGTCTGGCTCACCTTACTGCTGGTAGTCGCGGCTTCGTTGGCTTTTATTCTGTTGCCGCTGGTTCCGTCTTCATTCAGCTTGAGGAGAAAATTCAGGACTTTCCTCTATTTTGGTGGGATTGGCTTGGGATACCTATTTGTTGAAATGGTCTTTATCCAGCAGTTTACGCCTTTTCTTGGGCACCCGATTTATGCTGCATCGGGAGTCATCAGCCTGATGTTGCTGTCTTCGGGAGTTGGCAGCTATTTTTCCGGGCACATCCGCCTTTCATCCAAAAACCTTGTGGCTGTCAGCTTGGGAATTGCAGTGGTGACCCTCATTTATGCTTTCAATCTTACTGTTGTCTTGCGCGGTTTTAATTCGTATTCCATGCTGATTAAGGTCGGACTGATGATACTCATTGTTGGTGTTCCGGGTGTGATCATGGGCTTGCCTTTTCCGCTTGGACTGACTGACATTAGCAGGCGCCAGCCGTCAGCCGTTCCTTGGGCCTGGGCTGTCAATGGTTGTGCATCGGTGGTGAGTGCCAGTCTGGCAATCCTGATTTCGGTTGAAGCCGGGTTCCTTTGGGTGATGGTTTGTGCTGCCCTGGCATATTGCCTGGCTGCGCTTGCCAACAGTTAAATCCCTTATCAAAGGATTACTCAGTTTGCTTTTTGTTCGTCCACAGTTTTATCTCCAAACTTGAATGTTTTATAAAGGTAACCCATGTATGGAAAAACGACCAGTACGCCTACAATTAAGGCGATGAGCAGTTGCAGCTGTGTTTGTTTTGGAGCAATCGCGCTTTGAACGGTGATGTCCACCCCATCATTGACTTTGACCAGCACCGGAAACTGAATGGCAAACCATCCGAGCACAATCATGGTGGTTTGAAAGCCTGCAATCAATCGCAGCATTTGGCGGTTATTCCGCTTTAGGTTGATCCACAATAAAGGAAGGGCCAGCGTTGCCAGCACCACACAAATCATGCTTGGGATGGAGTGGTAAAACTCAAAGAAAAGCGGATGTCCTTCCAGCTCGGCCGTGGCAAAAACCAGGGCTCCTGCTACAACCAATGCTATAATCAGGTAGGTGGCGATTCGGGTAAATCGCTCGACATGCGGTTTTTCTTTGGTTTCGCCCAAGGTGTAAATGGTTGCTAAAAAGGCAAAAAGTATCACCACAAAAATTCCGAGACTGAATGAGAACCAGTTAAGCCAGGGATTCAGATAAACAGCATAAAAGCCCTGGGTGTAATCCATCGTGATATCGCCCAGAATAATTCCACCGGTTGTTACTCCTAAAAAGAAGGTGGTAAACAAACTGGAATATCGAAATATGGACGAGTAAATGGCTTTGGGAGTCTCTTCTTCAATGTCATAATGTCGGAAGGTAAAGGCTGAACCACGCAGGATAATACCGATCAGAACGAGTAAAACAGGGATGTGTAGGGCTGTTAAAACGGTGGAATAAACCGATGGAAACCCGACAAACAAGATCACCACCACCAGAATGAGCCACATGTGGTTAGCTTCCCATACAGGAGCAATGGCTCGTGATACGATGCCGGAAGCTTTTCCACGCGAAATCAATTCGAGGATTCCTCCTCCGAAGTCAGCTCCACCGAGCAGGACATAGAGCAATAAAGAAATTCCGAGTATGATTAAGATTATTTCAGTCATGTTTCAGGTATTTGGATTGTAGCATTTTGATTTGACGGCTCATCAGCCAGACAATGATAAAGCTTAACAGGAGGTAGACCGCCGAAATGGTGTAAAAGGTGTATTGGATTCCGGGCATTGGAGTCAGGGCATCTTTGGTTTTCATGATGCCGTAAATAATCCAGGGTTGTCGGCCTACTTCCGTAACGACCCATCCAGCCTGAATAGCAATGAAGCCGAGCGGAGTGGCAAAAACGAGCAGTCGCATCCACCAGCGTTTTTCGAGCCAGTGTTTCCACTTGTAGGTTCCACCCAAAAAGATCAGCGCCAACAGCACCAGAAACATCCCGATGGCTACCATCAGTTGAAAAGAATAGTGAACAATCGGAACTGGCGGCCACTCTTCTTCCGGGAATTCTTCGAGGCCTTTCACTTGGGCATTGAAATCGCCATGAGCCAGAAAACTCAGTGCCCCCGGAATTTTGATGGCGTAGTTGACTTCACGCCTTTCCATATCCGGAATGCCGCCAATGATCAGCGGTGCCGATTCCTGTGTTTCAAAATGGGATTCAAAAGCAGCCAGCTTGGCCGGTTGCAGTTTCGCTACATTTTTGGCAGCGTGGTCTCCACTGAGAGGTTGAAGCAAAGCAGCTACTGAAGCAAACGCCAGTGCAATGGTCAGGGCTTTGGCGTGGATCTCCAACCGGTTTTTCATAAAAAGCAGCGCGTGAACCCCGGCAACAGCAAAACCTGTGGCTGAGAAAGCAGCGATAATCATATGATGCGATTGGGCAAACCAAGCTTTGTTGAACATGGCCGCCACCGGGTCGATATTGTATGCCTGACCGTCAATCCAGTCGAAGCCAGCCGGGGCATTCATCCACGCATTGGCGGAAATAACAAAGATTCCGGACGCAACGCCAGCAATGCCAACAACCATTCCTGTGTATAAGTGTACTTTGTCACTTAGGCGATTCCAGCCGTACAGCCAAAGCCCCAGAGCAATCGCCTCAACAAAAAAGGCCGTTCCTTCCCACGAAAAGGGCATGCCAAAAATAGGACCTGCATGTTCCATGAAGGTTGGCCAAAGCATACCCAGCTCAAACGAAAGTACGGTTCCTGAAACGGCACCAACTGCAAAAAAGATGGCCACTCCCTTCGCCCATGCCTTTGCTAAATCAAGGTAAACCGGGTTTTTTGTCTTCAGCCATTTCCATTCGGCCACAAACATAAACCATGGCATAACCATACCAATACAGGCAAAAACAATGTGAAATCCGAGCGAGACAGCCATTTGCAATCGTGCAGCCAAAAACTCATCCATAGTCTTTTTTTTTGTCTAAAGTAATTAATTTAACTCATTCAACACCTTAAACGGCTTTCTGTTTGATGCGGAAAAGCACAAAAAGAGAAGCCATTTAGGAATCAGCCGGTTGCAGGATGTCTTTTACCAAGGTTTGTAGTTTGGAAAGCACTGATTGGGCAAACCATTCGTTTTTAGCTTGCCAAATGTTGTTGCGGGGCGAAGGGTGGGGAAGAACAAAGTACCCGGGCAGGTAATCTTCAAAATGGCTGACGGTCTCGGTAAGTGTGCGCCGTGTCCGTTCGCCCAGGTAATAGCGCTGAGCATACTGACCGACCAGGATGGTTAGTTTGATTTCGGGCATGCGGTCAAGTAATTTTTGATGCCAAAGTGGGGCGCAGTCTTTGCGGGGCGGCAGATCGCCCGATTTGCCTTTCCCGGGGTAACAAAATCCCATGGGAACCAGCGCGATTTGATGGGGATCGTAAAAATTTTGTTTGTCAACCTGCAACCATTGTCGAAGCTTGTCGCCGCTTTTGTCGTCCCAGGGAATGCCGCTTTGATGAACCGCCAAGCCGGGAGCCTGCCCTACAATCATGATTTTGCTTTTAGGGCTTGCGGTAATAATGGGGCGTGCGCCCAACGGCAAAAAATGGGAGCAAACCTGGCAGGCTGCTATTTGCTGAAGTAGCTTTTCCATGTTTGTCAGATTTATTTACCGAGTTTTAAAATTCGGATAGCTCCCTGAATGACCAACACAAAGACAATGGATCCGACAATCAGGTCGGGTTTGCTCGAATGGAGCCAATTCACGAGTAAGCCGGCCACAATCACCCCCAAATTAATAATCACGTCGTTCGAGGTGAAAATCATGCTGGCCTGCATATGGGCTTCCTTGCTTTTCGATTTTTGCAGCAGGTAAAGACAAATTCCATTGGCGATCAGTGCCAGCACTGAAACCACAATCATTGTTGAAAAGTCGGGCATTTTTTCAGCGCCCAAAAACCGGCGAACCACTTCCATAAACCCAATAACAGCCAGCATAATTTGAAAATAACCGGCCAGCCTGGCGATTTTCTTTTTACGGATTAAGCCGCCACCAACGGCCAGCAGGCTGATGCCGTAAACGAACGAGTCGGCCAGCATATCGAGACTGTCGGCTACCAGGCCCATCGACTTTGAAAGGATTCCGGTAGTCATTTCCAAAATAAAAAAGGTGAAGTTGATGGCTAAAACAGCCCACAAAAGCTTGCGCTGCTGCGATTCCTGATGGAATGAAACCTGTGCTGTTTCTTCGGTCGATAGCTTTTTGCCACCCAGTTTTAACTCGCTGATGGATTGCTCAATGTCATCCAATTGGCCTTGGTGATAAACGGTGAGCTTTCGTTTGGAAAGATTAAATTCTAGCTGTTTGATACTGCTTATCGGATCCAGTTTCATCCGGATCAGGTTTTCTTCCGACGGACAATCCATCTTTGAAATTTCGAAAATCGATTTTTGCATCATGCACATTTTCTTTGAACAGGTAACGGATAAACTGGGCACTTGGTTTTTATCGGTCTTGTCGAAATTCGATGGGCTAGTTTAAAGTTGATCAGTGATTGGCCTGATCGATTGCCGATTCGAAGAATTTCAGAAGATCTTGTTTCACTGTTTCCGGGTGTTCGTGCCCAACGCCCGGATAAGTTTTTATTGTGGCTTCAATATGATGTGCTTCATATTGAAGGGCGCAGTTGGTCCATCTTTCAGGCTGCATTTGTTCACCGAGTGTTTCATAAATCAGGTTTCGTTCGTCCTCGTCATAACCGTCGGCATACGGAATAGCATCATTCTCGTCCAATTCACCCATAAACCAGAACTGGGGCGTTTGGCGAAACGTTTCCAGTTGAAAAGGTTTTTCAAAGCGATCGGCGAAATCACAGGTTCCCAGCGGATAGCTCATGGCGTGTCCGTGCAAGCTGTCGGTTGGAAGCATGAGTAAGCCATTGAGGCCTCCGGCTGCAACAGCCAGAATCCGTTCGGGGTGGATCATCGAAAAGCGATTGGCGAAGGTTCCCGAAGCTGAAAATCCGGTGAGTAAAAATTGCTGTTGGGCGGAATAGCCCATCTCTTTTAGTCGGATTTGCGCATCTTCGACCATGCCCAGCAATTGTAAGTCCATTCGCTCCAGATCATTGCCCCGTTGGTTCATGGCATCGCGATCCAACGAGTGGGTGTAAATGTGCCAGTTTTCAGCTGGCCGGGGAAATACCGGTACCAACAGCGGATAGTTGAGTTGCCGGGCAAGGAAGTTGCCAAGGTAAAAATCTTTCGATGCGACCCGCTTAGCCTTTTCAAGGTGTTCGTCAAAATCATCGCTTGTAAAGCCCGAATTGTTGGGTTCAACAATCAAAAACTGGCTATTTGCCGTATCCATTTTTTCTGGGATATAAAGAAAATAGGGGAAATGGAATCCGGTGGTTTCGTTGGCCTGGATTTGGATGATCCGGCCTTGTTCATTTTCACAGGAGACAGAAAGAAATAAGAGAATAAGCAGCAGCCACTTGTGATTCATTGTGTTAGTTTTTTGTTTTTTTTTAGTATGCAACTCTCCTGAAAAATTACACGCTGGAACTTGCTGGTGAGACAAAAAAAGGCCATTCATTACTGAAAGGCCTTTTGTATTTGTTTTGAATTTCGTCCTATTCCAAATAAGTGTAACCATAAAGGCCTGAACGGTAGTTGGACAAAAACTCTTTGCCTTCAGCAGCTGAGATTATTCCGGCTTTTACCGACGATGTCACCCAGGTTTCGACGGTACGCACCATCTTTTTTGGGTTGTACTGCACGTAGTCCAGTACTTCGGCCACGGTTTCGCCATCGATGATCTGGTCGATGGAATAACCATCTCCGTCAACGGAAACGTGCACCGCGTTGGTATCGCCAAACAGATTGTGCAAATCGCCCAGAATTTCCTGGTAGGCACCAACCAAAAACACCCCGATGTAGTAAGGCTCTTTCGCTTTTAATTTATGCACGGGCAGGTAATGCGAAAGGTTCCGTGTGGAAATGAAGTTGTCGATTTTGCCATCCGAGTCGCAGGTAATATCTTGTATTGTCGCTGCGCGGTCAGGTTTTTCATCGAGCCGGTGAAGCGGCATAATTGGGAAAATCTGATCAATTGCCCAAGAGTCTGGCAGGGACTGAAACAGCGAGAAATTGCAGAAGTATTTGTCAGCCAGTAGTTTTTGTAGTTGGTTCAATTCTTCGGGTACGTGCCTGATTTTGCTGGTCATCTGTTGAATTTCGCGGGCAATCGACCAAAATAAACGCTCCACTTGGGCCCGGGTTTTCAGGTCGAGCAATCCAAGGCTGAAGCGATCCAGTGCTTCTTCGCGTATTTGTTGGGCATCATGCCATATTTCCAGCATGCGTGGCTGGTTAATGGTATCCCACAATGAATACAACTCTTTTACCAGTTCATGATCGTCTGGTTGAGGTTCTTCCTCCTCATCCCACTCAGGCAATGAAGCTGATTCCAGTACCTCAAAAACAAGCACTGAATGGTGAGCTGTCAGCGAGCGCCCCGACTCGGTAATGACGTTTGGGTGGGGAATGTTGTTTTTGTCGCTGACATCAACCATGGTCGAAATCGCATCGTTCACATACTCCTGAATGCTGTAGTTGACGCTGCTTTCGTTGTTGGCCGAACGGGTGCCGTCATAATCAACACCCAAACCACCGCCAATGTCCACAAATTCAATGTTGAAGCCATTCAGGCACATTTGGGCGTAAAATTGTGACGCTTCGCGCAACGCGATTTTGATGCGACGGATTTTGTTGACCTGGCTTCCAATATGAAAATGAACCAGTTTCAGGCAGTCGACCAATTCGTTTTCTCGCAAATATTCCATGGCATCAAGCAGTTCGCTCGACGTCAGTCCAAATTTGCTGACATCGCCACCGGAGTTTTCCCATTTTCCGCTTCCCGAGCTGGCCAGTTTTATCCGGATGCCCAAGTTGGGTTTTATTTTTAACCGTCGGGCAATGCGGGCAATCAATTTCAGCTCGTTCAGTTTTTCCACCACGATATAAATCCGCCGGCCCATTTTTTGAGCCAGCAAAGCCAGTTCGATGTAGTCTTCATCTTTGTAACCATTGCAGATAATCAGAGAGTCGTTGTTCGTGTTTGTCGCGATAACTGCATGCAATTCGGGTTTGGAACCGGCTTCCAATCCAATGTTAAATTTCTTGCCGTGGCTGACAATTTCTTCAACAACCGGCCGCATTTGGTTGACTTTAATGGGATAGATGATGAAATTTTGTGCTTTGTAGTTGTATTCTTTGGCGGCAATTTTAAAGCAGTTGGACATCTTTTCAATCCGGCTGTCCAAAATATCCGGAAAGCGAATCAGCATCGGAGCGGCAACATCCCGTACCTGCAATTCATCAATCAATTCTTTCAAGTCAATCTGAACTCCGTCTTTATGCGGGGTAACAACCACATTTCCTTTCTCATTTACTGAAAAATAGTTGATTCCCCAACCATTGATATTATAGAGTTCCTCGGTATCTTCTATGCGCCATTTTCTCATAGTTATCTATCGTGCTTTTGCATTAAACGTATTTTATTCGGGCCTCAAATATAGTTGATCAATCAATACAATAAACAATATTAAAACGCAAATCCGAGTGAAACAATTTTTTTGGCATAAAAAGCAGT
>NZ_CAXBDD010000027.1:0-42903 GCF_963974515.1 uncultured Sunxiuqinia sp. | reverse complement strand
GAGACTGAGGCCGGATGCTTGCAGCAGGCGGCTTGAAGGAATTGGACGCAGATCAGGTATGATTGTTTATGATTCCCTTTACAGTTTCAAGTTTAAAGTTGCGGCTGGCAGCTTGATTTTGCTTTGCGGCGCAGCTATGATTGGTATTTCAAATGACCTTTCCTGTGCGCCTTCAATCTATCTTGTTCACTTCCCTGTAACCCTTTCAGGGTTTGTTCTTTGCTCGTCAGCCTATGGTTGAACATCAACATTGTGCGGCCCGAAACTCGGAACTTGGAATTAGGAATTTGGAATTTGAAACTTATGCACTATTTTAACGCTCCGAAAATAAAACCCCGTTCGATGGATGTAAAGATTGATGCCAGTTGGAAAAAGGTTCTGGCCCAGGAATTTGAGAAAGACTACTTTAAGAAACTAAGTGCATTTGTCCACGAAGAATACCGGACACACAAAATTTATCCGCCTGCTAAACTCATTTTCAACGCTTTTGACCAATGTCCGTTCGATCAGGTAAAAGTGGTTATTCTTGGCCAGGATCCCTACCACGGCCCGGGGCAGGCGCATGGTCTGTGTTTTTCGGTCAACGACGGGATTTCCTTTCCTCCGAGCCTGCGAAACATTTTCAAGGAGTTACAGCAAGATGTTGGCAAACCAATTCCGACAACCGGCAACCTGACAAACTGGGCCAGGCAGGGTGTGCTGCTTTTAAATGCAACGCTTACTGTTCGTGCAGGGCAAGCCGGATCGCACCAGAAAAAAGGCTGGGAGCAGTTTACCGATGCGGTGATACACCAAATCAACGCCCATAAAGAGCATGTGGTGTTTATTTTGTGGGGAACTTATGCCATACGCAAAGGCGAATTCATTGATGAAAGAAAGCACCTGGTGTTGACATCGGTGCATCCATCACCCCTTTCGGCAAGCAGGGGTTACTTTGGGAACAAACACTTTAGCCGCACCAATGCTTTCTTGAAACAGCAGGAACTGCCGCCAATCAACTGGTAGGTTTTCGTGCCAAAGCGCCACTTCAGTAGCAAATCAAACTAAGCGGTGATTGGGTTGCCAGGCACAGAATCGCTCCCAATTTCGCACACCGGACATTCAATAAAGGCTTCTTCTTGGATATTTCACACGACTCGGGGCCAAGACAGCTATCAGAATCTGAGTCTGTTTGCTTTCACTGTCAACCAGCCTTCTACCATTTATAAACGATTGAATTGATGTTCATTCCTGCTCCCACCGAGCATAAAATAATATAATCGCCGGCATTAATTTCCTGATTCTCCATCTTTCCTCTTACAATCAAATCAAGCAAGGTCGGAACAGTTGCAGTCGACGAATTCCCAAGTTTATTGATACTCATGGGCATAATTCCATCGGGAATATTTTTCTCTTTATACAATTTGAAAACCCCTTTCAAAATGGCTTCATCCATCTTTTCATTGGCCTGATGGATCAATACTTTTTTCACATCGCTCAAATGCAGACCAGCTTTCTCAAGACTATCTTTTACCACGCCAGGAACAAAGCTCAAAGCGTACACATACAGTTTATGGCCAATCATTTTTATGAACAGATCATCTCCTTCGTAATCCGGATTAGACGAACCACCCATAGTCAGCAATCCTGCATAAGGAATTGAATCGGAGCGACTTGAATGGGAAAGAATTCCGATTGGTTCGTCCGACCAGGTCGCTTCAACAATTGTGGCTCCGGCTCCATCAGCATAAATCATACTGTCGCGGTCATGCGGATCGGAAATGCGCGAGAGCACATCGGCCCCCACCACTACACCCCGCTTATAGGTTTCGCTCCGAATGTAGGCGTCAGCGATAATCATTCCCTGTGTCCAGCCAGGACAACCGGATATGACATCGTGACAAATGCAGAACGGGTTTTTCAGGTTTAATTTCCTTTTCACTTTGTTGGCCAACGACGGAACAATGTCGGAGTGTGTCCTTCCGGAAGCGACATCTCCAAAATTGTGACCTACAATAATGAAGTCTAACTCTTCCGGACTTAATCCGGCCGCCTGACAAGCATTTTTAATGGCTTCAGCTGCAATATCCGAATCCACCTGATCGTCTTTTACCCAACGACGTTCTTCAATATTGGTGATCTCATGAAACTTTTCAATGATCTCTTCATTGGTCTTGTCGAAAAGTTCCCGGGTGGAGGGATCATAAAATTTGTAATCAGAAAAGTAATCGTTTTTAACCACCTGCTCAGGAATGTAACTTCCTGTACCAATAATTTTCGTATAGATATTCTTCGCCATAACAATCAATTCATAGGCTTTCGCCTGGACCTTTATATGTTTTCAATTCAAATTTCTCACCATCAAACACGCCATATGAAAAATGGGAAATCCAATCGCCCAAATTAATGTAGCGTGTGTTTTTTCCAAGGGGCAAATCTAATAACAAATGCCGATGACCAAAAATAAAATAGTCAACTTCTTCATCTTCAAGGGTTGATTTTGCAAAAAGGTAGAGTCCCTCCTTTTCTTCACCTTGAAAAGGCACAAACATGCCCTTGGTCAACCGGCTCTTTTTTGACCAGGCGTGAGCCAGCGAAACACCCAGATTTGGATGCAGCCACGAAAACAGCCATTGTAAAAAACGGTTTGTGAAAAGTTTTTTCAGCAGATGGTAGCCTTTGTCGTAAGGATCCAATCCGTCGCCATGGGCCAGGAAAAACTTCTTTCCTGAAAAATTCACCCGCATTTCTTCGCGATGAACATGAACGCCCAATTCAGATGGCAAATAATCAAACACCCACACATCGTGGTTTCCGGTGAAAAAATGAACCGGGATACCTGAATCAGCTAGTTCTGCAATTTTCCCCAATGTACGCGTAAACCCACGAGGGACAACGGTCTTATATTCAAACCAGTAATCGAAAATATCACCCATGAGGAAAAGTGCAGCGGCATCCTTTTTGATATCATCGAGCCACGCCACAAAAAGTTTCTCGCGCTCCCTATTATTCTTCAGTGCCGGAGCACCAAGATGGATGTCTGAAATAAAATATATTTTACCTTGATAGTCAGTCAACTTATATCTTTTTCGTCAAAAAAACCCGACAAATATACCAGTAAAAAATTAAGTTTCACGAATTCATTTCATCAAACCATCCGAACAAAAAGTGCAGACAGCAATTAATTCAACTCTTCGCCCAACAAGCGATCCAATGCAGGCCCCTTCAAGTCTTTGGCAATAATAACACCTTCATCGTCGAGCAGATAATTAAAAGGAACTTGCTGCACATTGTAGTTGATGACAGCCGTCCGGCTTCCTTCCATATCGCCAACATTAATCCACGAAAGCTTGTCCTGGTCAATCGCATCAACCCACTCGTAGCGGTCTTCGTCGACACTAACCTGGTAAATCTCAAATCCTTTTCGGTTGTATTTCTTATAAAGCTCAACCAAAACCGGGTTCATAATTCTTGATCCACGGTCTTGCGCCGACCAAAACTGAAGCAAAACATATTTTCCCCGCAAGGACGACAAGGCAACTTCCTTCCCATCAGGATCAGGCAGCACAATGTCAGGACTATTTTCTCCTTGTTCCTGAATCAGTTGTTGAATTCGTGCGCTGCGCTCATCTTGCATCAACTTAATCGTATTGGCATATAATGCCTTGACATGTTCTGACTCGGGATAAAAAGAATTCAGAGCTGAAGCAGCTGTTTTTAGAGATTGAATATCCTGGATGACAAAATTGTCGTTGTCGAATTTCTGATAGAGAGCCAAAACATTGGCCATGGAAAACGGATGCGAGGTCACAAAGTTTTGAGAATATTTGATCTGCTCCTCCACGACCTCGTTATATTCCTTCTCCCATTTCTTTTTCAACCTTGGATAATTTGGATCAGTCCGAAAAAGAACATGTAGTGAACTGATTGAATCCAGCAGATGTTTTGTGTGACTTAAATGCTGGTTTAGCTCCTGTACCTGTGCTGAACCTTCGGAGCCGTTTACGATATAGTCGCGCGAAAAGTTGGCCGCGTCTCCAGCTACCTGAACCTGCTCAGCCGAGTCAACCAACAGGGTAATAAAATTTCGGTCGCTTAACTTCAACAGAAAAAAAGTAGGATGCTGAACAATGCCGTCAAATTCAAATTCCCCGGACTTTCCTATCTTTACTGAATCGACATTTTCGGATGAGCTTACCTTCAGTTTATCGAGGTAAACATACTGTCCTTCGGCGTTGCTAATGCGCCCTGAGATTTTGTAATGCGTGGAATCATCACAAGCCACCATGAATGCAGCAATCGAAATTAGGAGTACAAATAGTCTTTTCACAATTCGGATTTTTCAATTTTTTATTGGTGCGTAAAAATAATAATTTACCAATCAATTCACCGGTAAGTATGAAATCTTTTATACACTCGACTGGTTTTCATCGTTAAGCGTTATTCAAAAATCTAAAATTATACTACTTTTGGCACTGCAAAATGAGACTTGAATGAAAGTTTATCGTGACGTTAGCCAATTTAATGTAGCAAAACCAGTCCTCACGGTTGGATCTTTTGATGGTGTACACTTGGGGCACCGCAAGGTCATTGACCGTCTGAATGAAATCGCCAAGCAAAACGGAGGAGAATCGGTCATTTTTACTTTTTCCCCACATCCTCGATTGGTGCTGACCAAAGACCAGAGCAGTTTGCGCTTGCTCACCACGCTGAATGAAAAAATTGAACTGCTTGATCAAGCTGGCGTCGATCACCTGATTATCTACCCATTCACCCGAGACTTTTCTGAATTAAGTTACACCGATTTTGTCCGCATTCTTTTAGTCAACCAGCTGAATATCGACAGCCTTGTCGTTGGATATGACCACAAATTCGGGAAAGACCGCAAAGGTGACTTTGAAATGCTTCAGGGTCTTTCCATGGCCTTCAATTTCAAACTGGAAAAGTTGGATGTGCTGCTTTCGGACAATATGAATATCAGCTCAACCAAAATTCGGCAGGCGCTTCAAATAGGCGATATCAGCAAAGCAAACAGGTACTTGGGCTATCCCTTCAGCCTGCATGGAACCGTTATTGAAGGACAAAAGCTGGGACGCAAAATCCAATTTCCTACGGCCAATATTGAAGCCTCCGACCCACATAAGATTATTCCAGGGTACGGTGTTTATGCCGTTCTCGTTAATATTGAAGGGGTCATTCACCGTGGAATGCTAAACATTGGAACCCGCCCCACAATTAACAACAATGCGGATAACAGAAGTATTGAAGTCCATATTTTTGATTTCGACAAAGACATTTACAAAAAACAATTGGAGTTGAAGTTCGTCACCAAAATTCGCGAAGAACAAAAGTTTGGCTCCATCGACGGTTTGCGTTCACAACTGCAAAAAGACAAACTGGATGTTCAGGAATTTTTCAGTCAGGAGTAGCAACTGATCAGCCAGCCAACTTTTATCCGCCCACCGTTCACTCCAGTCTACTAATCCAATCGCCAAACAATTTTGTTTCATGACCATTATTTCGTCTGGAATAATTATCTTTGCACCACTAAAATTGAACACATTATGACAACGATGACAGATACGAAAATTGATTCTAAAGTGGCTGATATTTCGCTTGCCGATTACGGACGTAAAGAGATTGAGATTGCCGAGAAGGAAATGCCGGGCCTGATGTCCATCCGCAAAAAACATGCGAAGGAGAAACCGCTGAAAGGCGCTCGAATCATGGGTTCTTTGCACATGACCATCCAAACCGCAGTGTTAATTGAAACCTTGGTTGAGCTCGGTGCATCTGTCCGTTGGGCCAGTTGTAACATTTTCAGCACACAAGACCATGCTGCTGCAGCGATTGCTGCTGCGGGAATTCCGGTGTTTGCCTGGAAAGGTGAAACCCTGGCGGAATATTGGTGGTGCACCGAGCGTGCACTCGACTTTGGAAAAGGACAAGGGCCCACACTGATCGTTGACGATGGAGGCGATGCCACCGTAATGATTCACCATGGTTACGCCGCTGAGAATAACCCCGCCTTGCTGGACGTGAAATTAGAGGCCGAAGATGAAATTCAACTCAATAATATTCTGAAACGCATTCTAAACGAAGATCCCCAGCGCTGGCACCGAACAGCTCCCGAAATCAAAGGAGTGTCGGAAGAAACCACCACCGGCGTACACCGGCTTTACCAAATGATGGAAAAAGGGACCTTGTTATTCCCCGCCTTCAATGTGAATGACTCGGTCACCAAATCGAAATTTGATAACCTGTATGGCTGTCGCGAATCGCTGGCCGATGGTATTAAGCGTGCCACCGACGTGATGATTGGTGGAAAAGTTGTTGTCGTTGCCGGTTACGGCGATGTTGGTAAAGGATGCGCCAAATCGATGCGTGGCTATGGCGCCCGGGTGATTGTCACCGAAATTGACCCCATTTGTGCCCTGCAGGCCGCCATGGAAGGTTTTGAAGTGAAGACCATGGAAGATGCACTGGACGAAGGAAACATTTTTGTAACCACCACCGGAAACAAGGACATTATTACGGCTGAGCACATGGCTGGCATGAAAGACCAGGCCATTGTTTGTAACATCGGCCACTTCGACAATGAAATTCAGGTTTCGCGCCTCGAAAAATGGCCGGGCATTACAAAGCTCAATATCAAGCCACAGGTAGACAAATACACCTATCAAAATGGGCACGCCATTTATTTATTAGCTGAAGGCCGTCTGGTTAATTTGGGATGCGCCACCGGCCACCCTTCATTTGTAATGAGTAATTCGTTTACCAACCAAACGCTGGCACAAATTGAATTGTGGAAAAATGAATACAAAACAGATGTTTACCGCCTGCCAAAACACCTGGACGAAGAAGTAGCCCGCCTGCATCTGGAGCAATTGGGAGTGAAACTTACCACGCTTACCAAAGAGCAGGCCGATTATCTTGGTGTTGCACCTGAAGGTCCCTACAAACCAGAACACTATCGTTATTAATTGATACAAAAAAGCAGCTCACGGGCTGCTTTTTTTTGTATCTTCGGGCATGTCCGACAAAAAAATACATGAGCACCAGGTACTTCAAATCTTTAGGAATTTAGTCCGCGACTTTCCGAAGGGGAAAGTGGTGCAAACGGAATCGCCCGATTTTTTAGTTCGCCTGAACCGAAAAAAAGTGATTGGCATTGAGCTCACCGAATTGCATGGACAAACGTTTTACGACAACCTGGGATACTACAACACCCCCGAGCTGCTGTATCAAAACATTGAACACACGATCTTAGCCAAGGAAGAGAAAATTTATCTCTATCAAAAAGTTAAGCCTGTTGAATTGTGGTTACTTATCCATCTCCGGTCGTTCCAGGATCAGCTGAACTTCCACTACCGCAACAAACTCAATAATTGGGATTTTAACTCGTCCTTCGACCGTATTTTTCTGCTGGAGGAGAAGAATCGGGAACTCCATGAAATTTGCTAATGATTAATTGGTCACATGCAGGCGGCCTCCCGACACATTGACCCGGTATTGTTTTAACGGCTCGGCCGATGGCCCGCTGATGACATAGCCACCATCCAGCAAGTTGTATTGTGTTTCGCAACAAGGGCACGTTCCAATCACATCATGATCGTCGTTCAGACGGCAATTAAAATCCGTTTCGTACGGGCAAGTCATGTCATAGGCATAGAACGAAACGCCACTGTTAATAACAGCAATACCACCATAGCCTCCGTTGAAATATTCGGGATAGCCTACCGTATTCAGCGC
Organism: uncultured Sunxiuqinia sp.; assembly: GCF_963974515.1. Classification (GTDB taxonomy): domain Bacteria; phylum Bacteroidota; class Bacteroidia; order Bacteroidales; family Prolixibacteraceae; genus Sunxiuqinia. Next base: position 35,172 of record NZ_CAXBDD010000027.1, on the reverse strand, counting down.
ATTATGATTGACCAAATTGATATAAAAATTCACCTCAACATAGGGGATCGAAGAGTCAAAGTCGTCGTCGCAAGATAAACCAAAAGCAAGCAAAAGGAGGAATAAAAAACTTAACCTCCGGGAGAACCATTTTATGCCATTCATTTTTTATATCTTTATAACTCTTAAAACAACGAAAAGACGAAGATATTTTACTCTGGGCACAACAAAATTAAGATAAAATGGAAGATTATATTTTTATTCTTATCGCTATTGTTCTTTCAATCTTTGGAGCGATCAATCAGAACAAAAAGAAAAAGATGGAGCAAATGATGGAAGAAGAACAAGAACCAGAACACGAACCTTCTTTCTTTGACCAAATTTTCGATGATCCGATGTTCAGGGAAGAGCCCCAGCCAAAAACTGTACGGGAACCGGTCGTCATGGAGAGGCCACAAATTATTCCCGAACCAAGGAAAGCTGAACGACGAATACCAGAACCGAAACTGGAGCGACAACCTCTCCGGTCATCACTTCTGAAGAAAACTGAAATTGGAGATGCCATTCATAAAAATAAGATTGCATCGTCAGCAACAGAAACGGAAACAGAAACCAAAGGTGCCCGCTATTCAGTCATGAGTGATTTCTCACTGCGAAAAGCCATCATTTACGCTGAAATTCTGGAAAGAAAATACTAGAACGGTTTCATAAACAATATTTTATAAGCTTTTCAGGAGTTTAGCACTCGCAAATACCGAATATTTTATATAGCTTTGTAAAGCTAAAGGGTTCCACTCGTTCGGAATTCTTTTTTCTTTTATGTAGTCACATCAAAAAAGTGAAAAACAATGGGAAAAGTGACCTTTATTACCCAAGAGGGATTGAACAAACTAAAAAAGGAACTTGAGCACCTGATGAATGTGGAGCGTCCTGCAATTTCGAAGCAAATTGGGGAAGCCATTGAAAAAGGTGATATTTCGGAAAACGCAGAATACGATGCAGCAAAAGATGCCCAGGGTATGCTTGAAGCAAAAATAGCTCAGCTCCGTGGCAAAATTGCCAATGCACGTATCATTGATGAGTCAAAAATTGATACCTCGTCAGTGCAAATTCTGAACAAAGTGACCATCAAAAACAAAAAAAACAATGCCACAATGCAATATACGATTGTATCGGAGCATGAAGCAGATTTGAAGTCAGGCAAGATCTCAATTGAAACGCCAATTGCGCAGGGATTACTCGGCAAAAAGGTAGGAGATTTGGTAGAAATACAGGTACCATCAGGTATCATTCCTTTCGAAATCATCGACATTTCACTTTAAGCTATGGCAAGCCTGTTTACAAAAATCATTTCAGGAGAGATCCCAGCCTACAAAGTGGCTGAGGATGAGAACTATTTAGCTTTTATGGATATTTTCCCAACAGCTAAAGGACACACGCTGGTTATTCCAAAAAAGGAAGTGGACTACCTGTTTGACCTGGATGATGAAACCTACACGGGTCTACACCAATTTGCAAAAAAAGTGGCTGTTGGTTTGAAAAAAGCTGTTCCTTGTCAAAAAGTAGGTGTGATGGTTTTAGGCCTTGAAGTGCCGCATGCACACATCCACCTTGTGCCCATGCAATCAGAAAAGGATTTGCTTCATTTTTCAGACAAAGTGAAAATGACTCCGAAGGAATTTGAAGCCTTACGGATAAAAATTGCTGAAGAAATTGATTAGGAGAATCAATTAAAAGATAGTGCTGGCCATTCTGTTTTTCAGGATGGCTTTTCTTTTTCCAAATGTTGAGCATCGCGGAATAAGCATTCACTTCACCCTACCGGGATTCTTTTTGACAAAGTCACCCCAGCCTTTATATGATTTCCCTTTGAGCGGGCTTCGAAGCTGCAGGTAATGGCAAACCGCAACAGCAAGCGCATCGGTCGCATCCAGCTCTCTGGGCAGTTCATCATCTTTAAACATGTTTCGTAAAAAGAAAGCCACCTGTTCTTTCGAAGCGCGTCCCATGCCCGTAATGGCTTGCTTGACGCGTAACGGTGCGTATTCAAACACCGGAATGTCCTTCTCCAGCGCTATGCCCATCACAATTCCCTGCGCCCGTCCAAGCTTAAGCATGGCTTGGATATCTTTTCCATAGAACGGTGATTCAATCGCCAGTTCGTCGGGCAGGTACTCATTCATTAAATGTTGAGTTCGGATGAAAATCTGTTTCAATTTGAGATAGTGATCTTTTAGCTTGCCTGTTTTCACAACACCTGTGTGCAAAATCTTCGGATTGTTATCCACAATTTCGATCAGGGCATAGCCCATCACCACCGTTCCCGGGTCGATCCCCAAAATTCGTTTCGATGTAATTCCCATTAATAAGCTCCCGTAATTTCCTGCAAGCCACGTTTCAAAGGCAAGCCTTGAGGTTGAAGTTGCATTGATTTCAAGGCGATGACATCGTTACCCCGGATAATATCGAGAGCGGCTTTTAAACACGCTTCCTCCGGGTTTCCCCATCCTCGGTATATATCATCAACCACTTCGTAATCGGCCGAAATTCCATTGAAGTAATCGCCCTGGTCGTTGGCGTTTAGCAATTTGAAGGTAACCGGAGCCAAGGCGATATCGTATTCTTCGGACTGAAAAACACTCATCCCAACAGGCTTTCCTGCAGTTGTCGTTCCAATCGTAACGACCTCCTTAAAGGGAAACATGCCGTTGATGACCATTTCGCTGGCTGAAGCCGATGCGCCGGTGGTAATAAAAAACAGCCGGTCCACATCAACCGACAGCTCATTGCCTTCGGTACCGAAATCGACATTATCATCGGTGTGATTTTCATTGTAGATAATGCGCCCCAGTAATTTTTTTTCGATGTCACTGCCTCCAATTAGTTCTTCCAAAAGGAAGGCGATGCCCAAGTTGCCACCACCATTGTATCGTAAATCGACGATGAGCTCATCAATACCCTCCTCCTGAAAATCGGTAAATACATCCTCCAACTCCTTCAGCGATGGCTCGAGAAAACTTTCGAAAACCAAATAGCCCACCTTCTTTGCTCCGACTGCCAGTACGTTCCAGTGCAAGACGGTATTCATCTTGTAGTCGGTCCGGGTCATCGAATGAGAAACCGTATCGTTTTCAGTCGTCACAAAAGTAAACTTCACTTCCGAATCGGTATCAAAAGTAGCGCCCAAGTCTGGGATATCCTGCAACGGAACATCATTAATCTCAATGAACTCCCAGCCGCGATCCACGCCGGCAAGCCCCATCGGCGACTGTTTGTAAGTAAACTTAACCATTAGTTTTTGGTCCGGCGTTACCGCCATTCCAACGCCGAAACCTTTAGTCTGCGCTTGTTCAAACAACGCTCGATAGGCATCCAGGCTAGTCACAAAACTCCAGCGATCCAACTCATCATACATTAAGGCGCCCACCAGACTTTCGTTGGTGCTGTAAGTGTTCGGATCGAGTTCCGGCAGCTTATCAAGCCAAAAATACCAATCCTGAAAAATATCGTAGATGTAAGTCTTGCTATTCTCGACAAGCTCCTCTTCCAACTCAATCTCAGGAATGACTTCTTCCTTGGAGCATGAAATTCCAAACAATAACACCCCGGAAAGAAAAAGGCTTAACAGCCCCCTTTTTTTTATATTTTTCATCGCTAGAGTCATCTTTATGTTAAACCTCTTTTTTCTTCACGACTGTTAACGGATTCGCCATCGTTTCACTTTTAACTGCTGAACAAAGATGCCAAAAATTATCAAGGCAAGGCCAAAAAAGGTGGTCAGATGGATCACTTCATGCAAAATAAAATGAATGAAGATCAAGGATAAAAACGGTGAAAGAAAAATAAAATTGCCTGTTACGGCATTGTTATCGCTGTATTGTAAAGCTTTCATCCACACCACATAAGTAAGTCCCAATTCAAACAATCCGATGTAAATTGCAACAAAGAAGTAGCCATCTGGTTGTATCTGAAAGCTTTCACCAGGCGCAAACAGTCCGTACACAACCAAGTAAGAAATTCCAAAGACAAAGTTCCAGAAAAAAACCACCAGTTTATCGCGCTTTTCCTGCACGCTAAAAATCCAGTACAACGACCAGATAACACTACTTGCCAAAGCCAGCAGTGCACCGATCAAATCAGTTTTATAAAAGCCGGAAATACTTCCCTGCGACGCGATAAACACCACGCCCACAAAGCTCAACAGAATTCCCCAAACATTGCGCGAACTGATTTTGTGCCCCAAAACCGGAGCTGACAACACGGCCAGAACAATAGGCCAAACCATATTTAGCGACTGGGTTACCTGTGCGGGATTCAAATCGTAAGCTTTGAAAAGCACCAAATAATACAAAAACGGGTTGAACAGTCCCTGCCCCACCGACAAAAGCAAGCCCCGCCGGTTCACGGTCAGCAAAAGTCTGAATTTGCCTTGAACCAATATCAGAATAAAAAAGATCAGAAAAGAAGTAATGGAAGCCACCAAAATCAACTGAAAAGGGCTTAAAACCTTCAACGCAATTTTAAACGCTGACGCCACGGTAGACCAAAACACCACTGCCAGCAAAGCCCACAAAATGGCTTTTCGTTGATTCTTCATTTAGTTGTTGTCGGGTTCGTTGAAAAATAGGGTTTCTTTGTCAACCGGAATTTCACCACGCAAACGACGGTATCGTTCGCGGGCATCCTCCACATAAATGCTTCCCGGGTATTGGGTCAGCATCTGCTTGTACAACTCACCGGCTTCCTCTGACCGATCTAACTTTTTCTCATACAGTTCAGCCAATAAAAATAAGGCATCGTCGGCCAGTAGATCGAAAGCAAAACCGTCTCTTACTTTTTCGAGAAAAGCGGCTGCCTGCGCATAATCACCACGATTGGTCAAGGTTTTCGCTTTGCGGAAGTAAATATCATCCAGCAAACTATGGTAGCTGTATTGAGCTTCAATCGAATCCAAGGTAGCCCAAGCCAGCGAATCCTGTCTGCGAAACTGGTACAAATCAGCTTTTGCAAACAACTGCATGGGAACTTCAGTGGTGTCAAGCGCAGTATTGCTGCTAATAAAAATCGATAATTCCAGCGCATCGTTGGCAATCAGCTTCGACGTACTGGCTTTCAGCACATCCAGTTGGGCCTGCGCCCAGCTCAGATTGCCCATATAATAACCGAGTTTGGCTTTCTTCAGCTTTACCTCATCGCCCAGCGGATTGTTTTTGTTGGTATCAATGATTTGTGAATAAAGCAAAACCGCCTCCCACAAATCATCTTTCAACACCTGAATATCGGCCAGCTCATTTTTCAGCTGATCGCGTTGCAAAGCGTTAATTCCTTTTATTGTCATTTGGTTTTGTAACACGTCCGTTGCCGAATCAATTTCCTGTTGATAGAAAGCCAAAAAATGCGCGTAGTCAATCACGAGCGAAGTTGTTTCAGGCAAAAAACCAACGACCTGAAAGGTCTTTTGAAACTGCGACTGCAATCTTAAGGCATCCGGATTTTGCTCGGGATAGTGAATAAACAGATGATAATGCATTTTCATTTTTCCCTGATGGGCCTCATTGTAAAACTCACCGCCCGGGCCCTTATCAATCAGGTAGTCATACGCCCGAATGGCTTCCTCAACTCCATCGTTTCCGGCAGCTATTCGCGCAAGGCTGGCAATATTGGCATCGCCTGCCCCAATGCGTTTATCCAGCGCAATGGCCTGTCGCAAGGCTTGCGAAAAACGATTTTCTTGAATAAATAGCCAGATAAGCAAATGATTGTAGGCGATTACATCCGGATCTTCCTGAATACGCCGGAGCAAAGAAATCCGAAACTCGTCGCGCAACGAATTGTCCACGTCCATCCGAAAAGCCGTCAGAATGCTACTTTGAACCCGCCCCAGATTGCTTTCATCAATCTTCAGCAAGTCCAGGTAAGCCTGAAACATCTGCTCATAGTCGCGTTGGTATAAATAAACCCGCGCCAGTTCATAATGAAAGGACTCGTTTGGCAGCCGTTGGTCGCCCAGTTCGTAAACCCGGCGGGCAAATTCATATTGCTGGCGCCCCAAAAAGGCACTGGCCAGCCTTATGTAGTCACTTTTGTTGTTCGGAACAACCCGCAAAGACTCTTCATATTTCCGCACCGCTTCATCCTGCCTGCCCTGCTGCGAAAGCATAAAACCCCACTGCACATAGAGGTAGGCGTCATTTTTGCGACGTGTCAGCTGTTTCCGGATCTCCTCTTCGGCCTGCGCAAAATCCTCCAGTTCCAACAGACAATTCAAGTACAGATTAAAGTAAGAATCGTTTCCCGACCTATCATAAATCTCGCGGTACAGGACCGCCGCCTTCTCAAAATCCCTATTCCGGTAATACTGATTGGCCAGCTGCAGTTTATCAGTGTCCATCTGTATAACCTGGCTCTGCCCCGACACCGGAACAAACAAGGCTAAAAGCAAACCAAAAAGTAGCCATCGTCTAATCGTCTTCTCTTTCATCGTCTACAAAAATAACAATCTGCCGGGACTTTTTGGCGGCTGAATACCGCGGGTTCCGCTCCGAGGATGGTTATTGTTTTTTTTGACGGTGTCAAGCCTGTACCATCGAAAGGTTCGGGTGTTTTTACGCCTAGCCGCCAATAGCTCCCGAAAGCGCTTTGAATACCAGTTTCAGGAACGATCAATTAGCAAACGATGATTCGTTACACAATGTCGATTATTTAACGTCACTTGCTCAAATGACGGACAGGCGGGATCTCCAATTTTCAAGCCGCACAAATCTTATAAGGAATTCCATGTGTTTGCTATCTATTGAAATCGTATCTTTTTTACAAATAATTCTCTCGCTGTAATAATTCCTGAGTTTCACCACTAACTAAAATAAAACGAATTGAGTAGCGATTTTTATAATACATCTATTTTACCCTTCAAGGGAATAATTATCAAAATATGCAGGGCATATACGAACTCACAAGAAGACTTTGAAGATTATTTTCAGGAAGTGTGTCTGCAAATCTGGAGGAGTAAAGAAAACTTTCGTGAGGAATCGGAATGGAGCACCTGGGTTTACCGAATTTCACTGAACGTTTGTTTGACCTTGCTGAAAAAAAAGACAAACAATAGTCAGCATTTTGTATCAGACACATTACCAGCTGAAGAAACGGAAAATAATGATGCGTTTTCAAACGAGTCTCTGAATCTTTTATATGCTGCAATCCGGAAACTGGGGGAAATAGACCGAGCCATCATCATGCTTTATCTGGAAGAAAAATCGTATCAGGAAATCGCTGATATTATTGGAACAAATCCAAATAATATTGGCGTTCGAGTTCAAAGAATCAAAATGAAATTAAAAAAAATATTAGATGGAAAAATCAATTGAAAACATTTGGAAAGAGGGTTTTCTGAAAAGCGATGCTTTAGTAGCACCAAAAATAAACAAGCTGTACACCCGAAAATCAATTCATATCATTGACAAATTTAAAAGGATGTTCAGGATAAACTTGATTGCGATTGTTGTCTTCTCGTTCACCTTTTTAATCGTTTCCTATTTTGTAGGAATACCGATAACAGGCGCGATGTTTTTTGTTACCCTGATAGTACTTGTTATTATTAATAGTAGGTTATTGAATGGGTTAGAGAAAATAGATCAAGGTGTCAGTAGTTATGAATATCTCAAGGCATTTAACCAATGGATAAAAAAACAGGTGGCCGTTAATAAGAGGATATCTACATTTTTGTACCCTATTATATTCCTGTCGCTTGCTCTAGGCTTTTGGTTTAAAGATGCAGAACACATCCCTTTGGGCGAAAGACTTGTAGATAAAATACTCTCAAATTTTCCTGACACTATTCTAATATTCGGAATTCCGCTAATAGGAATCGTTATCGCCGTTCTATTTTTAGGGTTACTGGCATTTTGCGGCGGCAGGATTTATCAATGGGATGTCAACCTCATTTACGGTAACGTATTCAAAAAACTGGATGAATTGCTGACTGATATCGAAAGTTTAAACCATTAAAACAGCTTGTATCGAAATGAGTTTATGTGGCCTTTCAAAAAAATAGATAAGAAAAACAGATTTTACATGTAAGATTTTTTGCGCTGAGCCACTAACCAGGAAAACGTTAATTATTATGACATTACAAGAAGCTTATAATTTTTTCGAACGATTAAGAATTATTGAAACCACTAAAAATTCGGAAATCAGGATTTATGAAAAATTCCTTCATATCCTATCCGAATTGAAAAACAGAGACTTCTCAAAAGTTGAAATTCAATCCATTGAAGCAGAGCTTGATCGTTTAAATTTAGAATCGAATCCTGAAAACAGGAAAAAACACTTCGGCAAAGCACTTAGTAAATTTGAAAATTTTTTAAAGAATACCTTTTCTTTAATTTCAACCGGGCATTACACCAAGCTTGGTATTGGTTTAGGATCTTCTTTTGGAATTCTTTTAGGAATTGTGTTTTTGTCGAGTATAGAGCGGTCTTTGGGAATCGCTTTGGGCATGTGTATTGGAATGCTAATTGGGTTGATCATTGGACGTAATATGGATTCTCAAGCGGAAGCAGCAGGAAGGATGCTATAATTTGCTCCTCAACGTCATCCTGTAAATGAATTCGGAGATAAATTCGACAATAGTACTGGTTTAGATTGCTTATATTAATTCCTTATTATCGAGTAACTGTTTCAGTTTATCCTGTTTTTCCCAAAAGCGGTCTTCTATCTTTTGAATGGTCTCATCATACTCTGGATGGCTTCTTAATGCTTTCATAATCGGGTCCTTTTGCTGGAATAGCAGAATCCAGTACTGGTAATTGTCCTGTGTCGCGAATGCTTTGAGTTGCTCTATTGCCATGTCGTTTTTTCCTTCATAAGCATACTTTACCGCCATACTGGCGCTCTTGTATATGGATTGGTCCTTTTCGCAATACTGAGTATAGGCATTAAAAAATGTTGAGGCCTGTGCTTCCAAGCCTTTCTTTTTGTAGACGGCGGCAATTTTGACATCTTCCTGAGGATAAATATCCAGATCGAGTCTCTCCCTAACTCTGACAAATTTTTCATAGTAATAAAAGGCACTGTCGTACGCTTCCTGAAAATAATAGACTTTGGCCACTTCCTGTAAGATGTCTAAACGGGTAGTATCTTTGCTCCATTCCCTGATTAACAGGTCTTTCATCTTCTCGATATTGCCATCTTTGGCGAATAGGATAAATGCTTTCAGCAATGGTGCATAATCATTTTCGGGGTTGTAGTCCAGCGACTTGTTGATGTAAGTCATCGACTCATCTACAAAACCATTTTGGATCAGTGCGTTGCTTAGGTGCAGATAAATAAAGCTTTGTGTGATGGAATCGTTGGCGGCAACATCTAGTTGGATGCCTTTCAGAGCGTATTCCAGGTATTTGCCAGTGTTGGGGATAACCCGGGCATATATATCACCGAGCATCTGAACCACCGCTGATGCGTTAGGGTTGTATTCAAGCGCCTTTTCAAGATGTGGCAAGGCCAGTTGATACGCTTCGGTTTGTATGTAGTAAAGTGCCTTGGCCATGAGACTTTCAGCAGATTTGGAATCGTAAAGCAGGGCCTTGTCAGCAAAGTTGTTGATTTGTTCGGTGTAGTGTTTTTGTTTCTGATACATATCCAAAAAGAAATACGCGATTGCGATATTGGAATAGGCCAGGGCAAACTGTTCATCATTTTCTATTGCCTTCTCAAATAAGGGAATCGCCTTTTCCAAGCCTTCCTTCGTTTCGGAGTTGAGATGGTCAAGTGCCCGGAGGTAATAATCGTAAGCCACTAAATTTTCCGTCGGTACTTTCTCAATTTGTTTCAATTCGGCAGGTGTTACAATTGCCTCAATAGCTTCTGCTATTTTTCTGGCCACTTCATTCTGAAGCGCAAATACATCTCCCACTTCACGGGTATATTGCTCACTCCAAACCGGTCGGTCGGTTGACGCCTCAATCAATTGAATATTGAGCAAGACCTGATTTCCAGCGCGTTGACCACTGCCCTCGACCAGGTAATTAACATGAAGCTCTTCCGCTATTTCGGGAATGCCCTTATTCGTATTCCGATACTTCGACACCGAAGTCCGGCTAATGACACGTAAATCTCCAATCTTTTGCAAATTGGTCAGAGTCGATTCCATAAGCCCATTTACGAAATACAGGTTTAACGAATCGGCACTTTCATTTTTGAAAGGTAACACTGCAATCGATTTTTCAATGTCAATTTCGGTAGGAGCGGCGCTTCTATTTCTGAATAGCACGATGGATAAAACGATTACCAGTAAAACAACCGCCAATACCAGATGCCATCTGTATTTATCCAAAAAACTCACCTCGATCGCTAAATTTTCAGCTGGCACGATTCCTTTTCTTACCTCCCCGGGTGAATATCCGTAATGTTCCCGAAAACACTTAATGAAATACGACGTGTTTCCAAAACCCACTTGGTATGAAATTTCAGCCACCGTTAGTGAGGTTTGCTTGAGCATTTCCAGACCTTTTACAAGACGAACCTGACGAATAAATTGGCTTGCAGAAAGCGTTGTATGCAATTTGATCTTTCGAAGTAAACTGGAACGGCTCATATTCATGAGTTCGGCCAGTTCTGAAACACCGAATTGTTCATTCGAGATGTTCTCCAGAATATTCGCTTCCGCCTTATCAATGAAGTCTGATGAAATGATTGGTGTGTTCGACATGTTCATACTTGTAAAAGCGAAAGTAGGAAAATTTATAGAAACGCTTGCAAACTTACTTTTCCGGAGTATAAAAACAGGCTCCATGCTTCAAATGTGGCATTTATGCGTCATAGTTTTTATGCCCAATTCAAATTTAACACTTATGGCTGCATACTTCATAGGCCTTGCCTGGCAGAACAGCCCACCTTTGTAAAACAGTTTTTTCAATGTCAAAAATTAAAATTTAAAATTATGAAAGCACTAAAAATTAATTCTTTTAAAATGATCGTCAGTTTTTCGTTTGTTATCTTTCTATTATTCAATGCGTGCTCGCAATCGGGTGACAAGAATAACACTCCGTCGGACAACAATGCTCCGGCAAAGTCAAGCGCAGCAGCGCCCGAAATGGACATACAGACAGCTGTAATATCAGGCAATCTCGAAGTCGTCAAACAACACATCGAAGCCGGAACCGATATTAACAGGAAAGATCAAATGAGTGGTTCAGCACCATTAGTCTCAGCCGTGTCGTTTGGCCGAACAGCGATTGCCAAAGCACTGATTGATGCTGGTGCTGATCTGAACCTTAAGAACAATGAGGGATCGACCGCTTTACATGTCGCTGCGTTCTTTTGTCATATCGAGATTGTGCAGATGCTTATCGATGCCAAGGCTGATAAATCCATAAAAAACAACTTCGGAGCAACACCGAGGGAATCAGTTACGGTTCCTTTTGCAGAAATGAAGCCCATTTATGAAATGATTCAAAGGCAAATAGAGCCGCTTGGGATCACCATGGATTTAGGAGAAGTGCAAAAAAAACGGCCGGTCGTTGCCATGATGTTGCAATAATCAACCAAAGTCGAATACGATTATGACAACAGAAAGAAGACACGATATTGATTGGTTGCGCGTGCTGGCTATTGGTTTGCTATTAATCTACCACATAGCCATCATTTTCCAACCGTGGGCCATGTTTGTTGGCTTTATCACAAGCGAACAACCGTTGAAAAACGTCTGGAAACCTATGACCATGCTAAACGTATGGCGGATCCCATTCCTATTCTACGTATCGGGCATGGGCTTATATTTTGCCATGAAAAAACGAAACTTCCGGCAGTTAATTTCTGAACGAACGAAGCGGATTCTGGTGCCCTTCATTTTTGGGATTGTGGCCATAGCGCCGCTGCACTTTTTAATTTTTCAGAAGTTCTACCACTTGCCGTTAAGCTATTACCCGCATGTCGGCCATTTATGGTTCCTGGGAAATATCTTTCTCTATGTGCTGGTGCTGTCTCCTCTTTTTCTTTTCCTGATGAAAAAAGAAGCGGGGAAGTTCAGAAAAGGATTATCCTCTTTCATGAACAAACCACTGGGCCCACTGACAATATCTGTCTTTTTTGTTGCAGAAGCCATTATTGTCAACCCCCAACTATTTACCTTGTACGCAGAAACCTTGCATGGCTATATACTTGGACTTCTGGCATTCTTCTTCGGATTTCTTTTTGTTTACTGCGGAAAGATATTTTGGCAAACGGTTTCGAAATGGAAAAATTTATATATTGGCTTGGCTGCCATTTTATTCATCATCCGGTTGCTGGTATTTGAAACGACTTCACCAGGCTATCTCATGGCCATCGAATCGAATTGCTGGATATATGGAGTTTTCGGTTTCGGTTACCAATACCTGAACAAGCCAGGTAAAGCACTGAGTTACTTGAGTCAGGCCGCCTATCCGGTATATATCATTCATATGTTTGCCTTATATAGCGGGGCTTTAATCATTTTGCCCTTGAAAATACCACCTGCACTGAAATTCGTATTAATAACAATGTTCACCTTTGGCGTCTGCTATCTCATTTATGAATTCATGATTAGAAGAATTGGTTTTTTAAGACCTCTATTTGGGCTGAAATGAAAGTTCAACAAAGTAGGAGAATGACTGTTCTGAATATACTATGAAAGAACATTATCCTGAAAAGAAATGACATCATGACAAAGAAACAAACAAAACAAATATTCAGAATATTATTTATTGCTGCAAGTATAGGCTCCTTGTTCTTCGTACCCTGGATTTTGGTCAGGGCTTGGTTAACCCCACTCCCAGATACGGTTCAGGAACAAGCAAATGAAGCCATTAAACTTGGGTTTGATGGAATAATTGTCTATGTCGACCAAGCTGGAAAAGAACCTGCTTTTTATGCCGCAGGCTGGCACAACCGAAAAAATAAAATACCCGCCGACCCGAATGCCTTATTCAAGATTGCAAGCATCAGCAAGTTATACGATGCCGTCGCCATCACTAAATTGGTGCATGACGGACAATTGTCGTTGGATAAAACGCTTGCCAATTACTTTCCTGAACTGGTGGGAAGAATTGAAAATGCAGAAGAGATTACCCTGAGAATGATGGTGCAGCACCGAAGTGGCATTCCCAATTTAACTGATTCCCCAAATTTTTGGTCAAACCCACCAGAAAACAGTAAAGAAGCACTTGAATTAGTCCTTGATTTACCGGCTGACTTTGAACCGGATAAAAAGTACAGGTATTCTAATACCAATTATTTGTTGATTTCCGAACTCATTGAAAAAGTTACGGACATGAGCAAATTCGAATACATCAGGCAGGAAATTTTGCACCCGCTCGGACTCAAAAATACTTTCGGATCGGTCCATGAAGTAAATATCGACGATGTGATGAGTGGTTATTACGTTGGTATTGAGGAGGACATAAAAACTTCTGAATATGGCTCAAAGCTTACCTCAATGATTGCCACAGCCGAAGACGTGGGCATATTTTTGCGGGCTTTAAACGATGGTTTTTTGTTTGATGAAGGAGAACAGGAAATCTATTCATCCATATATGTGTACGAACATACGGGGCTGATTCCCGGCTATCAGAGCATTGCCAAATACCACACAAACATTGACACGGTTGTTATTCAGTTTACAAATACGACCAATTTTGATGGATACAATTGGAATCTATCGGAAATCATATATAATCGTATCGTAAAAATTGTGAGAAGTAAAAGAAGAGCTTAACCTGATTCAAGTGGGTTTTAAAAGCTCTTGATACTAACGTTAAACAATTAGCTGTGATAACATTCTTTCGCCATACTCACCACTTGATGTTAAACAACGAGAAAAGACATGGAGTCATTGCAGGAATTTCTTTGATTATTATGGCTATTGTGGCAGGGTTCTCTTTTGGATATGCGCACAATAACCTGGTGATGGATTCTCCTGAAATTACTTTACAGAATCTGCAAGCTAATAAATCACTCTTTTATGCGGAATTGTCTGGTTGGAGCATCATTTTTATGACTGACTTAATCGTAGCTATCTCGTTGTATTTCTTCTTTCGTAATACATCAAAACAGATATCAACAATAACTTCCTTAATAAGAATCACTTACACTTTAATACTAGGGATCGCCATCATTCAGCTATTTAAAATACTTCCTGTCTTATCATTAGATACCCCCGTTTTAGAACAACATGCCGTATCAGAAACTACAGTTCATATTCAACTGTTTGAAAAAATATGGTCTATTGGCCTTATTCTATTTGGACTACACTTAATCGGTTTAGGCTATTTGTCGGTCAAATCAAAGTCAGTGCCCAAGCTATTAGGCTATTTACTCTATTTTGGAGGGCTTGGTTACGCTTTTTTGCATAGCTCCCGTCAACTGCGCTTATTCGATCTCAGAGTACTCAACTTAGGCGAGAATATTCTTGCTACCCCTATGGCACTTGCTGAAATCCTGATGGCTTTATGGCTGATTTATAAAGGCTTACAAAAATCACCATCCGAAATTAAATCATAGCGTAGGAAGAAAACGTTTAGAACAATTGTATTAACCCCATTAATTGCAGGACTTCTTATTCTGCTTGTTTTATCCATTAAATATTCCTCTGTCTATGTTTACCGTCTCCTACTCAAGATGTGGCCTACATATCTGATTGTCCGCTATATGAAAATCGTGCAATTGAAAGAAATAAACCCTTCAGTTTCTAAAAGATTTAAATGATCGTTACGCCGAATCTTTGTTTCAGAACAGGGTCGAACGCTCAGGTTTTAATTCGTTTGACGAATGGGCGGAAAAATCACAAACCACGGCCCTGATTTTTATCCGTAGGGAAACCATATTGTCCGAGAAATACTTCAATGTCTCCCATAGAGTATCCTATTTCCATTCGCAATCGATGGGCAGATCATTCATTTGATTAAATTGTTTGCTTTTATATGATCCGCCAGCCGGCGGATGGAACTCGCACTTTTTCCATTCCCTTTTGGGTTGACTAAACATGCACGTTTCATTCGTATACCTGTTGTAAAGGCGCGATCGTTCGACATTTTTTGCCTTCCAAAAATACGAAGTACAACTTAATGACTTTTATTCTGAAGTTAACCTGTACTTATTATGCATAAGCGCTTCCAAAACGCATAAAACAGAGAATAAATAAACTCTTTACCAGCAGAAACCATTATCTTGGAGACTGAAAAAAGCCCTAATCGGCGAAGTGATTTCTTTAAGAAATATTAGGACACCATAATAATTGACCGTAACTTATGAAAAAACTCCTTTTCTTTTGGAATGAATTAATGGCAACCTTTTGGCTTATCCCGGTCCTGATCATTCTTCTTTCAATCTTTTTGGCCATTGGATTTGTTTATATTGACCAAACCGTTACATTCTCTCAGGAGGGTTTGGGACGCTTCTTTTTTGTGAATAGTACGGATTCTGCCCGTAGCATATTATCGACCATATCGGGAGCAATGATTGGTGTGGCAGGGACGGTCTTTTCAGTTACTCTGGTAGCATTAACGCTGGCTTCTTCCCAATTGGGCCCGAGGTTGATCAAAAACTTTATGTACATCCGGCTTAATCAAATAGTGCTGGGATCCTATATTTCGACCTATTTGTACTGCCTTATTGTTTTAAATTCCGTCCAGGAAACGGATGGTTTTACCTTTATTCCATCGCTTTCCATTTTTTTGGCGATTATTGCAGCAATTGTGAATATTATTCTACTCATTGTTTTTATCCACCAAATTGCCATCAGCATTCAGGCCGATCGAGTCATTTCTGATATAGCGGTATCTATGTCAAAACAGGTCAGGGTGTTGTTTCCTGAAAAAATGGGCGATGAAGCAGATCATGACAAGGATTTGCCTGTTGATACCATTAAATCACAATATGCAATCATAGTTTCCGTGAAAAGCACCCAAAGCGGCTACCTTCAATACATTGATGGCGAGTCACTCTTGCATTTAATGACCAATTTTAATACGCTATTTGAGTTAAATTACCGACCTGGTGATTTTATCGTTGAGGGTATTGAGATCGGGAAACTATACACCAACGAAAAAGCAGAAAAAAATACCTTAGAAAAGATTCTTTCTCAATTCGTTATTGGAAAAACAAAAACTTCGCAACAAGATATTGAGTTCCCGATCCACCAAATGGTTGAAATTGCAGCACGTGCGCTGTCACCTGGTGTTAATGACCCTTATACGGCCATTGCTTGTATCGATAATTTAACAACAACCATCTGTTATTTGGCGCAGATTGAATTTCCCTCGAAATACCGGATTGACGATAAAAGAGAACTGCGGGTCATTGCAAACGCCTTAGATTTTGAGGGTGTTTTGGATGCGGCGTTTAATCAAATCCGTCAGTTTTCGGCGGGAAGCACAGCTGTAATCATCAGATTAATGGAAGCTCTATTGATTATTCACGGGTTTGCTACAATAGAAAGTGATAAAAAGGCCATTGTGAAACATGTCAAAATGACTTTAAATGTTGGCAAAGAATCGATTATAGAAAAGAATGACCTTGAAGATTTAATTGCAAGGTCAAAAAGAATTCGGATAAAATGATGCAAAGCCGACTTCAACACACGTAACCTCCAATCAGATGCTGCATGCGTACGCTTTACATTGGCGGCTCACTTCCGCATGTATTCACAGAACACGGGGGTTTGCAATTGGCCTCTCAACCGAGGTGAAACCCGCACTCAGGAAAAGAGCTGCACTAATTTTTTTGCTACCTTTGTGGCTCGAAAAATTAAAATCATGGAACTGAATTTGTTGACCGCCATTACACCCATCGACGGTAGGTACCGATCGAAAGTAGAAAACCTGCAAAACTATTTTTCCGAGTATGCCCTGATTAAGTACCGGGTACTGGTTGAAGTGGAGTATTTTATCGCCCTGTGCGAACTCCCTTTGCCACAGCTGTCCGGTTTTGACCACCAACTGTTTGGCCGACTGAGGCAAATCGCCACCGACTTCTCGGTCGAAGATGCCCAGCGGGTTAAAGACATTGAAAAGGTGACCAACCATGACGTAAAAGCCGTCGAATACTTTTTAAAAGAAGAGTTTGACAAATTGGGCATTCATGCCTATAAGGAGTTTATTCACTTTGGCCTGACTTCGCAGGACATTAACAATACCGCTGTGCCCAAGTCCATTCAGGATGCGTTGGATAACGAATATTACCCGGCCATTAACGATTTGATTGATACGCTGGAAGAGTTGGCCGATGAATGGAAAGGCATCTCGATGTTGGCTAAAACGCATGGGCAGCCTGCTTCGCCCACCAACCTGGGCAAAGAAATCCGGGTTTTCTCGGAGCGGATCAAGATCCAACTGGAGCAGCTCAAGGCGGTGACCTGCGATGCCAAGTTTGGGGGGGCCACCGGTAATTTCAACGCGCACCAGATCGCCTATCCCGAAATTAGCTGGAAGGCGTTTGGAAATCACTTCCTGAAAAAATACCTGGGATTGGAGCGCTCACAATACACCACGCAAATCGCTAATTACGACAATCACGCGGCTATTTTTGATGCCCTGAAACGCATCAATACCATCATCATGGATTTGGATCGCGACTTGTGGACTTACATTTCGATGGAGTATTTCAAACAAAAAATTAAGGCCGGCGAGGTTGGTTCTTCGGCCATGCCACACAAAGTAAACCCCATCGATTTTGAAAATTCAGAAGGAAACATCGGGATTGCCAACGCTTTATTGGAACACCTGGCAGTCAAGCTGCCGGTTTCACGCTTGCAGCGCGACCTGACGGACTCCACAGTTTTGCGAACCATTGGCATGCCGTTGGGACACACGTTAATCGCAGTTAGTTCGACCCTGAAGGGTTTAGGTAAATTGCTGCTGAACAAAGAAGCCATTGATGCTGATTTGGAGAAAAACTGGGCAGTAGTGGCCGAAGCCATTCAAACGATTCTGCGTCGCGAAGCGTATCCGAACCCCTACGAAGCCTTGCGTAATCTGACGCGTACCAACAAAAAAATGAGTCAGGAAGTAATTCATGAGTTTATTGATACGTTGGAAATCAGTGATCAACTGAAAGCTGAGCTCAAAACAATTACACCGCATAATTACACCGGGATTTTCAGCTAGACCCGGTAAATTAAAAGAGATCATACAAATGAAAGACCTTTTTGGCCTGCTCAAACGCTTTGTTCCTCCTTACAGAGGAAAGGTAATTCTAAATATCCTCTTCAACTTTCTGGGGGCACTGTTCGGGGCGTTTTCCTTTGCCATGCTTATTCCGGCGCTTGGAATTCTATTCAACACGCAGGAATTGGTGACCGAAAAACCAGTGATGGATTCGTTCAGTCTGGACGGCACATTGGAGCTATTCAACTACTTCATCAGCCAGGTGGTACTCACCTCGGGAAATGAGCGTGCCCTGATTTACATTGGTATTTTCATCATTATCATGGTTTTTCTGAAAGTAGGTTTCACTTACCTGGCCAGCTTTGTCATGGTCTACCTCCGCAATGGCGTGGTTCGTGACATTCGCGCGCAAATGTATCGCAAGATTCTGCAACTGCCGCTGGGCTTCTTTTCCGATGAGCGCAAGGGGGATATCATGGCCCGAATGACGGGCGATGTGCAGGAGGTGGAGAACTCGGTAATGAACTCACTCGAAATGCTGTTCAAAAACCCGGTGATCATTATCATTTCCTTGTTGGCCATGGTTTATATGAGCTGGTCGCTAACCCTTTTTGTGTTTGTTCTGCTGCCCATTGCCGGATACATTATTGGCCGGGTTGGCCGAAGCCTGAAGAAAACCAGTTTGAAAGGGCAGGACAAAATGGGCGATATTCTGTCGATTACCGAAGAAGATATTTCAGGTCTGCGCGTGATTAAGGCCTTCAATGCCGAAGAAAAAGCCTATAAGCGCTTTGACCGTGAGAATGACTCCTACCTGCACATTATGAATAAGTTGATGTGGCGGCGATTTTTGGCACATCCCATGAGTGAATTATTGGGGACGATGGTAATCATCATTGTTTTGTGGTATGGTGGCGCCTTGGTTCTAACAAACGAAAGTTCCCTTTCGGCCCAGGCGTTTATCGGGTACTTGGTTTTCTTCTACAGCATTATTAATCCGGCAAAAGCATTTTCTACCGCACTTTATAGTGTTGAGAAAGGGCTTGCTTCGATGAGCCGAATTGACCGGATCTTGAGCCAGGAAAACAGCATTAAGGATGGGCCCAATGCGGTAGCAAAAACAGAATTTAAGCAGACAATTGAGTACCGCGATGTTAGCTTCAAATATGTCAATGAAAAGGTTTTAAATCACGTCAACCTGGAAATCAAGAAAGGGCAGACCATTGCTTTTGTCGGTAAGTCGGGCTCAGGAAAAACGACTTTGGTTGATTTGCTGCCGCGATTCTGGGACGTCTCGGATGGTAGTATCCGAATTGACGGGACTGATATTCGTGACATTAAACTGCACGATTTGCGTAATTTGATGGGGAATGTGAACCAGGAGCCAATTTTGTTTAACGACTCTTTTTTCAACAACATTGCTTTTGGTGTTGAAAATGTGACGGAGGAAGCAGTGATTCAAGCGGCGAAAATTGCCAACGCCCACGAGTTCATTATTGCTACGGAGAAGGGCTATCAGACGAATATTGGCGACCGAGGAGACAAGCTTTCAGGCGGTCAGAAACAGCGGGTTTCCATTGCGCGGGCGATCTTAAAAAATCCTCCAATCCTGATTCTGGATGAAGCCACCTCGGCCCTCGATACGGAATCGGAAAAGTTGGTGCAGGAAGCTTTGGAAAACCTAATGAAAAACCGCACGTCGCTGGTTATTGCACACCGGTTGTCGACCATTAAAAATGCGGATGTGATTTGTGTTCTTCACAAAGGACAGATCGTTGAAATGGGGACCCACCAGCAGCTTTTGGAGCAGAATGGCCGTTATCAGAAACTGCATCAGATGCAGGTGTTTTAAATGTCCCTGACAGTAAAACTCAGGTGAACATGCGACGCAACGCTTAAATTAAATTATTATGAAACAGTTTCAAATCCTCTTTAGTACCTGCTGTCTTCTTCTTGCTGTCCTTTCGCTTACAGCGCAGGAAAAAACCACTTATAAAACAGAGCAGTCAATTCTTTACCGGGAAAGTGGCGTCATCACCGATTACATGAGTGAGCGTTGCCGTCTGGATTTGTATTATCCCGAAAATGTCTCCGATTTTACCACCCTGATTTGGTTTCATGGCGGAGGCATTACCGGTGGCCAAAAGTTTATTCCGGAGCAATGGAAAAACAAAGGACTGGCTGTCGTTGCGGTGAACTATCGGCTCAGTCCCAAGGCGAAAAATCCAAAATACGTTGAGGATGCCGCCGCGGCTGTTGCCTGGGTCTTCAACCATATTGAAGAATATGGCGGTTCAACAAGTTCAATCGCGGTTTCCGGACACTCAGCAGGCGGCTATTTGGCAAGCATGGTGGGACTGGATAAACATTATTTGGAAGCTTATGATGTAGATGCTAACCAAATTGCAGCATTGATCCCTTTCAGCGGACATACCATCACGCATTTCACCATTCGTTCCGAACGCGGCATTCCCGGAACACAGCCCATTATTGATGAATTTGCACCGCTTTTTCATGTTCGAAATGACGCACCACCGCTGTTTCTGATTACCGGCGACCGCGAACTGGAGATGCTGGGACGCTATGAGGAAAATGCCTATTTGTACCGCATGATGAAGGTTGCGGGGCACGAAAGCACTTTTATTTTTGAGTTGGATGGCTTTGATCACGGAGCGATGGCTGTTCCTGCCTACGAATTAACCCTGCGGATTTTAAATGAAATAGGGTTGAATTAATGAAGAGCTTGGATTGCGTTTGGCAAGTCTCGGCATCTATTCCAGTTTTCAAAAGGAATAGTTGAAAGTCAGCTTCATCTGGAAAGACGAAACTGATTTTCATTGACAGGGGGCTACTTTTTTGAAGGGTTCTGCTTATCATGTTAGCGAGGTACATATTTCTTGAAAACTGAAACGGCAATATGCCCTCCAAATCCAAAAGTGTTATTCATAGCAATGTTTATTTCCTTTTCCATCACTTGGTTTGGTGTTAGCTGAAGTTGAGGATTGATGGCAGCATCAATATTTTTCAGATTGATTGTGGGCGGTATTTTTCCGTTTACGATTGCTTTTAGGCAAGCGATGGCTTCAATGGCTCCGGCGGCGCCAAGCAAATGCCCTGTCATTGATTTTGTAGCGCTGACATGCAGCCGCGCCAATGATTTCTCAAAAACAGCGCTGATGGCTTTGCATTCGCTGATGTCTCCAACCGGCGTTGAAGTGGCGTGGGCATTAATGTAATCCACCTCTTCTGAACGGATCCCGCCGTCCCGCATGGCCTCCTGCATAGCTTGTGCCGCACCAAGCCCATCCGGGTGCGAAGCAGTGATATGAAAAGCATCAGACGCACATCCGCAACCGATCAGTTCACCATAAATTTTGGCGCCCCGATCCAATGCGTGGTCAAGTTCCTCCAGCATCAGTGCACCGGCGCCTTCGCCTATCACAAAGCCATCACGTGCTTCGTCAAACGGGCGTGAGGCTCCCCGGCTATCTTCGTTGTTGGTAGAAAGCGCTTTGGATGCATTAAATCCTCCAACCGCAGTGCGAGTTATCGGCGCCTCAGAACCACCTGTAAGGATGGCTTTGGCTTTTCCCAACCGGATGAAGTTGAAGGCATCTGCAATGGCATTATTGGAAGAAGCACAAGCTGAAACGGTGGTGTAACTTACACCTCGCAGTCCATAGCGGATAGACAGCTGCCCAGCTGCCATGTTCGGAATCATTTTCGTAATAAAAAAAGGACTAAAACGGGGATTTTCAATATCCTGTGCAAAGTTGAGTAATTCTTCCTCAAAGGTTTGAATTCCACCGATCCCGGAAGCCCAAATAACTCCCGCCTGGCTGCGATCCCAATCGGAGGTGTTAAATCCACAATCCACCATACACTCTTCTGCAGCTCCAATCGCGTATTGCGTATATAGGTCCATTTTGCGAGCGTCCTTTTTTTGCAGGTATTTTTCGATATCGAAGTCCTTGACTTCGCAGGCAAACTTGGTTTTGTAGTTTTCGGGATTGAAGCGGGTAATGGTTAGTGCACCACTTTTCCCCTCCAGCAGGTTGTTCCAAAATGTTTCAACATCATTTCCCAGAGGAGTGATAGCTCCTAGTCCTGTTATAACAACGCGTTTCATATATTTCAAATTTATATACTTACTAATAGGTAAGTGTTTCGGGTAAAAATTTTTTAACCTTTAAGATCATCAAGTAATGTCTGATGAATTCCTTTAAATTCTGTTTTATCCAAAACGCGGGTCAACTGCAGGCTGGCAATCATATTTGATAAAATCAGCAAAGCGCGGTTTCTCGAGTCACCTTTAAACGAAAAGATTCCGCTATTTCTGCCAGTCTCCAAAATCGAAGATAACCATTGTAAGATTCTGTTGGTCATTTGTTTTAATTCCGCCTGTGATGCCTCTGGAAGCGTATTGAAATCGGGGCCCAGCGATCCGATAACACATATTTTTTGTTCCCGGTTGCTTTTGGCATAAATGCGTAAAAAAGACTCCAGTTGTTTAGCTTCGTCAAACTTCATAATCTTCATGTTCTGAACCATTTCCTCAAAACGCTGGCCGTTGTTTTTGATAATGCTAGTCCCCAGGTTGGCTTTGGACGGAAAATAGTAATGGATAGCTGCATTTTTTATCCCCAACTCAGAAGAAATGTCTTGATAGCTAAAGGCATTGTAGCCTCTGGTCAAGATCAGCTCTTCTGCCAGTTCCATTATTCGCTCACGTGTCACAGACATCTTCTTTAAAATTAAATTTGCGTCAAATATACTTACTAATTAGTAAGTGACAAATTTATTTAAAAAAAAAATGAACCTTTAGATCAGGCCCGGATAAGTTCCCGGTAGATGGTCTGAATTTTTGTGGCCGCGTCTTCCCATTTGATGCTTCCGGATTCTTTTTTTCCGAATCGAACCATCATCTTCGATAACGAAGAATAGCTTAGCAAGGCATGAACGGCATCGCTCATGGCATGAACATCCCAAAAGTCTACTTTAAGGGCGTGCTTCACCACTTCCGAAACGCCCGATTGCTTTGAAATAATAGTGGGAATTCCACTTTGCATGGCTTCCAGTGGACAAATTCCAAAAGGCTCAGATATTGAGGGCATCACAAACACATCAGATAGTTTCATCATTCGGTTGACCTCGTCGCCTTTCAGGAACCCGGTGAAGAAAAAGCGGTCTGACAGGTGCAAATCAGCTACCTTCCGAATCATTTCGTGATGCAGATCTCCATTGCCGGCCATGATGAATTTGACATTTTTCATTTTACCGAGCACCAACTCAGCCACACGAATAAAATACTCGGGCCCTTTTTGAACGGTAATCCGCCCCAGGAACGTCACGATTTTATTTTTGTCCTTGAGCGGAAGCGAGATGGTGTTGTTTGTCTTGCCAAATTCAACACCGTTATAAACTGTTCGTGTTTTAAAAGCCGGTATCTTATATTTCTCGATTACCGTTTGGCGGGTTCGGTTGCTGACACAGATAACGCAGTCTGCTTGTTCCATGCCGTCTTGTTCAATCTGAAATACCCGCGGATTGATTCTTCCTCCACTCCTGTCAAAATCGGTGGCATGTACGTGAACGACCAGCGGCTTTCCCGATAGCTTTTTTGCCGCTATTCCTGCCGGAAAGGTGAGCCAGTCGTGGGCATGAATAACATCGAATTGAGTCTGACTGGCAATGTATTCACTGACCACAGAGAAGTTATGGATCTCACTCATCAAGCCCGGTCCGTATTGTCCCGTAAATTCAACAGCAAGTGATCGGTCTGAAGTTGTTGTGCTTTTCAACTTTTCCTGTTGTGCCATGTGCTGCTTCCGGAAAAGTTCCGGATCAACATATGGAACCATTTGCGATTCCACACTTAGGCATTCGACGGGGATTTCAAGGCGTTCGGTTCGGATCTTACTTTTGATTAAATCGATTTGATTGGCGCCTATTACCCGGACTTGATCATGCGGCTCGTTGCCATACGTCTTGGGGATAACAAAGGTTATTCTAGTTTTCCGATCGGCCAAGCTCCTGGTGATGCCATAACAAGCTGTTCCTAAGCCACCGGAAATATTTGGGGGAAATTCCCATCCAAACATTAGCACATTCATGTGTCTATTTTTATACCGTCTAGCAAGTCCGGCCGTCCACTGTTTTACTTGGGCGAACGGCTTGTAAATCATACAATCATTTCGAATCAATAAGTTCGAAAAAATGGAGAATCGGCGATCAGGATTGGTTAGTCGTGAGAGTCGAACATGCAAGGAATTTCAGATTGCAGAAGAAATGGTTAAAACATGTAGTGTCGTATGAAACCTCGTGAGGTTCTACTCCCTGTAAGCTTTCTCATGAATTTCCCATTCAACAACAAAATCAAACTTGTCGCCTTTGCATTGTAAGCCCTTTTCATTTGAGAAGGGCTGGTACTGATGTCTTCGTGTGTTTTTTAGATAGCTAATGTCTATCGCTGTTTCCGATAGGAAAGGAACTTTGTCGGTTTTAAACTTCGTTTTCATGGGCTTCCATTTTACAAAAGTGATAATTGGATGTATCTTATTTTGCTTAATACGGAAGTCTTCGAATCTTGTCCAAGCTGATGTAAAAATTCGCAAAACTCACGTTTCGAGATCTAAGAGCACTCCCAGCAACTTGCTATTTTAGTTCTGCTGGATATAGGACTACGGGAAAATGTGAAGAAAAGTTCTTGAAAAATGAAAGGTATTGTGTTTTTTTTTTTGGAGATGTGCTTCATTTAATCAGCAAACATTTTTTCGGTCTCTTTTCCATGAATCTCCCAGTTTACAACAAAATCAAAGCGCTCACCTTCACAATGCAATCCTTCCTCGCCAGGACAAGGATGGTAAAGTTTTTCGTTGCGATCTCTCAACCGATGGATTCCCTTTGCCTCCTTCAATTGGCGTTTCTTTATTGAATTCACTTTTACTGCCATCTTGACTAGATTTTTAAAGTTAACAACTTGTTTATTCTTACAATCCCATTTTTTTCCTGATGCTCTAGCTGAAAATAGGAAAAGTCGTGAGAGAGCTTATCGTTTCCGTTGAAAGTGAATTGAGATTAAGAATTGAGGTAAACGGTCAACTATCCACTATTACGCACCGGTTAAGTTAAAGGTTGTTGTTGTTTCGTTAAATATAGTTAAGTGGCCCAGATTTGTGGGGCAAGACGGGAGAACATTGTCGCCGGAAATGATTGTGCAAATTCAAGGCCAGCTGCCAGGAAAGCTAGCTTTCCCACCCGCTTGCAAGAATATCGGCTATATGAATGGGTGTGATCGGCAGTTTGTTTTTCTTGATGTACCCTTCAATATTTAACAGGCAGGATGATTCGGTTGAAATAATGTATTCGGCTCCGGTATTCAGGGCATGTTCTACTTTTTGCTCGGTCATGGCCGAAGAAATAGCCTGGAATTTAGTGACGAACGTTCCTCCAAACCCACAGCAGGTTTCTGTTTCTTCCATTTCAACCAGTTCCAATCCCTTCACCTTGGAAAGCAGAAGGCGTGGCTCACGTTTAATACCATATTCGCGCAAAGCTGTGCAGGCATCGTGGTAGCATACCTTATGCGGGAAACTGGCTCCGAAGTCTGTAAACTGAAGCCTGTTCACCAAGAAGTCGGTGAGTTCGAACAATCGTTTCTGAAGATTTAAATGAAGCTCGTAGTCTGAATCTCCTTTGCTGAAAAGACTGGAATAGTAGTTTTTGACAAAGCCTGTGCAGGAGGCCGATGGACTCACAATCAACCGGTCTCCCGGAAAATCTTTTACAAATTTGTGGGCCAACGATCGTGTTTCGTCCCAATAACCACTGTTATATGCTGGCTGTCCGCAGCAGGTTTGCTCCGGATTATATTCTACGTCAACTCCCGCTTTTTTCAGCAACTTAACCACGTTAAATGCTGTGTCGGGATAGAGCTGATCAATAAAGCACGGGATAAATAAATCTACTGTCATCTTTCAGAAATAGGGTTTAGGCAAATATAGCAGGTTTTCCGTTCATAAAAAAGATGGATAAGCTCGAAGGCTCGGGATCGAGAATCCAACATCTAGTATCCAGTATCGCATTGCGAGCGCCACCAATCCCCAATAATAACCAATCCCCAATGCCCAATCCCCAAAAATCACTATTTTTAGCGGCCAAAGGCTTAGCGCCTTCACCAAATTTCAAGTATTACGCCCTTATGGATTATCAATTGATCGAATACCTGTCGGAATGCCTGACTCCAGAACGAAAAGAATTGTTTGAACGTGTTCTCGAACTGCGAACCCGTTATTTGACGGTTGTTCTCGAAGATATTTTTCAGCCGCAGAATGCCAGCGCCGTTTTGCGTACGGTTGATTGCTTTGGCTTGCAGGATGTGCATGTCATCGAAAACCGGAACCACTTTACGGTTGACCGCGAGGTGGCTATGGGCGCTTCAAAATGGCTCACGGTAAAAAAGTACAAGAACACGGAAAACAACAGCCTGAATGCCATGAAACATTTGCGCAGGCAGGGCTACCGGATTGTAGCGACCAGCCCGCATGAAGGCGATACCAAGCTGGAAGATTTCGATCTGGAAAAGGGAAAAGCAGCCTTGATCTTCGGTACCGAGCTTACCGGAATTTCGGAGGTGGTGCAAAATGAGGCGGACGAATTTCTGAAAATTCCCATGCATGGTTTTACCGAAAGCTTTAACATTTCGGTTTCGGCTGCCATTATCCTGCATCACCTTACGCTTAGAATGCGGGCCAATCCGGCCATCAACTGGAATTTGTCGGATGAGGATCAGGCTGCCATCAAACTAAGCTGGATTAAGCGAACTTTAAAACGGTCGGACTTGTTAGAGCAACGTTATCAGGAATTAAAAAACGAAGGAAAATTATGAAGGTTTTTGCAGAAAAATTTGGCGACATCAAAATATTACGATACGAACTCACCGACTTTGAACAGCTAAGTCTTCAACAGAAACAATACATTTATTACCTGGGACAGGCTGCACTTTGTGGCCGCGATATGTTGTGGGACCAAAACAACCGCTACAACTTGCGAGTGCGCCACTTACTCGAAACCATGTACCAAACGTACCGGGGCGACCGGCAGTCGGACTTGTTTCAACAATTCGAGGTTTATCTAAAACGGGTGTGGTTTTCGAACGGCATTCACCATCATTATTCGATGGATAAAATCGAGCCGGGATTTTCGGCTTCTGACTTGCATCAGCTCATCGGTGCGTCCGATTTGTCGGGCTTTCCGTTTCAGCATGAACTGGACCAGTTGGTGGAAGTCATCACCAATCCGGCGCTCGAAGCCAAGCGCGTGAGCCTAGATAGTTCAGGCGATTTGCTTCAGGCTTCGGCCATGAATTATTACCGCGGCGTTTCGCAGGCAGAGGCCGAGGCGTTTTATAAGGCCAAAAACCAGGCTGCCGGAGAAAAGGCTCCTTTATTTGGACTAAATTCGCAGTTGGTGAAGGAAGATGGCGAGCTGAAGGAAAAGGTTTGGAAGGCCGATGGTCTGTATGGACAGGCCATTCAGAAGATTATCTTCTGGCTCGAAAAAGCCCTGCCTCTGGCCGAAAATGAGCTGCAGCAGAAGCACATTCGCCAACTGATTGCTTACTACCAGACCGGCGACCTGAAGCAGTTTGACGAATACAGCATTTCGTGGGTGAACGAACTGGACGGAATGGTTGACTTTGTGAATGGATTTATTGAAGTGTATGGTGACCCGCTGGGAATTAAGGGCAGCTGGGAGTCGATCGTGAATTACAAGGATTTGGAAGGCACGAAGCGCGCGACCATCTTGTCTGACAATGCGCAGTGGTTTGAAACCCACTCGCCGGTAGCCGATTCGTTTAAAAAGAAGGAGGTGAAAGGTGTGAGCGCCAAGGTTATTCATGTGGCCATGCTGGGCGGTGACTGCTATCCGCACACGCCCATTGGCATCAACTTGCCCAATGCCGAGTGGATTCGCGAGGAGTATGGCTCCAAATCGGTCACCATCGAAAACATTACCAAATCCTATTTTCTGGATTCGTTGGGCAATGGCATGTTGGAAGAGTTTGCCGAATCAGCCGAAGAAGTTGAGCGGGCCAAAACCTACGGCTACCTGGCCGGAAACCTGCACACCGACTTGCACGAGTGCCTGGGGCATGGCTCCGGGAAAATGATGCCGGGGGTGAAGCCTGAAGATCTGAAGAACTACTATTCGACCCTAGAAGAAACGCGGGCCGACCTATTTGCATTGTTCTATGTGCTGGACGAGAAATTGCTTGCCCTTGGCCTGGTTCCTTCAATGGAGACGGGAATGGCAGAGTACGATGCCTACCTGCGGAATGGCCTGATTACCCAATTGACGCGTATTGAGCCGGGCAAAGATTTGGAAGAATCACACATGCGCAACCGGCAGTTGATTGCGAAATGGGCGTTCGAACAGGGGCAAGCTGATGGCGTAGTGAGCTGGGTAAAGCGTGACGGCAAGTCGTATCTGAAAATCAACGATTACCAGAAACTACGGGACCTGTTTGGCCAACTGCTGGCCAAAGTGCAGCGCATAAAGTCGGAAGGCGACCTGCAAGCGGCCTCCCAATTGGTAGAAACCTTTGGGGTGAAGGTGGATCGGGAGCTGCATACCGAAGTGCTGAATCGCTTCAAAAAACTGGACATCGCACCCTACGCCGGCTTCCTGAATCCCGAACTTCGACTCGTTAAAAATGACAAGGGCGATGTCGTAGATGTAGAAGTGCAGTATGCACCCGATTACACCACGCAAATGCTTACCTATTCAGAAAACTACGGGTTTTTGAATGCTTAGCCGGATGAATAAGTCAGTGCTCCGTCAGCAAAAGCGACGGAATACCTTTCAGCCCATCGACCGCAATTTCGAAGTTCTTTTGGTAGTTCAGTACAAACAAGCCCCGGTTCATATAGCCACCGTTACGGCTGACCTTATCGAAATAGAATTCGGCCTGAGTCAATTCGACATGATGGTAAGGCAAACAATCGGCAAATTCTTTTCCGTATTGAAACAAGGCCGACATAAAATAAAAGGCTACATCGTACCCCTGGAAGCTGAACTGGTTGGGTTCAGCCGCAAAATTGCTACGGAAATTTCGAATGAAGCGGTTGGTCAACGGTGCCCGGTAGTCGATAAAATACGGACTCAGCAAGTGCATGTTGCTTTGGTGAAAATATTCGGGCTGAATGCTGTTGTAGCGCTGGAAGTTCGATAAGCCAATCAAGGTAACCGGAAAATCTTCGGCCAGCGAATTGATGTTGGAAACCGCCACGCTCACCTGTGCTTCGGTAGCAGAAGGGATGATAAAAACATTCTCACGCGTTTTGCTCAAAATACGTCGCAATCCCCAATAACCTTCAGCGGTAAAGTTATACTCATGAAACCGGACATCACGGTCGGCTTCATAAAATCCAGCCGAAAAAAACTTCTCACGACACAAATTAACCAGAGTTGCTTCAGGCAGATGTTTATACTCGCCCATTTGAAGCACAATCAGGTTCTTATTGAAATATTCTTCACCAATGTAGTTGGCCGTTTCACGAACCAAATAATCTTTCGTTGGATTGATTTTGAAATACCACGGATTGCTGGACTCGAAATTTCCGGAAGCTGACAAAGGCGAAACTATCGGAATCCGGTTAAAGTTAGCAAAGCTGGCCACCGGATCCTGCAGCTCGGGATATACCGGACCAATAATCAGATCCATCTTGCGAAACATATCCAGCCGGATGATTGAATCAACTGCCGCCTGCTCCTGGTTGGTATCAAACACGTGCAGCTGAACATTCATGCCGGCACGCTTCAAACTGTCGACCGCCAGCAAAACACCCTCATAAAAGTGAACGAAATTCTCAGACCGGGGATAAATAATCTCCTGGTCACGAACCAAAAAAGTATCTTCCGGCAAGTCATCGGGGTTTTGAACCTTGTCCATGAAATCTTCGTCCATAAGCATTTCCTCTTTAGTCATGCGCACCCGGTTAATTGTGTCGTTCGCCTCCAGGTACAGGGGTAACAGCAGTGCCACATCAAATTTCTCAGATGAACTTCTGAGATTTGGCCGGCAACCTTCGGGCCGTTCCATAGCCGAAATCTGCAAGGTATATTCTTTTCTGTCGAAACCTCTTTGCGAATGCTCTTCTTCTCGATCTGTTGTAATCGCCGGTTGCGTTTTAGTCTCCAATTCGGGCTCAGCGTCGGCTTGTTTCGGAATTAAAATCGTCTCTCCCGCCATCAATCCACGGTAGCCCAACATCGGGTTGCTCTTTTTAATAGCTGCAATGTTGACGTTATATTGATTGGAAAGGCTGTAAAGTGTTTCGCCGCTCCCAACGGTATGTTTATTAAATGCCGCTTCGTTGACTGGCTCTACCTGAATATCGGGTGTTTCATGCGAAACAGGAACCCGAATGCGTAAGCCGGCTTGCAGACCTTGCTCGAGGGCCGGATTATACTTCTCCAGCACATCGCGGCTGACGTTGTATCTTCGCTCCAAGCTCCAGAATGTTTCACCAGATTCAACCAAATGCGTAAAAAATCCACCTGCTGGCCGCATAACTTGCCCGGCTGAAAAAGTCGCTTCCGGAATGGTCAGCTCCATGCCAATGCGTAAGCCATCTTTCACCTGGGGGTTGGCTTTTACCAAATCGGCAATCGGACGATTATACTTTTTTGAGATAGAATACAATGTTTCGTCGCCCTCTACTTTGTGTTTTTGGGAGCCAGATGCTTCTTCTTCAACCAAAGCCCGCTGTTCCCTTTTTGATTCGCGAATCCGTTTCAAATCATTGGCATCCGGAATCAGAAGCGTCTGCCCTCGTTCCAATCCGTTTTCTTCCAGTTGCGGATTGTATTTCAAGATATCGTCTACAGCAACGTTAAACTCTTTGGCAATGAAATGAAGTCCATCGCGGCGCTTCACTTTATATGTTTTAAAAGCAGGTAATTCTTCGGGCTGCACCGAAGCAACCGACTCTGAATGAGAGGCTTCTTTCTGCTGTACTTCCGACACCGGGATTTTAAGTTCCTGCCCGGTCTTCAGACCAAAAATCAAATCGGGGTTGGCATTTAGCAATTCCTTTTGCTCCACGGAATAGGTCTTACTGAGTGAGAAAATGGTCTCCCCTTTTTCAACGACATGAATTAGAAAAGTCTTTCCATTCTCCTGAATCCGGCGCTCCTGAGCCTGTACGGCAACAGCATAAAAAAACACTATAAGAGTGATGATCAATTGTGTCTTCATTATTTTTAAGTTCGATTTAAAGAAACCGCCAATAGGCGGCGCTTCTTGAATTGACTCCCCAAAAATAAGGTTTATCAACCGATGTACACCCCAAGAACGTGTTAAAAAGTTTTTAATTGTCTAATTCGGAAGGAGCTACTTAGAAGTTTTTCTGTGTAAAATATTTCATAAACTGGGAGCGTTCATACAAAGCGACATGCTTATCTCGAATGGCTAAATTTCCCTTAAAATCAGCAATTTGATCATAGTTTTTCGCATCCATCCAAGTTGCAATCTTCTGGTTTATTTCAGCTACGATTTCCGTTCCGCCGTTGTACAACACCGAAGCTACCTGAACAGCAGCCGCCCCCGCCAACAGAAATTTGATAGCTGTTTCCGCTGAATGAATGCCGCCTGTAGCTGCCAATGGACAGGCCGTTTGCGACGACATGATGCCGGTCCAGCGAAGGGGCAGCAAATAATCGGTTGAATGGCTTAACACGTCAGCCGAAATCATTTTCTCATTTTGAATGTCAATATCGGGCGAGTAAAAGCGGTTGAATAGGCTGATACCTGCAATTCCCGTTTCAGAAAGGGCTTTGATCATTGCCGCCAGGTTGGAAAAATAGTGACTTATTTTAATGGTAACCGGAATGGAAACCGCCTCGAGCACTTTTTTCACGGTACTAAAATAGAACTGTTCGTTAGCCTCTCCGCTCTTTTCAAGTTTGGCAGGTAATAAAAACAAGTTCAGTTCCAACGCATCGGCTCCAGCTTCCTCTAATTTTTTCGAAAATACAACCCAGTCCGACTGGCTGATACAACTTACGCTAGCCACAATGGGAACATCCACCTCCTGCTTGGCCTGTCGGATCAATCCGGTATAGTTTTTCAGATTTTCATCTTTAATAATGTAGTCGAAGTAATCCAAATACTCTGGATCGGGCTCCAGCGCTTTTCGTTGCAACAATTCTTCCTGCAACTGGGCATCAATTTCCTCTTCATACAACGATTTAAGGACGATGGCCCCAGCTCCTGCCCGAGCCAGTTTTTTGATTTGTTCCAAGTCACCGGTCATGCTGCAACTGGCCGCAATGATGGGACTTCTTAATTCTAAGCCGAAAAATTTAGTTGACAAATTAGCCATATGATTGTTTTATTTTTTTGATTCTGGATGTTGGATTCTTGATGTCCTATTAGCGGCATCGACTTAATTTATTGCGCATTCTTAATCTCCGACAATTCGTTCTGTAAGTTGTTCTGTTTTGTTTGCAAATACTGATGCATGCCCGCGGCAGCTCTACGCCCGTCGCCCATAGCCAAGATTACGGTTGCCCCGCCGCGAACGATATCGCCACCGGCAAACAAATCAGGAATGGAGCTTTGCATGGTTTCCGGATCCACTTCAATGGTTCCCCACCGGCTTACTTTCAGCTCAGGCAACTCGGAAGGTACCAGCGGATTTGGAGACACGCCGATGGCGACCACCACCACGTCGACCGGGATATCGTATTCCGAACCTTCCACCACTACCGGGCGGCGGCGGCCAGAAGCATCGGGTTCGCCCAACTCCATCTTTTGAAGGCGCATGCGGTTCACCCGTCCATTTTCATCAGCAAAATATTCTATCGGGTTGTTCAGGTTCAAAAACTCAATGCCTTCTTCTTCGGCATGCAAAACTTCTTCGACCCGTGCTGGCATCTCTTCGCGCGATCGGCGATAAACAATGATTGCCCGCTCAGCACCCAACCGCTTGGCTGTCCTCACCGAATCCATCGCGGTATTTCCACCACCAATCACGGCAATATTTTTACCCCGGAGCACGGGTGTGTCAAATTCACTTTTAGCCGCATTCATTAGGTTTACGCGGGTTAAATATTCATTGGAAGACAAAATACCATTGAAGTTTTCGCCTGGAATATTCATAAAACGGGGCAGTCCGGCACCACTGGCCACAAAAAAGGCCTGAAAGCCTTCTTCCTTTAAATCATCGAAGGATGCGGTGCGGCCCACAATAAAATTGCGTTCAAACTTAACCCCCATTTTTTCAAGACTGTCCAGCTCCACATCGACCACCCGGTTGGGTAATCGAAACTCGGGAATCCCATATTTCAGTACACCACCGACTTCGTGCAGCGCTTCAAAAACCGTGACATCATAACCCAGTTTGGCCATATCGCCAGCAAACGACAGAGATGCCGGACCTGAGCCAATGGCAGCCACTTTGATGTTGTTTTTTGGTGCTGTTTCTGGAACTGAAATGCTTCCGCTGTTTTGCTCAAAGTCGGCGGCAAAACGTTCGAGATAGCCAATGGCAACCGGTTCCTTTTTCAATTTCAGCGTGTAAAAGCACTGCGCCTCACATTGCTTCTCCTGTGGACAAACGCGCCCGCACACGGCTGGCAATGCCGAAGTTTCCTTTAAGGTTTTAGCTGCTTCAAGCACTTCGCCGCTTTCAATGTATTTAATGAACTTCGGAATATTGATGCTTACCGGGCAACCTTCAATACAGGTTGGATTCACACAATCCATGCAGCGCGAAGCTTCGGTCATGGCACTGGCTTGACCCAAGCCTATATTCACTTCTCGATCCTGGTACTGGATTCGTTCCACCGGATCCAATCCTGGCATGTGTACCCGCTCAATCGTTGTGCGTTCCTTATTTTTTAGTTTGGTGCGTAATTCAACACGCCACTCCTTTTCACGTTCTATTTTCAGGTATTCTTCCATTTCTTTTCTATTTCAAAGTCCGGCTGTCTAATCCATTTTTGGGTGAATTCCAATTTCACTCGACCCCATTTTCAGTCCCCAACTCCCCAATGACCAATGACTAATTATCTAATGACCAATTGTCCAATGACTAATTATCCAATAACACTCTCCCAAGCTTTCTTTTCTTCGCTTTTGTATCCTCCCAAGCGAAGAACCAGCTCATCGAAATCAATCTCATGCGCATTAAACTCGGGCCCGTCGATACAGGTGAATTTGGTCTCTCCGCCAACACTGGCACGGCAAGCGCCGCACATGCCAGTTCCATCAACCATAATCGCATTCAGGCTGGCTTGTGTCGGGATGTTGTATTTCTTAGTCAGCAGGGCGGTAAACTTCATCATCACTGCCGGACCAATGGCAATACACTCATCCACTTGCTCGCGTTGAATAACCTGTTCCGCACCTGTAGTTACCAACCCCTTGGTTCCGTATGATCCATCATCGGTCATGATAATCACTTCATCTGACCACTGTCGAATTTCCTTCTCCAAAATAATCAAATCTTTACTGCGGGCGGCCAGCACGGTAACGACACGATTCCCAGCTTTTTTAAAGCCTTCAACAATGGGCAACAGAGGTGCAATGCCAACGCCACCTCCACAAGCCAAAACGGTTCCCACTTTATGGATATGGGTGGCCTTGCCGAGCGGACCAACCAAATCCAGGATTTGATCACCCGGATTCATTTCGCACAAGCGGGTTGAGCTGACGCCAACTTTTTGCACCACCAGCGAGATGGTTCCGGCTGTCTTGTCGGCCTGCGCAATGGTCAGGGGAATACGCTCCCCCTGCGCATCAATTCTTAAAATAATGAAGTGCCCGGGTTTTCGCGAACGTGCAATCCTCGGAGCGTGAACAACCAATTTCACTACCTTTTCGGAGAACTGTTCCTTTTGAACGATTTGATACATGCTTAATCGGTATTTTTTAAATGAGCCATCAATTTGGCTAGCCAAAAATAATAATGTCTCCTTAACGGCAAGCCCAAAATGCTGCTTTTTGGCTTATTTATATTCATTCTTGAAAGAGGAATCAAGCTGATTCTCTTCCTGGTTTGACCTTATT
>NZ_CAXBDD010000026.1:0-44615 GCF_963974515.1 uncultured Sunxiuqinia sp. | reverse complement strand
TTGAAGTATGAATTCCAGACCGCACTGAAACTTACCAACGACACCAAGGTGGACGATACCGGCATGTTCCCGGACAAAGCGGAATCGCGCAGCGACATCCCGGCTATTCTGTCGGTTGGCGTGAACTACAAACCATCAAGAAAATGGCTGACTTCTGTGTCGTTCATCAACTATTTCGACAAGGGTGTTGATTGGGGAAACAACGTGTACGGGCAGGAAAGAGTGATTGAAAGCGGTTTGTGGGAGCTTTCAGCTGGTGTGCAATACAACCTGACCGACCGTTTTGCCTTGAGCCTGGGTGGTATGCAATCCACCACCGGCGTGAGCGAGCAATACCAAAGCGACTTCAGCTACAGCAATTCATCCAACTCGATGGCTTTTGGTTTCCAGTGGAAAGCGACCGAACAACTGACCTTGGATGCCGGCGTGCTGTACACCACTTATCAGGATGAAGACAAATCGTTTGGAACATACACCGAAACTTACGACAAGGAAAATCTCGGTATTGCCATTGGTTTATCCTACAGCATTTTTAGATAGAACGAATTGATTTCAGCTTGGATAACAGAGGCTCCCGAAACGGAGTCTCTTTCTTTTTGACGTTTTCAGAAATGCTCCCCGCCATAACCTTCTTCGCCGCGGATACCGATGAGCCACTGGGTGAGTTGATCCGAAGCCGAGCTGGTATTTTTCTGGTACAGGTCGCCGCGTTGTTGCAGCAGGTATCTGGTCAGCGTTGGGCTGTCTTTTTCGGCAACATAAACAGCATAAACCTCTGCGCCGGCATCGGCCATCACATGGTTTGGCTGGGTCAACTCTCCATGCCTGGCTTGCAGTGCCAGGATCCCGGCGGTTCTTATGTCGCTTTCGTCGAGCAAGGATAAACGCGCTTCGGCCTGCGAAAGGTTGCTTTCAAAATTTTGCCGGTTAATTTGATTGTCTTCCGGCCAATCCCAGTTTTCCGGCTGCTCGTAATCGTAAACCTTTCCCGCCTGATCGATGATAAAACCCTGGTGTTGGTAGGTCCAAGCATGGTTCACGTATTCAAACTGGAAATAAATGGTCATTTGCTCCGGCTTGGTTTCAAGCTCTTCGTGGACGCAGGAGGCCGAAAGCAGAAAGGGCAGAATAAAAAACAACATTTTCAACTTACTCAAATTCATAGCTCAATTCTTTTTGAAAGTGTTCGTCGCCATATCCGGCAGCCGAAAAGAGAAATGTAACGGGACTTTCGCCGCTTTCGCGCAGCCGGCTGATATCAAATTGCAGGGTTTCGGAGATCCAGGCTTCGCAGGCATCGTTGTTGGCGTTGTGCCTGATTTGGAAGCTTGGCGGAGGCAGCGGTGGCGTGCCGCACGATGGGTGCACATGCGCCAAATCGATGATGTGCTCCTTGCAGCCGCCGCCATAGCTCAGGTTGACGATCAAAAGGTCACCTTTCACCTTGACGGTATTGATCGTAACCGGATCATTCTTCAGGCTGTCGTAGTTGAAAACATTTAGATCGACATAGTCCGAAATATCGGTCTTTTGAAGCTGAAAATCCGGAGTGTCTTGTTCTTCCGTACAAGCCCAGAAGAACGCCAAAAACAGTATGAGCCAGAATTTATTCATGGAGCAGCGGATTATTTACTTTACCCAGAAAGAGGAACGCGTTGGTGTCTTTTTCGCGAATAGCGAAAACAAAGGGGCGGTCTACCCTAAAGACCGGCTCGGGGCCAACGGACGTGACGCCTACAGTAACGCCGGTTGCGGCAGCGGCTTCGGTTCCTTCTTCGTCTACCTTGACAAAGGTTTTGTGCTTCACTTCGGAAATGAACAAGTCACTGCGGTCGGCAATTCCTGAAAAATCGGATAAGCCGGGAGCAAAAGCGTTGGTCATGCCCAACGACTTGAGGTTGTCAACCAAGCTGTTGTCATATTCAAACTCGAATTTTGGCAGGTACACTTTCAGGTTGCTCTCGTGCATGTTTTCCAGCCAGCCATTTAATGCTGAAGGATTCATATTGTCAATCACCTCGTTGGTTGAATGATCCGCTTTGGGCAAAAACAACAGCATGCTGTATTTTTCACTTCCATACGGCAGTTCAAGCAGCTCGAAGGTGCTGGTGCTGGTATAGTGGAGCGTGGTTGGTTCCAGCATCATGGTCGGAACCTGCAGCTCGGCGCCATTGCCCGTATAAAACGGGCGATCGCTGGTGTCTCCTTTTTTGAATTGATAGGTCCACTTCCCGTTAAAATAAATGGCATTGATCAGGTACATGATGTCATATTCAGAAACCTGCTCGATGATTTTGTCAATTTTATCGCGGGTCTTGTCCTTCACCCAGCCGTTCACCCAGTTCAGCGTGGCGTCCTCATTGCCGAAATTCAAAGCTTCCACTTCAGCATCGTAGTAGTCTTGGTTGGTTGAAATGAAATCCGGCTTCACGCTGAAGTCATCCCGGTGAAAAATAGCGTTGGCAATGGACAGTTCCACCTTGGGGTCATGGCTTCCCAAAGCGGCAACCAGCGTTTTGTAGGCTTGGTTTATCTGTTTCGAAGTCAGACCAGCTTTGTGCAACACCATTTCCATTTGGGTTTTGGTGTCACCGTCGGCCCCGTTGTAAACCATGGCCAGGGCCAGCGAAACACTGAGAGGCGAGATCATCAGGTTTTTACCTTCGTCCAGCTCGGCGTTCACTTCGCGCAGCAACTCCAGTCCAAATGCATTGTCGGCTTCCACAATCTGCTCCGATTTGAGGTCTAGTTCAATATCGGTTACTTCACCTTCATCGATTACCGAATTGGAACAGGATTTTAGAAGGGGAGACGCTAAAAGCATGCTTAAAAATAAGATTATCGTTTTCATGGCTTCCGGATTTAAGTTTTGTTTCTGTTGTTTTAGACTGACAAGCTGTCGAAATGGTTGCGTCAGGAGATCAATAAAGAAAATGATTGTCCACGTACTCACGTATTTGTTTTATCGAGGCTGTCAATTATTGTCATTCATGGTCCTGTTATTGTCATTGATCGTTTCAAAACAAGTTTATGACAATTGAATGGCTTTTTAATGACATAGCCAATCTGACAGATATTCATCAAAAATAAATTCAGAAAATAATTTTCTCCACGCAACCCTTTGCTAACTTTTCCCATCTGTTTGTTGAAATCACCCACTGAGCCATTGCGGCTTGAACAGCGTTAAGCGAACAAAGGAATAAATTGCAAATTGTGCAAGTATTCTGCTAATTTTGATCTTAACCAATTTTGAATGGATTTTGAAAGAGCTCAAGCAACTCATTATTGATAGTGCTGCTGGAAAAGCGAAAGCGCAGGCTCAGCTTTACCAGTATTTGGCGCCCAAAATGTATGGGGTCTGTTTGCGCTATTCGAAAGATGAAACCGAAGCGGAGGATAATTTGCAGGAGGGATTTTTAAAGGTCTTTGAAAAGATTGGTTCATTCAGGCACGAAGGCTCATTCGAAGGTTGGGTGAGACGAATTATGGTGAACGCGGCACTGGAGCGCTATCGAAAAAACCACCTGATGCATCCGGTGGAGGATATGGGCATTTACGATGGGCCGGAGCTGAACGAGCAGATTATTTCGGAAATGTCGGCCAGGGACTTGATGAAGATCATTAAAGAGCTGCCGCCTCGTTACCGCATGGTTTTTAACCTCTATGTTTTTGAAGGTTTAAACCATAAGGAAATAGCCGAAGAAATGAAAATATCGGTAGGTACATCGAAGTCGAACCTGGCGCGTGCCCGGGCGATCTTGCAAGAAAAAGTAGTCAAGGTGTTTGGAGAAATAGCAAATAATTATTCTGCATGATAAAGGATAATAACCAATTGGATGATTTGTTCCGTTCGAAATTGAGCGATTTTGAACAAGAGCCGCCTGCCTATGTGTGGAGCCGGATTCGGGAGCAACAGGTGGGAAAGAAGCGGCGCTTGGTATTCTTCTATTTGAAAGGAGCCGGCGTAGCCGCTGCTGTATTGCTGGCCTTTTTACTTGGATGGCAGTTGCAACAACAACCAAAGGAGCTGGCTCCTGTATTGACCGATCATCAGGTCCAATCGGACAAGAAATTAAATCAGCCCGAATCGTCAGATTCCGCGACTGATACAAATGAAGGAACACTTCCAATACAAGAGAACGCTTCAGTTGAACAGCCGGGCGGCCTGGCTTTTGCCGAAGGTGGCCGGGAAAAAACAGAAGCAGATCAACCTGAAGCGATCGACAGCAACAATGCCATTAAATTTCAATTAACAGCAAATGAAGATGCCTCAAGCCATGAGAGCCAATTGGAAACTGATTCTTCAGAAAACAGGAACCCAGAAACCCGACAGTTCCAATTGCTGCGTTTGTTTCATTTAGAGTTGGACGATTCGTTTAAGGAACAGGCTCAACTGGCTGATTTGCGCAAAAAACAGCAGGGGGCGACAAGTCAGTTGAATGTGCTCGAACAAAAGCAAATGGAAGAGAATGCCCGTTTGTTAGCCGCCAACCGGCGGATGGGAAAACAACCATCAGGATGGCAGGTGGGCGCTATGCTCACTCCAGGCGTTTCGGTCAGCCAAAGCTCCCAAAGCCAGGAATATGCCAGCAGCATGGCCATTCCCGGATCGAAAGATAAATTGCAGATGGGTGGTGGAATTTCGGTTGAGTACAAAACACAAAAGCGCTGGAGTGTTCAAAGTGGTGTTTACTATAGCAAGCTGGGACAAACATCGTCCAATCAGGCTTTTCGTACGGAAGGGCTTTACTCCGATGTTGTTAGTGGCGAAACTTTGCGGGGCGAGGCGGCATATTTTAATACAGCCGTTGCGGTGAAGTCGGGCGAAATGTTGATGAATACCGCGGCCGGCGTGGTGGCGATCGACCGGTTGCCAACCAATGCGAGGCTGAGCAGCGGCTTTGAAACCTTAGCTGCCGATGATGGGATTTTACTGACTCAGACCGAATTTGAACAGAATTTTGAGTACATCGAAATTCCGTTGATACTGCGTTATCAATTGCTTGACGCGACTTTCGATTTGCAATTGCTTGGCGGCTTGAACACCAGTGTTTTGGTTGGCAACAATGCCTATGCCAACAGCCAATATGGCAACGAACGCATTGGCGAAACGCGCGATATGAATGCCGTGAATTACAGCACCAGTTTTGGATTTGGGCTGGGCTATGGCCTTTCAGATAAGATTAGCTTGCGGGTGGAGCCTCAGGTGAGGTATTTTTTGAATTCGCTGAACAGCAATGCCAACGTGAATTTTAAGCCCTATACCATTGGCATTTATACCGGCTTGAGTTATCAGTTCTAAGAAGCTGAGTTTGACGTAGACACAAGACCCCTGATTTTTTCCGGAACCTTCTTACAAACGAAAAAAGCATCTCATGTTGAGATGCTTTTTTCGTTTGTTTCTAATTGTTTATCTTGTTTTTGGCGTATTTCGATGGTTTTTTTATGGTATCATCACTTTGTCAATCACATGAATCACTCCGTTGGTGGTCTGCACATTAAGCAGCGAAGGAACCAAGCCGGATTCGCGCGTATTGGCATCGGTTATTGTCAAAGTGGAGAGATCAAGTTCAAATGTTCCGTTCAAGGTCGTTACCGATCCTGATTCCAGATCGCTGGAGTAAACCCGTCCTTCAACCACATGATAGAGCAATACGTTCGTCAAGGTTTCCAGTGGAATGTCATCCAGACTGTTAACATCTGGTCCCAGTTCGTCAAGCAAATCGAGGAAAGCCTGGTTGGTCGGTGCAAACACGGTAAAAGGCCCGCCTGTTGCCAGAGTGTTTGTCAAGTCGGCTTTGATCACTGCATCAACCAGAATGGAGAATTCGGGCGCTAAACTCTGAGCCGTTTCCACCAAATTCATGGTTGGTGGCAGCAGCACCTGGTCAATGGCGTGAATCACACCGTTTGACGCTTCAACATCAGGAATGGCCACATTGGCGTCATTAATCATTACCCCTGAAGTCAGGTCAATCTCAACTGCTGCACCATTCAGTGTCGGTACAAATCCGTTGGCCAGATCGGTTGAATAAACACTGCCCGAAACCACGTGGTACAGTAAGATCGGAGTCAGTTGTTCAGCTGTCAAATCAGACACTCCACCTACGCCCATTGTCGAAAACAAAGTTGTAAAAGCTGCGTTTGTGGGAGCGAACACGGTGAAAGGGCCTTCTCCTGAAAGTGCTTCAGCCAAACCAGCTTTGACAACCGCTTCAACCAAAATCGAAAATTCAGGATCAAAACTAATGGCTTTCTCCACAATATTCATCGGTGGAAGTAATACTTTGTCGATGGCGTGAATAACCCCGTTGGTCGCTTGCTGGTCAGCAATCACGACGTTCGCGTCGTTAATCATCACACCTGAGCTCAGGTCAACTTCAATTTCTTTTCCGTTCAGGGTCGGAACTGAACCGCTTGAAAGGTCGAATGAGAAAACCCTTCCGGCAACCACATGATAAAGAAGAATTGGAGTCAAATCTTCGGCGGTCAAATCTTCAATACCATTCACGCCCAAAGCGGTAAACAGCTCTTCGAAAGCAGCGTTGGTTGGCGCAAATACGGTGAATGGACCGCCATCGGCCAATGTGCCGGCCAGGTCAGCTTTTACAACCGCTTCAACCAAAATCGAAAATTCAGGATCAAAACTGATGGCTTTCTCAACCAAATTCATTGATGGTGGCAATAATACTTTGTCAATAATATGGATCACGCCATTTAGGGCTCTCAGGTCAGCTATTTCAACCATCGCATCGTTCACCATTACACCGCTCGACAGATCAATGTTGATATACGCTCCGTTGACCGTTTCAACCAGTCCATTTGACAAGTCGCTGGATTGCACGCGTCCTGCAACGGCATGATAAAGGAGAATCGGTGTCAGTTGTTCGGCCGATAGCGCATCAACCCCATCAACCCCAAGGACATCGAACAGTTCTTCAAAAGCGGCGTCGGTTGGTGCAAAAATGGTCAGTTCGTTTCTGGCCACAGTACTGGTCAAACCCGATTTTGCTAAAGCTTTCATCAAGGTGTTAAACTTCGGTTTTTTAGCATTAATACTTTGCTTTTTTAAATCAGAGAGCGTGCTGCTATATGCATCCGGAGTGTCGGTAATTTGCTGTAATGCCACGGTAATGTCGACCGACGTTGGATCTTCAAGGACAACGGGATCATCGTCATCGTTGCAGCTAACAAAAGTGAAGGCCATGATGACCACTAGAAGTAAAGAAGTTAAAGACTTCAATTGATTCGATTTTTTGTTTTCTTGTGTTTTCATTTGAGTTAAAGTTTTTGAATTTGAAAGTAAAACACGAGAAAGAATAAAAGTGTTTAAGATATAAAGATCTAAATTAGACAAAAAAGCATTTAATAATCGTTATATGCTAATAAAATAAGGGTTTCTGTAGGGGTAATGTTGTTTGTTAAGAATTGTTAATGATTTTTTGCATGAAAAAATTTTGGTTGTTTTTTCATAAGGAATACTGGTTTCGAAAAAAAGCGTGAGCATGGTCTGTAGAATTCATTGATTTGGTTTTCAGTCAAATTCGGACTAATTTGCTAATCAAAACAGAATGCCATGAGTCAGTCAGTATCGCGAAGAAGTTTGTTGAAGGCAGCGCTTGCCGCTTCCGTAATGGCAGCCGGAAGTTTTATTCCGGCCTATGCCGCCTCGTTGATCCCGGAAGTTTATTCCCATTTGTTTAAGCTAAGTTTGAATTTGTACTCGTTTAATGGTTTGTTGAGTCGTGGGGAAAAGGATTTGTTCGATATGCTTGATTTTTGTGCCCGGCATAATTTTGACGCCATCGACCCAACGGGTTATTATTTTCCCGGCTATCCCGAAGTTCCTGCCGATGCGTTTATTTTTGAATTTAAACGGAAAGCTTTCTTGCTTGGACTTGATATTAGCGGGACGGGTGTCCGTAACGACTTTGCCAAGCCGGATACGGACAGTCGCCGAAAGGATATTACGTTGATTAAAAAATGGGTGGAAGTGGCGGCTAAACTTGGCAGTCCGAACCTGCGCATTTTTGCCGGAACCAGCAGTCATGAGGGTTTTTCGCGTGAGCAGGTTTTTGAGTGGATGGCAAAGGACATTCGGGAGTGCTGCGATTATGGGGCGCGATTTGGGGTGATGATCGCTTTGCAGAACCACAATGATTTTTTGAAGACGGCCGATGATGTTGACCTGGTCTTTGACTTGGTTAATTCCGATTGGCTGGGTTTAAACCTCGATATTGGGAGCTATCGCCAGAAAGATCCCTATACGGAGATTCAGCAAAATATTGGGCGAGCCGTCACCTGGCAGATCAAGGAGAATGTATGGATTGATGGTGTGGAGAAACCGACTGACTATGTGAAGCTCTTCAAAATCATCAAAGAATCGGGCTACCGTGGCTATCTTCCTTTGGAGACTTTGGGGCCGGGCGATCCATATGAAAAAGTCCCAAACTTGCTCAGCCAGGTAAGAACCGCATTGGAGCAAGTTTGAAACTGGAGTAGAAGGTTTTAGGGCAGCTTGAATTTACCCAAGCGCAATCTGATCCTTATTTTGGCTGAGCCAACGTTCAAAAGTTTGTAGCTCAGGATTCAGTGATTTGGAGCGTTCCACATCACGTCGGCCACAAAAATCCGCTTCAAAATCATGTTTGAACTGAAACATGTTTCCCAAATCATCGGCTCCCGGAAAGTTGAAACTTCGATAGGTTGCGGGAGGGACATCATTGTACACGATCATTTGACCCAGCACCTTTGAAAAACCGTCTGCCATTTCCTTGCCAGTTAAATGCTGACCCGAAATTCCTACCGATTTATTTTTATAGGTTTCGCCAGCTTTGAAAATTCCGTAAGCGCATTTTCCAATGTCTTCGGCCGCAATGCCGGGAAGTTTCTTGTCGCCCATTGGCAGGGTTATGCCCAGTCTGCCGTCCTGCCCTTTCTGGGGGCCCATGCCAAAGTGGATAAAATTGTCCCAGTAGAACGAGGTGTAAAGCAGTGTGTAAGGGACGCCGCTGTTCTCGAAAAATGCGTTCGACTCGCCTTTGGCATCAAAGTGCGGTACTTTGAAGTGTTCCATCAGGGTCGGCATCCGGTCGTCGCTCAGCGGAACCCACTTGCGGGTATCTTCCAAAGTTGACCAGATGACATGGCCAACACCGGCCTCTTTGGCGGCTGCAGCCAGGTTTTGGGCATTGGCCCGTTCTGTTTCCGGCGAAAAGTGTTCCCAGAAAAAGGTCACACAATAGGCGCCATACGCTCCTTCAAATGCTTTTACCAGACTGGCTTTGTCCGCTACGTCGGCTTCAACCACTTCGGCCCCGAGTTGAGCGAGCTGTCTGGCTTTGTCCGAGCTGGCATTGCGTGTGATGGCCCGTGCAGTGAATTCGCCACTT
This sequence comes from uncultured Sunxiuqinia sp., assembly GCF_963974515.1. Lineage (GTDB taxonomy): Bacteria > Bacteroidota > Bacteroidia > Bacteroidales > Prolixibacteraceae > Sunxiuqinia. The sequence goes on along the minus strand of NZ_CAXBDD010000026.1, from coordinate 35,223 downwards.
TTATCGTTTAAAATGGCTCTGACCAGCCCGCCACCCTGCGATCCGGTAGCACCGGTAACCGCGATTATTTTCTTTGCTGTCATAAATCAAAAAAGTTAAATTAAATAATTAAATAATAGCAAGTTACGACAAAATCAATGCAAGCGCAATATAAAAGGATCAAAATATCTCAAATCAGTTTTGACAGGGTTGATAATTTTGAATCGGACGTTTATTGTTTTAATCAGGTCTGATGTTGAACCTGCGTTTTTATTTTCAGGATTCAGGCAGTAACTTTAGCGGCAATTAACTGTTTAGTATGAAAAATACAAGACCATTTTGACCATGATAAATACCAATGACATTGAGAATATTGAGCTGAGTTTTCTACAACTGAAGGATTACCAGGAATTGAAGGAGGCGCTGATTGAATCGTATCCGGAAATGCCTGATTCATATTGGCTGAAGCCGCATCTAAAGACTTTGATCAACTTGTTTCCCGAAGGGCAGGTGGTGGTGAAGGTGAATGGGCAGATTGCGGGTTGCGCTTTTTCGATTATTGTCGATTCGGCGAAGTTTGAAAATCAACACACCTACAAAAAGATTACCGGAAACCTGACCTTCAATACGCATAACCCCGATGGCGATTTGCTGTATGGCATTGAAATTTTTATCCGACCCGAGTATCGGGGACTGCGCCTTGGCCGCCGCTTGTACGATTACCGGAAGGAACTTTGTGAACGGCTGAATTTGAAAGGGGTTGCTTTTGGCGGGCGAATCCCGAACTATCGTAAGTACGCTGATGAAATGACACCCAAGGAGTACATTGCCAAAGTTCGTCTGAAAGAGATTCACGATCCGGTATTTAACTTCCAGATATCGAATGATTTTTATCCGTCCAAGATTTTAAAGAATTACCTCGAAGGTGATGACTCTTCAAAAGATTACGCCGTGTTGTTGAAATGGGATAATATCTACTACGAAAAAGAAAGTAAGCAGCCCTCAACCATCAAAAAAATTGTTCGACTCGGCCTGATTCAGTGGCAAATGCGGCTCTATAAAAATCTGGATGATGTGATGAACCAGGCAGAGTATTTTCTCGATGCAGTTTCAGGCTATCGCTCCGATTTTGCCTTGTTTCCCGAGTTTTTCATGGCCCCTCTGATGGCCGAGAACAACCACTTGAGTGAGCCCGAAGCGATTCGCGAACTGGCCAAACACACCGATGAGATTATCCGGCGCTTTTCGGAACTGGCCATTTCGTACAACATCAACATCATTACCGGCAGCATGCCCGAAATTAAAAACGACCGCTTGTATAATGCCGGCTACGTATGTAAGCGCGACGGGTCAATCGACCGGTTTGAAAAGCTTCATGTTACCCCCGACGAAGCTAAGGTTTGGGGAATGCAGGGAGGCTCGGAACTGAAAGCGATTGATACGGACTGCGGCAAGATTGGCGTGCTGATTTGTTATGATGTGGAGTTCCCCGAGTTGGGTCGTATTCTGGCGGATGAAGGTGTCGATATTTTGTTCGTGCCGTTTCTGACGGATACCCAAAATGGTTATTCGCGTGTGCGCAATTGCGCCATGGCCCGTGCCATCGAAAACGAATGCTATGTTGTCATTGCCGGAGGTGTTGGCAACCTGCCCAAAGTGCATAACATGGACATTCAGTATGCGCAGTCGATGGTTTTTACACCGTGTGATTTTTCTTTTCCCATGAATGGAATCAAGGCCGAAGCGACACCCAACACTGAGATGATCCTGATTGCGGATGTGGATATCGATTTGTTGCGCGAACTGAATCAGTTTGGCAGTGTTCGCAACTTGAAGGACCGCCGGAAAGATATCTATGAGGTGAATCGAAAATAGGCCGGATCTCAATAGGGAGCTACCCGGATGGAAGGAGGTGGTTGTTCGAGCCCCGTCATGATCAAAAATTCAGATGGGTCGATCGCAACCAGTTTCCCCTCCCAAAAAACATCAGTCGATTCTTTCGTGCTTTTTATTTTATGTTTTTGACGGTTGCCACCAATCAAGCTGACAATATGTGGTGTGCGGTTTTCCAGAGTAAAGGAAAACTCATTTTCCGATTTCTCGGCACCCAATAATCGAATAAAAAAAGGAAATGGCTTTTTGAGTCTGGCCCTGGTTATATCGAGGTCTTGCCTGAGTTGGACAACCCTCACTGGCGTAAATAGCTCTTTGTTGTTGCCCTCGTCGACAATAATCAGTTCAAACTCGCCATGAGTGTTCGGAACTTTGATCAGGATCTTGTCGCTACCCTCAATGGTGGGTTTTACAGAGAAACTCAGTGTTTGGTTATTCTCAAAGCAAATCACCGTGTTTGAGCCATCACCGTCAAATGGGCCGTAGATGTAACAATCAGAATTCGCTACGAAATAGCGAGGAATCACAAAATCGGCTAAAGCATTTTTTGAGGTCTGAGCGTCCGTGTGCTTGACAAGTGTCAGGACGACTATCAGGCAGAAAAGGTGGCATGGGTTCATTGTTTTAGATTTTTCGGTTTAGCAATGAAAAAAAACTAGCCTTTATGCATCAAAGATCAAACCATTTTTGGAATCACGCAAGCATGAGTGACGCCATTTTGCGAGAATTGATAAGAAAATAAGAGGCTCCATCTTCGTTTACACATTTAAAATATCCTCTCTCACGCAACCCTTTTTAAGTTCGCGCATCAACTTTCTGTAACCGACCTCAAAAAAAATCATTATGAATAAATTCATCTGCCTTTTTGCATTTCTTTTCGTTTTCGGAAGCGGCTTTGCTCAAAAAAATAAAAGAGAAGTCATTTACCTGAAAAACGGTACGGTACTGAAAGGGCAACAAACCCCGGTCGACGATGACAAGGTGGTTGTGCGTTCCGGAAAAAATCTTTGGGTGTTTAATTATTCTGAGATTGATACCATTACATCCAAGCCGATTTCAGGAGTATTTGAAAATGAAAACGCTACCTATTTTCTGAAAGCCTCCGCGGGGATATTGGCCGGCAGTTCGAACAATTCCAAACCCACTCCATTTTCGTTCGATGCCTCCATTAATTTTCGCCTGCTGCCTAAGTGGTATATGGGCGTTGGTGCCGGCATCGATTTTCTGGACGAATCATATATGCCCGTTTTTGGTAACCTGGAATTCCACTTTCGCGAGTCGCGTTTTACGCCGTTTATCGCTCTGCAGGGTGGCTACATGATCCCGTTGGATGACGAGGTTTACTCCGGAGGTGGTGTTTATTACGATTATATGCCTTGGTCTTCGTCGTATTATTATAATCCCGTGCCGCTCGAAAGTAAAGGCGGTTTAATGGTGAATCCATCCTTCGGATTTGTGAGTCAGCTAAACCCGAACCTGGGCTTGATGCTATCATTTGGCTATCGCTACCACGAGGTCAATTTTAAGGGTGACAACCATTATCAACTGGATCGCGAATACAACCGCCTGTCCATTCGCGTGGGAATTCTTTTCAACTAAAAAACACGAACACGATGAATACAAAAACGAGTTATATCAGCCTGATATTTGTGCTAACGCTGCTGTCGGCCTGCGAGGACAAACTGTACGAGACTTTTATGGGCAACGCACCGGTTTACATGACTTACGAGGATCTTCGGTCGGCCATTAAAATCGAGTCCACCCGCGAAATTGAAAAGCCCGGGAAAATCTATTTCAAAGATAACTATGTGTTTGTCAACGAAATTATGGAGGGCGTGCATGTGCTTGATGTGACCGATCCGGCCAGCCCCGAAAATGTTGGCTTCATTGTTATTCCCGGGAATGTGGATATCGCTATTAAGGAAGACGTGCTGTATGCCGACAGCTATGTTGACTTGGTTGCCATCGATGTATCAGACCTGGATAACATTGAGGAAGTAGGACGTGTGGAGGACATTTTTCCCTACACCGTTCCGGAATATGACACTGAATACCGTTTGGGAGAAATTGATGAAGACAAAGGCGTCGTCGTCGATTGGGAAATTGAGGAGGTGAAGCAGGCGATAAAGCAATACTATTACCCGATTTACTATGCCCGAAGTTTTGCAGAGAATATGGCGCTCGATGGAGCCTATTCGTCTAGTAAAGCCGGGGGAGTAGGAGGTGGCAGTGGTTCTACCTTTGGGGTGGGCGGTTCGATGGCCCGCTTCGGCTTGTACGAGGATTTCCTGTATACGGTGGACAAATCCAATTTATACACGTTTAAAATTGATGATCTTGAAAATCCTGTTGAACTCGATTCTAAAAATATTGGATGGAATGTGGAGACCATGTTCATCTATCATGATCACCTGTTTTTTGGCACTACTACCGGCATGCTGGTTTACAGCCTCGAAATCGGTCAGAGTCCAACTTATATCAACCGCTATAACCACATCACAAGCTGCGATCCGGTTGTGGTTCAGGACGATCTGGCCTACGTAACCCTGCACGACGGAGGGGGCTGTGGTCGTTCGGTGAACCGGCTGGATGTGATTCGAATGAATGAAGACTACTCGCAACTAAACCTGCTGAAAAGCTATTCGATGGCCAATCCGCATGGGCTGGGGATTGATGGCGATGTGCTCTTTATTTGCGATGGCGACGCGGGGCTAAAAATTTTTGATGCCTCCGATCCTTTGCAGATTTTATCCAATAAACTGGCGGAATTCCCCGACATCAATGCGTATGATGTCATTCCGCTCAACAACTATTTGTTTATGATTGGCGATGGAGGTTTTTACCTCTACAATTATGCCGACCTTCAAAATATTACCTTGCTTTCGACAATTCCCATTTCCGCGGCAGGTAATTAATCCAGTTAATTCAGTTTTAAAAATCCGGCTTTGTTATTAGGCCGGATTTTTCAGTGAAGCGATGTTGGCAGGGCAGGTGGTTTTGATTGGTAGTGAATGGCTGATCGGATGGTAAGCAGTAGTCTGCTCAGCCAGATGACAATCGGACAATTGGCAGTTTGTCGCCGCGCGGAAAATGGATTTTCCGACATCCAGTTTTCTCATTTCCCGGTGAGAGAAGAAGAAAAACGGTCGAGTTTTCTGTTGCCGTGCTGAGATGAGTGAATTAGTTATTGGTCATTGGATAACTAGTCATTAAATAGGAGCTCAACTCCGTTGGTTGGACTATTGGATTTTGAAACATGGATTCTGGAATTTGCCCCTCCCCGCGATTGTCTTCATGTTGGTAGCAAGCCCTTCTCCTCCTTAAAGCAACTTTTCCCAAAAATACATGGGCTCGTGGCATTCGGCATAACCAGCTTTGCGGTATAGCTTTTGTGCGCTCGCATTGTCGCGCCGCACTTCGAGGTTGATGCGGCAATAACCCTGTTCTTTGGCAAACGCGGCCAGGGCATTAAGCAGGAAGCGGCCGACTCCCTTGCCGCGAAAGTCGGGGTGCACCACAAAGTCGTGAATGTTGATCAGCGGTTTGGCCTGGAAGGTCGAGTAGTTTTTGTTGCAGTTGGCCAAAGCGGCAAACTGTCCGTCAACCACGGCAAAGAAACCCAGGTAGCCCGGGTAATTTCGCAGCCCTTCCAGAATTTTCGGGGCCAGCTCTTTGGGCATTGGCGCGCCATTACCCATATCATCCTGCATGTAGGCGTTAAGCAAGCGGATTAATTCGCGGCGGTGGACAGGATCCGACAGATCAATTGGAACAAATGTGTAAGTCATTTTTTTCTGATAAAAATAGGAAAAATGACCGAAATGGGATCGGAAAGCCGAATATGAATCAGGGCTCAATTTTCCTTCATTCTGAAAAAATCAACTCAGACTGGCTTAAAATACTTATTTTCGCAGAGCAACTAATCTTTATTTGATACATGAATAACCTGGTAATTATACCAACATACAACGAAAAGGAAAATGTTGCGGAAATGATCCGCACGGTGTTTACACTTCAAACGCCTTTTCAAATTTTGATTATTGAGGACGGCTCGCCCGATGGGACGGCCGAAATTGTGAAACGTCTGCAAACGGAATACCCCGACCGCCTCCACATGATAGAGCGCAAAGGCAAACTGGGGCTGGGGACAGCTTACCTGACTGGCTTTAAATGGGCTTTGGAAAAGGGCTACGATTTCATTTTTGAAATGGATTGTGATTTCTCCCATCCACCCAAAGACCTCGAAAATTTGTATCGGGCCTGTACCGAGGGTGGCGCCGATATGGCAATTGGCTCGCGCTACATTTCCGGCATCAACGTGATCAACTGGCCGCTGGGAAGGGTGCTGATGTCGTATTTTGCATCTGTTTATGTCCGGCTGGTCACCCGCATGAAAATCATGGACACCACAGCTGGCTTTAAGTGTTATGCCCGAAAAGTTTTGGAAACCATCAATCTGGATGATATCCGGCTGAAAGGTTATGGGTTTCAGATTGAAATGAAGTTTACAGCCTGGAAACATGGTTTTAAGTTGGTGGAAGTTCCCATTATTTTTACCGAACGGCAGGAAGGCACCTCGAAAATGAGCGGTGGCATTTTTAATGAAGCCTTATGGGGAATTCTGAAAATGAAAATCCGTAGTTGGTTTAAAAAATATCCGGGCTATTCTTCTCAAGGACGTGGATAAACGCGAATTGACTCAGGTTGCAGTGAACAAATCCCTTGAGAATCGATTTATATGAAAATATAAGGAGTGTGGCGGTGTAGCCTTTTCAGTTTTAGATTCGTAATTGAAGGTTGGAGGTCCCCGCTTAGATTTATCGCAAAACATTCAAGGCTCGAAAGACAATATATAAGCTTAATAAACCGAACATTATGAAGACGATCATTCACCAGGCCACCATCATCAATGAGGGGATTCAGTATCAGGGAAGTGTGTTGATTGAGGGCGAGTCTATCAAACGCATATTTAAGGAAGAAGTGGTTCCGGAGGCCTTGTTGAAGGAAGCTACCGTGATTGATGGCAGCGGGAAATTGTTGATCCCCGGTGTCATTGACGATCAGGTTCATTTCCGGGAGCCTGGGCTCACCCACAAAGGCGATCTATATACCGAGTCGCGGGCAGCCTTGGCCGGCGGGGTGACGTCGTATATGGAGATGCCCAACACCAAGCCGCAGGCAATCACACAGGTCGAACTGGAAAAGAAATATGCCCGTGCTGCCGAAGTCTCGGCTGTCAACTATTCGTTTTTTATGGGCGCGACCAACGATAACCTGGATGAAGTGCTGAAGACCGATCCTTCGAAGGTGTGCGGAATCAAAATTTTCATGGGCTCATCAACCGGAAACATGCTGGTGGACGACGAGAAAACCTTATCCGAAATATTCAGGCTGGCACCTACTTTGGTGGCTACCCATTGCGAAGACGAAGAAATTATCCGGAGAAACACCGCGATTTACCGCCAGAAGTACGGCGAGATTGTCCCCATTTCGCGGCATCCTCGAATCCGGAGCGCCGAAGCTTGCTATAAGTCGTCATCAAAAGCGGTTGCGTTGGCTCGTAATTTCGACACCCGCCTGCACGTCCTTCACATTTCGACAGCCGATGAAATGCAGCTTTTTGAAGCGGGCCCGGTGAAAGAAAAAAAAATTACGGCCGAAGTGTGTGTGCATCACCTTTGGTTTGAAGAAAAGGACTACGTCGATTACGGCACGCGAATCAAGTGGAATCCGGCAGTGAAGTCGGCTGCCGACCGAGCTGCCCTTTGGGATGGGCTACTGACGGACAAAATTGATGTGATTGCCACCGATCATGCGCCTCATACGCTGGATGAAAAGTCACATTCCTATTTTCTGGCACCCTCCGGCGGTCCGCTGGTTCAGCATTCGCTGACTGCTATGCTGGAGTTTGTGAGGCAGGAAAAGCTGACAGCTGAAAAGTTGGTCGAAAAGATGTGCCACGCACCGGCTGATTTGTTCCGGATTGATCGGCGTGGATATATCCGAGAAGGTTACTTTGCCGACCTCGTGCTAATCAATCCAGATAAAAAATGGACGGTTTGTCCGGAGAATATTTTTTATAAGTGCGGCTGGTCGCCGTTTGAAGGAACTGAATTCAGTCACCAGGTTTCCAAAACATTTGTCAATGGGCAACTGGCCTACGATCGAGGTCAAATCAAAGAAGAGGTGCGGGGGAAACGGCTTGCGTTTGTTGTTTAGAAACAAACATTTCTGCCGAAAAAGGAGCAAAAAAAAGCATAATAATTAATCATTTTGTGGTATTTTGGAGAAATGATCTGAGATGGAGTTTGATCAAAACCAAAGTCAGACAAATCAGTCAAAACATGGGATTGATTTTGAAGAAGCAAAACGATTGTGGCTTGATTCTGATCGAATAGAGATTCGTGCAAGGACAATTGATGAACCGAGGTTTTTAATTATTGATAAATTGAGTGGGAAGTTTTGGTCGGGAATTTTCGCGATAAGGAATAGAGCTATTGGAATTATATCTGTTCGGAGATCAAGGAAAAAAGAAATTGAGATTTATTAAAGCTGAAGAGTTGGATAAGAAAATTGATGCGGGTGAAGATATTATTGACAATCTGGACCTAAGCAAAGCCAAGAGACCGGGATTGAAACCAAGCGTGTAAGTGTTGATTTCCCTACATAGATGGTTCATAAACTTGATAAAGAAGCCATGAGATTAGGAATCACCCGGCAGTCTGTCATCAAGTTATGGATTTCGGAAATGTTCAGTAAAACATCGGATCAAAATGAGTAGTGGCCCAAAATTCCAGTGGAATTAATCCGGTTTTTTGAATGGAATATGAGGCAAGCAATAGCAGGAATCTCGGTTGGTCACTATCCTTTCCTTTTAGCCAATCGAGCATCGGTTCCTGTAATATTTGAAACCAATCTCTTAATTGGTTTGGTGCGTTAGTTCACCACAATTACCAAATACTTGTTGGTTTCCCAGAAACGGTCAGCATCTGTGATCACCAGCTTTTCAACCATATCGTCACCAATTAATTCATAGCTGCTGGCAGGATGCGTAGTGACGACTTTGGCTTTTTTAGAGTTCAGGCTGATTTCATCCACTTCCCGAATGTTGATTTTTGTAAACAGGTCAGGGTTAAAGTCTTTTCTGAATTTCAGCGTGCGTCCAATCCCCAGAAAGCCTCCCTCTTTTTCGACAATCCCATTTTCAACCAGCTCCTTGGCGGTTCCAAAAACGTAGTAAGCTGTGTTTAACGCTGAGGTTTGCTGGTCAATGGTGCCTGTTTTTTCCTCCAGCAATCGGGCCTGTTCCTCTGTTCTCTCCTGGGCAGCCATCAAGTCCTGATTCAAATCTGTAATGTTGAGTTGCAGCTTTTGAAGTTCTGTTTGTAAAGCAACAATCTCAGCGTCTTTGGTTTCCATTTGGGTACTCATCATGTTCAGCATTTCCTGCATTTCATTCATCTTGTGCGATGAGAAATCCATTTTCTTTTGCTGCGATGCGATCAGTTCCCGATTTATCTTAAGCAATTCATTGATCATCGCAATGTCGCGAAGAACTTTCTGACGGGTGGTCGATTGTGGTTCTGAACTGCTTTGGGATTCAATATCGACAATCTCCTCCAGCCTTTTTATCGAATCCAGGTTGGCTTGGATTTGATTCATCGTGCCAATAAAATCGGTGATGGCCGAATCTTTGTTGGCGGCGACTTGTTGCAGACTATCTTGTACTTCCTGCATCCGGTCAAGTTTTTTCTGCTGACACGAACCCAGAATGAGTAATGCGACTAAAATAAATGGTAGTTTCTTCATGATCAGATTATTTTACTCAAAGTTAAGATGTTTCCTGCTCATTTACATCATAGGCTTTCTATAATACGGATTTGGTAGGACAATTATTTTTCTTGTTGGCGTCTTTTCTTTTCTGCAATCACTTGCTCAAGGTCAATTAAGTTTGAATATTGAAGAATCAGGTTTTCGGTTTCGGAAAAACCAATGGCATAAATTTCATCGGCTTTCGAAAAGTCAAACACGCTGAATTGCTGCATGGCTGGTGGGTCAATGACCAGGTTGCATTGGTCAAATTTGTCGTCGACATCTTTCGAAATGGCCAGTCGAAAACTGCGTTCAGCAATGGCTTTGATGCCCGAAATTTCCTTTAGCTCTTCATTATGGTTCACATGTACGCCGATGATCACATTCACTTGGCCGAGCAACGGTTCGATTGGCAGGTTATTTAATATTCCACCGTCAACATAGGATTGGCCATTAATGATTCGTGGTTCGAAAACAATAGGAATCGACGCGGAAGCCAAGACATAGTCGATGAGTTTTCCGCTTGAAATCAGCTCTGATTTTCCAGTATTTAAATTGGTTACGGCACAGTAGAACGGCTTTTTCAAAGCCGAAAAGTCATCTTCAGGAATATGACTACGAAGGAGCTTTTCAATTTTATCCAGATCGAGCAGTCCACCTGAAGGAAATGCCCAACTGATTACCTTGTGTAATTTGCTTGCTTTTATCAGGGCTAAGATGGATGCCGGCTCATAGCCTGAAGCATATAAAACACCAACCAATGCGCCGATGCTGGTTCCCGAAATGATTTCCGGATGGATGCCATATTTTTCCAGCGCAGCCAAAACGCCAATGTGCGCGATTCCGCGTGCTCCGCCGCCACTTAATGCCAAACCGATTGTTGCTTTCATTTCATTGAATTAATAATTTCCAAAGGCATTCGAAGGAACTCGTTTGTCGTGATTTACGGTCCGAATTCGGGACATCTTGTGTTGAATGACTTTTACTTACTTGTTTCAAAGACTTTTTTCGTTTGAGGCTTAAAGATACGTTGCGGGCAATGAATTTCATCGGTTTTTTTTCTGAATGTTTTCTGCATCATGTTCGTCCCAAGCCAGATGGTTGTTTTGGATAATCAACAAGGAGACGGGCAGACTACCTTCGTGAGTTTTGGTTGCGTTTCGTGTGTGTGCTTCTGGATTGTTGCCCATCGGAATTTATGAACGATTGGCCAAGCCAAACTCAAACTATTCCCTATCTTTACGCGAAATTTTACAGAAATTTGGAATTACAGAATTTTAAGAAGGTATTTGAAAAGCAGGAGGTTATTCAATCTTTGCTGAAAAACATGGATACCCCGGGTGAAAAGATTCACCTGTCGGGGCTTGTTGGCTCGTCGCAAACCGTACTGGCTTCTGTCTTAGCCGAAAAGCATAATCAGCCCTTGGTATTTATTTTAAATGACAAGGAAGAAGCAGCCTACTTTTACGATGATTTGGTGAACCTGCAGACTGCTTCGCCATTGTTCTTTTTCCCTGGATCATACAAGCGGGCCGGGCAGTTCGATTCTGTTGAGCAGGAGAATATTATTCTTCGAACTGAAGTTTTAAACCAACTTCATGAACGCCACCAGATCAGTATTATCACTTACCCCGAAGCGTTGATTGAAAAAGTCATTTCGGGCGAGGGGCTGGAATCGAACAGTTTTCCGGTCCATAAAAACGACAAATTATCGATTCAGTTTTTGAATGATGTGTTGTTTGAATACGGTTTTGAGCGGGTTGATTTTGTGGTGGAGCCGGGACAATATTCCATTCGCGGAAGCTTAGTCGACATTTATTCCTTTTCGCATGAAGACCCTTATCGCCTCGACTTTTTTGGCGATGTAGTGGATAGCCTGAGAAGTTTTGATATCGAAACACAGATATCGAAAGTTCAGCTCGAAAAGATCGTGATAATCCCAAACATACAGGAAGGTCTGAGCGAGGAAAAACGGGATAATTTCCTGAATTTTCTGTCTGCTAAAAGCAGCATTTATATTCGGGATATTTCCTTGGTTTCAGATATGATTGATCGCATTTATCAGCAAGCGGTTGGCGAAGAAGGGTTAGCTGAGGATTTGCTCAGTCGATTGATTTCGGGGGCAGATTTTTTAAACCTTCTTAGTCGGTTCACCTGTCTGGAATCAGGAACAAGCAATTATTTTCAAAGCCGGGAACACTATCAGTTTAGCACATCAGCCCAACCGGTCTTCAATAAGAATTTTGAGCTGCTGGCTAAAAATTTGCAAGACAATTCGACCAAGGGTTATACCAATTTTATTCTTTCATCCAACCAAAAGCAGATTGAGCGGCTGCATGCCATTTTCAAGGATCAAAATCTGGATGTCGAGTTTACCGATCTGAACTTCACCTTGCACGAAGGGTTTGTCGATCACACGCTTAAGCTTTGTTGCTACACTGATCACCAGATTTTTGAGCGATACCATCGGTTTCAGTTGAAAACCCGGAAACCACAAAAGGAAAGCATCACGCTGAAAGAGCTGAACAAGCTGCATCAAGGAGACTATGTGGTGCACATCGATCATGGGATCGGGAAATTTGCGGGTTTGGTGAAAACCGAGGTTAACGGAAAAATACAGGAAGCTGTTCGCTTGGTTTACCGCGACAGTGATGTGTTGTTCGTGAGCATCCAATCGCTGCATCGCATTTCCAAATACAAAGGCAAAGAGGGAGTTGAACCCAAGATAAACAAGCTGGGAACCGGTGCCTGGCAAAAGATGAAGGAGCGCACCAAGAAAAAGGTGAAGGATATTGCCAAAGATCTGATCGCGCTTTATGCCGAACGTAAAAAAGAACGGGGCTTTGCCTTTTCGCCCGATTCTTACCTGCAAACCGAGCTCGAAGCGTCGTTTATCTATGAAGATACTCCCGATCAGGTGACGGCTACCCAAGCGGTGAAAGAGGACATGGAGCGTGAAATGCCGATGGACCGGCTGGTTTGTGGCGATGTGGGCTTCGGAAAAACGGAGATTGCCATCCGCGGCGCCTTTAAGGCGGTTGCCGACAGCAAGCAAGTAGCCGTTTTGGTGCCGACCACCATTCTGGCACTTCAGCATTATAAAACATTTTCCGAACGGCTCAAGGATTTTCCTGTGCGCATTGAATACATCAGCCGTTTGCGGCCTGCCGGCGAAATAAAAAAAGTATTGAAAGAAGCGGAAGTCGGCGCCATCGATATCCTGATTGGAACGCACCGTTTGGTGGGTAAAGATGTCAAGTTTAAAGATTTGGGCCTGCTTATCGTGGATGAGGAGCAAAAGTTTGGTGTTTCAGTGAAGGAAAAGCTGAAGCAGTTTAAAGTGAATGTCGACACGATGACGCTGACAGCCACGCCCATTCCGCGAACCCTGCAATTTTCGCTCATGGGTGCCCGCGACTTATCGATCATTCAAACACCGCCACCCAACCGCTACCCCATTATTACCGAGCTGCATGGTTTTAATGAGGAAATGATCCGCGAGGCCATCAATTACGAAGTGGCGAGAAATGGGCAGGTCTTTTTTATTCACAACCGGGTGCAGAATATTCATGAAGTTGAGAAGGTAATCAAGCGAATTGTTCCAGGGGTAAAAACCGTGGTGGGACACGGACAGATGGACGGCCCCAAGCTCGAAAAAATCATGCTCGATTTTATCAATGGCGAGAACGATGTGCTTATTGCCACCACCATCATTGAGTCGGGACTGGATATTCCGAACGCGAACACCATTATCATAAATAATGCTCAAAATTTTGGATTGAGTGATCTGCACCAGTTGCGCGGGCGCGTGGGACGATCAAACAAAAAAGCTTTTTGCTATTTGATAGCGCCACCGCTGGCAAGCCTGACCGGCGAAGCTCGCCAACGCTTGCGCGCCATTGAAGAGTTCTCGGAGTTGGGCAGCGGGTTCAACATTGCCATGCGCGATTTGGATATTCGTGGGGCAGGCAATTTGCTGGGGGCCGAGCAAAGCGGCTTTATTGCCGATATTGGCTACGAAACCTATCATCGAATTCTGAATGAAGCCATGCAGGAGTTGAAGCAGGGCGAATACAAGGAACTGTTTCAGGAAGAACAGGAAGCAGCTGGCAAAGCATTTCTGCAAACACAATTTGTCAACGATTGCCAAATTGATACCGACATGGAGTTGTTGTTCCCGGATACATACATCCAAAGTATTTCGGAGCGCATGTTGCTCTACCGCCAACTCGATAACCTGGAAAACGTAGCGTCTTTGCAACAGTTTGAGATGGGATTGATTGACCGGTTTGGAAAGCTTCCGCAAGTCAGCAAGGAATTACTGGAAGTAGTGCGTTTGCGCTGGAAGGCAATTGATCTGGGTATTGAGCGGATCATTCTGAATGACAAAAAAATGATTTGCTTTTTTATAGCTGATCAACAATCGCCTTTCTATCAAAGTGAAACCTTCACCAAAGTACTTCACTACTTACAACAAAACCCGAACAAGTGCCGGATGAAAGAAAAAAAAGATAAGCTGAGCCTTACCTTTTCGTATGTTCCCAACGTGGAAACTGCTGGTCATATGCTGAATGAGATACTTGAGCTTGGATCGTCAGATTCTCAATGATTCCAACCCAGTATCGGCTCAAAAACTTAATGATATATTTGGCGCCAACGGTTTTAACTTTTTGATGTTTTGGTAGTCAAAGCAATTTAAATTAACCTAAAGTACTAGCTAGTATAGCCATGGCAAATAATTCAAAACAGATCATCAGGATCTCCATCACTATTGTATTAATCATCGTACTTGTTGGGATTGTGATGTATCCCAAAGTCAAACCCTTGTTCCGCTCAAACGAAGATCCCGGCCCTCGGGGAATGGGAGGAGGACAGCAGCCGCTGTTTGCCAGTGGCTATATTTTGGTTCCGACAAAGATGGATGAGATGATCTACAGTACGGCCTCGCTGCTCCCGGATGAGGAAGTGGATTTGGCTTTTGAAACTTCGGGAAAAGTGGTTGGCATCTTTTTCAGGGAAGGAAGCCGGGTGAAGAAAGGAGAGTTGTTGGCAAAAATTAACGATCGGCCGCTGCAGGCACAATTGCAAAAATTAAGAGCACAACGTAAACTGGTTGAGGAGCGCGAATACAGGCAGCGGCAGTTGCTGGATCGCGATGCCATCAGCCGCGAAAGTTATGACCAGGTGGCCACTGAACTGGAGACGCTGGAGGCGGACATTATGTTGGTGGAAGCGCGGATTGCTGAAACCGAGTTACGTGCTCCTTTCGACGGAATTGTAGGACTGCGAATGATCAGCGAAGGCGCTTATGCATCTACCCAAACCAAAATCGTTCAACTGGTGAAGATCAGTCCGCTGAAAATTGAGTTTTCCATTCCCGAGCGCTATGCCGGTGAAGTAGTTGCCGGATTTCCGATCAGTTTCCAGATCGATGGCGTTCAGAAAACGTTTGAAGCTCAAGTTTATGCCATTGAACCGAAGGTTGACATCAATACGAGGACAATTGTTGCCCGGGCGCTCTATCCCAACACCAATGAAGAACTTAAACCTGGCCGCTTTGCCAGTGTGAGGGCACGACTCTCGCAGATTGAGAATGCGGTTTCCATTCCAACCCAGGCGTTGATTCCCGAGATGGAAGGTGAAAAAGTATTTATCCTGAAGAACGGAAGAGCCAGGCAAGTTCGTGTTGAAACCGGACTGCGAACAGAATCCCATATTCAAATCCGGTCGGGCCTGAATTTTGGCGACACCCTACTGACCACGGCAACCTTGCAGCTTCGCGAAGATCTTCCGGTTCAATTGGATACTTTGGTGACGAATCAACACTTACTAAACGAGTAACATGAGTCTCTCATCTATCAGCATAAAACGGCCAGTGCTGGCCACAGTATTTTCACTGGTCATCCTGCTTTTTGGCGCCATTGGAATGACATTCCTCGGCATTCGGGAGTTTCCCAGTGTCGATCCGCCCATTATTTCCGTCAGAACATCCTATCCCGGCGCGAATTCTGATGTGATTGAAACCCAGATTACCGAACCCTTGGAGCAATCGATCAATGGAATCCCAGGTATCCGGACCTTAACCAGTAGCAGTAGCCAGGGCAGTAGCCGGATTTCTGTCGAATTTGAATTGTCAGTGGATTTGGAAACAGCAGCCAATGATGTTCGCGATAAAGTGTCACAAGCTCAACGTTACCTGCCGCGGGATTGCGATCCACCAACGGTTTCCAAGGCAGATGCTGACGCCAGTCCCATTTTGATGATTGCCGTGAAAAGCCCCAAAAGATCGTTGCTCGAGCTCTCTGAAATCGCCGAACTGACGTTTAAAGAACAGCTGCAAACCGTTTCGGGCGTTAGCTCCGTGGGAATTTGGGGCGAGAAGCGATTTGCCATGCGCATTTGGCTTGATCCGGCTAAGCTGGCTGGTTATCAAATGACTCCATTGGATGTTCGGAATGCCATTATGCGTGAAAATGTTGAACTGCCAGCAGGAAGCATTGAGGGAAATACCACCGAGCTAACCATTCGCACCCTCGGCTTAATGACTACACCGGAAGAATTCAACAGTTTGATCTTAAAACAGTCGGGCGATCAGCTGATTCGGGTGCGCGATATCGGGCGGGCTGAATTGGGGCCGGAAGATCTGCGGGGCATTATGAAGATGAATGGAATTCCGATGGTAGCAACGGTTATCATTCCGCAGCCTGGTGCCAACCACATTGACATTGTGGACGCGGTATATGAACGGCTGGAATTCATGAAGAAAGACCTACCCGAAGATGTGGAGATTGACATTGGTTTCGACAATACTCAATACATCCGTTCGTCGATTGATGAGGTGAAAACCACGATTTATGTGGCATTCTTTCTAGTTGTCATTATCATTTTTACGTTTTTGCGCGACTGGCGAACCACGATCATTCCCATACTTGTGATCCCGGTTTCGTTGATTGGTTCCTTTTTTATCATGTATCTGGCGGGCTTTACCATTAACGTGCTCACGCTGCTGGCTATTGTGCTTTCCATCGGCTTGGTGGTCGACGATGCCATTGTTATGATGGAAAACATTTATGTGAAAATTGAAAAAGGCATGAGCCCTCGGCAAGCGGGCCTGGAGGGCGCAAATGAAATTTTCTTCGCCATTATAGCCACAACGATTACTTTAGTGGCGGTGTTCTTTCCAATTGTCTTTCTTGAGGGAATGACCGGAAGACTTTTCCGCGAATTCAGTATTGTTATTGCTGGTGCAGTGTCTATTTCATCATTTGTCGCGCTGACCTTTACGCCCATGCTTTCGACCAAACTGCTTAAAACCAGGCATAAGAGAAGCAAGGCGTACAACTACACCGAAAAATTCTTTGTCGGGCTGAATGAGGCCTACCGACGTTCGCTCGAAAGCTTTATTAACAGAAGATGGATTTCACAAGGGATTCTGGTTTTGTCTTTTATCTTGATTTTTATTTTTTGGAAGGTGATTCCTGCAGAGATGGCTCCTTTGTAAGACCGCTCGCAGATGAACGTGAATGTCTCTTCGCCTGAGGGTGCCACCTACGAATTTAACTACGACTATGTGGAGGATATAGCCCAATTGGTTGAGGACATTATACCGGAAAGGGAAAGCCTGACGACCTTGGTTCGCGGAAGCTGGGCGTTTGTCCGGGTAGTGTTGAAACATCCCTCGGAAAGGGAACGTTCGCAACAGGAAATTGCCAGTGATCTTACTGGCGAACTGCGGAAAAAAACCAAGGCACGGGCCAATGTGATTCAACAATCGACCTTTGGAGGAAGGCGCGCCCGGCAGCCCATTCAGTATGTGCTTCAGGCACCAACCATCGATAAGTTACGAGAGGTTTTACCTGCGTTTATGGCCGAAGTGGATGACAATCCCACTTTCGTGATGGCTGATGTCAACCTGAAATTTACCAAGCCGGAACTGCAAATTGAGATTAACCGTGACAAGGCTAACCTGCTGGGCGTTTCAACGCAAAACATTGGGCAGACCCTGCAATTGGCACTTAGCGGACAACGGTTTGGTTATTTTATCATGAATGGAAAGCAATACCAGATTTTGGGTGAACTCGACCGGCAGGACCGCAACAAGCCGCTTGATTTGAAGTCGCTGTATGTCCGCAACGACAAAGGCCATATGATTCAGCTCGATAACTTTGTAACGCTGCGTGAAACAACTGCACCGCCTCAGCTCTATCGCTATAATCGCTTCGTTTCGGCGACTATTTCATCGAGTTTGGCCGATGGAAAAACCATTAGCGAGGGTATTGAGGAAATGGACAACATTGCCGATCGGGTGCTTGATGACACGTTTCGTACCGCGCTCGACGGTGACTCGAAAGATTTTATGGAAAGCTCGTCGAGTTTGATGTTTGCCTTTTTGTTGGCCATCGTTTTAATTTTTCTCGTGCTTTCCGCTCAGTTCGAAAGTTTCAAAGATCCGATCATTGTGATGATGACCGTTCCGTTGGCACTTACCGGAGCTTTATTTTTTATGTGGTACTTCAACATCACTATGAACATCTTCAGCCAGATTGGGATTATCATGCTCATTGGTCTGGTTTCAAAAAACGGGATTCTGATTGTGGAGTTTGCCAACCAGCGTAAGGAGGCAGGGATGAATAAACTGGAGGCGATTAAGTTTGCGTCGGCTGCACGTTTCCGTCCAATCCTAATGACGAGCTTATCAACCATTTTAGGAATTTTACCGCTTGCTCTGGGTTTTGGTGAAGGTGCTCAAAGCCGGGTGGCAATGGGTGTCGCAGTTGTTGGCGGATTGACCATTGCAACGGTACTGACGTTGTTTGTGGTGCCCGGCATCTACCTGATAATTTCAAGTGAATCAAAAAATATAAACAATGAAGCGACCAGCCTCAAAACAAATTAGAACCTGGATTACCAAAAGTCTTTTGCCTGTTTTTCTGCTTTTTTTTCTTTCAGGAATGGTGCAGGCACAGGAAGTTTACGATTTGAGTCGTTGTGTGCTGACGGGATTGGAGCAAAATTTCGCCATCAAGGTGGCTCGGAACCAGGAGGAAATCTCGTCCAATAACTTTTCGCGCGGTAATGCCGGATTCCTGCCCACAGTGAGCACGACCAACAGGTTTGGCGGCAATGTCACTTCCACGACCCAGAATATGAATAATGACACGAAAAATACGTCGACAGGCATTCATAACACCACCGGGTCGGCGGCGGTAAACCTTGATATGACCTTGTTTCGTGGATTCAATGTACAAACCACCTGGCAAAAGCTGAATGAACTGAATCAGGTGGGCGAGATCAACACCCAAATGGCTATGGAGAACCTGGTGGCCCGGATTGTCGCCGAGTATTATTATTACATTCAACAGCTAAACTTCTTCAACAACATGGAATACGCTGTTTCGCTTTCAAAGGAACGTGCCCGTATTGATGAGGAGCGTTATCTGCTGGGGGCTTCTTCGAAGTTGGAATTGTTGCAGTCAATCGTTTATCTTAACGAAGACAGCTCGCGGCTTGCCCGTCAGAATGAGCAAATTTTGGAATCGGAAGTGCGGCTGAAAAAGCTGATGGCTTTTGACGATCTGGCAAAGCAGATTGAGTTGGAAGACACATCCATTGTTTTTAATGCGGATTTACAATACGATGCGTTGCATTCATCAACCATGGAGTTGAATACAAGCTTGCTAATTGCCCGGAAGAATCAGCTGATTTCCGAGCTTGATTATAAGATCATTGCTTCACGATCATATCCTTATTTGAATCTTACGTCGGGATACAATTATGCCTACCGCGGTTATGGAAGCGGCACGATCAGCGATTACGGGGCGTTAACAATCAACAATCAGCAAAGCCGGACTTTTAATTACGGGATTGTTCTGGGAATGGATATTTTTGATGGAAACAACCGTCGGCGTGAAAAATCTAATGCGTTGATTGAAGTCGAAAATCGGAGTCATCGGTTGCAGGAAGTGGAGCAGGACATTAAAGCTGAATTGTTGACCGTTTATTATGCCTACGAAAACAACCTGCGCCTGGTAAAAATGGAAGAGCAAAACCTGGAAGTAGCACGCGAAAACCTGGAAATAGCACTGGAGCGCTATCGGCTGGGCGCTTTATCGGGCTTGGAACTGCGTGAAGTACAAAAAAGCTTGCTTGATGCCGAAGAACGATTGATCTCTGTTAAGTTTCAAACCAAGCTCGCTGAAATTTCATTGCTCCAAATCTCCGGAAAAATCATGGATTACGTGTAATATCAGCATTGAGACTATGCTGTTATTGTGGTGAAGAGTTAGTTTCATCAATGAAGTTAGTCCCCTTGAATTAGGCATGGTTTTCTCGAAGCGACTAATAGTCAATGCGATAAAATTTAATCTACTATGTTTGTAGTAATTGTTCTATGAAAATAGTTTTTCCAATTTTATATTACTATATTTGTAGTAGAGAATTTAAAATGGAATGTGATGAATCTGATGCAACTGACAAAAGCCGAAGAACAAGTGATGCATTTTGTATGGAAACGAAATGAAACAGTGGTCAAAGATGTGGTCGAACAGTTTGACGAGCCCAAACCGGCTTACACCACGGTAGCCACAGTCCTCTCGGTATTGGAAAAGAAAGGTTTTGTCAATCGGAGGAAGATTGGCAATACCAACCTGTTCTCGCCGGCGGTAAGCAAAAAGGACTACACCAAGTTTCAATTTACGTCGCTGTTGAAAAACTATTTCAATGGGTCATTCCCCAAAATGGCCACCTTTTTTGCCAAAGAAAACAACCTCAGTATCGATGAACTGGAAGAGATGCTGAAAATTACGGAAAGTGAGCTCGACAAACCGGATAACAAGCTTTAAACCATGGAAACGCTGTTTACTTTTTTGATGCATGCTTCGTTGGGAATCATTCTTTTTTATGCGGTCTATTGGATATTTCTGCGTCATGAGACCTTTTACCCGGCCAACCGGTGGTATCTTTTAGCAGCCTTGACTTTGGCAGTATGCCTTCCGCTTTTTCCGCTTCGGTATGCGGTTTTGGTCGAAACTGCCAATGACAGCAACATGTTTCAAGCTTTGGCTGACACATTCAAAAATGTACAGGTTAATCCCGAAGTCGCAGCCACTTCCAATCCTGTTGGATGGGCGCAGATCGTATTGATTGCGTATTTTACAGGAGCGTTGCTGTTTTTAGTCCGGCTACTCATTCAAACGGTTATCCTGGTCGTTTTAGTTTTCAAGAACGGTATTCAATTGCGCGAAGGACATCGACTGGTGGAGAATGATAAATACGGACTGCCGTTTTCTTTTCTCCATCTTATTTTTATCAACCCGAAATTTCATACACAGGCTGACCTGCCGGAAATTCTGGCTCACGAACAAGTGCACATTCGTGAGAATCATTGGTTCGACCTGCTTTTCATAGAACTGTTAACAGTCATCTTTTGGTTCAACCCATTTATTTGGTTCTTTGAACGATCAATTAAACAAAACCATGAGTACCTGGCCGACCGGGGTGTGCTTAAGCAAGGACACAACGTGGGCCGGTACCAGGCGATTCTTTTAAACCAGTTAATGGGCATGCAGATTATTGGAATGACAAATAATTTGAATTTCGCCCTTAACACAAACCGATTAAAAATGATGACAAAACAAAAAACACCTAAGATTAAGAAGTACAAATTGATGTGGGCGCTGCCGATTGTGGCTTTACTGCTGTTAGCTTTTGCCAGGCCGGATTACCGGAGCAAAGAACAGTTGACAGACAAAGAAATAAAATTGTATGGATTTGATGCGATGAAAGTAGACCAGGACAAAGTCATTTCGGGCATTGTGATTGACGAAAATGGGGATCCTCTGCCCGGCACATCGATTGTGATTAAGGGAACCACAACCGGAACAGTTGCTGATCAGGAAGGTAAATTTGAGTTGGAAGTTCCGGAGGGAATCGAGTTTGCGTTGGTGGCCTCGTTTGTGGGTTATCAAACCAAAGTAAACGAAGTGACTATAGATGAAGAAGATTATGCGGCAACTTATAAATTTGTGATGGAGAAAGCGTTGTTTGGCATTGATCTTAGCGAGGAGCTCGCACCCCCTCCACCTCCACCACCTGCTCCTTCGACAAGCAGCGATGAATCGAAAGAAGTTTTTTTTATCGTTGAAGAACTGCCTCACTATCCTGAAGGCGCATACGGATTAAGAAAGTATGTCAAAGGAAAACAGGCTGAGTTAAAGGATAATTCGTTGTTCGACGGGGAGAAACTGGCAGGCAAAGCGACCATTGGTTTTACAGTGAATGCTGAAGGCAAAGTGACTAATGTGCAAGTGTTGCAAAAATCAACAGAAGCTGCCGCGAAAGCCGGGACAGCCATTGTTGCCGGCATGAAAGATTGGTTGCCCGGAAAACAGCGGGGAAAAGCAGTTCCGGTGAATTATGCCATTGAGCTGGATTTTTAGCTGCAAAAAATACGATCTGGAAAAAGGGTGCTTGTTCAGGCATCCTTTTTTTGTCGAAAATGTGCTCCAAATTTAATCCTGATAAACCGATTTACGATCAATTTTTCCATTTGGCGTACGCGGAAGTTGCGGCAAAAACCTAATTTGCCGAGGGCGTTCAAACTTGTCGAGGTGATTATGAATAGCTGTTTGTAACCTTGTAGTTGATGCACGGCTTTGACTTCCTTCAACAATCAAAATCAATTGCTGGCCAAGTGTTTCATGAGGAAGCCACGATATCATAAACGGCTGCCTGATGTGAGGCTCCAATTTTCTTTCCAGCTGCTCCGGCGAGAATTTGATTCCCCCGGAAATAATTACGTTGTCGGCACGCCCAAGGATTTGAAACGTTTTTTTATCCCGGAGTTCAGCCAGATCGTTGGTCTGAAGCGGCTTTTCCAAACCAGGCATTTTTATCCGTAGGCAGCCTTCTTCCGAAAGCTCCACCTCAATGTTTTCAAGGCAGTGGTAGAACTCGCTCGCATCGGCTCCGTTTAGTTTTCGCAGCGCGATGTGGGTGGCAGTCTCCGTCATCGCATAACTCGAATAGCAGGCGGTTTGACGGCTTTGCAGATTCTCTTCCAACGATGCTGGTACTGCGGAGCCCCCAATGAGCAGAAATTTCAAATTCCAATCCGCCGGTTGGCGGACAAAGGTCAATAATTTTTGGACTTGGTTGGGAACCATCGCCGCAAATTTGAACGGTTCTTTCTGCAGAAACGAAAAATCAGTCGAGGGATCGACCACGTGCACGTTCAGGTTTCCAATCAAGGCCCGAACCACCGTTAATTTTCCGGCTATGTATCTTGTCGGCAAACAGTGAAGTACCTGATCGTTTTCCTCCAAGTTGAAAAAGCGAATGGTCCGGAGGGCACTGGCTGCCACAAATGCCTTATTCAGTCGAATAACTTTTGGTGTTCCGGTGCTCCCGGAAGTTTGCACTTCAATAAAGTCCTTGTCGTTGTACCATTCCGCTAAAAAATCGAGCAAGGATTTTTCCCAATCGCTTGATCCTGATGTTTTCCGAAGCAAGGTTTCGATTCGGATTGGTGTGCCGTTTAGGGTTATATGTGTCGGATGAAGTTCCAATTTTTAAATTGAATTTTCTGGATTGCGATTGACCAGATCTTCAGGAAAAGCAAACCGTTTTTCCCTATTGAACCACAATTTTTCGCCACGGATTTCCAATGGCGAGTCGAAATTGTTGGTGAAAAGCTGGCCGGTTCCTAATCCCTGGTGTGTCGGAACATTTTTTGTAAACGCCCATTGCGCAATGGCATTTAGCCCGATGTTTGATTCCAGGTAAGAAGTGATCCACCAGCCAATCTTACGGCTGTTTGCCAGTTCAATCCATTCGTCACAGCCTGAAAGACCACCGTGTAAGCTGGGCTTCAGAATGAGAAACTGCGGACGGATCATCTCTAAAAGTTGCTCTTTTTCTATTCTTTTGGTGATTCCGATCAGTTCTTCGTCCAGTGCGATTGGTAGTGGCGTTTGGCGGCAAAGTCTTGCCATCGCGTCAAGTTGACCGGGCGAGATCGGTTGCTCAATGGAGTGGATATCCAGCTTGGCGAGCTGTCGTAATTTTTCCAAGGCTTCATCCGCACCAAAAGCCCCGTTGGCGTCAACCCGAAGGATGATTTCATCAGCCGTGTATTTTTCACGAATAGCCTGCAAAAGTTCCCATTCTTTTTCAAAATTGATGGCGCCAATTTTTAGTTTGAGGCAGCGGTAGCCGGCTTCCAACTTTTCATCAATCTGACTTTTCATGAACTCTGGATTTCCCATCCAAATCAACCCGTTAATTGGGATTCCGCTTTCTCCTTCGGTAAACTCGGACGAAAATAAATGTTGTTTTCCGCCGCTTTGGAGATCCAACCAAGCCGTTTCCAGTCCAAACTGAACCGAAGGAATTTGTTGTAGTCGCGGCCAATCATCCACGAATGATTTCGGGTTGGCACAAATTTCTGTTAGAAGCTGTTCTACTTGCCTGGGAGTTTCCTTACTTAGCCCCGGAAGAGGTGCACATTCGCCTATACCCGTACGTCCATTTTTAGTCAAAAATAAAAACCAAACGGGGCGACTACTGTACACGCCGCGCGATGTTCCGGCCGGCCGCTTGAACTGGAGCTCGTATTTTTGAAAACGGGCTTTCATGAAATCGCAAGAATTAATCCCAAACAGAATAACAAAGTAAAGGCCAGGGTTGAAAGTGACAAGCGTTTCAGAAATGGATCGAGCGAGCGGGCATCTTTTGTTTTGCCGATTTTTTTCAGGTCAACCAGAAAAAGCGGAAGCGCTAGCATGAACAACCATTGCCAGCCCGATTCCTGTTGGTGAAAGGTGAAAAGTACGGTGGAAAGCCAGCCCCACAAGATCATCGCGGTATGATAAATCCGGCTGTTACGTGCACCTATTCGCACCGGGAGGGTAATCTTTCCGGACTGCTGGTCATTTTCAATGTCACGCATGTTGTTGAGGTTAAGCACACCGGTGCTGAAGAATCCCAGGCTGATGGCTGGCAGAATAATAGCCGTTTCCCAATAGTTGGCATTCAAATAGAAGACGCCAATGACCGGCAACAAGCCAAAAAACAGGAAAACTGCTAAATCGCCAAGGCCAACATAGCCGTAGGATTTCTTTCCCGCGGTATAAAAGAATGCAGCCAACAGCGACAAAATTCCGAGCGCCACAAAAGCAAAAAAGGCCGCGTGCGAAAAATGCCACGTCCCGGCATATACCAGCCAAATGCCAAAAATAAAGCTCAAACCACCAACGACGGTCATTCCCTTTTTCATTTCCGAGTGGCTGATTTCGCCGCTCTGCATGGTACGGGTTGGGCCAAGCCGAAATTCATTATCGGTGCCCTTTTGGCTGTCTCCATAGTCGTTTGCAAAATTGGAAAAGACTTGGATCAGGGTTGCCGTGATGACCGCCAAAACGCTCACAAGCGGGTCAAGCGCCCCGTAAAACCATGCCAGTCCGCATCCCATAATAATACCCGATAAGGCCAACGGGAGGGTACGTGGCCGGGCTGCTTTAATCCAACTTTTTGTTGTTGCCATATCGTTTGCTTTAACCACTAAGTGCTCAAAGACCGCACAAAGGTCACTAAGAATTTTAATGAAGTCGATCGTACAAAATTGTAAGTTACAACTTTGTACGAATGTAAAAAGCTTGTTTTACGGGAACTTTGGATATTTCTTAAAATCCGGCTTCCGTTTTTCGAGGAAAGCATGTTTTCCTTCTTGAGCTTCTTCAGTTAAATAATAAAGCAAGGTGGCATTTCCTGCAAACTCCTGAATTCCGATTTGGCCGTCCAGTTCGGCGTTCAATCCCAATTTGAGCATGCGAAGTGCCAGTGGGCTGTGTTCCTGCATTTTTTGCGCCCAGGCAACGGTTTCATCCTCCAGTTGATCGAATGGCACCACTTTGTTGACCAAACCCAT
Organism: uncultured Sunxiuqinia sp.; assembly: GCF_963974515.1. Classification (GTDB taxonomy): domain Bacteria; phylum Bacteroidota; class Bacteroidia; order Bacteroidales; family Prolixibacteraceae; genus Sunxiuqinia. The sequence continues at coordinate 9,614 of NZ_CAXBDD010000026.1, read as the reverse complement.
TTCCAGGGCCTCGGCGGCCGAATATTGCCGGCACATAAACCAGATTTCGCGGGCTTTCTTTTGCCCTACAATGCTGGCCAAATAGGATGAACCCAGCCCGGCATCGAAGCTGCCCACCTTGGGGCCGGTTTGTCCGAAGATGGCATTTTCGCTGGCAATACTGATGTCGCAGACCACATGTAACACGTGCCCGCCGCCAATGGCAAATCCATTGACCATGGCAATCACCGGCTTGGGCATGCTGCGAATTTGTTTTTGCACTTCCAAAATGTTGAGGCGCGGAATACCATCTTTGTCGATGTAGCCGCCTTTGCCTTTTACGGTCTGGTCTCCGCCGGCGCAAAAAGCCTTGTCACCGGCACCCGTCAGCACCACCACGTTGATATCCTGATGCTCGCGACAAATGCGCAGGGCTTCGCTGATTTCGTTTACTGTAGTTGGACGAAAAGCGTTGCGGTAGCGCTCGCGATTGATCGTGATTTTTCCAATTCCGTCGAAATAGTCGAAGAAAATGTCTTCGTATTCTTTAATGGTCTCCCAGTTTCGTGTTGTGCTCATCGTATTATGTTTTTATTTGATTTGACCTGTTTAAACAGCTCCCGAAATACCTTGGTGTTTATATCGGCGTCGGTAAAAACTTCCATAACTGCCGCTTTCTGTTGTTTGGGTGAGTAAAAATCAGTTAAGGCTGATTCAAGCTCTTCTTTATTCTCAGCTTTAAAATAGTCTAGTTCAAAAGCCCGCGCCAGCACTTCGGCTTTAAATTTATTTTCGGTAAAAAAGTGTTCGTGAAAAGCGGGTGATTCACTTGGTCCCTTGATCAGGCTAAAAATATTGCCGCCCCGGTTGTTGATGACAATAATGCGCAGATTGTTGCCAATGTATTTGCACCACAAGGCGTTGGAGTCGTAAAAAAACGACAGGTCACCCAGGATGATGGTGTTGAGCTTTTCCGATTCGGAAGCAAAGCCCACGGCTGTTGAAAGGCAGCCATCAATGCCGGCGGTACCCCTGTTGCCGAAGTAATGCGTGTTGCTCACCGGGTCACAAATCAGTGCATATCTGACCGGGGAGCTGTTTCCCAAATGCACGACCGAGTTTTGTGGCAGCACTTTTCGGCTGGCATCAAAAACCGTTAAATCTGAAAAATCTGCTTGCTCAATAAAATGATCGCGCTGTTGGGTTACTTCTTTCTCTTTGTCTTTCCAGCGTTTGAGGTAGGTTTTTTCTTTTGTTTCCAGCAGGGGTGTCAGTTGTTCGAAGAAGTCACTGGCATCCTGCGTAATCACTTTGTTTAGCGATCGGTAGGTATCGAAATGTCTGCCCGGCAAACTCAGGTGCCAGTGATGGGCCGGTTTCTGTTTCCGCAGAAATTGTTTGAGCGATTTGGAAACAAACTGCCCTCCAAAGCTGATCAGCAGATCGGGTTGAAACTCCTCCATTCGATCTTCGAGCAGGGCAGCCATCAGCGTGTCAATGTTGCCGCAAAAGTCAGGATCGTTCAGGTTGGCCAGGTGTTCTTTTAAAATCACGGCCCCTGTTTTCTCAGCTAACTCACTCAGCTGATTTTCCAATCCCGGGTTCGGGATTTGCTGACCCGCCAGGACCAATACTTTTTTTGCTTCGTTGAATACAGAAGCCAGTTGCTGCAATTCCAGCTCAGCTAAAGTGATCTGGTTTTGTGTGGCTTGAATGACTTTTACGGCTGGCAGTCTTTCATTCAGCAAATCATGCAGAGGTTCCTCCAGCGGAATATTGATGTGAACCGGCGCCGGAGTGCCGGTAACAGCCAAGTTCAGGCATTCATTAATTTCGCGGGCGGCAAACCACAATTCTTTTTCTGATTCACCTAAGGGCAGGCTGATTTCCTTTTGAACGAAATTCCGGTAAATACTTTCCTGCCGGATACACTGACTTTCCGCTTGGTCAATCCAGTAATCGGGCCGATCAGCGGTCAGCACAATCAGCGGGATATTGAGGTAAAATGCTTCGGCTACTGCCGGTGCATAGTTCAAAGTGGCCGTTCCTGAGCTGCAGACGATGGCTACCGGTTTTTGTTTGGCTTGGGCTAGCCCAAGGGCAAAGTAGGCTGCACTGCGCTCGTCGACAACACTACGGCAATTGAACAACCCGCTGCCGGCAAATGTGTGGGTGAGCGGGCCATTGCGCGATCCCGGGGAAATGACGATATCGTCAATTCCTTTGGTCAGTAGCAAACTGGCCAGTTGCTGAATTTGTTTTTTTGTTGAAATCATGTTGTTTGAACAGCTTCAATGGCAGATAACAAGGTGCCTGCTTTTTTGTTGGTTTCTTCCCATTCCTCTTCAGGTACCGACCGGGCTGTAATGCCTCCGCCTGAATAAAGAATGTATTGGTCGGGCATGATTTCCATGCAGCGTAAATTTACAAATAATCTGACGCAATCGTTCAGTCGCCAGGGGCCCAAATACCCGGTGTAATATCGGCGGTCGTGCGGCTCTATTTTAGCAATGAATTTGGCTGCTTTCGACTTGGGATATCCGCAAACAGCGGGTGTTGGGTGCAATTCGGCAAGAAAGTCGCCGAGTTTGTGAGCCAGCTTTTTTGCCGAGAACCTGAAACTGGTCATCAGATGAGCCACTTTGCCACTTTCAAGCGTTTCGGGTCCCTGGGTGGTGTAGGGGTGAATATTGAAGCGGTAAAAAACATCGAGCAGGTAGCGCGATACAAAAGCCTGCTCTTCAATGTCTTTGGTGTGCCAGCTGTAGTCCGAGTCGCCCCGGCGCGTTTGGGTGCCGGCCAGCGAAACGGTTTCAAGCATTTTCCCTTCCGATTTTAGCAATACTTCGGGGGTTGCGCCCATCCACAAGCCTGCTTTGGGTAAATTAACCAGGTACACAAAAGCGTTTGGCGTTTGCTGAAACAGTTGCAGGTAGAGTTGTCCGATGGATTCAGACCTTCGTTCGCACGGGATCAACCGGGACACAATGACTTTCGAGAGCTTCGTCGTTTTAATCTCAGCAATGGTATTTTCAATGTCGTCTAAATAGACTTTCTTATCAATGATCTGGTGCTGGTGTTCGAAGGGCTCATCGGTTTGGTTATCGTCGATTTGGTTCAGGTCAATGCCTAAAATTTCAGTGATTCCTTTTTTTACGATTCCCGGTTTAAGCAGCACCAACGGTGTTTGCGCACTGATTTGGTAAGGAGCAAAAACAAAGCCCTCTTGTCCGTTGAGTTTATTGAATTGAGCGGGATAAATCAAGTCCTTCTTGTCGGTAAGCAGCAGCTCCGGCGTTTGGCTTCCTGGCATGGACCATACCGCGAACGAACAATTTTTTTCGATCAGCTTATCCAGAAATAAGGCAAGGGTTTTAGTTTCTGTCATTCCGTTTCACAATCATATTGGTCACCCGGATTGTTGAAATCAGGCGGCCTTCTTCATTTCTAACATCAACATTCCAAATGTGCGTCTGGTTTCCGCGATGCAGAATTTTTGCGACAGCCCAGGCTTTTCCACTCTTTAACACACCGGTGTGGCTGCCGTTGACCTGAATTCCCAGAACATCGAATTCATTCAGATCGACCATCAGCATGCTGCCAAGCCCGGCGAGGCTCTCTGCCAATGCCAAATTGGAACCACCATGCAAGATTCCATCTGGGCGGCAATTTTTTTTCGACAACTCCATGCTCCCTTCGACCGTTCCGTCATCAATTTTTGTGATTTCGATTCCGAGGCTTCCGATCAACCCGGTTTGTGTGGCTTGATTAATTAGTTCAAGCGGAGTGTTGATATTCAGTAAACTATAATCCATAACCGTGTATTCAAAATGAGCCTCTAAAATAAGGTTTAGTTTCGAATAAAAACAGGCCATTTCCTCATGAAGAGAACAGATCGATTTTGTAATGTTCCTGAACGCTTTTACCTCAGCATATTAAAGTGAATCGGGGATCAACTGCAATTCATTGAAAGCTGAAATTTTTCGCTAACGGTAGACTTTTTTCAGGCGAAGCCCGCTAATGGACAAATCTTCGGGCGGATTATCGTTTCCGTTGGTCAAATAGAACAGCTTCGACTCGTGTTTTTGGAGGGTTATGGTGATTTGGCTCAGGTTTCCCAATCCCGTACTTTCTCCCAATTTCCATTCATAAACCCAGTTGTTGTTTTCCTCGTTGATTTCAGAAAAAACAAATGTTTCAGTCACTGTTTGCTCTGTATCATTCAAAATAAGCAATCCCCAAGCCCGGGGCGATCGGTATCGTCGAAGTACCACTTTGCACAGATGGTCTGTTCCCCACTGCGGAAGCGTTGCACTTTGAGGTCGTTCCTGCGGCATCAGCAACCGCCAGAAGTCCAGCTGTTCCTCGGTCAGATTAGAAAACCGGTCCGAAGTACTCACCACGCCTCCCATGATGCCGATCCAATTGGCCAGGCTGGTTTTCTCGGTCGCAGTCAGTTGGCAATTTTCGTCGCGCAGCGAAATCACATCCAGGTCGTTTTGCCAGAATACATTGTTGAAATATTGGGTGTTGTAGCTTTCCTGTAACATGTTGCCAACAGTTTGTTCGGTCCATTGGCAATTGATGCTGTTGGCAACGCGCATGGCATCGACATAGCCAATCATATGCGCATAAGGTGCAGTTCCGGTAATCCAGAAACTTCCAGCGCCAATTTCTTCACGGATAATGTTAAGCACCTCCGTAAATATTTGAACCGATGATTTTGTCTTGTCATATCGCTCAATGCCCACGTTGGGTTTCAAGCCCCAATCCATAAAGTCGGTTTTGTAGAAGGTAAAACCCATTTTCCGATAGGCTCGGAAGACCTTTTCAATGTATCGCTGTACATCGGGGTGACTTCCATCCAGAGCGTAATGTTTTCCCTCCGGAAATTCCCACTCTAAAATGGGCTCTCCATTCAAATCACGGATCAGCCAGTTTTTATGCCGTTTAAAAATTTTGCTTTCCTCACTAACCATGAAGGGTGCTACCCAAACACCGGCCCGGTACTGGCGCTGGAAGATATCGCGTGCAGCAGGTTCCAGCCCTTTGGGCCAGTTCTCAGTGTAGTCCAGCCAGTCACCATGAACGCAATAGCCATCATTGATCAGGATGGTATCAAGCATGATTGGCGGGTCGATAGTGTCCAGGGTGGTCAACAGTTCGGTCAGCTTGTCATGGCTGAAGTCGTGTTCAAATTCATTGAAAGAATCCCAATGGTAACTGGTTTTTGTATCTTTCCGGGCACCCATCTGTTCCGAAATGTTCCAGGCCAGGTGTTGAAGCGTTTCGTAGGGTTTGTTCCCGAAAAAGATATAAATATCAGGTAGCTTGATGAAGTCATCTTTTAGTGGAATATTCTCCGTTACGAAGCCGGTTTCAAACAGAACCTGCTCAACATCGGGGTAACGATCCGATAGTCCCCGGCGGTGAGGACGGTTGTACAGCGTGCTTTTTTGAATAAAATCGCTGTGTTCGTAAGTTCCAATAGCCAGAGTTTCATGTTCGGCTGATATGAGGCCGGTTACCAGGTAGGAATCGTATGACCAAGCTTGTTCGCCGGGTTTATTGCCGAACTCCTGAGGCGATGGTTCTTGAAATTCATATAGTCCGGATGGACCTCCAAAACCTTGCCCTTGTTTGAAGTATTGTTTTACTCCGTTGATAACGGCTTCGCCTAGCGGACAAAACCAGTAGGGAGCCCGCGACATGCCACTGAGCTCAGCTCCGATGGAAATGGAGCCTGAGTTTATTTTGAGGTCCAGCATCACAAATCCGCGGTCGAGCTCATAAATAATGCGTTTTCCTTTTGGCGAATCGCCCATGAAAGTGTTGCGCACAAAAATGCTTTGTCCGTCAATGGTGGGGCGACAGTTTTTTAGGTGCATGCTTCCGGCAATCAAGTCAAATGTGCCATCGTTATGGAGAATCCACTGGGGTTTTCCTATTTTAAATCGGTTGCGATTAACCGTGCTTGTTTCCTCAAGTGCGCTTGAGTAATAGGGGAGGGTTAATAATGAGCCAATTCCAGCACCTACCAATTTTAGAAAATTTCTTCTTTCAATGGCCTTCTTGGTCATAGACGTAGTTATTGATTCGTTAGATTGGGCGTAAATTTAACAACTTTTAACAGTAATTCTACAAATTGCGTTAAAACTTCAACTGTTGTTAATATATCTGAATATGAAAGCGTTAATGCAAAATATGTTGTATAAAACATGGTGAAATATTCAATCAAGATGTTTTAGTCTTCAGTTAAAGCGTTTGTTGAATCATTTTGTTGTGAGTTTCAAAGATTTTTTTTGCGAATGTAAAGAAACCATTAAGTCTTGGAAGTGTTATTTAGAATGTTTTCAAATAAGTAAAAGAAAAAGATATTTTTGTCCGATATAAATAAGCCACAGAGGTTTGTTTTTTTAGTTGAAGAAGGAGAGAGAGCATATGAAGAATTTATTTTGCCCCATTTCAAGCGAACGGATTAATGAACAGGTGCCAAGGATTACAGCTATGTTGGTTATTGTCATGGTGATTGTCGCTTTTGCGTTGGACTCGTTGATAGCTATGGCTTTTGTTGCGGCCGACTTTTTTATCCGTGGCTTCACCAAAATGAAATTTAGTCCGCTGAGTTTTGTGGCCTATTGGATCACCCAAGTGCTAAACTTGCCGGCCAGGCCTATTGATAAGGCGCCTAAGATTTTTGCAGCGCGAATGGGATTCGTGATGTCGCTGGCTTTTGCGGTTTTATTTGCCGCTCAGATTGGCACTGCATCGGCCGTAATTGCCGGAATATTGGTGTTTTTCGCAGGCCTCGAATTTGCTTTTGCTTTTTGTGCGGGCTGTTCCATCTACAGTTACTTGGTGCTCCCATTCTATAAAAATTAGTATTCAACCCAACATTGAATAGTTTTATCTCAGGAACCGGCTTTGGCCGGTTTTTTTATGTCTAATTTTTCGCGTATCGTCAGAATTTCAGGTGCTGTTTTACAATCGATCCGCGCATTTAATTTTCCTGTTTTCGTGTTCCCAGGGAAACAGAAACCTATTATTCCACCCTTTTGTCCAATATTTGTTAAATAACATTAAACTGAACGGAGTATTATGATGCTTTCATCTAAATGTCATAAATTAGTTCAAAATTGAATTTTTGTAAACCATCATCAACCTTTAAAACACTTTTTAATGAAACGAATTTTCCTCCTGGCCTTTTCCATGGTCATGGGTGTTTTTACTTTCGCCCAAACTGTTGTCGAGAATCCCAAAACCGGGATGAGCACTGCTTCCAATGTGCAGCTTCAGAAAATAGAGTTGCTCTCCGATGCCACGACGCTGTGGTTTCACGTTACCTATACTCCTGGTCAGTGGATTAGTATTCCGAAAATGACCTATATTCAACCGGTTGGTTCCAACGAGAAGCTGTTTATTGTTTCAGCCGAGGGCATTTCAATCGATGAACGGTTCACGGTCCCGGGATCAGGCGAGGTGAGCTACAAGCTGGTGTTCCCTAAAATTGATGCAGCTGTTGCCAAGCTCGACTATGGAGAGGCCAACGAAGGCGGCACCTGGTTTATTTATGACATCCAGTTAAAGCCCGAATTGTTTCAATCCGTTCTTCCCGAGAAACTGAGTGGGAGCTGGTTTCGGCACGACAATGCGCAATGGGAAATTAGCTTGTTTGACTCGGTTGCCATTTACAACAGCCAGGTGTGGAGGTATGGTTCCTATTCAGAAAAAGATGGAATAGCTAAAATTGAGCTGAAAAGTGAGGCAAAGAAACTGGATATTTATACGCAACTGATCAACGACTCTGTTTGCATGATTGGTGAATCGCCTTCGGCAATGGCGGCTTACGCAAACCAGCCGGATGAATCGGCCATTCCGGCCGATGATGACTTGTTTGAATCATCCGTATTTACAGTGGATACGGTCACTTATCGTGGTTTCATTCGGAACTTTAGCCCGAGATATTCGCAGCGCACAGGGATGGTTTATGTGAATAATGCGATTGTGGGCGATCAGATCACGCACTTAATCAGGATTGCTGATGACGGCAGTTTCGAGACGAAATTCCCAAATTCCAACTCGCAGAATGTCCTGGTTCGCTTACCATTTTTTTATGGCACTGTTTTTCTCGAGCCTGGAAAAACAACTTTTCAGCTTTTTGACAATAGCAACTCGAAAAACTCGGTATTGTTTATGGGTGATTGTGCCCGGATAAATACTGATTTGTTCCAACTGAAGGATATTCGGAGTTTTAATTATCAGGAAATGCAGGAGAAAATACTGGATTTTTCACCCGAACAATACAAAGCCTGGTGCGAGGAACTAAAACAGCGCGATTACGCTGAGATGGCAAATTACAAGCAAAAATATCCATTGAGTGCAAAAGCAAAACAGGTGAAAAGTCTGGAGTTTGAATATCGGAATGCTGAAAGACTTTTGAGCTATACGATGCAGAAGGTTTCAGCATGGAGGCAGAAAAACAAGATCCCAAGAGACCAAAGGGAAATTGATTTTAAACCCGAAAAGCCGGATAGTAGCTACTACGATTTTTTAACGGATGATTTTGCAAATAATCCGCTGGCGGTGATGACCGGGGAGTACTATTTTTTCATCAATCGGCTGATGTATGCAGATATTTTAAGGGAGGATGGATCAAAAACTGCTTTCACCACGCTCGACATTATTGAGGAATTGAGGAAGACGGGGTATCAGCCCACTGCCGATGAGGAAAAGATTGCCCTGCTACAGGAAGAGGTCAACTCCTCAGAGTTTAAAAAGCTTCAAGAAGAGTTTCAAGAAAAGTATGGCGTACAAGCCCAAGCTTTCCAGGAAAATCATGAGGACACGCTGAAGCACTTTCATCAGGAGAATCGAGGCAAACCAGTAACGCCTGAGATGATGGAAGCCTATTTCGCAGAACAACATATTGAGCTAACGGAGGAGGATCAGGCCTATCTTGCTGCATTGAAAGCCTTCAACAAACAACCACTGATTGCCAAAGTGTACCAACTTCAATCGGAAATTGGCGGTTCAGTGCGCACGTTTCATGATGAGCACCGGGCTTTTGTCAATGAACTCTTCACAAAAAGAAGGATTGAAACCCGAAATAAGCAGATCCAAAACGTTTTGGGAATTCAACCTGGCTTAGCTACCGATATCATGCTTTCCCAGGACTATTGTCGCCCGATCGTTTCAGAAATGACGCCCGTTTCCGATGAAAAATTGACGGATATGCAGGCGCGAATCACCACGCCGTTCATTGCCCGATATATTGGTTTGATGAATGACGCCACGAAGGTAAAAATTAAAGAGAATAAGAAGCTGGCAGTTGCACAGATCAATGATGTTCCTAAAAATGACGGTGACGACATTTTTGAGTCCATCATGAAAAAGTACAAAGGGAAAGTGGTTTATGTTGATTTTTGGGCAACCTGGTGTGGTCCTTGTCGGTCGGGTATCGAACGAATTAAGCCGCTGAAAGAGGAGCTTAAAGATGAAAATGTGGCTTTTGTTTATATCACCAATCAAAGCTCACCAAAAGGAACGTACGATAACATGATTCCGAGTATCAGTGGCGAACATTACCGGGTGTCGGAAGACGAATGGAATATCTTGAGCGACAAATTCAAAATCTC
>NZ_CAXBDD010000025.1:0-45973 GCF_963974515.1 uncultured Sunxiuqinia sp. | reverse complement strand
GTGGAGAATATCGGAATCGAACCGATGACCTTTTGACTGCCAGTCAAACGCTCTAGCCAACTGAGCTAATCCCCCATCATTTTTTTGCACCGCAAATATAATAATATTTTCAAAATACGCGACGTATTCTTTTTTTGGTTTGATTTTTGTTTTCCTGATTTTCAATTACCCTCTCATTTCTAAACAATTAAATCAAACGCTATGGAAACAAAAAAAACAAAGAAAGCTGACCTGGAAAGTAAACGTCCACTTTTGCTCAGCATTGGAATGGTTCTTTCGCTGTCTCTTATCCTTTTGGCATTCAGCTGGAAAACACCGGTTCAAGAAATGGATGACTTCGGACAGGTTCAATGGGATATCCCAGACGATGTTATTATCCCCTTGACCAAACCAGAGAAAGAATTACTCGCGCCGCCCGTTCGAACGGTCATGGAATTTATTCTTGTTAATGATGAAACCGAAATAGAAGATGAGCAGCTGGACATTTTCGATACCGAAATGACCGACGAAGGAATTGATGTGAATGCCTTACTCGAAGCGCACCGTGAGGACAAATTTACAGATGAAACTGTTTACTTTTTTGTGGATGAAATGCCTGAATTCCCGGGAGGCATGGAGGCCCTCCTCCGGTATATTGCGAAGGCTGTCGATTATCCGATGGTCGCTCAGGAAAATGGAATCCAAGGGAAAGTGTATATTAACTTTGTTGTCAATACAAACGGACAAGTAAGCGATGCCACCGTTGTTCGCGGCGTTGATCCGTCGCTCGACAAGGAAGCACTGCGCGTAGTGAACAGCATGCCGCTGTGGCAACCAGGCAGACAGTCGGGGAAAGCCGTCCGGGTTGCCTACCACGTTCCCATTAGTTTTGTGCTACAATAAACAAAACAACAAAAGCTCGTGTTAATAATTTAGGAACTGAGCTCTTGGTTTTGAAGATTATTTTTTATCTTTAAGCCCTCAATTAAAAAATTGTTTCTGAAAATAGAATAAACTTCTAAAACTGAATTATGGAACCAAAGAAATCGCCAAAAGCCGATCTTGAGAGCAAAAGAAATATTTTTGTTCAGATAGGGTTCGTGGTAGCTCTAGGTCTTTGCCTACTTGCTTTTGAATGGACTTCAAAAGTAGATCAGGCTGCATCATTAGGATCAGTGGCTGAGCAGGATGTAGAAGACGAAATTATCCCGATTACCCGTCAAGAAGAAGTAAAACCACCACCACCACCACCACCACCAAAAGTTGTTGAGGTGTTGAACATTGTGGATGATGAAACAGAGATTGAAGACGAACTCGAAATTGAAGACTCCGATATTGATGAAGAAACAGCAATTGAAGTAGCTCCTGTTATTCAGGAAGAAGAAGAAGCTGATGAAGGACAGGTTTTCTTTATTGTTGAAGACATGCCTGAATTCCCAGGCGGAGAATTGGCTTTGCGGAAATTCATTGCCAATGCCATCAAATATCCTGTTATTGCTCAGGAAAACGGGATTCAAGGGAAAGTTTACGTGAACTTTGTTGTTGATACCGACGGAAGCATTACCAATGCGCGAATTGCCCGTGGTGTTGACAGTTCTTTGGATAAAGAAGCACTCCGGGTGGTAAACACACTTCCGAGATGGAAACCAGGACAACAAAGAGGAAAACCAGTAAAAGTATCTTACACGGTTCCGATTAACTTTGTTTTACAATAACGACTTTACATAAACGAAAATCCTGGCTCCGTTATTTCGGGACCAGGATTTTTTATGGATTAAACTTCAATTTGAATGATAGATACCGCCAAAACACAGGAAACAGCCGTTTTAGTTGGCTTGATAAACCAGAACCAGGATGAAAGGCAAGCCCGGGAATACCTCGACGAGTTGGAATTTTTGGCTGACACAGCAGGCGCCCGAGTTGAAAAACAATTCTTTCAGCGGCTTGATGTTCCAAATTCAGCTACGTTTGTTGGCTCAGGAAAATTGGAGGAAATTAATAACTTCATCAAAATCCATGAGATCGACACCGTCATTTTTGATGATGAGTTGAGTCCGACGCAGCTGCGAAACATAGAGCGAACCCTGGAGTGTAAAGTACTGGATCGAACCAACCTTATTCTGGATATTTTTGCCAAGCGAGCCCAAACAGCCCACGCCAAAACACAGGTTGAATTGGCTCAATACCAATACATGTTACCTCGACTAACCCGCATGTGGACTCACTTGGAACGCCAGCGCGGTGGTATTGGGATGCGTGGCCCGGGTGAAACACAGATTGAAACTGACCGTCGGATTATCCTTGATAAAATAGCCAGACTAAAGGTTCAACTTGAAAAAATAGACAAACAAAAAGCCACCCAACGCAAAAACCGGGGCAAATTAGTGCGCATAGCCTTGGTGGGTTATACCAATGTTGGCAAGTCAACCATCATGAACATGCTGGCCAAGTCGGAAGTATTTGCAGAAAATAAGTTGTTTGCAACCCTAGACACTACTGTTAGAAAAATGGTTATTGGCAACCTGCCTTTTCTGCTGGCCGATACGGTTGGCTTTATCCGCAAGCTGCCTCACGGCTTGGTTGAATCCTTTAAATCGACCCTCGACGAAGTGCGCGAAGCTGATATTCTGGTACATGTGGTCGATATTTCGCATGCCGGATTTGAAGAGCAAATTGACACGGTGAACGAGACGCTTTCGGAAATCAAAACGGGTGAAAAACCAACCATTTACGTATTCAATAAGATTGATGCTTTTGAATATATCAAAAAAGACGATGACGATTTAAGTCCAAAAACCAAGGATAATCTTTCACTTGAAGAATTGAAGAATAGCTGGATGGGCAAGAACAACACACCATCGCTCTTTATTTCAGCGACTGAAAAGGAAAATATCGAAGAGTTCAAGAAAGTGCTGTATGAAGAGGTGAAGAAAGTGCATATCACCCGTTTCCCATACAACGATTTTCTGTACGACATTGACTGGACAAAACCACAAGAATAAGCCTGCCGGACGGGCACTATCATTAGCCACAGATACCTTTAAGCCTGTGTATTTCATACTGCAGACTGGGCTGTCCATGGATCCACTTCATTTTTTAAGAAAAATTTTATAAACCAATCACAACTGTTGTCTTTTTTTGAATACGAAAAGGTCAGAGAGGTAAAAAAAGGTTGGAGACGTATCTAGCCCAGGCTGGAGGCCTTGTCCACGATAACGATGGAGTACTTAACAAGAACCACGGGGATATCCATGAAGGATATGACCTTGTCCATGGAAATCATGAAGTCAATACGGTAGGGTCTCCAATCGTCTCTTAGGTCTTTTGCTTTTTCTTCTTGGCAGCCGGGAAAAGGATGTTATTCAAAATGAGGCGGTAGCCCGGTGAATTGGGATGCAAGTTCAAGTCGGTTGGTGGGTCGCCGACCAGGTGGCGGTAATCTTCGGGATCGTGTCCCCCATAAAATGTCCAAAAGCCCTGCCCGATTTCGCCATGAATGTAGCGGGCCTCTCCTGCCCCTTTGTTTTCGCCCATTACCAACACGTTTGGCTTCACCAACTGGTGTTTATACGCGGTGGTTTGCCCCATGAATCCTTTCACGATTCGTTGGTGATTTTGGGTCAGCATGGTGGGTATGGGGTCCCATTTGGCCGAAAAATCGAATAGGGTAAAATAATCCTGGTTCTGCGGTACCTGCCGCGAGGTGGATACATCAATATCTGAAAACTCATATTCAAACGGATCTTTTACGACTTTGAAGTCGCGAAAAGCCAGTGTGTGCTCGTAATTCAGCTTCTCATTCATGTGCGGGTCCGCCGGATCGCCGTCAAACATCGACTCACAAATATCCACCCCATCGGCTGCCAGTGCAATATCGTAGGTGTCGGTGGCGGCGCACATGGCAAACAAAAAGCCGCCGCGTGCAATGTAGCGCTGAATTTCCTTGGTTACCGCCAGCTTCATTTCCGAAACTTTGTCAAAGCCCATGCGCTCGGCCAGGCTCCTGTTCGTGTTCACCTCTTCCTGATACCAAGGCATGTGCTGGTACGAGCGAAAAAACTTCCCAAACTGCCCGGTAAAATCTTCGTGATGCAAGTGCAGCCAGTCATATTCCGACAACTGGTCAGTCAGGATCTCTTCATCGTAAATAATGGTATATGGAATTTCAGCATAAGTCAGCACAAGGGTTACCGCATCATCCCAGGGCTGTTTGTTGGGTGGTGAATACACCGCGACTTTCGGTGCCTTCTGCATGCTGATGGCATCCTGGTTGACTTCGGGCCTGGCAATTTCAGCCAAAATGGACTGCGACTGCACATCAGCGATCTTCTCCACGATCACCCCGCGGACCAGGCATTCATTTTCAATTTCAGCATAATAAGGAATCAAAAAACTCCCACCTCTGTAGTTGAGCAACCACTTCACCTCAATGGCTTGCTCCAGTGTCCAGTAAGCAATTCCGTAGGCTTTGAGGTGGTTCTTTTGTTCTTTATCCATCGGCACCAGCAGGTAAACGGCCAGGCTGTTTTGAAAAAACAGAAAGAGAAAGCACAGGATTAACAAACACTTTCTTAATCCATTAGAACGGAATATCATCCGATTTAGGTGTTCCATACGAATGGGTATTTTCGGATTCAAAACCACTATTTACAGGCATCCCTACATTTCCAAGGTCGTCATTCATTTTCGAGCCAAAGGTTTGACCAAAGTTGCCCCCGCCAATCTCTTCTGGAATGACCGTCTCCAAGTCCATAAATTTGACGTTTTGCTTTTTGAAAGCCAGCTGCACATCGCCCACCGAACCATTCCGGTGCTTGGCAATGATAATCTCAGCCACACCAATCAGCGAATTGCCATTTTCATCTTCTGTAATACCATAATACTCCGGACGGTGAATAAACAGCACCAAGTCAGCATCCTGCTCAATGGCTCCAGATTCCCGCAGGTCGGAAAGCTGCGGACGTTTTCCTTCGCGCGATTCGACCGAACGGTTCAACTGTGACAGCGCCAAAATAGGGATGTCCAGTTCTTTGGCAATGGCCTTCAGCGAACGCGAAATCATACTCACCTCCTGCTCCCGGCTTCCCCGGCCAGCATCCCCGGCAGTCATCAGCTGCAAGTAGTCGACAATCACCACGCCAATGTCATGCTGCATCTTCAACCGGCGGCACTTGGCCCGAAACTCGAAAATAGATAAGGCTGGCGTATCGTCGATAAACAACGGAGCCTCTTCCAATACATTTAGTTTCCGGTTGAAATGCTCCCACTCCCAGTCGGCCAAGTGGCCATTCTTAATTTTTTCAGATCCCAATTCGGTTTCTGCGGCAATCAAACGATTCACCAGCTGTACCGATGACATCTCCAAGGAGAAGACGGCTACCGGGCTTTTATGCTCCACCGCCATATTGCGGGCCATGGAAAGTACGAACGCCGTTTTCCCCATGGCAGGGCGGGCAGCCACAATCACCAGGTCGGTTTTTTGCCAACCTGAAGTAATGCGATCCAATGCAGTAAATCCACTGGGAACACCACTCAGTCCGTCTTCCCGCTTTGAAGCTTCCTCAATCAGTCGGGCGGCTTCCTTCAAAAGCGGCTTAATCGGAAGGGTTTCCTTTTTGATGTTTCCTTCGGCCACCTTGAAAAGTGCCGTTTCGGAGAAATCAATCAAGTCATCCACATCCATGTTATCGTCGTAGGCGCTGGTCTGAATTTCTGACGACACGCGGATCAATTCACGCTGGATGTATTTCTGAGCAATAATCCGAGCATGAAATTCGATATGAGCGGCTGAGGCTACGCGGCTCGTTAACTGCGTAATGTACAGCGGACCACCAACCGCATCCAATTGTGCCAGATCCTTCAGCTGCTGGGTAACCATCAGCAAATCCACCGGCTTTTCATGAGTCGAAAGGTATTTTATGGCATCGAATATTTTTTGGTGCTCATCCTTGTAAAAGCTTGGAGTATCAATAATATCGGCCACAGTAACATAAGCATCCCGCTCCAACATTAAAGCTCCCAAAACCGCTTCCTCAACGTCAATTGCCTGGGGCGGCAATTTCCCATACTGCGCATTCATTTGTTCTACGGAGGAATTTTTCTGGTTGCTTTTTCTCTCTGCGGCCATGTCTTAAAATATAAACGTGTTGATTTATAAATCCTTTTAGAAAGGCATTTTTTCTGAAAAACGAATTTTAAAGGTATAAAAAAAGGAGTCCTTTCCAGCCTCCTTTCGCTAATTTAGATCCGATAGTTTTCAACAAATCCTATCGGAAATAAGCTTGGTTATGATGTCTTCCAGCTCCATACCCATGGCTTCAATCTGCTGGGGAATAAAGCTGGTTGCAGTCATACCGGGAGTGGTGTTCACCTCCAGAAAATAAAATTTTCCGCCTTTCAAAATATAGTCGATCCTGACAATTCCCCTGCAATCGCAGAGGTCGTAAATTTTTGACGACAACTGCTGACAGGTTTTTGTCAGCTCTTCGGAAATACGTGCCGGAGTGATTTCAAGAGTGGCCCCTTTAGTATACTTGGCTTCGAAATCGAAAAATTCATTCTTCGGAACCACCTCTGTAATCGGAAACACAAAGGATTCGTTTTTCATTTTCACCAAACCGCTGGTAATTTCCAGCCCGTCAATAAATTCTTCGACCAAAGCTTCCCGACTTTCCTTCCAGGCACTTTCAATCGCTGCTGCTAATTCACTCTTGGCCTTTACCTTGGTAATGCCGAAGCTCGACCCGCCAGCATTGGGCTTGACAAAAACAGGCAAGCCCAGCTCCTCCACCAGCGCGTCCGTATCAATGTACGTGCCTTTTGTCAGGCGGATAGACTTCGCCATAGTGATGTCGAAGTTGCGCAGGTAATTACTACAAAAATATTTGTTGAAGGTTAAGGCTGACGATTGCACACCACAGGTCGAATAAGGGATTTTCATCAAATCGAAATAACCCTGCAGAATGCCATCTTCGCCGGGAGTGCCATGAATGGTGACGTAAGCAAAATCGAACCGGATTGTTTCATTCTGATACTGAACGCTAAAATCCTGCTTATTAACATCTGCCACCTGTTGTCCATCGATCACCAACTTCCAGTCGGCTCCCTTCATTTCCACCGCCCAGGGCCGGAACAATTCAGTATTGATAGCATTCAGTACGTTCTTACTGCTCATCACAGAAACGACATACTCGGAAGAATCGCCTCCATACACTACCGCAATATTCTTTTTCATTCGGGAATTTGTTTATTCAATGTTTCGGTTTGAAATATAAGCCCGCCATTTTTCAATGACCTCGCTCATATCTTCAGGCAGTTGCGAGTCAAAAAGCATTTCCTCTCCGGTTGTCGGATGCACAAAACCAAGGGTCTTGGCATGCAATGCCTGACGCGGCAAAACTTTAAAACAATTGTGTACAAACTGTTTGTACTTGGCAAAGGTTGTGCCTCGCAACACTTGATTGCCTCCGTAAGTATCGTCGTTGAAAAGCGGGTGTCCAAGATATTTCATGTGTACCCGAATTTGGTGCGTACGGCCGGTTTCGAGCTGACACTGCACGAGGTTCACATAGCCCAATTCCTCCAGCACCTTGTAATGTGTAACTGCCGGCTTGCCATGTTCGCCTTCGGGATAAACGGTAAAAACCTGCCGATCTTTCTGGCTGCGCCCGATATTTCCTTCAATAGTACCGCTGGGCTCTTTCAGGTTACCCCAAACCAAAGCTACATATTGCCGTTTGGTCGTTTTCTCAAAAAACTGAAGCGAGAGTTTGGTTTTTGCCAACTCGGTTTTTGCCACCACCATCAACCCGGAAGTGTTCTTATCGATCCGGTGTACCAGTCCTGGGCGTGGGTCGGCACTTTTGAAAAGTGGCAAGTCCGTGTAATAGTAGGCCAACGCATTAACCAGTGTTCCGGAATAATTTCCGTGCCCGGGATGAACAACCAATCCGGGCTGCTTATTGAGGACGATCAACTGATCATCCTCATAAACAATATTCAGTGGGATATCTTCGGGAATAATTTTCAGCTCCCGTCGCGGAAAATCCATTACGACAGCCACTTCATCGCCGGGCTTCACTTTGTAGTTCGACTTAACCGCCTGCCCGTTCACCAAGATGTTGCCAGCATCGGCTGCAGCCTGAATCCGGCTCCTTGAGGCGTTATCAATCCGGTTGACCAAGTATTTATCCACCCGCAACATTTTCTGGCCAGGATCAACTTCCAACTTGTGATGCTCGTACATCACCTGGTCATCCAACTCTTCAGAATCGTCACCGAAATCAATATTTTTATCTTCAACCATTAATTCAAATCCTTTTCATTGGCTTGTTCTAATTTTTCCTCATCGACAGTCAGCCACAAATCGATTGATTTTCCCTGTTCAATCACCTCCCCGGGAATGGATTCAGGACGTTGTTGCCAAACACGGGCTTCGGCACTATCAGCATTCGATTCGAACGAATCGTCGTAGATCACTGCTCCCACATTCAAATATGACACGGCAATTAATTCATTAGCCTGATCCAGGCGTACGCCGATCAAGTTGGGAATTTCGGTTCGTTCGCCAAAGCGGTTTTGTCCAACGGTTAAGTCGATGTTCGCTCCCTTATTAACCAAGGTTCCTTCTTCCACCGGTTTTCCATGAAGTTTTTGCTCCAACACCAAGTTCGGAAATTCCGATGGCACATAATCCACATTCCCAACATTCAGACCAAAACTCATCATCAGATTCATTGCCTGCCTGAAGGAAATATCAGTTAGTTTAGGCATGGCTACCTGTTCAGGCTTGGTAGCACAAATGGTGAAAAAAATAGTTCTTCCATGCTTAACCAACGATCCGGCGGCAGGAACTTGATCAATTACGGCACCTGGTTCTGCCTCCTCAAGGTAAACCGAATCCATAATCTGGAATTCCAATTCGGCTTCGGCCACTTTTTCTTTAGCCTGACTGAGCAACATTCCTGAAAAGTCGGGTACCGCATAGGCTTCGCCGTGGTTGGTATAAACCCGCAAGCCAAACATGGTAATCAACAACAGCATGATCGTTATGGCAATAGCCAGGAAAATACTCATCCAGAAATTTTTACTTGTCAGGTACGCCTTCAAACTCATACGGTAAGTGTTTATATCTTCTTAGGTAACAAAAATAGCTTAAAAAATAGTATGTAGAAGGGCGAATAAAATATAAAACGCTTGTCAATCTACTTCCCGATTGAATCGCCGACGAAACTGCTACTGATAAATCTGGCACGACATTCCTTGTCAGCGGCACCTAGGCAGGTATCTAAAAACACAAAAAGGCAAAGAATCGTTATTCTTCACCTCTCAATGTATTTTAAGATTTAACTTGCTTTCCTAACGCTTGTGACGTGGTTCGTCAGAAACAGTTAATTTCTTTCTTCCTTTTGCACGACGCAACTTCAAAACTTTGCGACCGCCCACAGTAGCCATTTTCGCACGGAATCCATGTTTATTTCTGCGCTTCCTGTTTGATGGTTGGAATGTCCTTTTCATTTGTCAATATTTTTATTTGTAACGTACTCTCGCTTAATTCGGACTGCAAAAATAATCCTTTTTTGATTCCCTCCAAAATATTGTCACTTATTTTAGAAGCTTTTTTAGCGGCAAATGAATCAGCTTCTTGGTTTCGAAAAATTCCTCTTCAAACTGCTGACTCAAAGGATAAACCTGCACCTGTTTCTTAAAGGGTTCCAACTCGTCAGAAAAATCACCGCCTTTTAGGTATAGAATACCGTTTCCTAACGTATTCTTCTGCCTACTGCTGATCTTTTTCCGGATCAACGCCACAAACTTAGGGAATGCTGTTACCGCACGGCTCACCACAAAATCAAATTGACCATCTACTTTCTCGGCGCGGTCTTGCCGCGCGCTAACATTCGTCAGTCCTAAACTTTCGCTGATTCCTTCAACCACCCTTATTTTTTTTGCAATGGAATCAACCAGTAAAAAGCTTGTTTCAGGAAATAATATAGCCAGCGGAATACCGGGAAACCCACCTCCTGTGCCAACATCCATAATCGAAGTGCCCGGTGCAAACCGAATGTACTTCGCTATGGACAACGAATGAAGAACGTGACGTTCGTAAAGCTGATCAATGTCTTTTCGTGAAATGACATTAATTTTTTCATTCCATTCGCGGTACAGAGGACCAAGTTGAGCCAGCTGTTCCTGCTGCCGGCCCGTTAAATCCGGAAAATATTTATTGATGATTTCCATAAATTTCGCTTAATAGATGAAGACACCACGACTGACACCGTGAGCATTCAAATTCGCTTAGCCTAAATTGACAACCAACCGAACTAAAATCCAATATGTTAGGAATCCTTGTCGTCGATCTCCGTCGACTCAATCATTTTGAACAGCATTTCACGAGCTCTGAACAATTGAGCCTTTACAGTTCCGAGCGGCAAATTTAGCTCTTTTGCAATTTCTTCGTAGGAAAATTCACGAAAATAACGTAGTTCGACAAGCGTTCGGTAGCGTGGCTTGAGCTTGTGTACAATGCGGCGCAGCAAAATGGCTTTTTGTATGCGAATCAGCTTTTCCTCCGGGTTGGGGTCTCTCGACTTGAGCCGGACGGTCTGCTCACTGTCATTGCTGTCGGAGTTACTTTCAATCGACACATGCACACCTTTTTTCTTTCGCAGAAAATCGATGCAGTTATTTGATGCGATCTTAAATAGCCAGGTGCTAAACGCATAACTTGGAGAATACTGATGCAGGTTTTTAAACGCTTTTCCAAAGGCCTCGATAGTCAGATCTTCTGCATCGCTCTTGTTGTTTACCATCTTCAGGAGCATAAAATAAATGGCATCCTTGTATTTACTTAGCAGCTTAGCAAATGCTTTTTCATCCCCTTTTAAGGCGGATTCAACCAAGGCGAAGTCCTGTTGGGCCTTATCGGACAAATTAGGATTTAATTCCATTTATTTTTTTTATCGTTGATGTAGTTTTTTGTGGCCTGTAACAAATTTAGCACCGGTCTGATATAAACGTACACAAACGAAGATAACAAGATTTTATCTTCCTTCAAATGAGCGACCACACTTTTAAGAATAAAAAATTGCATCACCAGAACAAGTATGGCAGGAACAACAACAAACACCCAGTTTTTAGGTTCAGTGACCAACATCCAGACCAAGGTGCCGAAAAACAAGGATTTGGATAGATCACCCATGAAATAAACCAGTCGTTTCCAGAATCCCAAGTGCTGGGTTAACCGTATTCTCTTTTTCAGAAGATCAAAAAAAACGCCGCGTTGAATCCCACCTTGCTCGTAAATAAAGGTGTCCGGATCAATCGACACATGGATTTTCTTTTTAAACCGATCGTTGAAAATCAATTCGAGATTCGCAAAATGATCGTTCATTTTTCCGCGGAATCCAGATTGATCAAAGTAGATAGACTTCTGGAAAAGCACATTTCGATCTTCGTAAAACACCGGTAGTCCGGCCATCGAAAAAGCGGCTGAATAAACGAAAGCTGTCAGCCGTTCGATTCGGCAAAGCTTGTTACGCCAGCTTTTTTGGGGCGCAAAGTTAATGTAGCACATCATCAAATTTGAATCGCCGGCGTTGTCATCCAACTTCTTCAAAAATGCTGAATCAACTGACTGACTTTCGGGACTTAAAAAAACAATGCGATCGAATGATGCTGCCTTCAAAGACAAGTTAATCGCAATTTTCTCTGAAAAGTTGGTTTCCTGGCTGATGGATGTAAACTTTAGCCGTGGATATTTTTTGGCCAGTTGCGCTACTTTAAGAAGGGTGTGATCTTCTGAAAAATCATCGACAAGCACCACTTCATAATCTGGATAATCCAGTTCCAGTAAATCTGTCAAAATGGATTCGATACGTTCCTCCTCATTGCGCACAGCAAGACAAATACTAATAGGCTGAGCCAGCCCGTTCGCTGACATTTTTCTCAGAAATATCAAGCGAAGGAAGAAAAACAACAAAAAGAATAGTTCAATAACGACGGCACTAAAAAAAAGGCCAGGTGCAATCCACTCTATCATCGTTCGTTCAAAGAAGCTGCAATCCATGATTTGATTTTACACGCAAAAATAACAATCAAACAGACTTCTCACGCATCTTTACGTGAAAATAACCCAAGGCCTGAAAGCCTTATTTCTTATGGTTTAACTTTTATAGCTATCTTTGAGCACTCAAAAATCAGCACATGGATTTTACGCTTCAACATCAAGCAGTTAACAGCCAAGCCCGGGCCGGAATGCTGGAAACTGGACACGGAACAATTGAAACCCCCATTTTTATGCCGGTAGGAACTGCCGGTTCGGTGAAAGGTATTCATGTTAAAGAACTAAAAGATGACATCCAGGCACAAATCATTCTTGGCAATACGTACCATTTGTATTTGCGCCCGGGAACCGATATCATTGAAGCGGCTGGCGGACTGCATAAGTTTAATGGCTGGGGCGGGCCAATACTGACCGACAGCGGTGGTTACCAGGTTTTTTCGCTCGGTGACATCCGGAAACTAACCGAAGAGGGAGCTAAATTCCAATCGCATATTGACGGATCGCGCCACCTTTTTACCCCCGAAAGTGTCATTGATGTCCAGCGAAAAATCGGGGCTGACATCATGATGGCTTTTGATGAGTGCACGCCGGGAGATGCCGATTATGACTACGCCAAAAAATCGCTTGAACTCACACAACGCTGGCTCGAACGCTGTGTCAATCAAATGGAGAAAACCAAGCCCTTGTACGGGCACAGACAGTCGCTGTTTCCCATTGTGCAAGGCGCTGTGTACACTGACTTGAGAGAGGCGGCAGCCAAACATGTCAGTTCCATTCCAAGTGATGGATACGCCATTGGAGGACTATCGGTGGGCGAATCCGAAGCCGACATGTACGCCATGATTGAAGTGGTGAATCCAATTCTTCCACAAAACAAACCCCGCTACCTAATGGGGGTTGGAACACCCATCAATATACTGGAAGCCATTGACCGGGGAGTGGATATGTTTGATTGCGTAATGCCCACGCGAAACGGACGCAACGGCATGTTGTTTACAAAAAGAGGAATTATCAACATGAGAAATAAAAAGTGGGCCAATGATTTTTCACCCGTCGACGCGGATGGCACATCATTTGTCGACCACCACTATTCCAAAGCGTTTTTGCGTCATCTGATTATTTCGAATGAAATGTTGGGTGCCCAGATTGCGAGCCAGCACAACCTGGCTTTTTATTTGTGGCTTGTGAAGGAAGCCCGCAGGCAGATTTTGGTAGACAACTTCAAAGCCTGGAAAGAAGAGATGGTACAACAATTAGGAAAACGCCTATAGAATTGGATATGAAAATACCAAAGCTGAAAATAATTGACATCTATATTATTAAGAAATTCCTGGGGACTTTCTTCTACTCCATTGCACTGATTATCAGCATTGCTATGGTGTTCGATTTCTCTGAAAATCTGGATGAGTTTATTTCGAAAGACGCACCGATGAATGCCATCATTTTTGATTACTACCTGAACTTCATCCCATTTTATGCAAATTTATTCAGCGCCCTGTTCACATTCATTGCAGTTATTTATTTCACCTCAAAAATGGCATACAACTCCGAAATCATTGCCATTCTAAGCAGCGGAGTATCCTATGCAAGACTCATGAGGCCGTATATGATTTCAGCATTCATTATTGCTTTACTTTCCTACACCCTCGGAAATTACATCATTCCTCCGTCCAATAAAAAACGAATTGATTTCAGAACGACTTATATTGATTCGCCGAAAAATTACCTTGAACGAAATATCCACCGCCAACTTTCGCCCGGAGTATTTATTTATATGCAAAGCTATAATACCTCCAATGATGTGGGGTATAAATTCACCATCGAAAAATTTGAGGAGGGCCAACTCAAATCGAAGTTGGAAGCCGACTACATTAAATGGGACCGGGAAGACATGAAATGGGTGATCAACAATTACTTCATCCGTGATATTGACGGCTATGACGAAACCATTACTACCGGCACCAAAATCGACACGACTCTGAATATGACCCCGGATGATTATCGGGTGATGAAAAACATTGTTGAAACCATGAAATTACCTGATCTGAATGAAGAAATAAGAGAAATGAAACGACGGGGAGTTAACACCACAGAGTTTGAAATCGAAAAACACCAAAGGCTTTCCGGGCCTTTTTCGGCCTTCATCTTAACTTTGATGGGCGTTTCGCTGGCCTCGCGCAAAGTCAAAGGAGGACTTGGTCTTCATCTCGGCCTGGGTATTTTATTTAGTTTTACGTACATTATGTTTATGCAAATATCGACTGTGTTTGCCCTCTCCGGAGCTGTCGCGCCTATCATAGCAGCATGGATTCCTAACATACTTTTTGGTGCCCTGGCGGCCTATCTCTATAAACAGGGAAGCCGCTAAGTGAACCTTCAAACCATAAGGCAAATTGTTCAAAACCAAATATTAGCTCTCCCGTATGACCAAACATCAAATGTTTAAAAAAAATAGCTTAGTGTTTGAAAAAATTCTAATTTTGACCCGTTAAAAACACAAAGAGCTAACATAAACTTTTAACGGTCTCCGGCTAACCGGAACATTTTTTTTAATTAAAACTATTTAATATGTCGTTGAAACGGAATATCCTTGACCTTCGAAAAAGGAAGAGTGAAGTTCTCAAAGGTGGTGGTGAAAAAGCCATTGAGAAACAAGTTGCAATGGGGAAACTCACTGCCCGCGAGCGTATTTTATACATCCTTGACCAGGGTTCATTTCACGAGTATGACCTGTTTGTTGAGCACGCAGCCCGCGATTTTGACATGGAAAATAAGAAATTGCACGGCGATGGTGTGATCATCGGCACAGGAACAGTCCATGGTTCTCCGGTATGTATTTTCGCTCAGGACTTCACCGTGGCCGGTGGATCACTGGGTTTAATGCACGCCCGGAAAATCACAAAAATTATGGACCACGCCCTCAAAATGCGTGTACCATTAATTGGAATCAACGACTCAGGTGGTGCCCGGATCCAGGAAGGTGTTGACTCACTGGCTGGTTATGGTGAAATTTTCTTCCGCAACACGCTGGCTTCAGGAGTTATCCCTCAGATCTCGGTTATTTTAGGACCTTGTGCAGGGGGAGCAGTTTATTCTCCGGCGCTTACCGACTTCGTTTTTGTCGTAAATAACATCTCCAAAATGTTTATCACGGGTCCAAGCGTTATCAAGACCGTACTGGGTGAAGAAATTTCGATGGAAGAATTGGGAGGAGCCAAGGTCCATGCCGAAATTACCGGAAATGCTCATTTTTATGCCGAGAGTGAACTGGAATGTTTTGAGCAGATCAAAAAACTGATGGCCTATATTCCATGGAACAACAAGCAAAAGGCGACCAAAATTGAGCCTAAACTTCCGAAGAAGAAAAAGAAAATTGAGAATATCGTACCAGGCGACCCGAAAATGCCTTATGACATTCGGGACATTATTCAAGCCATCACGGATAATTCCGACTTCTTTGAAATCATGGAATTATTTGCACCTAATATTGTGATTGGATTTGGTCGTTTGCACGGCGAAACAGTAGGTTTTGTCGCCAACCAACCAAAGGTTCTGGCCGGGGTACTGGATTGTGACAGCTCCGATAAGGCTGCCCGCTTTATTCGCTACTGCAACGCTTTCGACATTCCGATCATCACCCTGGAAGACCTGCCCGGGTATTTGCCAGGAGTTGACCAGGAACATGCCGGAGTTATTCGCCACGGAGCAAAAATTCTCTACGCGTACAGCGAGGCCACGGTACCAAAAATTACGGTTATTATCCGAAAAGCCTATGGAGGCGGTTACATCGCCATGAACTCACGCCACCTTCGTGCCGATTTTGTTTTTGCATGGCCAACAGCCGAAATTGCAGTGATGGGACCTGAAGGAGCTGCCAACATCGTATTCCGCAAGGAAATTGCTGAAGCGGCCGATCCGGAAGCAATGCGTCAAATTAAAATAGAGGAGTACAAAACAAAATTTGCCAACCCCTATGTGGCCGCTGCTAGAGGGTACATTGATGAAGTGATTGAGCCTGAAGATACCCGCAAAATGTTGCTCCATGCCCTACAGGTATCGGCAAACAAATCGGTTATGGGTCCGAGCAAAAAACACGGAATTCCTCCATTTTAAACAAAAAATCAGAACTATGGCTGAACAGAAATACGAAACGATTATCGTACACAGCGCAAAATATTATACTGAATATACCCGCAAGTACCGTAATCGTCCGATTTGGGAAGAACCCAATATGAATCATATTTATTCTTTCATCCCCGGAACAATCATTGATGTTCATGTAAAAGTGGGTGAAAAACTCAAGGAAGGCGATAGCCTCTTAATTTTAGAGGCTATGAAAATGCACAACAACGTGCAAATGCCTTTTGATGGCAAGATCGTTAAAGTGTACGTCAAGCCGGGAGAGAAAATTCCTAAGAAGCATTTGATGATTGAAATCAAACCACTATAAAAAAAGGGACCCAATGGTCCCTTTTTTTTCTTTCTGGTGTTTCTACAGCCAACGACAGACTTACCTCCAGTAGTTGTCATCAGTCATCCACACTTCAAATTCCAACGGTTTGTCTGTTGCCGGAGTTAAATCAATCGATTTCTTGTTCCAGAAAAATTCGTCAACCATCCAGTTTTCGAGCTCCAGCTCCGGTTCAACTTCTGCTTGCAATAGCGAACTGGTTACTTTTACTTTCATCCCTGTTAGGGCTACCATCAACACAATCGCAAAAAACACCTGTTTAATGATTCGTTTCATAGCTTTAAGACTTACTTGTTTGTTTCTAATTGTTTTCTGATTTATAGACCAGTAAAAACTCAAAACGTTACAAAGCAAGCTGTTAAAGTTTCTGAAGATTTTCTTAAGGAAACCTTAAATGATCAACACAATTCAATCCTCAAGGAATTAAAGCTTTTGAAAGAAAATTTGGTAGTCCGCCGGAAAGCGCGAGATCAGCGACTTTTTTTCAGATGTAAAAAGACCGAAGACAGCCGAACCACTACCCGACATCAGCGCAAAGGTTGCTCCGAATTTGTATAAGGTTTGTTTGATTTCCTCCACCTCAGGGTGTTTGGGAAATACCGTTCGTTCAAACTGATTTTGAATATTCCCCTTCCACTTGGTGACCGAAAACCGTACCAGCGCTTTGAGTGAAATCCGGCTTCTCGCGGGCACTACATCCTGATAGGCTTCAGCAGTAGCGATATGAACCGGGGGTTTAATGACCACCAAGTGGTAGCCTTTCAAGCTGATCGGCAGTTCCTCCAGCAGTTCACCACGTCCCCGCGCAAAAGCAGGTTTTTGCCGAATAAAAAACGGGCAATCGCTTCCCAGTTTCAAGGCGTATTCTAATAGCTGCTCTTCGCTAATTTCCAGCTGAAACAAGTCATTTAAAAGAAGTAGCATGTACGCGGCATCGGCCGATCCGCCTCCGAGACCAGCTCCCACCGGAATATTTTTATGAAGATGAATACTGACCGGGGGCAACTGAAAATCATTTCGTAGCAAGTGATACGCTTTTACCACCAGATTCTTCTCGGGGTCCTCGTTCAAATCAATGCCTGTGATGCTGATTTTAAACGAATCACACTCCACAACTTCCAGCGCGTCCTGAATGGGAACCGGATAAAAAACGGTTTCAATATCATGAAATCCGTCGGGCCGCTTTTCGGTAATCAGCAGTCCTAAATTAATCTTTGCAATTGGGTATGTAATCATGGTAATAAAAATGACTGCTGTAAAGATACAAAACAGCAGTCATTATATGATAATTATTGATAGCTTTCTATCGGGTCACAGGTGCACATCAAGTTGCGGTCGCCATAAGCATCGTCAACCCGGCCAACCGGAGGCCAGTATTTATTTTCCTTGAGCCATGTCAAAGGGAAGGCGGCCTGCTGACGGCTGTAGGAATGCTCCCAGTTATCCGAGGTCACCGTTTCAGATGTGTGAGGTGCATGCTTCAGCGGGTTATCTTCCTTATCCGATTTTCCTTCAATGATGGCTTGAATTTCATCAAAAATAGCTTTCAGAGCCTCAATAAAGCGATCCAGCTCTTGCTTCGACTCACTTTCTGTCGGTTCAATCATCAAGGTACCATGTACCGGAAACGATAAGGTTGGTGCATGGAATCCATAATCCATCAAGCGCTTGGCAATATCTGCTTCGGTTATTCCTGAAGCCGCTTTAAGATGACGGCACTCCAGAATCATTTCATGAGCTACGCGACCTTTTTCACCTACATACAAGATTCCGTAGGTGTCTTTCAACTGGCTGGCAATGTAATTGGCATTCAGAATGGCGACTTGCGTAGCTTTAGTCAGTCCATCAGCCCCCAGCATTTTGATATAACCATAAGTAATTGGCAGCACAGAAGCGCTTCCCCATGGTGCAGCCGAAACCGCAGAAATACCAACATGACCATTATTCATGACCGGATGCGACGGCAAAAAGTCGACCAAATGCTCGGCCACCGCAATTGGGCCAACGCCAGGTCCACCACCCCCATGCGGGATCGCAAAGGTTTTATGCAAGTTCAGGTGACAAACGTCGGCGCCAATTCGCTTCGGATTAGTCAGCCCAACCTGGGCATTCATGTTGGCACCATCCATGTAAACCTGCCCCCCGTACTGGTGAATAATATCGCACATCTCAACAATTGAGGCTTCAAACACCCCGTGTGTCGATGGGTAAGTCACCATAAAGGCAGACAGGGTTTCCTTAAACTCTTCAGCTTTCTGACGTAAAGCTTCCACATCCACGTTGCCCCGTTCGTCGCAGGGAACAACCACCACTTTCATGCCTGCCATCACCGCGCTGGCCGGGTTGGTTCCGTGAGCCGACGACGGAATCAGAACCACATCTCGCTGATTCTCGCCACGGCTTAAATGATATTCGCGAATCACCATGAGACCAGCGTATTCACCGGCAGCACCCGAATTTGGTTGCAAGCTGACATCGGCAAAACCCGTAATCTCGGCCAAGTCGCGGCGCAACTCTTCCATCATTTCCTGGTAACCGCGTGCCTGGTTCTTCGGCACGAAGGGATGAATACTGCTAAACTCGAACCAGCTTAGCGGAAGCATTTCTGTTGCCGCATTCAGCTTCATGGTACACGATCCAAGCGGAATCATGGAGTGGGTTAATGAAATGTCGCGATGTTCCAACCTTTTGATGTAACGGAGCATTTCTGTTTCAGAACGATACTTCCGAAAAACTTCCTGTTGCATAAACGAAGAACTTCGGGTATAAGCCGAATCAATATTTCCTTTTTCAGGATAAACAGTAATGGTTGGATAGCGCTTATTGGCCGCTTTGGCAAACACCTCGATCATCCAGTTAATATCTTCCAGGTTGGTTGTTTCGTCAATACTTAAGCCAACCTCCCCGTTCTCAAAGTAGCGGAAATTCATTTCCAGCTCGTGTGACAGCCACTCAATATCTTCGCGTTTCACATGTTTGGGTAGTGCAAATCGAATAGTGTCGAAATAATTTTGGTTGAGCTGGCGGTAGCCCAATGCCGAGATTTCTTCATCCAGCAGAACGGCGATGGCATGTACACGCTCAGCAATTCCACGGATACCTTCGGGCCCGTGATAAACGCCATAAAA
The DNA here is from genome assembly GCF_963974515.1 of uncultured Sunxiuqinia sp. Lineage (GTDB taxonomy): Bacteria > Bacteroidota > Bacteroidia > Bacteroidales > Prolixibacteraceae > Sunxiuqinia. The sequence continues at coordinate 26,331 of NZ_CAXBDD010000025.1, read as the reverse complement.
GCCAGCCATGGTGGCCAGCAAAGCCTGCGCGGTGCAAATGTTCGATGTGGCCCGCTCACGCTTGATATGCTGCTCGCGGGTTTGCAGGGCCATGCGTAAAGCCCGGTTGCCATGTTTATCTTTTGAAACCCCGATAATTCGTCCGGGCATAATGCGTTTAAATTCATCGCGTGCCGTAAAGAAAGCAGCATGCGGCCCCCCATACCCCATGGGTACACCAAATCGTTGGGAGCTTCCGAAAACAACATCAGCCCCCCATTCTCCCGGCGGAGTGAGCAGGGCCAGGCTCAGCAGATCGGAAGCTACTGCCACCTTTGCTTCTACCGCGTGTGCCTGCTCAACCAAATCAGCATACGACAAAATTTCGCCGTTCGAATTCGGATATTGCACCATCAGTCCGATAACCTGTTCATCAAAAACGAAGTCGGCAGCCGCGCCAATTCGCAATTCAATATTCAATGGTGTTGCCCTGGTTTGAAGCACATCCAGCGTTTGCGGCCAAATGTTTTCGTCAATCAAAACGACATTGGCCCCGGCTTTCGCTTTGGCGCGTGAGCGGGCATTGTGCATCAACACCATGGCTTCAGCAGCAGCAGTAGCCTCATCAAGCAGCGAGGCATTGGCTAGTTGCATAGCTGTCAGCTCACAAACCATGGTTTGAAAATTCAGTAAAGCCTCCAAACGACCCTGTGAAATTTCGGCCTGGTACGGCGTGTAGGAAGTGTACCAAACCGGATTTTCCAACACGTTTCGCAAAATTACCGCTGGCGTAATGGTATCGTAGTATCCCATACCAATGTAGGTGTTAAACACCTTATTCATTTTTGCCAGATCGTGAATCCGGCGGTAATATTTTCGTTCTGTCAGTCCATCTTGCAACTGCAACGGCTTTTCGAGACGAATGCTGGCCGGAACAGCCTGATCCATTAATTCATCCAAGGAGGAAACACCGATGGCTTCCAACATAGTTTTGATGTCCTCCTCGCGGGGACCAATATGACGGGCTACAAATTTATCACTTCCCATACTTAATTTTTTTCTGAAGTTTGCGGTAATATTAACTGGAAGAAGCGGACAAAAAAATGATTTTTATCCGCTTACAGATTCGGTCAATCCATTAAAAAAGGGTTGCTCTTTTTTTCAAAGCCAATGCTCGTCTCGGGGCCATGCCCACTAAAAACCGTTGTTTCATCGGGCAAGCGGAAGAGTTTGGTTTTGATATTTCCAACCAGCTGCTCAAAACTCCCTTTGGGCAGATCAGTTCGGCCAATGCTGCCATAAAACAACACATCGCCAGCCATCAGAAATTGCTGTTCAGGCTGGTGAAGAACCACATGTCCCGGTGCATGCCCCGGAACATGAATGACTTCAAGCGTTGACTCTCCAAAAGTCACCTTGTCGCCTTCATTTAAGAACTGATCGACGGCATCAACAGGTTCGATCGGAATGCCAAACCGGTCGCCATGAGCGACAATGTCTTCAACCAAAAAAGCATCGTCCTGGTGTGCATAAAATGGAATACTATACTTGCTGCGGCAGTGATTAATTCCCAAAATATGGTCGAAATGACAATGGGTATTGATCAACTTCACCGGCCTCAATTGCTTTTCCTGAATAAAATCATCCAATTCTTTCTCTTCATAATCGAAAAAACAACCGGCATCTACAATAACGCACTCACCGGTTTCATCGTAAAGAACATAGGTGTTTTCCTGTATCGGGTTAAATGTGAACTTCTTAATTTGAATCATTACGCTTTAATTTACAGTACCTTTTAACATGGGAACAAAGACAAATGTTCCATGCTTTTCCTTTTCATATTCTTCTTCTGATTTTCGGGTCACTTTACACATCGTTTGTTTTTCCGAAGGGCCAATTGGAGCCACCAAAACACCCCCAATACGCAATTGTTGCAACAGCTCTTCAGGCACAACCGGAGCCCCGGCTGTTATGATAATTTTATCAAATGGTCCGTAAGTCGGCAACCCTTTGTAACCATCACCGTAGAAAAATTTCGGGTGATAACCGATCTCCGGCAATAGCTGCTGAACTTTCAGAAACAGTTCCCGCTGGCGTTCGATTGTAAAAACAGTAGCCCCCATCTCCAGAAGGACAGCGGCCTGGTACCCACTTCCGGTACCCACTTCCAATACCTTTTCGTTAGGCTGAACATCAAGCAACTGAGTTTGAAAAGCAACAGTAAAAGGCTGCGAGATGGTTTGTCCCGCTCCAATCGGAAAAGCTTGATCTTTGTATGCAAATTGAATGAAACTGCTATCCATAAACAAATGCCGGGGTACTTTCGCAATGGCATCCAAAACCCGCTGGTCTCTGACTCCTTTGATGCGAATACCCTCAACAAGCCGTTTTCGCATGCCTTGATGTCTTAAACTGTCACGAGAATCCATTGTTTTTAAAATTTTAGGTAAAAATAGTTCAAAATGCTTGACTAAAGCGGATTTAAAGAACCTACATTATCAACAAAAACCGTTGAAAAGTTCTATTCCTATAAGCCCTTTAAAATAGCTTTTTATTTCTAATTTGCAGCTATGATCAGAATAGGAATTCTTTCGGGTGATGTTTCTGCAACGGAATCAATCAAATTGATTCAACAATTTAAGGACTTCAAGATTACCGGCATCGTGCAGGACATTGACAGCCAGGATCTGGAAAACCAACAATACACAACGGAAGACTTGCTCGGGAAGTCGGATGCCATCTTTGTCAATAATCAAACGCCATCTTTTGGCTTAATGCGCACCGTGATAAAAAAAAGCAACCACCTGTTTTTGAAAAGTATTCCGAAACTAAACTTGAATGAAACCAGGCAGCTCATTAACCTGGCCAACGAATCCGGATCGACCATTCTGCTGTTTAACCCGTTTGCATTTCTGGATGAAAACCTGAACATCCAACACCGCCTGAACAAACAGAAACTAATCACGATTCGGCTTCCACTCAGTAAAAATGACATTGAAAACCAATTACTGAACCTTTTACTGTATGTAGCATCGACCGAAAAGAGTGAGGTGAAGAAGACCGAGGTTTTTGCTTTTGACAGCACCAAACAAACAGGGACAATCAGTCTCCGGTTAGTGTTTGCTACTGGCTCCATTGCCCAAATTGACGTGGGCGGCATGTTTACTTCCACCCAATCGTTCGTTGAAATTTTTCAGAAAGATGAAAACTACATTTCCTTGCCAGCAGGTTTGCCAGTCAGTAAAACGCGCTTGCGCGCCGAGAAAAACGCCTTAGAACATTTCCTCCAAGCCATTCAGCATAAAAGTGCTATTTCAATATCGCTCAACGAATTAGAGCAAGCCATAATCTGTATGAATGAAATCAGGGATAAATTAAAGTTTATGAACTGCGTACTGCTTGACTAAAATGTCTATTTTGCAGCATTAAACTTTTCCCAATCCGTTTGTACTACGACGTGATTTGGCCTAACGAAACTCGGCCTTATGAATAAAAAAGCACAAGTTATCAGGTACTTATCTTTTGACTTCATTGCAGCTGCTGCAAGCTGGATCTTGTTTTACATCTACCGGAAACAATACATCGAACCCCAGTATTTTGGGACGGAGGTTCCGCTTGAATTTACCAGCCGTTTTTACCTGGGCTTACTGATTATTCCAGCTTTGTGGATTCTCTTTTACTATCTCTGGGGGTACTACAGCAACATTTACCGCAAATCGCGCCTGCTGGAGCTTGGGCAAACATTTTTAAGCTCGCTGATTGGTGTCGTTGTGATCTTCTTCACCCTGATCCTTGACGACTACATTGGCTCATACAAAAACTATTACCAGCTTTTCTTTACCCTGTTTGCCCTTCATTTTGGATTGACTTACACATTCCGCCTCATTCAAACCAGCCGGATCATTCATCGCATTCACACGCGTAAGTTTGGGTTTAACACGTTGCTGATTGGCGGCAATGAAAAAGCCCTGCAGACTTACAAGGAGCTCAGCACGCAGGTTCGGCCAGCCGGATTCAGGTTTGTTGGTTTTTTAACGATCAATGAAAGCGACTACTCACCGCTGGAAGAATTTCTACCCAGGCTGGGAACATTGAAAAATTTTCCGGAGGTAACCGAGAAATACCAGCTGGAAGAAGTCATTATTGCCATCGAATCGTCACAACATGATTTACTGACCGGAATTCTGACCTCGCTACAAAATCGAACGCTAACCATTTGGGGCATTCCCGACTTATTCGACCTGCTTTCGGGGAATGCTAAAACAAACGCGATATATAGCAGCCCGCTATTTAAAATTTCCAACGGAATTATGCCGGCCTGGCAGATCCACATGAAACGCCTGATTGATGTTGTTTTTTCCGTCATAGCCATCATCTTGTTTCTCCCCGTTTATCTTGTCATTTCCATTTGCATTAAGCTTGATAGCAAAGGACCGGTTTTGTACAAGCAGGAGCGGATTGGGCGGTTTGGGATACCATTTACCATCTATAAATTTCGCACCATGGTCGATAAGGCCGAGCCACACGGTCCTGAACTGTCTGCCCACAATGATAGCCGGATCACTCCCATTGGCCAGTTTTTGCGTCGCACACACCTGGATGAGATTCCTCAGTTTTACAACGTCATCAAAGGAGAAATGTCTTTGGTAGGGCCACGCCCGGAACGGAAATTCTTCATCGACCAGATTGTGAAGCGAGCGCCTCATTTCACGCACTTGCACAAGATTCGTCCCGGAATTACTTCGTGGGGACAAGTCAAATATGGCTACGCCTCAACTGTTGAGGAAATGCTAAAACGCCTTCCCTACGACCTGGTTTACCTGAAAAACATCTCGCTGTATATTGATTTTAAAATTCTGATTTACACCATTATAAGTTGCTTCAAAGGGTCAAACCCTGTGGAAACAGGCAATAGCAGAAACCACACGTAAATCACCTTGTTGCGGTAAGAAATAGGCGGATTCAACCAGCTTTTTGACACCTGCAACAAAGCAAGTGGCGGCCAGGACCTGGGTCGACATCAAAAACCGGAGTAACACGCGCACGCAAGCCTCGAAAAATCGAATATTCAGCGAAGCTAGATGCCATCATGAAAAGTTAAACTCGTATAGAATTTTGTACTCCGACCCGCCAGGTTTCAGAACACTTTCGTACAGCATGATTTTTTGCACATCAACTATCTGTGCGGGAGTCTCTCTCATTTGGTCCATCACCGCGTAAAAGGCAGGCTTGTTCTTCAGCTTCTTGAGCCGAGCCAGGGTCACATGCGGATTAAATCCCGGATTGGTACTGATCCCTGTGGTGTTCAGCCTGTTCTTTATTTGCCCTGCCAGCCCAACCAGCTCATCTCCTTTTGCCACATCAAAAAACACAACGGCAGGCTCGCCCCGGCGTTTGAAGCAGGACAGGTTTTTCAGCAGAAAAGAAAAAACGGCCTGCTCCTGACTGACTTGCTGCAAAATTTCGCAAACAGTTTCCAACTGCCCGGGCAATACGCTGCCAATAAAACAGAGGGTAATATGCAGCTTTTCCGGCACCTCCCAACGGATCGGTTCGTCCCTTAGTTCGATTTTAAGCCGGCTAAGAACCTGCTGCGACTCCGGCGACAAGCTGATGTTTATACCAATAAAGATGCGCCTCATTGTTAAAAGTCTAATTTACGAATTCCCCCTAAATCATCCCCGCCTCAATGCGCAGAATGATTTGCTCAATCAAAAGATCTTCGATCACCGGATCGTATTCTTCCTTCAAATCATTCCCGAAAATACGGGCGACTCCCTGCCAGAAAAATGCCATCACCCCGCCTTTCAGATCTTTAATCAGTTCGTACGAGGTGTGTCCGGTCTCGCGGTCAATCAGCTTAATCAGAATCCGCCCTTCCGAAATCGACAATTTTTTTAACTCTGGGCCATACTGATCAAACAACTCTTTTTCAACCTGCTTCACATACTTCTTGCGCTCCTTGTCACTCTCGGCTGCCAGGTATTCGTCTTCGTACTTCATCAACAATTCAGCTGCTTTTTGCGCGTACGGATACACCTTTTTCACTTTCTGTTCGAGCCGATAGTAGCGCTTTTCCATTCTTCGGCTTTCAAACTCAGGTTTCGGGAAAACCGGAATCTCGTCCAACTCAAGATGAGGCAAAGTCTCCCCGTCTCCCTCAATTGCTTCCAGAAAATGAAGGGAATCCGGCTGCTGCCCACGGACAAAACCAGCCAGACAAAATACTGCCAGGATCAAGATCAATAATTGTTTCATCGTTTACTATGCGAAGATAATGACATGTTATTTAACTTGAAACGAAACCATCCTGTTTCAGATTATCTTCCGGTTTAGAGTTACTATATTTGACCAAATTTTAGAAAAGGGTATCATGTCTGAAAGATTAAACGTGAACGTCACCTCCGAGTTTGGGGAACTCGAGGGCGTAATTGTGCATACACCGGGGCTTGAAGTAGAAGAAATGACCCCCGAGACAGCCAAGCGAGCATTGTACAGCGACATTCTGAATTTGGCCGTGGCCGGAAAAGAGTATCAGCAAATGAAAGGCGTGCTGTCAAAAACGAGCCGCTGTTTTGAAGTAAAAGACCTCCTAAGTGAAGTTTTAACCAATGATCTGGTGCGCCAAAAGCTCCTGCAGGAAATCTGCACCGCCGAGGGTGCTACAGACATCCTGCCGGCTTTGCTCGAAATCCAGTCCGACGAACTGGCGCGGCAACTGATCCAGGGAGTTCCGATTAAACGCGACAACCTGACGCGCTATCTGAGCCAGGAGCGTTTTAGTCTGGCTCCATTGCATAACTTCTTGTTTACCCGCGATGCATCCATGTCGTTTCGCGATGAAGTGGTGATTGGCAAAATGGCCAACAAAGTGCGCGACCGCGAAGCGATGATCATGGAAACGATTTTCAAAAATCACCCCATGCTTGAAGCCAAGACCATCAATCCATTTCAGCCGAACGAACTGACAATCGGCAAAAACCGTATGATCGAAGGCGGTGATTTCCAAGTTGCCCGCAAAGATGTATTGGTGATTGGAACTGGCATTCGAACCAGCACCGAAGGCATTGATTTTATTCTTGAAAACATTAAAGAAAAGAAAGAAAAAATTCAACATATCCTGATCCAGGAGCTGCCCGATATGCCCGAATCATTCATTCATCTCGACATGGTCTTTACATTTTTGGACCGCGACGCCTGCATGGTTTACGAACCACTGATCCTGGGCACCAATCGCTACCACACCATTCATATTCAGATTGAAAATGGCGAAGTAACCAGCATAACAGAAGAAAAAAACCTACCAAAAGCTTTGAGAAAACTGGGGATGGATTTAAAACCGATCCATTGTGGCGGGAGTAAAGATATCTGGACACAGGAACGTGAACAGTGGCACAGCGGTGCCAACTTTTTGGCCATTGCTCCCGGGCAGGTCATCGGCTACGAACGCAATGTGAACACCGTGGAAGAACTCAACAAGAATGGGTTTGAAGTCATCAAGGCCGAAGATTATATCAGCGGAAAAGCAGAACTCCCGAAGGGCGGAAAATGTGTCATCACCATTGCCGGCTCCGAGTTGGCCCGAGGCGGCGGGGGTGCCCGATGCATGAGCATGCCTTTCCGACGAAAAGCAGTTGAATGGTAAACCACTGACATGCGTAAACTAAGAACAAACGAACTGGGGCGTATCAGCGCCGAAGAATATAAACAAACCAACAAGACACCGCTGGTGGTGGTTTTGGACAACATCCGCAGCTGCAACAACATTGGCTCCTTATTCAGAACCTCCGATGCCTTGCTGATTGAGGCGGTACACTTATGCGGCATTACAGCCACGCCTCCCAATAAGGAAATTCATAAAACAGCCTTGGATGCCGAAAAGTCGGTTCCCTGGAGCTACTTCGAAAAAACTGAAGACTCGGTTCTCAAGCTAAAAGAAGTCGGCTACAAAGTGTTCGCCATTGAGCAAGTGGAGAACAGCATCCTGCTTCCGGATTTTGAAGTAGAAGAGAACGACCGGCTGGCACTTGTTTTTGGCAACGAAGTGAAAGGCGTACAACAAAAGGTGATTGACCTGTGCGATGGGGCCATCGAAATTCCACAGTTTGGCATCAAACACTCCTTTAACATCTCCGTCAGCGCCGGCATTGTTTTGTGGGACTTGTTTAAAAAATTCCGGTACTAAGGACAAGGCCCAGTCAAGACCTCAAGGCTCAATTGAAAAGCCAGCATACAAAAAAAAGCGACCCCGTTTGAGGCCGCTTTTTTTTGTATGCTTAAAGCTTGTGATTAGTCAACAATTGCCTGGAATTTTGGATCATCCCAGTATTTTGCAAATTCCAAATCAGAAGCTGCTTTTTCTTTCAACTCAGGTTTCATTTCGACCGCTTTTTCGAGGCTTTCGTACATCAGGTTTTCCTTGGCTGTACGCGCACCAACCACTGCTTTGAAGTATTCTTTCATGAAGCAACCTTCCCAAGTGCAATTTTCCAATGATTTTAAAGCGCCATTGTTGTCACCGGCCAAAATTTTAGCCAGGCCAACGTTTGGAGAATCGCTGTCGCCAAACAATTGAACAGCTTTGTCGTATTCACCTTTTTTCAGGGCTACAATACCCAGGTTGTAGTTTACTTCGTCGCCGGCGCCTGAAGCGGCACCAAACAAAGTCTCAGCTTTTTCGATATCACCTTCGTACAAGGCTACAGCACCCAAGTTGTTTTTAATGATAGGCTCATCTGTTGCAAGACCTTCGGCTTTTTCAAACAATGGTTTTGCCTCACCGTATTTACCTTGTTGTGCCAACACCATACCAGCGTTGTTCGGTCCTCTCCAGTCTTGCGGATAGACTTTGATAAATGAATTGTAGATCGCCAGTTTTTTGTTCTGGTCGTCAGTCAAAGTAGCAGCATAAAGCAACTCAGCAGGATTCAATGATGCAGGATCTGAATCGGCCAAAGCAGCAATTTCTTCATCTGTTTTACCAATCAGATCAACACTGGCAGCGATCTTTGCGCGACGCAGTTTAGGAAGAATTTCATCGGCCACAACAGTAAATGCAGAAGACAAGTTTCTGATTTCGCGCTCGCGAACTTCAGGATCTGAGTACATAGACAAAACACGCAAGATCAATTCTTTATCCTGAATGTTTGACTTCTCCATCATTTCCTGGAATCCTTCCCAGTCTTCGGGAGTGAATTTTGTTTTCAGTTCTGCTTCAACTTCCGCTTTTTTCAATTCTCTTGCAACCACTTGGTTCGAAGAGCTTTCGCGTTGCTGTGACAGTTTCGTATTCCAGTCCAACTCACCATCAGGAGAAGCATAAGCCGAAATTTCAACACCTTTCAGTTCTTTACGTTCCGCATCGAAAGCATCTTTCGTATATGCGTACAGTTGCTCCACATCTTCGCTATTCAACTCGGTACCACGAACGTAAGCGCTATTGATCAGGTAGTGAATGTCAGCGACGTACTGGTCTGGTACGATACGTTGGAATGCATCAATGTTTGGGTCATAAACTCCGGTGGTGTTTTTTTCACGTTGAACACCTAAAATTGGAGAAGGATAGTTAATCACCATTTCAGAAGTGGCCAATACACCATCGGCGACTTTGATGGGTTCAAAATCAACGCTTTTCGAGCCTTTTGATGCTGTAATACGAATCTCAAGATCCGAAACACGCATCTCGTCGTCATAAGCGACAGCATCATTATAGGCGAAGTTTCCTCCGTTTGTATAACTGATCACTTTGTTGTTCGCATCTACTTTTTCACCTTGAACCGTTACCGACTCAAAAGCTGTTTCGCCACCTTCGTAAGTTAAAACAGGTGTTGCCACCAAGGTGACTTTCTTATTAAAGTATTTCGCAGGAAAACGTCCGTCAATAGCAACATCAACGTCGCCACCGTGGGCTTCAAGAATCTCAGGGGTTACTTTGAAATCAATTTGATCTGCATTCTTCTTCATTTTCTGAAGACCGGAACAACCGGCGAAAAGGACAGCAGCCAAAGCAAAAAAGGCCAGAGGTTTAAAACTAATTTTTCTCATGTTGACAGTATTAAAATGTTTAATTTTGAATTCATTCGGTACTTGTTCACAAAATTAGCAATGTTTTGATGAAATGAAAGCATACCAACCACTTTTTTAATCGATCAGAACCCTGTTAATCCCACGTGGATAGTCGTTTTCGAATATTATCCCTAGAAGTTTTTGATAATCATTCTGGTTCTTTACGAAGTCAATTTGATTGGTATCGACCACCAAAATCGGAAAATCGTTTTGCCGCTTAAAAAATCGAAAGTACCCCTGCGTGATTTCTGCCAAATACCCTGCACTGATATTTTGCTCGTAGGAACGCCCGCGTTTGGTAATGTTCTGCATTAGCTTGTCGACATCAGCATGCAGATAGACATATAGGTCAGGCTTGGGCAATTTTTCATAAATGATATTAAAAAATCGCTCATAGAGCATGTATTCGTCGGCAGAAAGGGTAGTCTGCGCAAAGATGAGCGATTTCATAAAATAATAATCCGTAACCAAAAAGGAGCTGAACAACTCAAATTCGCGAATATTTCGTTTCAGTTGGTTGTAGCGGTCAGCCATAAACGACATCTCAAGTGGGAAAGCGAATTTTTCCGGATCGGCATAAAACTTGGGCAAAAACGGGTTGTCGTCGAAACCCTCCAGCAATGTCCGCGCACCAAAATCATCGGCGATCTTATTCACCAGGGTGGTTTTCCCCGATCCAATATTTCCTTCTATAACTAAGTAATTGATCTTCATACAAAAAATAATCCCAGAGGGTCGCTTGACTTCCGGGAAATAAAAATACAATATTTTCAGGGGATTTGTCAAGCTTACGACAGCTTCATTTCCAAATGATAAAATACAAACGACCAAACATCGGTGTATTCGTCAATCAACTTGGCCGTTGGCTTTCCTGCCCCGTGTCCGGCCTTGGTATCAATACGAATCAAAGCCGGCATCGGTCCTGTATGCAGTTCCTGCAGCCGGGCGATGTATTTAAAAGAATGTGCAGGCACCACGCGGTCGTCATGGTCGGCGGTCGTGACCAATACGGCGGGATAATCCACGCCCTTCCGGATATTGTGGTAAGGCGAATAGCCATTAAGGTATTCGAACATTTCCGGGCTGTCGTCGCTGGTGCCATAATCGCCAGCCCAGGCCCAGCCAATGGTGAACCGATGAAAACGGAGCATATCCATCACACCGACGGCAGGCAGCGCTACTCTAAACAATTCCGGGCCTTGGTTAATGACGGCGCCCACCAATAGTCCACCGTTCGAGCCCCCCATAATGGCCAGCTTTTCGCTCGATGTATAATTTTGGGTGATTAAATAGTCGGCAGCGCCAAAAAAATCATCAAACACATTTTGCTTGTTGAGCTTGGTACCTGCCTGGTGCCATGCTTCGCCATACTCCCCGCCCCCGCGAAGATTTGCCACGGCCAGCACTCCGCCACTGTTAATAAACACCATGCGCGTGGTCGAAAACGAAGGAGTCAGGCTCACATTAAATCCACCATAGCCATACAACAAGGTGGGATTGTTCCCATTCATCTCCACTCCCTTCTTATGCACGATGAACATCGGAACCGGCGTACCGTCTTTCGATTCATAGAACTCCTGCTTCACCACAAACTCGTCGGGATTGAAATTGACATTCGGACGAAAAAACAAACGGCCTTCTTTTTTTTCAAAATCGTAGTTGTAAACTTCGCCTGGTGTATTAAATGACGAATAGCTGTAGAACACCTCCGGATCGTTTTTTTCACCTGAAAAACCATCCACGGTTCCAATACCGGGCAGTTTGATTTCGTATTCAAAAGCCCCGTCGTACTGATACACTTCAACCACGCTGTGAGCATCTCTCATATATTCAGCCACAATTCGCCCACCCACAAAATTGACGGTTTGAAGCACCTCCTTCTTTTCGGGGATGGTCTCCATCCAGTTCTCCTCTTCGGGCTGGTTGATATTGATTTTCACCAAGCGATATTTCGGCGCCTGATAGTTGGTTCGAACGAATAAACTGTCGCCGAGATTATTCTCCACATGAAACTCATAATCAAAACTTTTCATCAAGGGGACATAGTCGCTGGCCTTGTCCGACAAGTCTTTCACCAACATCGCATTACCATGAGAAGCTTCACTCATGGAAATGACCAAAAATCGTTTGTCGTCGGTTACCCCGGCACCGAACAGGCGTCTGGGTTGATTCCGATCTTCCAAGACCAGTTGATCATCGACTTGCAACGTACCCAGCTTGTGGTAGTATATTTTTTGAAATTCGTTGGATTCAGACAGCTTTTTCGCCTCTTCAGGCTTGTTGTAGGCACTGTAAAACAAACCATCATCATACCAGGCCAGGCCCGAAAACTTGACCCACTCAATATGGTCGTCCAGCAGTTTCCCGGTTTCAAGGTCTTTCACAAAGATCTCGTTCCAATCCGAGCCCGACTTGGTGACCATATACGCCAGGTGTTTCCCGTCGTCCGAAACTTCAACCTGCGACAAAGCGACCGTGCCATCATCCGACAGGGTATTCGGATCAAGAATAACTTCGGCCTCGGCAGTCAAATCGGTGGTTCGATATAAAACGTTTTGGTTTTGAAGACCATCATTTTTAAAGAAGAAGTATTTCCCGGCTTTCTTAAACGGGGTGCCATGCTTTGGATAGTCGAGCAAGTCAGTGAGCTGTTGCTTGATCTTTTCTCGATTGGGCAAGGTTGCCAGGTAGCCAAAGGTTGTTCTATTTTGAGCTTTCACCCAGTCGGCTGTTTCTCCCGAATGATCAGCTTCAAGCCATTGGTAAGGATCGTCCACTTCGATTTCAAAATAAACGTCTTTGGTAGCTTCCTTTTTGGTTACCGGATATTCTATCGTCTGCTTGTTGATACGGGAATTCATCGATACGAAAACTAAGAGGTAAATAAAAAGCTTCATCTGCGAATGTCTTGGCTTTTTACAATAAAAAACCGATCGACATTCAGCAAGAATAAATCATTACAACAACTTATTATTTGACCGAATCTGCGAATCCTTTCGGTTCCCAATCAGCTGTCCGGCCATTAAGCCGACGATGATGCCCGGAACAACAAAAAACCAGCGATCGATGGATGGAAAAAGCAAACTGATCAGCAATCCAATGATTGCGGCAATCAAGGTGTAGAAAAAGCTGTACGAATAGGTATAATAATACGGCGGGAAAAAGCCATGTTCCTTTTTCATGTGACGGGCCAGTTGGTCAATATGCCGGTCGTAGGTTCGCCGCTCCTTGCCTGTTTCGGTTACCGCCAGGCGGATTGTTTTGACTTCCCGTTCAATCTCAGCTTGAAATTTTTTGCATTGCTGACAAGTCTCCGAAAAATCGTCCACCCGCTTCACCATGCGCAGGTATTCGGCAATGCGAAAGAAACGCAGGTCCCGTTCTTTAACATCGTTCAGCTCTTGCTTCAGCTGCTCTGCTATTTTTTGATTCCATTGTTCCATAATCTTAAGAAAAAAATGCCCGTCAAGCGGGCATTCAATTATTATCAATAAGAATTATTCTCTGTTTTCTCTTGGCGGCCGACGGTCTCCACGATCACGGCTGTCACGACCTCTTCCATCACGGCTATCTCTACCTCCGCGGTTGTCTCCACGTGGCGGACGACGATCACCTCCGCGGTCGCCTCCTCGATCACTGCGCTCGCGCTCCACGTAACCTTCTGGTTTTGGAAGCAGGGCTTTGCGTGAAAGTTTCAGTTTTCCATCACGGTCAATGTCCAGCAGTTTTACTTCAATTTCATCGCCTACCTTCAGGGCATCTTCCACATTGGTCAAACGCTCCCAGGTAATTTCAGAAATATGCAGCAAACCTTCTTTGCCAGGCATGATTTCAACAAAAGCGCCGAAAGTAGTGATGTTTTTAATTTTCCCTTTGTAGGTTTCGCCTTTTTCAGGAAGTGCAATAATCCGCTTCACGCGTTCTTTGGCAGCTTCCAGCGCTTCTTTGTTCAAGCCTGAAATTTCCACCCAACCATAATTGTCGCGTTCTTCAATCACGATCACAGTATTGGTCTCTTCTTGCATTTGCTGAATATTCTTCCCTCCAGGTCCAATGATTGGTCCAATCATATCCTTCGGAATCTGAATGGTTTCCACTCGTGGAACATTCGGTTTGTACTCAGCACGTGGCTCAGGAATCACTTCCAAAATCTTGCCAAGAATATGCTGGCGGCCTTCTTTCGCCTGCATCAAAGCTGTTGACAAAATCTCGTACGAAAGTCCGTCCACTTTAATGTCCATCTGGGTAGCGGTAATTCCTTTTTCGGTTCCTGTTACTTTGAAGTCCATGTCGCCCAAGTGATCTTCATCACCCAGGATATCGGAAAGCACGGCAAACTTATCGTCACTTTTAATCAATCCCATAGCGATACCTGAAACCGGACGTTTCATTTTCATTCCGGCGTCCAGCATACACATGGTACCGGCACAAACCGTTGCCATTGATGAGGATCCATTTGATTCCAGAATATCCGAAACCACACGTACCACATAAGGAAAGTCTTGCGGGATCATTCGTTTCAGCGCGCGGAATGCCAGGTTTCCATGACCAATTTCGCGACGTCCTAAGCCGCGGGGCGTTTTGGCTTCGCCGACACAAAATGGCGGGAAGTTATAGTGCAAGAGGAATTTCTCTGTTCCCTGGAAGGTCACATTATCAATCTTTTTAATGTCCATTTTTGTTCCCAGCGTAATCGACGAAAGCGATTGGGTTTCACCGCGGGTAAAGATGGCTGAACCATGTGCTCCCGGCAAATAATCCACTTCACCCCAAATTGGGCGGATTTCGTTGGTCTTACGGCCATCCAGACGAATGCCGTCATCCAGGATCATGCGGCGCATGGCTTCACCTTCCACTTTGTGATAGTAGCGGCGAATCAGCTTTTCATCCTGTACCAGGTCGATTTCTTCATTTTCGGCGTTGGCTTCCTTGTAGGCTTCCACATACTCGTCTACAATTTTTCCAAACGATTCAATCCGAAGTTGCTTGTCTTTAATTTGCTGTTTAGCCAAATCGTAGCAGGCAGGAAATAAATCGGCCTCTACTTTAGCTTTCAGCTCCGCATTGTTTACTTCGTGACAATATTCACGTTTCACAACACCCACTTCAGCAGCCAATTCTTCCTGAATTTTGCAATGCACTTTAATGGCTTCATGGGCAACTTTAATGGCTTCAAGCATCTCTTCTTCCGATACTTCATCCATTTCGCCTTCCACCATCATAATATTATCATAAGTAGCAGCCACCATGATATCGATATCGGCTTCGGCCAACTGGGCACTGCTTGGGTTAACGATAAACTCACCAGCAACGCGTCCCACGCGCACCTCAGAGATTGGCGCTTCGAAAGGAACATCAGAAACGGCAATAGCAGCCGAAGCGGCCAGTCCGGCCAAAGAATCTGCCATGACATTGGCATCGTAAGAGATCAGGCTGATCATCACCGCAGTTTCGGCGTGGTAGTCAGCTGGAAATAAAGGGCGAAGCGCACGGTCAACCAAACGGGCAACCAAAATTTCGTCGTCGCTCGGACGAGCTTCGCGTTTTAAAAACCCACCCGGGAAACGACCTGCGGCCGAGAATTTCTCGCGGTAATCAACCGATACCGGCATAAAGTCAACATCTTCTTTAGCTTCTTTAGCTGAAACCACAGTGGCCAGCAACATGGTGTCACCCATTCTAACGACAACTGCTCCGTCGGCTTGTTTGGCCAAACGACCGGTTTCGATCGTAATTGTCCGGCCATCGCCAAGGTCAATTGTTTTAATAATTTGATTCATAATCAATTTTTGAGATAAAATTTAACAATACGAACTAAGTCGAATGGTGGTGGGGATTTCAAAAATAAGAAAAGGCAATAAAACTATTGCCCTTTCTCTGTGAAAATTATCGACGTAATTTCAATTCTTTAATAATTGCACGATATCTCTCGATATCTTTATCCTTCAGGTAATCAAGCAAGTTACGACGCTTTCCTACCAACCGGACCAAGGCACGCTGGGTGCTGTAGTCTTTTTTATTCTTTTTCAGGTGCTCGGTTAGGTGAGCAATACGAAAGGAGAACAAGGCGATTTGGCCTTCGGCAGTACCTGTGTCCTCTGCATTTTTACCAAACTTTTCAAAAAACTCTTTTTTTGTTTCAGAAGTCAAATACATTTTTTTCTAATTTAAAAGTGATACAATCTTTAAGCCGTCGCATCGCTCTCAATAACAACCGCTTAAAATTAATTTCAAAAACTGTCGCAAAAGTACGTAAATTTCTTTGATTTTCAATTTTGATGAATTCTTTTTCCCCTGAAAAACCCCGTTCATAAAGAACCAATTGAAAAGTTTTCCAAATTTCAGCACAGCCCAGCATAACGCTGGGTTCTTTTTACTATTTTTGATAGCACAATTTAAACCTGAAAAAGATGATTCACACATTCTTTCGAACAAACTA
Source organism: uncultured Sunxiuqinia sp. (assembly GCF_963974515.1). Classification (GTDB taxonomy): domain Bacteria; phylum Bacteroidota; class Bacteroidia; order Bacteroidales; family Prolixibacteraceae; genus Sunxiuqinia. The sequence continues at coordinate 9,848 of NZ_CAXBDD010000025.1, read as the reverse complement.
CGCATCAGACCAATTGCCTGCCCGGAATCAGCTTCACGCCACCAACCGACTCACTTTTGCCTTCCTGTTTATTGCCCTGTTGTTTTCAGCATGCAGCAAGCCGGTTCCTCCGGTACCCGAAGCCGTTGGCCCTGTACCAACGGAGCGTCAATTGAACTGGCACCAACTGGAACAATACGCCTTCATCCATTTCACGACGAACACTTTTACGGACAAGGAATGGGGGTTTGGCGACGAAAGTCCGACGGTTTTTAACCCCACCGGACTGGATGCCGAACAATGGGCAAGAACCATCAAAGAAGCCGGATTGAAGGGAATCATCCTGACTTGCAAGCACCACGATGGCTTTTGCCTGTGGCCAAGCGAATACACCAACCACGATATTGCCGCCAGCCCCTACAAAAATGGAGAAGGAAATGTAGTGGAAGAGGTTTACGAAGCTTGCAAAAAGTATGATCTGAAGTTTGGCGTTTACCTCTCGCCCTGGGATCGCAACCATCCGGAATATGGGAAACCGGAATATGTGGAATATTATCGCAACCAACTGAAAGAACTGTTTCACGCGTATGGCCCCGTTTTCGAAATGTGGTTTGACGGAGCCAACGGTGGCGACGGCTACTACGGCGGCGCCAACGAAACGCGCAGCATTGATGGCAAAACCTATTACGACTGGCCAACCACATTGAATATGATTCGGGAAATTGAGCCCGAGGTGATTTTCTTTAGTGATGCCGGGCCCGATATTCGCTGGTGTGGAAACGAACGGGGATTCGTTGGCGAAACCAACTGGAACACCATCAGCATTGACACCTTGTATGCCGGAAAGCCGGGAATCACCGAGCTGCTGAACCGCGGATCGGAGGACGGCACCAGCTGGGTTCCTGCGGAAGTGGATGTATCCATTCGCCCTGGCTGGTTTTACCATGCCCATGAGGATGACAAAGTCCGGTCGCCGGAAAATCTGTTTAAAATTTACCTCGAATCGGTGGGACGTGGATCCAACCTTTTGCTGAACATTCCGCCCGACCGGCGTGGTTTGATTCACGAAAATGATGTGGCAGCCCTTCAGCAGTGGAAAGCCATGCTCGATGAAGCATTTTCCACCAACCTGGCTGAGAATGCTCCGGTACAGGCCTCTGCCACCCGGGGAAAATCAGACGTTTACGGCGCACAAAACCTGACCGACACGAATTCGGAAACGTACTGGACAACCAATGACGACCAAAACACAGCCGAGCTGGTCGTTAACTTGGGACAGGAGCAAACTGTTAACTACGTCTTGTTGCAGGAATATATCCAACTGGGGCAGCGTGTGAAAGCTTTCAGCATTGAAGCGAACCAGGATGGCGAATGGACAACCATTGGCGAAGCAACCACCATCGGCTACAAGCGCATTGTACCGATTGATGGCGTGAAAACCGATCAGCTACGCATCCGGATTCTGGATTCTAAAGCCTGCCCGGTTCTTTCAAACCTGGAGGTGTATTAATCAGCGGGGTTGATCTGTTTGATTCCCAAATGACAGTTCCAGCATTTTTTGCGTGTGCAATAGTTGTTCTTCATCTGAACCAGCGCCTGACTGTCGAAAGCTGAGCGCACCGGAACCCCAAGCTTTTTCCAGTTTGAAAGAATGGAATTGTGTTCGGCCGGAATCTTTTCCAGAAACTCCAGTGCTTTTTTGTCTTTCAGGTTTTGTCGGTTGTGGTATTCGCCACACACAAAAAAAACGACACCACCGTATTGATCAGGATGTTGTGAAAGGCCGATTCGGCCAGCGCCTTGGTTCGTTTAGACGACGGCTTTTTAAACCGGTAATGCGTGTCCCAGTATTCTGATGACTGAACGCGAAACAACGCGCGGATTTCAGAAAATTATCCAATTCGACCAAGCTTGAAAACAAGGCGGGCGAATGGTGAAGCAAAACCGCGAACTGCGCCAGTCGAACGGTAGGAAAATTGACCGGACGCCGGCGCAAAAACTTCCACAGATGCGACTCAATGGGCTTGAGCTGGTAATTTTTTTATGCAGAAAGGAATATTTTTTCCGCAGTGCCAGGAAATAGTCATCGCCCAACAACCGTTCGTTGAGCAAACCCGCAGTTCCAAACAATAAGGCTTCCAACTGAAAGAGCTTGTTTTTGTGCTTTGCCAAGATCTGGATCGGCAAGGCGCGCGGCAGCAGCTCAAAATGCAGCGCATTGGTTTTTAAGCCAAAATTACGAGCCAGAAAATGGCAAATCTGCTTGCTCATCCATCTGTTTTAGAAAACAAAAATCCATATGCCTGACATCGGTGTTTAGTCTTTCAACCCTCACACAAAACAGACCTTCTTCATGCTGCTTTTCCGACCTATTCTTGCCGGATTAAGTCCAAAGTTTATAATCGGTTTCTGTTAGCTCACTAGTAAAATCAAGTTAAAACCTAGTATAAACCACGCCGAAACTACGACAATGGTTACAACGAAGACTCGCCCTGGAACTTATCTGAGCGAAAGGCGGGCAACTTGGGATTTGCGCAAAACAGCAACCAGAAAGTTATCCCCGCCTAACAAACACAAACGAAATGAGAAAAAAATCTGTTCAAAGCATCAACATCACTACTCAATTGACATTTCAAAACGAGACCGATGTAAGCTATGCCTGAGTAAAAAAAACTAAGCGAGTGACAAAACTTAACCATCCATTTCCTTAAATTGCTTTATTTTGTAATATTTGTAAAAATTCAATCTGCCTCAATGAAAATAAATACACTCAAAATTCTCGTAATCAGCGCTATTGGATTATTTAATGCAAGCTCGTCCTTTGCCGCGGAATTTCATCCTGACACCATTTACTCCCGCTGGATTATTAACTCCCGCATGGGTGATTTCAGAAATAAATCGGAAACCACTCACTTTAAAACAGCAATGACCGAACGAAATATTGAATGGGATTATGTTCCCGGGCTGGTTGCGAAAGCCATCGTCATGACCTGGGAACATTACCAGGACCAAGCCTGGAGTGCTCCTTTCTTCGACGCCGTGGAAGACTATGCCGACCACACCCACATGAAACTGGGCGAAAGCAACATCGACGACCTGAACGCCGGGAAGATTTATTTTGAGCTTTACCGGGCCGCGAAAGCCAGAGAACTAAACGACAAAGCGGAAACATACAAAGAGAATATTACGATTTGCCGCAACAAACTTAAATATGAGCACAAGCGCATTGCTACGCCACTTCCCGGTGCCGGAGGATTCTGGCACAAAAAGCAATATGTGAATCAGATGTGGCTGGACGGGCTGTACATGGGACCCGCCTTGTATGCCGAATGGCAGGGAAACTTTGGCATGGAGGAAGGTGAAACGGACAACAACAAATCGTGGGATGATATTGCCTTGCAATTCGACACCATTTTTGCGTACACCTGGGATGCGGAGAAGAAGCTGAACTATCACGCCTGGTCGGCCGAACCGCAAAATGCAGCCTCCTCTTTCTGGGCCGATCCTGAAACAGGACGCTCGCAGGAGTTCTGGGGGCGCGGCATGGGTTGGTTCTTTGCAGCCTTAGTAGATGTGCTTGAAAATATGCCCGATGATCATTCGGCTCGAGCTCGGCTGGTGAGCTATGTCAATCAAGTGGCTGACGGACTAAAAGCCCGCCAGGACGCTGCTTCAGGTTGCTGGTATCAACTGCTGCAATACGACGGCAACAAAACAAGTTCCTGCGGGGTAAATAACTACCTGGAATCATCGGCCTCATCGATGTTTACCTACGCTTACCTCAAAGGGATTCGTCTGGGACTGCTGGACCGTGAGACGTACATGCCCGTTGCCACAAAAGCATACAAAGGTCTTATCGACCAGTTTATTGTGGAGGAATCCGACGGAAAAATCAAAATCATTCAAAGCTGTGAATCGGCAGGCTTAAGCAACAATCGCAAAGGAGATGCCGACTACTACTTATGCGGCAGTGATGTAACCATAAACAACGACACAGAGGGTAAAGTGTTCGGCCCGTTTATTATGGCCAGCCTGGAATTTGAAAAGATGAAGAAATAAAGCAAGGACATTACGACATCAGATTTAAATTCATTGAGCCGGTTAACGCCAATGACCGGATGTACCAGTAGCCAAGCTACAACAACAGAGACCTAAAATATAATGCTATGAATTACACAATTAGCAAGACAAGGAGGAATGCGATCATTCTATGCTCGCTTTGTATGATTTTGTACATCTTAATACTCCGGTTGTTCTTCTTTTTTAATGGTCTCGAAGAAATGAATTCCTTGCAGGTGATTGTTCTGAATATGACCTATATTATCCTTTATGGATCTATCATGCTTGCAATATTTGATTATTTCAGACATTATAAATTTAAGGCCCTGAAAATTTCTATTCTTATTATGCTTATTTCTGAAGTTGTTTTAAAAAGTCGTCTATTCTCCGACATGTTTGAATCAACTTGGGAAAAAGCTGCCTTTTTAGCTGTAAACGTAACTTGGATTCTCGCCACAATGACAATGATTGCCTATCTTTTTCAGGTTAAAACAAAGGGGTGTCCCGGAATTCTATCGATTAGAAGGTACGCCATTAGTATCCTTTTCTTTTATGTTCTTGTAACTACTGTGCCTCTTATTGTAAAACCTGACAGCATTTTTTCTGTTCAACAATTAGTTGAAACAACCTTTGTAATCCCTTATATTTTCGCGATCGATTTTGCAACAAAAATATCTCCTCTACGGAATAAACATTAAAGTTGGCGGGCTGATGGTCGAAATTTGCAACCTGCTTTTCCAAACATGCACAAACGTTAGCGACTCGAAACTGCAACAGACTTGGGGCAACCCCAGGGGAGCAGATTAAAACACATAAACTGAAAAATCGATAAATGGACAAAACTTGGTTAATAACATTAGCGCTAATATTTTTTTTAATCCTAAATTTTCTTTTTTATAAAACGCTGAACGTTTATTATAAAAACGAATTTGGTAAAAAGATGTGGAAACTGGGAGGTACAAGAGTTTATTTCTGGCAAGGTTCAATATTTGTTAGCACACTGGGCACTGCTTTAATCATGTATATTTTAAACTGGTCAAATATTTTGACTTTTTAGAAATCTAAAAGTAAATACCTCACAGAAAGAAAAAAAAGATTAAAGCATGATGGAACCAATTATCGACCACATAACAATTACCGTCAAAGACTTAAAAGTTGCCGAGCCTTTCTACGATAAACTCATGCCAATTTTAGGCTTCAGTCTTGAACACAAATTTAAGGGTACCGTAAAGGAACATGCGTTTGATGTTGTTGAATACTGCCATCCATTGCTCCTGTTTGCGATTAACTCTCCTCGGGAAGCCTTTAAAGATGAGCCCATTCATCGCAGAAAACCAGGAGCATTACACCACCTCGCCTTTAAGGCAAAATCGCGCAACGAAGTTGATGAGCTTTATCTGCAGATCAAGGAAATTGGCGCAAACATAGTAGACCACCCCAAATTCTACCCGCAACATGGCGAATGCTATTATGCACTTTTCTTTAAAGACCTGGAAGGAATCAAGTACGAAATTGTTTACGAGGAAGGCAGAATCCTGTCACCCTGAAAGATAATGTATAAGGAGTTTATGAATCAGAAAATTAAGCCCGATTGGTGAAAATTCGCCAATGGGTTATTTCGTAGTTTTTGTATATTTCCGCGAAATTATTCAAAAGCAAATTATTATCGTATGAAGTATTTCTGGATTTTTATTGTTGTTGCAGCGGGCATCGTATTTCCCTCCCTGGTTTTTTCGCAAAGCTTTGAATTTGATAATCCCCTGGCAGAGCAGCGTGCTGATCCGTGGGTACACAAAACAGACGACGGCACCTATTACCTGATTGCTACTGTTCCCGAATATGACCGGATAGTCTTACGCAAAGCAAACACCATCAACGATTTGAAAAATGCCCAAGAAAAAGTGGTTTGGAATAAACATAAGCAAGGCGTGATGGGGCACCACATCTGGGCACCGGAGTTGCACCGGATTGACGGAACATGGTACATTCATTTTGCCGCCGGCGAAGCAGAAAATATCTGGAATATCCGGATGTGGGTCTTGTCAAACCCATCAAAAAATCCGATGGAAGGCGAATGGAAAGAGGAAGGACAAATAAAAACCGAACGGGAGTCTTTTTCGCTCGATGCCACAACATTCGAACACAAAGGCAAGCGGTACTTGATTTGGGCACAAAATGTCAGGGGAGGTAACCAGGGAACTGCCCTGGTCATGTCGGAGATGGAAAACCCAACCACTCTTACCGGTCCGGAGGTGGTTTTAACAGAGCCCGAATTCAACTGGGAACGCATGAAATACAATGTGAATGAAGGGCCTGCTGTCATCAAACGAAGCGGTAAAATATTTGTCAGCTATTCGGCAAGTGCTACCAACCACAACTATTGTATGGGCTTGTTGTGGATTGATGAAGATGCCGATTTATTGGACGTTTCCAACTGGAGCAAATCACCAGGGCCTGTTTTTTACACCAACGAAGAATTAAAGCGATATGGGCCGGGCCACAATTCGTTTACAATCGCTGAAGATGGTGAAACGGTGATTATGATTTATCATGCCCGCGATTACAAGGAAATCCAGGGGCATGAACTGTCTGATCCCAATCGCGCCACACGTGCACGAGTTGTCCGATGGACTGAAAGCGGCTTTCCCGACTTTATGCAATATGAAGGTGATTAGGTAATTGAGACCCTACTTGATCGCTGTTGAGTTTCGTGTGCTTACAGATCTCGCCGGTTGTTCCTCGTCGAAGACTCATGCTGTGCATGCGCTCAAAGAATTGATCATGAAAATCATGCAAAAGAGTTTCTATATCCGGCTCTTTTTCCTATTTCGGCAAACATATTTTGCCCAGAGCACGCTGTACCACAACAAAAATCTTAGATTTGTCCCCTAAAATCAATTTTCATGGAAACACAACACCCACATGCCCTGATCGAAAATGATGCCGTTATCTTAGGATTGTTAATCCTGTTGCTAGCGGGTATTTTCTACACAAGCAGTTCTTCCAACCCAGTGTTCAAGAGGTTTTACCGGGTCATTCCAATGCTGCTATTGTGTTATTTTCTACCGAGTCTGTTAACCACATTCAATATTGTTGATGGCGAAAACTCCATGCTATATTTTGTCGCATCGCGCTATTTGTTGCCGGCCAGTTTGGTGTTACTCACCCTGAGCATCGATTTGAAAGAAGTATTCAAACTGGGAAGCAAGGCGCTGATCATGTTCTTAACCGGAACGGTAGGCGTAATCATTGGCGGCCCGCTAGCCATCATAATTGTTTCGGCGTTTAACCCCGATCTGATTAGTGGAGCCGGACCTGAGGCCGTGTGGCGAGGAATGACAACCATTGCCGGAAGCTGGATTGGGGGAGGCGCCAACCAGGCAGCCATGTATGAGATTTTCGAACCATCGGACAGGCTGTACTCCATCATGATTACAATTGACGTACTGGTGGCAGAAGTGTGGATGGCCTTTTTGCTGATCGGCGTTGGAAAAGCCAATCGAATCGACAAATTTTTCAAGGCTGATGCCAGTAGTGTTCATCACCTGCAGGAAAAAATGCACAATTTTAGTCTGAAAACGGCCCGGATTCCAAGTACCACCGATATCATGGTCATCCTGGGCATAGGGCTTGGTGTAACCGGATTGGCTCACTTGGTTGCCGATTTTATTGCACCCTATATTGAAGTCAATGCACCATTTCTGAACAAATTCAGCTTAACGTCGAAATTCTTTTGGCTGATCATATTGGCAACAACCATAGGTATTGGCCTGTCGTTTACCAGGCTGCGCAACTACGAAGGTGCCGGAGCATCGAAAATTGGCACCATCTTCATATATATTCTGGTCGCAACCATTGGAATGAAAATGGATATCACCAAAATCTTTGACAATATCGGACTATTTGCCGTTGGGGGCATCTGGATGCTGATCCACGTGCTTCTGCTCTTTATTGTTGCTGTCATTATTAAGGCCCCGTATTTCTTCTTGGCCGTTGGAAGCAAAGCCAATATTGGCGGGGCGGCCAGTGCGCCAGTTGTTGCTGCGGCCTTCCATCCATCGCTGGCTCCGGTGGGCGTTTTGCTGGCTGTTTTAGGCTATGCCCTCGGAACCTATGCCGCCTGGATGTGCGGCTTGATTATGCAGGCAGTGGCTCCCTAGCCCAACAAAAAAGGACAGCGACACGGATCAGGAAATCCGCCCAGGTTCCTGTAACTTTTCAGTCGGAAACCTGGGCAGTTACTAGTTTTTGCCGGGCATTGCACTGCTGGCAAGGAACCGTAAAGGAGCCTTATCCGGCTCAATCAATGGCGTTCAATTCCTGTTTCAGCTTGTCGATTACTATTTGTTGATTTCTCATCCGGGCTTCCCATTTCGCTTGCTTTTTCTGGACGCGCCTGATTTTCTTCTGTCCTTTTTTCTTCTCGTTTTGAAAATTTGCCTCTTCCGAAACAGCCTGCTCAACATCAATCAAATCACCGTCCGAATTGTCGGGACTCATCTTCGGCTGTCCCCTAAAATAGCGTTTCTCAATCCTTCTCTTCTTCCGTTCCAACTTATTGTATTTCTTCTCAAATCTTGAATATACTTTTTGCTCATCGCTGATTTTAGCGCTTAAGGTTTGGGCGTACAACTGGGTAGCATAGTTATGCACAAACGCTTCGGCATTGGTAATTTCACTTTTTGAACCCACACCGGGGGCGCCCAGAAACCCATCCTCCAATTTAAAAAAGAAACGCATGTAAGTTTGACTTGAAAAATCAGTGACCTGAAAAAGAACCACCATGGGAGAACGACTCACCGACTCCAATACAAACTCCTCTGTAATACGCTCGTGCCCTTCTTTTACATGAGCTGTTTTCCTGCGAATCAAGCCAAAAAATCGTTCCCTCGAAATCACCTCTTCGAACAAGTCGTCAGCCATTTTCAAATCAGCTTGGGGAATGGCGGTCTCAAATGCCGGCGCCAATCCCATCGACGAGGGTCTTTCAACAATGTTGATGATAATTTTGTGCTGAGAAAAGGCACTCACATGCATCAAAACAAAAACAACGTAGATTATTTTTTTCATAAAAAAATCATTTGAATTTAGTGTATTAAACAGATGCCCATTAAAATAGTTGACAGAATTCCGCTGGTAAGCTCTGCATAAAAAATCCCGTACGTGTTTCTGTGCCCCTGCCTCTGCCTACCTCCCCGTTTGGTAAAAGTTTGATAAAAAACATGATTTTATGCCAAAAAGCTGGTAATTTTATTACGAACAAAAAAATAGTTTGATGAATACCCCGTATCAAAAGCTGAAACAAATCCTGCCTTTTCTAATTCTGGCAGCCATGGCTATAACCATTGTTTCTTTAACGATTGGAAAGGAAATATATGGTCACCGTGAGCAAAACCTGGTTTCGTTTGCCGTGGTCAATTTTTCAGGCTATTTGTTCTTTTTGCTTATGCCGGTAGAGCTGGCATTCGTTTACTATCTGAAATCGGGGGCTGATGTTTACCTGTTAAATGCACTGGCCGTGAGCACCGCCATAGCCGCACAATTTTTGGATTATTATATTGGACGATTCTTTAGCTTTCACATTATTGACCGGTTGATTGGGCGACACCGCTACGAGAAAGCCAAAACCGAAATCCGCAAGTATGGAAACATCGCCATTTTTATTTTCAACCTGCTTCCTCTCTCTTCCCCGGTAATTCTGCTGGCTGCCGGCATGTTAAAACATCGCCTGAAAGAAGCGCTTTTCTATAGCTTGGCGGGCTTATTGCTGAAGTACCTGATCATCACGATTATTTTTTGAGCCAAAAAAA
>NZ_CAXBDD010000024.1:0-46714 GCF_963974515.1 uncultured Sunxiuqinia sp. | reverse complement strand
GCTCGACCGGACAAACGAATATTTTCGTCTGGCGGCCTGCGATATGCAGGAACAAACAAAACTACCCTTAAGCAAGATTGCAGAAATTATGGGCCTTTCGGCGAGCAGTTTCCCACAATTCTCTCAAGCTTACCAGCACATCGAATCGTATCGCTGTGGCAGCCTTAAACAAAAAAACTAGAACGGGAGATACCACTTTCCATAAGCCTAATTGCTTAAAAACACCACCGAAAACAGAATACTCCTTAAATTCAACTCTTCGTCGGAAAAAATGGAATGACCCCATGATAACACCGTTTGTTACCAATTGCATCGACTATTTGGTAAAACCATTAACGAAAGAGCGGTTTGGTAAAACCATTGCCAAATTGGACCAGCGGAACGAAAACAGTTCAAAAATTGACACGGCCAAAACTGCGCCTATTCACAGAGATGAAAAAACATGAATTAGCTTTTATTCATATTACCAAAGGATTTACTATAAATCATATTGAAATGACAATCCGGCTAGATGCACCTGGATTTAATTCAACATGCTAACTAATCGAGTAGGAAGCCGCTGACTAAAAACAAAGGGAGAACCCTACGTCAATGGCACCAAAATAAGATCGGAGTCCTGGTCAACAGCCCGTAGATTTTCAACCAAAGGTTACAAGTCTTTATCAGCGGAGTTTATCGGCACATCGTGATAGTCCCATTTGATACGATCAATGCTTCTAAGTATAAAGTCCAGCGCGCGAAAGGCCAACATATATCGCAAATCAAATTTAATAAACCGTCGTATTCGGATGTTATTTTTTGGAGACTGCAATCATCTCAATATGTGCAACCTGCCCCTCCGATACATAACTATCAATGATTAATTCTGATCGATCCAGCTTGATGATCTCCCACCGTACTCCCGTAAAATCATAAGGTCCCAGAGATTTCACAGGAGAGATCTCCACAGAACTAAATTCTTGTGGAGGGAGGAAGATGTTATTTCCTTCGATGAAATAAGAATGCGTAATGGTGTCTATTTTTACGGGAACATTAACATTATCGATAACATCATAGGTGTATCCAATCACTGTAAGTAGATTATGATCGAAATGATATTGGAAGGTATCAACAGTCAGATCTTGTCTACTATAATCACGATACACAGGTGCAGCATAGTAGTAATGATCTAATAAGGATGTATCGAACACTTCTTCATCTTTACATCCAAAACAGCATATGATAGTAATGATTATTATTCCAAGGAGTTTCTTCATAGCAACGAATTCTTATTTCTAAAATTTCAAGAACGAACCTATTCCTACAATTACATCCAAAGATATAGCAATTCAAGTATCTAACGCCCCTAAAACTCCAAATAGAATACGCTTTATCATCAACAAAAAATCCGGCCCAAAAGACCGGATTCCTATTTTGTCATCTTTATTTTCTCACCTTTTAAAACACCGCTTTTACTATTTTCCGGGCATTGTCGGACACACCGTAGGTGTACATATGCAGGCTGGGCACATTGTGGGCTACCAGGTCCTTGGACTGGTAAATGGCCCATTCCGTTCCCACCACTTTGGCCTCCTGGTCGTCCTTGCATTTGTTCAGTTCGGTTGTCAGTTCCTGTGGCAAATCAATGCTGAAAATCTTGGGTAAAACCGTCAGCTGGTTCTTCAGGTTGATGGGTTTTATTCCAGGGATAATGGGCACAGAAATTCCGGCAGCCCGGCATTTATCTACAAAATTGTAGTACACCTCGTTGTTGAAAAACATTTGGGTGACAATGTAATCGGCTCCGGAATCCACCTTTCGTTTCAGAAACATCATGTCGGTATCGAAATTGGGGCATTCGAAATGCTTCTCCGGATAACCGGCCACACCAATGCAGAAGTCTAATGGCGCGTTGTTTTTCAGGTCGGGTTCCAGGTAAATACCTTTGCGCAGGTTCACAATCTGCTCCACCAACTGGTTGGCATTGGCATGCCCGTCGGGATTGGGACGGAACATGTTGTCGGTTTTCAGCCCATCGCCACGCAAAGCCAACACATTGCTGATCCCCATAAAATTGAGGTCAATCAGCACGTGTTCGGTTTCGCTTTTTGAAAAGCCGCCACACAAAATATGTGGCACCACAGGAATGCCGTATTTGTGCTGAATAGCCGCTGCAATGGCCACCGTACCCGGGCGCTTCCGGACGATCCGCTTTTCAATGGTTCCATCGGACAGTTCCTTAAAAACCATCTCATCGCGGTGGGTGGTGATGTTGATATACTTGGGATCGAATTCGATCAAACTTTCAATGGTCCGATAAATATTACCAGCATCATTCCCCTTCAAAGGAGGAAGCAATTCAAACGAAAAAACCGTTTTATCACTGTTGTTGATGATGTCAATTACTTTCATATTCTAATTCTTCATTGTCATTTAATTTTCAAAATCAATAGCTGTCAGTTGACTAACAGGCAAGAGCTTTATTTTTTCTTCCAGATCCAATCGATGTTTTCCCTGGTAGATGAGATACAAAACATCCAATTTTAAATCACTGATGGCCTGCCGCATGGATCGGGTAACCTGTGGCATGTCCGAGTATTTAATTTCAAAGCCATGCCGTTTTCCGTTCTTAAACACCAGCAGATCCAACTCAATTCCGGTGTGGGTACGCCAATAGTAATAATCGCGCGTGTTCATCTTTTGCAGAATCTGCTCAATAATAAAACCTTCCCACGAAGCTCCCACCTTGACATGATTCTGCACCTCGCTATTTGGCAAAGAAAGCAAAGCATGTAAAATACCGCTGTCGCGAATATAGATTTTAGGGGCTTTCACTTGCCGCTTTTTCAGGTTTTCGTGCCATGGCTGAATTTGCCTAACCAAATAGGTTCCCGACAAAATATCCAAGTACTTTTTTACCGTTGGTTCCGAAACGCCCATCGACCGTGCAAACTCCGAGCCTTTCCATATTTGCCCATGATAATGGGCCAGCATCACCCAAAAACGTCGCAAAGTCGCCGGTGGTATATTGAATCCCAACAAATTGATGTCACGCTCCAAAAAGGTACGGATAAAATCTGCTCTCCATTGGAAACTCAAGTCATCAGTTTCAGCCAAATAAGAGCGTGGAAAACCGCCGCGCAACCACAACGGCTGAAGATTCTCTGATCCTGTTTCTTCCAATTTAAAACCAGTCAAATCGATAAAACCAATTCGTCCAGCCAAGCTTTCCCACGTGTTCTTGATCAAATCAGGCGAAGCACTTCCGAGCAACAAAAACTTTCGTCCAGCTTTTTTTTGGGCTGCCAGCACACGCAAAATCGGAAACAATTCGGGCATCCGTTGTGCTTCGTCAATGACAACCAAGCCTTTTTGCTGTTCCAAAAATGCTTTTGGTGAAACAGATACTAGCTCAAAATCAGCCGGATCTTCTAGATCAATGAGTACCGAAGCGTATGATTCAGCAATCTTTCGGGCAATGGTGGTCTTCCCACATTGGCGTGGCCCCAAAATCGTTGTTATCGGATTATTCTGGATTGAATCTCTGATCTGCTGCTCAAAAACTTCCCGGTTTAAATACATTTTCCTGCTTATTTAAGCTACAAAAATAGTTCAAAACATTGAAATCCTAAAGTTCAAGTTTAGCTTTTCAATGTTTTTTCTCTCATATATCATGAAATCCTAAAATCTGAGTTTAGATTTTCCTTGTTTCCCCTGACGAATTCTTCATTATCATTTAATTTCTGTTCGTCATTGCGCGTGAAGCGAAGCAACCTGTTTGACGGTTTCTGGCAGATTGCTTCGTCGTACCTCCTCGCAATGACGGCTCATTTTACTTACACCCCTTTATAATTCAAATTGACCGGTAGAAATTGTTCCACTAAATCAACAGTCACCCCTTTGCGGCGCGCATAATCTTCTACCTGATCTTTGCCAATCTTTTCCAAACTGAAATAGCGCGACTCAGGATGGGCGAAAAACTGTCCGCACACTGCGGCCGTCGGATACATGGCAAAGTGCTCAGTCAGCGTAATCCCTATTTTTTCGGCACCCAAGACATCGAACAAGTTTCGCTTCTCGTGGTGCTCGGGGCAAGCCGGATAGCCCATCGCCGGGCGGATACCCTGATACTTCACTTTCAGAATGTCGTCCCAGCTCAGGTTTTCATCCGGCGCGTAAGCCCAGTATTCCTGACGCACTTTCTCGTGCAGCAATTCGGCAAAAGCCTCCGACAAGCGATCGGCAATGGCTTCGAGCATAATGGCTTTGTAATCATCGTGGTCGGCTTTATATTCGGCCATCCATTTCTCAATGCCTATTCCCGAAGTCACCGCAAAAGCCCCGCAATAGTCGGTTTTATTGATCTCCTTGGGTGCCACAAAATCGGACAGACAGAAGTTGGGCGAACCTTCGCGCTTCTTTTCCTGCTGGCGCAAATGATAAAAGCGGCCCAATTCCTTTTGGCGGGCTTCATCGTCAAACAACACAATGTCGTCGCCATCGGCATGTGCCGGCCAAATACCGTAAATACCATTAGCTTGAATCATCTTCTTTTCAACAATTTCATCCAGCAGCTTCTGGGCATCTTCATACACTTTCCGCGCTTGTTCACCCTGGCGTTGGTCTTCCAGAATATCGGGGAACCGGCCTTTCAGCTCCCAAACAAAGAAGAAAAAGTTCCAGTCGATGTACTTCCGAAGCTCTTCAATCGGATAGTCAATCAACTCGAAAATGCCGGTTTCCCTGGGCTTGTAGATTTCATCCCGATCCCAGTCAATCCGAAATTTATTGGCACGGGCCTCTTCCAGTGTCAAATATTCCTTCTGCTTCTTTTGTCCGTGAAACTGGCGAATCTTCGCGTATTCATCTTTCACTGATTGAATGTATTCCTTATTGTTGGCCACCAGGTTAGCGACCACATTCACCGTTCGGCTGGCGTCTTTTACATGAATAACCGGATGCGAATAATTTGGCTCAATTTTAACGGCCGTATGTATTTTTGAGGTGGTTGCCCCCCCAATCAACAGCGGCAAATGAAAATTCTGGCGTTCCATTTCGGAAGCCACGCTGGCCATAATTTCCAGTGATGGGGTGATCAGTCCACTCAATCCAATAATATCAACCTTCTCTTTTTTGGCCGTTTCCAGTATCTTTTCTGTTGGAACCATCACGCCCAGATCAATCACTTCGTAGTTGTTGCAAGCCAACACCACGCCCACAATGTTTTTACCTATGTCGTGCACATCGCCTTTCACGGTAGCCATCAGCACTTTTTTCTGCTCGGTGCGTTGCTGCTTGTATTTTTCCTTGTCTTTTTCGATGTAGGGAAGCAAAAAGGCCACGGCTTTTTTCATCACCCGGGCCGACTTAATGACCTGTGGCAGGAACATTTTTCCCGATCCAAACAAGTCGCCCACCACGTTCATGCCATCCATTAGCGGCCCTTCAATAATATTCAGCGTGGGTTGATAATGCGGCAAAGCTTCAGCCAAATCAATTTCAACATAGTCCGGAATTCCTTTTACCAAAGCGTGTTCCAGACGTTTTTCAAGCGGCAGCTCGCGCCACTCATCTTTCCGGACCACTTTGTTCGGATCGGCCTTCAAATCCTGCGCAAATTCCAGTAAACGCTCTGTCGCATCCGGACGGCGATTCATCACCAAATCCTCCACACGTTCCAGTAAATCTTTCGGAATCTCGTCGTAAATCTGCAACATGCCCGGATTCACAATTCCCATATCCAGCCCCGCTTTAATGGCATGAAACAGGAACACCGAATGGATGGCCTCGCGCACCAGGTCGTTTCCGCGGAACGAGAACGACACGTTGCTCACCCCGCCGCTTGTTTTGGCGTGTGGCAGACTGGCTTTGATCCAGCGAATTGTCTCAATAAAATCAACGGCGTAGTTGTTGTGCTCTTCCATGCCGGTTCCAATGGTCAGGATATTGGGGTCGAAAATGATATCTTCTGCCGGAAACCCAATTTTCTCGGTGAGAAGTTTGTAGGCCCGTTCACAAATTTCGATGCGCCGATCGAAGCTGTCGGCCTGCCCTTTTTCATCAAAAGCCATGACCACCACCGCGGCTCCGTAACGCTTAACCTTACTGGCCTGTTCCAGAAATTGCTCCTCGCCTTCTTTCATGCTGATGGAGTTCACAATCGCTTTTCCTTGCAGGCATTTCAAGCCAGCTTCCAGCACTTCCCATTTCGATGAATCCACCATCACGGGCAGCTTGGCAATATCGGGTTCGGCCATCAACAGGTTCAGGAAACGGACCATTTCCTTTTTTGCATCCAGCATAGCATCATCCAGGTTCACATCAATGATCTGGGCGCCATCTTCTACCTGATCGCGGGCTACAGCCAGTGCTTCTTCGAATTTCTCATCGCGAATCAGGCGGGCAAACTTGCGCGAGCCCGACACGTTGCATCGCTCGCCAATATTTACAAAATTAGTTTCGGGCGTGATCGTCACCGGCTCCAGCCCGCTAAAACGCGTCAATTCGTCGTTCTTTTGTTTAATATGCGGCTCGGAAGCAGCGGCAATCCCGGCAAACTTCCGGATATGGTCGGGTGTAGTTCCACAACAGCCACCTATGATGTTCACAAAGTGATTGTCCAGGAAATCTTTCACTTGCTCAGCCATTTCCTCTGGTGTTTCGTCGTATTCGCCAAACTGATTGGGTAAGCCGGCATTGGGATACGCGCTGATGTAGAAAGGTGCTTTTTGAGCCATTTCTTCCAAATAGGGCCGCATATCTTTGGCACCCAGCGAGCAGTTCAGCCCGATGCTCAGCAAATCAATATGTCGCATCGAATTCAGAAACGCTTCCACCGTTTGGCCCGATAAGGTTCGTCCGCTCGCATCGGTTATTGTGCCTGAAACCATCACCGGTAAACGGATGCCGCGTCTTTCCAGTTCCTCTTCAATGGCAAACAAAGCGGCTTTGGCGTTCAGCGTGTCGAAGATCGTTTCCACCAGCAGCAGGTCCACACCGCCATCGAGCAAACCTTCAATTTGTTCGCGGTAGGCCTCTTTCACGCTGTCGAAGGTAGCCGCACGATATCCCGGATCATTCACATCGGGAGACAAAGACAAAGTTTTATTTGTTGGCCCCAACGCACCCGCCACGTATCGCGGTTTATCCTGATTTTTTTTTGTGAACTCATCGGCCACTTCACGCGCCAATTCGGCCGATGCCTTGTTCATGGCATACACCCATTTTTCGGTGTGGTAATCGGCTTGCGAAATGCGGTTGGCGTTAAACGTGTTGGTTTCAAGAATATCTGAGCCTGCATCCAGAAAGGCAGCGTGAATCTCACGAATGATATCCGGCCGAGTCAACGAAAGAAAGTCGTTGTTGCCGAACAGCTCATTCTTCATCTCCGTCATTTCTTCACTTCTGAAATCTTCCTCGGTCAACTGGTATTGCTGAATCATGGTTCCCATGGCTCCATCCAGCACCAACACCCTGCTTTTCAACTCTTCGCGTATATCTTTTTTTTGTATCATTTTCATCTATTTTATAGTGATCGGATGACTACGATCCATCTGATCACTTCTATTTCAGCCTAATATCTTCAATTCAAACTCGCCGCGAACCCCAATCTGGTCACCACAAACCAAAACGGCAGCCAGTATCTCCGGAACAATCTCCGTTCGATTTAACACGTTTTCCACATCAGCGGGCTTTTTAATCCGGTTGGCAAAGCCCGTGGTTAATGCATCGGAAAGCGCTGCTTCCTTGCAAGCGATCATTACCGCATCGGCTTTCCCATACTCCATTGGCGAGCGGTCAGCCTGTGTGAACGTACCAATGCCAAGAGGTGTTTGTTCAGGCAGAATTTCCATCCCGCCCATACCCGACAAGGGCGATTCGCCGGCAAAAATACTCAGGACCAAAGGATTTTGAAGCTTCACAAACAATTTTCCGCCGTTCTCAACAACCAACTCCCCAAGGGAAAAGTTTTCTAAAAGTTCGCGCCCAACAGTTTCGCTCAGCAAACCACCAACGGCAGCCATTGGCCCAACGCCCGCCTTTTCGCCTGCAGCAGCCAGTTGCCGGATCGTTACAGGCGCGTCTTCCTCCACCGAACAAGGTTTCAGGCTTTTTTTGAAGATGGGATTTGCGGTTCCATAAGCTTCCAGTTCGTCCAAAATCGACTTCAGGATAGCTAAAGCCACGTCAGCCATTTCGTTCTGAAAAGCAGCCGGGTCAACACCAATCCATAAATCAGCTGTTTGATGCCGAATGACAAACGAATGAAAACGTTCGTTGGAAAAACTGTTACGGTATGTTCTGGGTTCCAATAGCATGCTGATTTCTACGATTATTTGAATACTGTTGTTTGTATTTCAGAAGTTTAAATCCTGAATACAGGATTCTTTCAATGATTAAAAAAAGGGGGGTTGGAGGGAAAGTTTTTTGCGCTTATCAGCGCATGCAGCTATTCGAAAAATATCGACAGCTTACCAGAAAAAGGGTACTGCTTTGTATGTTCACTCGTTCCATTTTTGTCAGTTATACCGGTGACTGAGCTTCCGGATTCATTTTAATCATCGCAAAAAAACAGGATTCATGGATGATTTGCTGCAAATGTAGTGTCAAAACTGATAAATATCAAGAATCTGGGCACTTTGAGTTAAAATCAGTTGAAATAACAAATCATTTCAACCAAATCATTTCAAAAAGCAAGCAATGAATTTTACATTTAGTGGTAAATTGGTACGACAAAAGATTCAACAATTAAGAACGAATAGCCAAAAAGAATATCGCTATGAACGTCCAAAAGCAAATACTAGTCAAGCTTTCTCTGCTGATTTTAATCAGTGCTACCACCTTCTCATGCGACAATCAAACGAAAAAGGAGGAATCGGACGATGAAGGTTTTGTTCCTGTTTTTGATGGCAAAACCCTTGATGGATGGCAAGGAGACTCCACCTATTGGCGAGTTGAAGATGGCAGTTTGGTCGGCGAAATTACACCATCAACAATTTTGAAGCGCAATACATTTGTCATATGGCAGGAAGGGTCGCCCGAGAATTTTGAGTTAAAACTGGAATACCGAATCAGCGAACGGGGAAACAGTGGCATAAACTACCGAAGCGAAGAAGTCGAAGGAGTTCCTTTTGCCTTGCGAGGTTACCAATTTGATCTGGATGGCACGAACCGCTACACAGGCCAAAACTACGAAGAACGTGGTAGAACAACCTTGGCATATCGTGGACAGATTGTCGTTTTAAACGAGTTGGAAGATTCTCTTTTGAACCAACCTTTAAGCGCCTTCATTGAAAACAATGTCTGGACAAAGTCGGAAGTAACCGGCTCACTCGGAAGTACGGATGAATTAAATGTCAACATTAAAAGTGGTGACTGGAATATGTGCCACCTGGTTGTGAACGGTAACCGCATGAAACATTACGTGAACGGGGTTCTGATGAGCGATGTCACCGATCATGACTCAAAAAACCGAAAGTTAAATGGGTTGATTGGCGTTCAGGTGCATGTTGGGCCACCCATGAAAGTCGAGTTCCGCAACATCCGGCTAAAAATCCTCTAAAATCGCGCTGCAAAACTTCCATCAAGATAAAATCACGCATGAATGGCTTTCCTGTGGATTTCATCATACAATTTCTTTCCTCATCGAAAATCTGCTACTTTTGCAGCCATGATTACCGAAATCAGTATCGATAGCTTTTATACCCAGCATCATCGACTTCCAATGATTGACGTGCGTTCGCCCGGTGAGTTTGAGAAAGGCCATATCACCGGAGCTACGAATATTCCTTTATTTTCGAATGAGGAGCGGGCCCATGTGGGGACGGTTTACGTGCAGCAGTCCAAAGAAAAAGCTGTTGAACTGGGTTACCGGTATGTCAATCCCAAGCTGGATCGGTTTATTGCTGAAAGTCGGAAAGTAGCGCCAAAATCAGCTGTTGCAGTCCATTGCTGGCGCGGAGGAATGCGAAGTCACGCCTTTGCGGAGCACCTTCACCAAAACGGTTTTCAGGAAGTGTATGTGATCACCGGGGGCTACAAGGCTTTTCGGAATCATGTACTTAGCTTCTTCGAACAGCCTTTCCGGTTAAGAATTTTGGGCGGCTACACCGGAAGCGGAAAGACCTTTGTTCTGAAACAACTGAAGAAACTGGGACAGCAGGTGATTGATCTGGAAGGAATTGCCCATCACAAAGGCTCGGCTTTTGGCTCCATTGGCGAAATGGAACAGCCTACAGTAGAGCAATTCGAGAACAGCCTATTTGAACAGTTTCGCCAGCTAAATCTACAGAACCCCATCTGGCTGGAGGATGAGAGCCACAACATTGGCCATGTAAAAATTCCGATGCCTCTCTTCCGGCAAATACGCCAGCAAGTCGTTTATTTCATTCAAATTCCAAAAGAACAGCGGGCACGACACCTGGTTAACGAATATGCTCCGTTTGGAAACGACCGACTGGCATGGGCCATTAACGGCATTGCCAAGCGCCTTGGTGGCCAAAATGTACAGCGGGCACACGAACTTTTAAGAGAAAACAATTTTTATGAAGTGGCTTTACTGGCCCTGCAATATTACGATAAAGCCTACACGCGTGGCGTGGAAGACCGCAATCCGGAGCTGGTCTTCAGAATTCCGCTGGCTGACATGAATCATCTAAAGAATGCCCAATCAATCATCAAATTTGTTGAAAAACATGAACAACATCAAACTCACACAATATAGTCACGGTGCGGGCTGTGGTTGCAAAATATCGCCCAAAGTACTCAGTTCCATTCTTCAAACCAACTTAGCTCCTTTTGAAAGCCGCAATTTACTGGTTGGCAACGACAGTCGCGATGATGCTGCGGTGTACGACATGCAGGACGGGACAGCCATCATTAGCACCACCGACTTTTTTATGCCCATTGTGGATGATCCTTTCACCTTTGGAAAGATTGCCGCAGCCAACGCCATCAGCGATGTGTATGCCATGGGTGGAAAACCGCTGCTGGCCATTGCTATTCTGGGATGGCCGATCAATAAACTGGCACCTGAGATTGCTCAACGAGTACTTGAAGGCGGGCGTGAAACCTGTATGGAAGCTGGTATTCCGCTGGCGGGAGGCCACAGCATCGACAGCCCCGAGCCCATTTTCGGACTTGCAGTCACCGGCCAGGTATCCATCAGTCAGTTAAAGCGAAACGACACCGCCACGGAAGGATGTGTTTTGTTGCTGACCAAGCCGCTGGGGGTGGGAATCCTTTCAACCGCTCAAAAAAATGGCAAACTTAAGGCTGAACACAACCACATTGCGCCCGAATCGATGATGAAACTAAATCAAGTTGGATTAGATCTGGCACCCATTTCGGGCGTAAAAGCCATGACCGATGTGACCGGATTTGGACTTTTGGGACATTTAACCGAGTTGTGCGAAGGCAGCAGACTTTCCGCTGAAATTGAACTGGAAAAGGTACCCCGCTTTGCCGAAGTACAGGAATACATTGACTTGGGTTGTATTCCTGGCGGAACGCACCGCAACTGGGACAGCTACGGAACAAAAATCAAGCTAAAAAACGATAGCGACAAATTACTTCTGTGCGACGCGCAAACCAGTGGCGGATTGCTTTTGGCTGTTGAAGTTGACGCATTGGCTCAAGTGACCGCAATTTTAGCAAAAAACAAGCTCAACACAACGGTTTTTGGGCGTTTAACTGTGCCAAAAGAGGAATTAATAAGGGTGGTTTGATTTGATCGATCAAGCGGTTGAAACCGCCAGATCGATAGCCACTAATAATACTCAGCCAAGCCTTCCGGAATCAATTCATAGGTCATCATCTGCTGAATGGCGTCGTCATAGGATTCCTCAAAGGCGACATCATTTTCGATGAACTGTTCAAGCAGGTCCAGTTTTTTTGCATCCAGTTCGATCGGCAAAGCCGCCGGACGACGTTCTACCACCACTTCCTTTTCATCGTTGAGCTGAATGGTTTGAAACACATTTAAACCGGTTTCCTGCGGAAAAATATGACTGACATGATATTCCAGCAGAATCGGTAAATCCAGTTCTTTCACTTCATCCAAAATGTAATGATGAAAACTCAGCTCCTGCCGCTGCTCGTCAAAAAAGGCGAGCTGTTGTTCAACCAACGACTCCATTTCGGATCGGATGGCTGTTTTTCTTTCAGAAGGAATTTTAACAAACAGCCTTCGGATGAAGCCATTATCCGTAATTCTCTCCCAGGGTTTTACCACGATTGGCGCGTGTTTCTTACGATTGGCCGATTTCTGGTGTCGGTTTTTATAAACAAACGAGCAATAGTTAACCGGCAGTTTCAGGCCTTCATCCAAGGCAAACTGAATCAAACGCAGAGCCGTTAGTTCCGAATCCAAAACCGTTACTTTTTCACCATGTGCATACGTGTAGTCGAATTCTACCAACTGGTTGAAATTGTATGGGGTAAGCCGCATTTGATGAAAATTGACATGGTCGACGCCCAGCTCATCCAGCTCGCGGAGTTTTCCTTTCAGAAGTTCTTCCTCATGCGGAACCGCTGGAATTTCAACTGTTACGACAGGAATTTGTCCAATGGCCAATCTGATTTTGCCGGTTTTATATTCAGTGGCACCAATATCAAACCGCATTTCATCCAATCCGGCCAGTTTGAAGGCTTCAACCTTTTCAGGAGTCAGCAAAATGCCATTGGTGTAGAGCCAAACATACACTTCATCTCCAAAAGCTGCTTTCACCGCCTGCACGAAAGCGAGGCTTTTTTCAAACGAAATGAGCGGTTCTCCACCTGATATGCTCACTCCTTTAAAGCCAAACTTACGAATGTAATCCACGTACGTTTTCGGCTCATCAAAAACGAGCGTATTGGTTTCGGGTTGGGCCAAATCAGTCTGCTGCGTGGGACAATAAAAGCACTTCCCGTTGCACAGGTTGTTGATAAAAAGACAAGACCACTGCCCTGCTCCACAAAGTTGACAACCCTTTGAAAGTTTTGTCACATCTACTTTAGTGTCATGAAATCCCCACTTGACCCTGCTTTCAATGGCCGACAAAATTGTCTGTCGTTCCTGCATAGCAGTCGCTGCTTCTTCCGGTGAAGGAAATTTCAAATAGTTGTATTTCACCTGGTACTCCTCCTGATTCCTCAGCAGGTGCCGCTCTTTTAAAGGCGTTAACCTATTCATTCAAAACATCAAATAACTGGCGGCAAATATAGTCTCAAAATGCATTGAAAAAACAAGCGATCGTGTTTTTATCTTCCCCTTATCAATCAAACAAATACCGCTTAAAATTGTCTGAGTAATAAAGCCTTTTAGGATGAATAGCATGCGTTTCAGAATTGAAAAAGACACCTTGGGTGAGATTCGTGTTCCTACAGATCGGTACTGGGGAGCCCAAACCCAACGGTCCATCATGAATTTCCCGATTGGTCCGGCAGCCAGTATGCCTATCGAAATCATTCACGCTTTCGGCTACCTGAAAAAAGCAGCGGCGATAACAAACCATCAGCTGGGTGTTCTTTCCGAAGAAAAGAAAAAACAAATTGTAGCGGTTTGCGACGAGATTATTACCGGCGAGCTAGATGATCAGTTTCCACTGGTGGTTTGGCAAACCGGATCTGGAACGCAGTCTAACATGAATGTCAATGAAGTGATTTCGAACCGGGCGCACGTTTTGGCCGGGAATCGGTTGGGCGAAGGAAAACCACACATTCATCCCAACGACGATGTCAACAAATCGCAATCATCAAACGACACCTTTCCTACCGCCATGCACATTGCAACATACAAAAACCTGGTGGAACACAGCATTCCGTCAATTGAACGACTTCGGGATACTTTGGAGGAAAAATCCACAGAAATGATGGAGGTGGTAAAAATTGGCCGGACCCACTGGATGGATGCGACACCGCTAACTTTGGGTCAGGAGTTTTCGGGCTATGTTTCGCAACTGAATCATGGGCTGAAGGCGCTAAAAAATACACTTCCGCATCTTTCGGAGTTGGCTTTGGGAGGTACCGCAGTTGGCACCGGATTAAACACCCCGGAAGGTTACGCAGAAAAAGTGGCCTCCACCATCGCCGAATTGACCGGATTGCCTTTTGTAACTGCGGAAAACAAATTTGAATCGCTTGCTGCACATGATGCCTTGGTTGAATCGCACGGCGCTTTAAAACAACTGGCTGTCAGCTTAATGAAAATTGCGAACGACATCCGATTGCTGGCGTCGGGGCCACGAAGCGGCATTGGAGAAATCACCATTCCTGCCAACGAGCCCGGCTCGTCCATCATGCCCGGAAAGGTGAACCCCACACAGGTGGAAGCACTGACGATGGTTTGCACGCAGGTGATGGGCAATGATACAACGATTTCGATAGCGGGCTCCAACGGGCACTTTGAGCTGAACGTTTTTAAGCCAGTCATGGTGAACGCATTTTTACAATCTGCCAACTTGTTGGGTGATGCCTGCAAATCTTTCCATGACAATTGTGTCATTGGAATCGAACCAAATTCGGCACGAATCGAAGACCATCTGAATAATTCGCTTATGCTCGTTACAGCACTGAATCCGCTACTGGGTTACGAAAACGCAGCGAAGATCGCCAAAAAGGCACATGCCGAAAATACAAGCTTAAAAACCGCTGCAATCAGTCTTGGCCTGTTGACTGAACAGCAGTTTGACGAGTGGGTGAACCCGAAAAAGATGGTGGGAAAGTAAGAATATTGAAAACCATAATGCTTGCGCGTAAGCAGGATATCCCGTATCAATCACTGATTAAAATGTTTTTGAAAGACCGCCTAAACGAAGAGCTGCGACACTCAAGATAAGACTTTCAGTTGTTGCAAAGAAATTTTCTACCTTTGCAAAAATTTCCCGAATCAATGGAAAATCAGCTACAGATCTACAATACATTAAGTCGCAAAAAAGAAGTTTTTAAACCGCTTCACCCGGGCAAGGTTGGCTTGTATGTTTGCGGCCCAACAGTTTATGGCAAAGCTCACCTTGGCCATGCCCGTCCTGCAGTGACTTATGACCTGCTGTTTCGCTATCTGAAACACATTGGTTACAAAGTTCGCTACGTGCGCAACATAACCGATGTGGGGCACCTGGCCAACGATTCGGATGAAGGCGAAGATAAAATTGCTAAAAGAGCCCGTTTGGAGGAACTGGAGCCGATGGAAATTGTTCAGATTTACACCAACGATTACCATAAAAACATGCAACAGCTCAATGTGCTTCCGCCCAGCATTGAGCCCCGCGCGACCGGACACATCATTGAACAGATTGAAACTGTTGAAAAAATTCTGGCTGCAGGCTACGCCTACGAAAGTAATGGTTCCGTTTATTTTGATGTGGAAAAATATGCCAAAGATTACCCGTATGGCGAACTCTCGGGGCGAAAAATTGACGATTTGCAAGCCAATACCCGCCAACTGGATGGGCAAGATGAAAAGCGTTCGTCGCTCGATTTTGCAATCTGGAAGAAAGCCGCACCAGAACACATCATGCGCTGGCCATCCAAATGGAGCGATGGTTTTCCGGGCTGGCACGTGGAATGTACTGCCATGAGCTGCAAGTACTTGGGCGAAACCTTTGACATTCACGGTGGTGGAATGGACCTGACTTTCCCGCATCACGAAGCAGAAATTGCCCAGGCTAAAGCGGCCCACGGGCACGATGCTGTGCGCTACTGGATGCACAACAACATGATTACCCTGAATGGCCAAAAGATGGGTAAGTCGCTTGGAAATGCCATTTCGCTCGATGATTTTTTCACCGGAAATCATCCCTTGCTCGAAAAAGCTTACCAGCCGATGACCATCCGGTTTTTTATGCTGATGGCCCATTACCGAAGTACGCTCGACTTTTCAAATGAAGCATTGCAAGCTGCTGAAAAAGGTATGGAACGCCTCTTGACTGCCATTAACACTTTGGAAAAACTGGAAACAAAGGATACATCATCAGTCGACATCAACGAACTGAAAACCAAGTGTTATCAGGCTATGGATGATGACTTGAACAGCCCCATTGCCATTGCCCACCTTTTTGACGGTGTGAGAATGATCAATTCCATTGCCGATGGAAAAGCCACCATCTCGAGTAAGGATTTGGAACAACTTAAAAATTTGTATTCCACTTTTCTGTTCGATTTATTTGGCCTTCATAAACACGATGAGCAATCGAATACGAATACTGAACCTTATAGGCATGCCATCGATTTATTGCTTCAACTGCGTCTGGAAGCCAAGTCCAATAAGGACTGGGCTACCGCGGATAAAATCCGTGACGAACTGGCTAAACTTGGATTTGTGGTGAAAGATACCAAAGATGGCTTTAGCTGGGAATTGAAATAAACATGATAATCATTCTTTCTTTTCGAATGAAATAGCTCTAAATTGCTTCTTCCAATTCAAAACAAATTATGAAGGCAATTGTAAAAAGCAAACCCGAACGTGGCCTTTGGATGGAGGAAGTTCCGATACCAAAAGTTGGTCACAACGATGTCTTAATTAAGATAAAAAAAGCCGCAGTTTGTGGTACCGATTTACACATTTACAAATGGGACGAATGGGCCCGTAACACCATCAAAACACCCGTAATTATTGGGCATGAATACATGGGCGAAGTGGTCGAAACCGGAATGGAAGTGGACCGGGTTCATGTGGGCGAACGGGTGACGGTTGAAGGTCATATTTCCTGCGGATTTTGCCGCAACTGCCGACGGGGCCGCCAACACATTTGCGATCACACGATAGGTATTGGAGTTCAGCGCGATGGCGGCTTCGCAGAATATATTGTGGTGCCGGCTAAAAACGTGCTGAAAGTTGACGCCCAAATTCCGGATGAGCTCATGGCCATTATGGATCCGCTAGGCAACGCCACGCACACAGCCCTCTCCTTTCCGCTTTTGGGCGAAGATGTGTTAATCACCGGCATTGGCGGCCCAATTGGAGCCATGGCCACCGCCGTTTGCAAATTTGCCGGAGCCCGCAACGTGGTGGGAACCGATTTAAGTCCCTTCCGTCGTGATTTGGCGCGCAAAATGGGAGCCACCAAGGTCATCGATCCCACCGAAGAAAGCGTCCGTGAAGCCATGGGCAGCCTCGGGATGGTTGCCGGATTTGATATTGGGCTGGAATGTAGCGGGTCGCCAATCGCCTTTAATGATATGGTTGAAAACATGTACAACGGCGGCAAAATTTCATTGCTTGGACTTCTTCCCAAAAACACACAAATCAATTGGAGTAAATTGATTTTCAAAGGGCTTACACTAAAAGGAATTTATGGCCGTGAAATGTACGAAACCTGGTATCATATGGAAATGATGCTCACTTCCGGCCTGAATATCATGCCTGTAATTACCCATCGTATGAAAGCCGAAAATTTTCAGGAAGCCTTCGACATTATGGAAGAAGGAAACTGCGGGAAGATTATTTTGGATTGGGAATAAAATTTGCTTGTCACCATTAAAAAGAGGATCGAATTTCAATTGAAATCCGATCCTCTTTTTTTCAGTAATTATTCCACGTGGAACGTTTCGCTCACACATCCAGTTCAACCCATACCGGACAATGATCTGAATGAACCACATCAGACAAAATGCCCGCGGCTACAACCTTTGATTTCAAAGGTTCGTTCAACATGTGATAATCAATTCGCCAGCCCTTATTCCTGGCACGCGATCCGGCGCGGTAGCTCCACCACGAATAATGATGCGGATCAGCAACAACTTCGCGAAAGCTGTCGCAATAACCATCGTCCACAAACTGCTGAAACCACTCCCGTTCTTCGGGCAGAAAGCCGGAGGTATTTTGCTGCTTTTCCGGGTTATGAATATCAATCCACAAACGACAAATGTTGTAATCGCCTGAAATAACCAAACTGGGCCGCTCTCTGCGTAGGTCGTTCAGATAAGCGTGAAAATCGGACAGAAAATCCATTTTAAACGCCTGTCTGGGCCCTCCGGTAGTTCCTGAGGGAAAATACACGCTGATAACGCTTAAATCCGCAAAATCAGCTCTTATCACCCTTCCTTCTGTATCATACTTGGTGTTACCCATGCCGTAGATTACCTGATCCGGCTTCTCCTTACTAAGAATAGCCACTCCACTATAGCCTCTTTTGATAGCCGAATGAGCATAAATCTGGTAGCCCATCGCTTGAAAAGCCTCCTCGCTCATCTGTCCAGGCTGTGCCTTGGTTTCCTGCAAGCACACAACATCTGGATTTTCCAATGATAACCAGTCAAGAAAGCCTTTACTTAAAGCGGCACGAATGCCATTAACATTATAACTTAAAATACGTTTCACTATTTTTTTCTTACTTTTGAATTAGAATACAGATCGAAAGATAAACATTCTTCACTCAAAAATTTAAGATTTGAACAAAGGAATCGTCATAAAATCTACCGGGAGCTGGTACTCGGTGAAGTCTGAAAACGGCGACATTGTGGCATGCACAATCAAAGGTAATTTTCGTTTAAAGGGCATAAAAAGTACCAATCCGATTGCCGTTGGCGATCATGTTGAATTTAGATTGGCTGAAAAGGAATCAGAAGACAACACAAATATTATCAATGGCCTGATAACTAACATTATAGAAAGAAAGAACTATATTATTCGGAAATCTCCAAACTTGTCTAAACAGTCGCACATTATTGCTTCAAATATTGATGAATCGTTTTTAGTGGTCACCATAAACTATCCCATTACCACCGCCACCTTCATCGATCGCTTTTTAGTGTCGGCTGAAGCATACCGCATTCCTTGCTCCTTAATTTTCAACAAAATCGATCGATACAATCACGAACAGACCAGACAAATGGATGCGATGATTGAATTGTATGAAAAGATTGGTTACCGTTGTCTGAAAACTTCAACCAAAAAAAATATTGGCATCAATACACTTAAAAGCTGGATGAAAAATAAAACCAATGTTTTTGCGGGTCACTCCGGTGTAGGAAAATCGACTTTGATTAATACAATTGAACCAGGACTAAATTTGAAAACGAAGGAGATCTCGGATTATCATCAAACCGGAAAACACACGACAACCTTTTCTGAAATGTTTGAACTGAGTTTCGGCGGTTACATTATTGACACACCCGGGATCAAAGGTTTTGGTGTTTTGGAGATGGAGAAAGAAGAGATTTCACATTATTTT
This sequence comes from uncultured Sunxiuqinia sp., assembly GCF_963974515.1. Classification (GTDB taxonomy): domain Bacteria; phylum Bacteroidota; class Bacteroidia; order Bacteroidales; family Prolixibacteraceae; genus Sunxiuqinia. The sequence goes on along the minus strand of NZ_CAXBDD010000024.1, from coordinate 27,581 downwards.
CCTGAAATGTTCAAGCTTCTCGAAAAATGCCAGTACTACAATTGTACCCATACCCATGAACCAGGTTGTGAGGTGAAAAAATATGTCAATGAAGGAGAAATTGCCGACAGCCGTTATTTTTCGTACCTCGGCCTACTAAACACCGATGACAAGTATCGAAATTGAGCTAGATTGAATTGAACTTTGATGTCCCAAATTTCGCAAAATATCTTCCTCAAAAATCTGTTTTTCAGTGCTTTAATTTATAAAAATCGAATATTTTAACCGCCTTAGAATCGCCTATTTCGTTAGCCACCGTCTGGTAGGCTTGATTTTTTAAATTCTCAACGCTCTTAAATCGCTTCAGAAGCGTTTGAATGGTCTTCTCTCCTATTCCCGGAATTTCTTCCAACTCCGACTTGATAAAATTCTTCGATCGCAGCTGGCGGTGAAAAGTGATTCCAAATCTGTGCGCTTCGTCACGCGCAAACTGAATTACTTTTAGACTCTCCGAAGTTTTGTCGAGGTAAAGCGGCACCGAATCGCCTGGAAAAAATATTTCCTCGAGTTTTTTCGCAATTCCAATAATAGCGATTTTTCCACGGAGACTCAATTTTTCCAGCGCACTCAAAGCCATTCCTAATTGTCCTTTTCCCCCATCAATAATAATTAATTGCGGCAAGCTTTTGTCTTCTTCCAACAAACGTTTGTATCGGCGGTAAACAATTTCTTCCATGGAAGCGAAATCGTTGGGTCCTTCAACCGTTTTTACATGATAATGGCGATATTCCTTTTTTGCAGGCTTTCCATTTTTAAAAACTACACAAGCTGCAACAGGATTTGAGCCCTGCAGATTAGAGTTGTCAAAACATTCGATTTGAACCGGTAATTCCTTCAACTGAAGATCTCTCTTTAAAGTTTCCAAGATCCGCTTGGTGTTGTCTTTTGGCTTGGCTAAAATATGTTGCTTTTCTTTTTCAAGCCTAAAATATTTCGCATTCCGTAACGACAAGTCCAACAGTTTTTTCTTGTCTCCCCGCTCGGGCACTTTGAACTTCACATGTTCCAGTTCAAATTCGGGTTGAAAAGGAACCAGTAGTTCACGCGCGTTTGAGAAAATCTTTTGACGAATATCAACAATCGCGTATTGCAGCAATTCCTCTTTTGACTCATCCAAAGCTTTTCTGATTTCAGTAGTGTACGTTTGCACAATCGCCCCATTAATTACTTTCAGGTAATTGACAAAAGCCGCTTTCTCAACCATATCAATCGAAAACACATCCACATCGGTTATTGTCGAGCTCACAACAGTGGATCGGTTTTGAAATTTTTCGAGAATTTGCAGTTTTTCTTTTACCGAATTGGCATCTTCGAACTTAAATTTTTCGGCATATTGTTGCATCAAATCGCGCAAATATTTAATGACAATCGCGATATTTCCCTTCAAAATATCGCGTATTTCGAAAATGTATTCGTTATAATCCTCTTCCGTTTGGTTCCCCTCGCAAGGCCCCAGACAATTCCCGATGTGATATTCGAGACAGACTTTTGTCTTGCCAGCTTCAACATTCTCTTTTGAGAGATTGTATTTACACGTTCTGAGTTTATACAGTTTGCGAAACAAATCCAATAAAGTGCGCACGGTGACAACCGAAGTGTAAGGACCGAAATACTGCGACCCGTCTCGGATGACATTCCGGGTTAAAAAAACACGAGGAAAACGCTCATTTTTGATGACAATCCAAGGGTAAGTTTTATCGTCTTTTAATCGAATATTATACCTGGGTTGATACTTTTTAATCAGATTATTCTCCAACAAAAGTGCATCCTGCTCCGTCTCAACCACCAGGTGCTTGATGTCCGCAATGGATCGGACGAGCAAGGCAGTTTTTCGATTTTCATGGTTTTTTGAAAAATAGGAAGCAACCCTCTTCTTGAGATTTTTAGCTTTGCCAACGTAAATAATTTTACCCGCCTCATCAAAATACTGGTAAATTCCCGGCTTGCCTGGCAGGACTGAAACCTGCTTTTTTAATGCCTCGATATTCCTATTTACTGCTGAATATTTCAATTGAAAAAGCCAAGTTAATATTCAACCAAGGTGTGGGTTTCGTAGTTTGAAAGCAGTTCTTTCTTCCCGTTTTCGATGAATTTGAGGTCACAGATAAATGAGAAATAGACTTTCTTGACATTCATTTTTTCAACCAAATTAAGAGCCGCCAAAGCAGTTCCTCCAGTAGCTAAAAGATCATCATGAATCAATACCACATCATCTTCAGTCAAGGCGTCTTTATGTATCTCAATCGTATCTGATCCGTACTCCAGCTCATACGATTCGGCCACGGTTTCGGCAGGCAATTTTCCTTTTTTCCGAATGGGAACGAAGCCAGCATTCAATAAATATGCAGCAGCTCCACCCACAATAAATCCGCGCGATTCAAGGGAAACAATTTTTGTAATTCCCTTATTTTTGAAGTTTTCATGGACCTGATTTACCACTTCATTGAATGCACCAGGATCTTTCAGCAGAGTTGTAATATCTTTAAAACTAACTCCCTTTACCGGATAGTCCGGTACTTCTCTAATGATTTCTCTTAAATTCATAGTTGATTTTAATTTGTTGTTCCACGTGGAACATTAACGACCCAGCATCACCAAAAGCACATTAATATCCGACGGATTCACCCCGGAAATCCGACTCGCCTGCCCGATTGTCTTTGGTTTAATCTTAGTCAATTTCTGCCTCGCCTCCGTAGAAATCGTGTGTATCTTTTCGTAGTCAAACTTATCTTCGATGTTAATATCTTCGAGTCTCTTAAACTTATCGGCCATCAACTTTTCACGTTCAATATATCCAGAATATTTAATCAGAATTTCCGCCGATTCAATAATCTCTTCGTACCGATCTGCTGGTATTCTTTCAAGCATTTTCCTAAACGGCGTTACCGGCTCAATCACATCAAATATCGAAATTTGAGGCCGGGCAATAACATCTTTCAACTTCAACCCTTGCTTCAGCGGCGTTGTATTTTTCGAAACAAGCAATTCATTAATGTACTCTGGTTTGATCGAAAAATTTGAAACAAACTCTATAATATCATCGCGCAACTTGACCTTTTCTTCAAGCAATGACATCCGCTTTTGTGACGCCAATCCCAACTCAAATCCTCGTGGCGTTAACCTGGCATCAGCATCGTCCTGTCGCAACAAAATACGGTACTCAGCCCGCGAAGTGAACATCCTATAAGGCTCATCGACGCCTTTAGTGACCAAATCATCAATCAAAACTCCAATATAAGCCTCATCCCTGCCCAATACAAATTCAAGCCCGTCATGGGCCTTTAAATGCGCATTAATACCAGCTATTATTCCTTGCGCCGCCGCTTCTTCATACCCAGTCGTTCCGTTAATCTGTCCTCCGAAATAGAGATTTTTAATAAACTTGGTTTCCAGGGTATGAAACAGTTGTGTTGGATCGAAATAATCGTATTCGATCGCATAGCCCGGTCGATAGATTTTCGCATTCTCCAATCCTGAAATCAGCCGCAAAGCTTCGTACTGAACCTGCCACGGCAAAGAGGAAGAAAAACCGTTCAAATAATATTCATGAGTGGTTTCACCTTCCGGCTCCAGAAAAAGCTGGTGCTGCTGTTTCTCCGCAAATGTAATCAGTTTTGACTCTATACTTGGGCAATATCGCGGTCCCGTACTTTGAATCGTTCCATCATACATGGGAGATTCATCAAACCCTTGTTCCAAAACCTCGTGAACTTCCGGAGAAGTGTGCGTAATCCAGCAGCTGCGTTGCCTAAGTTCAGACTTCACATCTGGCAAATAGGAAAACTTATAGTGCCCCTCATCCCCTTTTTGCTCGATCAACTTTGAAAAATCGATTGACCTCCCATCTATACGGACCGGGGTACCAGTTTTCAGCCGCCCGGTTTTAAAGCCAGCAGCAGCTAACTGATCGCTGATGAAATAAGAAGCTGACTCCCCTATTCGACCGCCCTCCATTTTTGATTGCCCAATGTGCATCAAACCATTCAGAAAGGTACCATTTGTCAAAATCACGGTTTTAGATTGAAACTCCACACCAATCTTCGTCTTCACGCCCTTGACAACGCCATTTTCAATGATCAAATGAATGACTGCATCCTGCCAGAGATCCAAATTATCGGTATTCTCCAAAATTGTCCGCCAGTATTCTGAAAACCGAAAGCGATCATTTTGTACGCGCGGACTCCACATCGCTGGTCCTTTTGAGCGGTTCAACATTCGAAATTGAATGCCGGAACGATCAGCCACAATTCCGGTATGACCGCCTAGCGCATCAATCTCGCGCACAATTTGTCCTTTAGCAATCCCACCAATAGCAGGGTTGCAGGACATCTGTGCGTACTTGCCCATATCCATGGTTATTAATAAGGTTTTCGATCCCAATTTGGCAGCCGCCGTCGCAGCTTCGCAACCGGCATGACCTCCTCCCACAACAATTACATCATAAAACGGTAATATCATCATCAAAAAAATTAGAGGGCAAAATTAATAGAAAAGCTTAAAACAGAAAAACTTAAGGTCACCCAAACAAAAACCTTTTTCTCCGAACCTAATGACGGCGCGATATAACTCCGGAACACAAAATGCCCCGCCATATCTTCGTTCAATAATCAAGCAGATACGTGTCTTCTTTCGTAGTCATCAGCTCTTTTTCCTCAGGCTCCTTATCCTTATAGCCCAACAAATGTAAAACACCGTGAATAACAATTCTGTTTAGCTCGTTTAAAAAACTCACTCCAAAAGTAGCAGCGTTCTCCCTCACCCGATCAACACTAATAAAAATATCCCCAGATATCAGATCGCCTTCCACGTAATCAAAGGTGATGATATCCGTGTAATAATCATGATCTAAATATTGCCTATTAATTTCCAGCAGATAGTCATCACTGCAAAAAATAAACGTAATATCGCCGGGTTGACTCCCTTCTTTTGAAATTGTATTTTTAATCCATTTTTTGGATTTTGGTAGGTCCAGTTGAAATTCTTCAATTTCCTCAAAGTAAAAGTTGATGCTCACGACTCAGTTTAAATTTGATTTTTACCAACGATCCATTATTCACAAACTCAACATCATCTGCCAAATTCCTAATAATGAATATTCCCCTTCCTCTTTCATTTTTTATGTTACCTGCTTCAGTCGGGTCTGGTATCTCATGCACATCAAAACCAACGCCTTCATCTTCGATTTCAATACAAATGCTATTTCTATCATACTCCACCCTAATTTCCACCAATTTGTTAATATCATGCCCATTTCCATGTGAAATCGCATTATTAGTTGACTCACAAACACTTAAAATAACAGCTCCAAATACCGTTTCAGGAAGCCCTGCGTCGGCCAAAAATGAATGCATGAACCGCTCAACATCATACAAGTAGGTTAGATGAGATGGTATAGTGAGTCTTCTTTTCAATTTTCCTTTCTTAAATTATTGATATAATCGCGATACTTCCGATCGTAAAAAATTCTAAGTTGGTAATTATTTCTTTCAATAACATCCATGAATTCTTTTTCTTGCTGTTTATACTCAAAAAACTCAATTGGGTTACTGTAAAAAGTCTCATCAACCGTCCTCGACTCCCGTTCATCTTCCACATCTCGCTCCATCTCAGCCATCTCCGCCTGAAGTAATTTGTTGAGTATTAAATTATGCCGACTAATCATCGCACTTGTGATTTCCTTATTGGCCAAATCCACGTTATTTTGCTCAAGCAATTGATTAATTTGTTTCAATTGCTCTTTGGCCGAGCTCCCCACACCAGAATTCATCATCAACTCCCTAACCATTTGTTGCATCATCTCCTGCTGTGCCAAGGTTTTGCCAATCTGTTCACTCATCCGCCCGGATTCTCCATTCTTCATTTGCTCGATCATCTGCTGCAACTGTTCTTTCAAATTTTTTTGAGCATCTTTAAGCATATTTAAACTACTTCCTTCACCCGGTTTATCGCATTGTTGATCGCCGGGCATTGAACTAGCCATTTGCTTCTGCAGGTTCTCCAACGCTTCGTTTAAAAACAAAGCCATATTATTTGCCGCAGTCATTGCCATTTGCTGATGACTTACCGCAGTGCCAAATCTACTTTCCACGAGTTCACTTAAAGCCCGGTCCATCGAAAAATCGAGCTTTTCCAATTCCTTTATAACCACGTTTCCAATCTCCGGCGTCCGTTTAGCTACCGCGTACAAAGAATCCTTAACAACACCACTTTGCTTTATGAGCCGATCTTGATCTACACGAACCCTTGACAATCGCGGGTCACTTTCACTGATGCCACGAATTTCATCATGCAGCATTTCCTGCCTTAACGACAAGTAAACCAGGTTATCCAAAATCTGTTGCAAATCGCGGATGTTTTCCATGCTCTGCCTCTGCTGATTCATGGCTAACATTTGGTTTAAACCAAAGGACGCGTTCTCCAAACTTTTCGCGTTATGATCTATTTGTTCTACCGATCTATTTTTTCGCCGATCATTAAGCAACTCCTCAATCTCTTCATAATTCGAATCAATCTCTTCAAACTCATCGCCCATAGGATGCAAATTCATCGGCTTATCAAGCGACTCATTCAATTGCAAAGCGTCTCTCAAATCATCGCTGATCAACTTAAAATCTCCCCTATTCTCACGCTCCTTTTCCCTTGTCTCTTCAAATATTCGACTCTCATCGAGTTGACGCGCGTTCAATTCCTCCTTTTCCGCCAAATTAGCTAATCCATCGATCACATTCTCAATCTCTTGCTCTACTTTCATTCGTTTCAACATCTGAAGGTTCCGCTCCAACTGATTAGACAAATCATCCATCGACATATCTGAACGCTGAGACAATTCGTCAAATTTTGATTGATCAAACTCCTCAGCCAGATCATTAAATTCCTCGAAAAGCTTTTTCAATTCGTCATCAAAAACGTCTTGCAACAGACCTTCAATCTGCTTTTGTTTCTCAATCAATTCCGCCTTTTCTTCAGAAAAGGAATTTTTAAAACTATTCATATCAGCATTTTTCTGCTGAACCTTTTTTAGAATCTCTTCCAAACGATTCTTCTTATTTACAATCTCAGAAACCAATTGCTGCTTTTCCCAGCTCGAAGAGTTCTCACTTAAACTCCTAAACTTTAAATCTTCAATGCCCTTTTGAATTTCATTGGTTAACTCCATGCTTTCAACCATCAAATTTTCCAACGACCTAAAATTTTTATCGTCCAACTCCTCCAATTCCTCTCTCGAAGGAAACTTAAAATGGAACGTCTCAGAAACGGCTTCTTTATAATGATGAAAATAATCGTTGTCGCTAACTGAAAAATAATAATCTACCTGATCAGCAACACCCGCCAAGTCCTTAAAGTCATAGGTAAAATAAAAGTCTTGCTGATGTAAATTGTTCACCACGGGCAGTTCTATCAAACTATCGTTTTGATTGATAACCAAGTGATAAGCCAACTTATGAAAACCATAATCATCAGCAATGCTTCCTTTAAAGAAAAACCGGGTAAATTCAGCTGAATCACGTAACTGAACCACCTTAATTTCAGGGTACAAATCGGGAATGATCTCAATTGAAAAACTCAACAAATCCTCGTAATTAAAATGATCATTCTTTATTGATATTGAATAACTTAAATTAGTCTTAGCTACCGCATTAACCTGAAATTCATCCCCATCTTCGTCAACTTTAACTGGTTTTCCATCCACCCTAAAAATAAGCGAATCCGTATCAATCGCATGAAATACCCAGTTGATTTGAGAACCAAACGGAACCTCCAAATCACCTAACATACGTTCTTTTCTGGTATCGAATCCCGTATAGGAGGGAGGAACAATCGTCACGGTGTAATCCAAAATCACCGGGGCCGCTAAAACCTCCACCAAATAACGCTCTGATTGATAGTCTAAGTCAGTAAAATAAACCGAAAATCCGCTATTAATATGCTCAAATTCATATGAATATAAGTTTTCCTGCTTATTCATCAAATAATTGGAGCCACCTATATTTACATAGAGTACATCCGGAATCTGCCTACCTTGACACTTTACTGACAAGGTTAGCCGATCTCCCCTTTTTACCAGCAAACTGTCGTTTACAAGGACAAAACTAAATGGCGCCGGTTTTACAAATGTTTGTTCAAACGCCAGCAAGCGTTTCGATGCCTCAGTAAAAACACCAGGCACCACCATGGAAAGAATCACACCAAACGCGCCAAGTGCAAATAAAAGAGAAACACTCTTTTTTAATTTTCTGAACGATACAGCCTTTGAAAAATCAAACAGCTTAATTTGATCAATTTTTTGATCGATACTCGCCCAAACCAAAGACTGATCCGTTTCCTTTTCAAGTTTCGCCAGCTCTATAATATTAAGCAAGCGGTCTTCAATTCCAGTAAAGCGTGCCGAAATTATTTCAGCAGCTCTCTCATAATTCATCGTTTTCAACAAGCCAAGCAACCGAAATAATGGGATAATAAAATAAACAACACCGATAATCGCAAAAAGAAAAATAGTAAAATAAAACAAAACACTACGAACCGCAGAAGACATGTAGCTGAAATACTCAATCAATGAAATCAGAATAATATAACTGATTACCAGTACAATAAAAAGCATAAGACCTTTAATCATCTGATAAAAGTTGTACTTTCTGATGTAAGAATTGAGCTTATCAACAAGATGTTTATAGCTTTTCGTCATAGTTTTTAAATCACTCCCTGTGAAGAATTTAAGAAATCGCTCATTTGTTAATTACTTTTCCTTTGCTGTTGATTGATAACAAATAAAAACCCAAAATTATATTTTATAATTCGGAATCTAATTTCGAATACCTTTTTTTAATGAAAATATCAAGGATTCTTTTTTAAAAGTCATACGCAACAAATCAACAATGAAACAGGTAAATTCATCAAATAAATTTTAAAAATGAACCGCTATCAACAATTGTTGATTAAACTTAGATCGATTTGATTTACAGCATGAAAATATGTGCACAACTCGTGAATAAATCTCCAACAACAATATTCTTTTAAAGAATGCAACAAATTAGCCCAAAAATTATACATCCAATCAACAGGCTATTATAATATTCATCTTTAAATTTCATTAAAACAATAAATAATAAATAGGTGTTAGACATGTTCAATTAAAAATTATTCGAATAATAGGGTTTCCTTTTGTCTTTTTTAAGGATTAACTTTACAAAGCTTAATGTATTCGTGGATGGAGGAGAAACTTTCAATATTGCTCGTAGAAGATAATGTGCTGAATCAGAGGATAGTAACATTTAGCTTAAAGAAGTACAATCACAATGTTACCATTGCCAACAACGGATTGGAGGCTTTGGACAGGTTTAGAGAAAGCCAGTTTGATGTCATTTTGATGGATTTAATGATGCCTGAAATGGATGGACTGGAGGCAACTGTGAAAATAAGGGAGCTGGAAACACAGAACAACTTAAATACCCGAACGCCTATCATCGCTCTTACCGCAAACACAATGGATAATGACCGTGACAAATGCATTTCTTATGGAATGGATGAATTTATGGCTAAGCCTTTCGATATCGAAAAGCTAAAGCAGATTTTCCAGGATCTGGAGATTGTAAAATAGCAGGCAGCCAACTCTTCATGAAATAAAGCTATATTTGTTCGCTAAGAAAAGTACAGTTTTATGTCTGACCCAATAGATCTTCACGACGATTCATTTTCTGCGAAAGATGTGGATTTCGATAAACAGTTGCGGCCACTGACCTTTGATGATTTTAAAGGTCAAAAGCAGATTATCGAAAACCTCAAGGTCTTTGTTCAAGCTGCAAATATGCGCGGCGAAGCCTTAGATCATGTTTTGCTGCATGGTCCGCCCGGATTGGGAAAAACCACCCTATCAAACATTATTGCCAATGAATTGGGTGTGAATTTGAAACTGACATCCGGTCCGGTATTGGATAAACCAGGCGATTTGGCCGGCTTGCTGACTAATCTCGAGATAAGTGATGTGCTATTTATAGACGAGATTCACCGTTTGAGCCCCATAGTCGAAGAATATTTGTATTCGGCTATGGAGGACTATAAAATCGATATTTTAATTGATAAAGGTCCCAGTGCACGCTCAATTCAATTGGAGCTAAATCCTTTTACATTGATAGGAGCAACTACAAGGTCAGGATTACTAACCAGTCCGCTTCGGGCACGCTTCGGAATCAATGCCCATTTTGAATATTATGATTTGAATATTTTAACTGGTATAGTGAAGCGATCGGCTAAAATATTAAATGTGGAAATTAAAGATCAGGCGGCCGTTGAAATTGCGTCGAGAAGCCGTGGTACACCCCGTATTGTGAATGCTCTACTTCGTCGGGTACGCGATTTCGCCCAGGTGAAAGGAAATGGAAAAATTGATTTGGAAATTACGCGTTATTCGCTTGAAGCCTTGAATATTGATCAGCACGGTTTGGATGAAATGGATAACAAGATATTAACCACAATCATCGATAAATTTAACGGTGGACCAGTTGGTATCTCTACCATTTCAACAGCAGTGGGTGAAGATTCGGGGACTATCGAAGAAGTGTACGAACCTTTTCTGATAAAGGAAGGTTTTATCAAACGCACGCCTCGAGGACGCGAAGTTACCGAGCGCGCATACAAACACTTGGGGAAGATAAACTACGGAGGCGGACAAGCCCCTACTCTTTTTTAATCAGTTTTACTTCGTATAAATGAGGCCAAAGTTTTCCTGTAATGTACATTTTTCCATTGTCAGGATGAATGGCAATTCCATTTAGTACGTCAATTGGTTTATCGGGGTTGTAAAGCACGGAAAGCAGTCCGTCGAAGTTTATTTTAGCCAATACTTTTCCGGTGTTGGGATCAATTTTTACTGCGTTATTGGTCGTCCAGATGTTGGCGTAAAGTTCACCGTGGTAAAATTCAAGTTCATTCAAAAATTTCACCGGCCCTTTTTCATCGTACACTTGAATTTTCTTTTCGACCTGATAGTTTTCCGGGTCAATAAAATGTAAGAATTCTGAACCGTCGGTTTTGATTAAATGTGTTCCATCATGTGCCAATCCCCAACCTTCAGGCGTGTCAAAAGTGAATGAATCAATTCGTGCAAAGGTGTTTAAATCGTACACAAAACCTTTCTGCGCTTTATAGGTCAATTGGTAAATTTTATCGTTGAAAATGGTAATTCCTTCACCAAAATACTGGTCTTCCATTTTAAAGGATTTCAAAATATTTCCGGATTTCAAATCAAACTGGTAAATACCTGATTTGCCTTTTTCTCCGGTGCTTTCGTAAAAATTATTATTATGAATTTCAAGTCCTTGTGTGAAATGTTCGACACTATGAGGATAGGTGTTCACCACTTCGTAGCCATAATATTCGGGCCTGACATCGGAAACTACTTCGTACGACTGAAAGGTAACACCCTCTACCCCATCTGTTTTGGTTGCCAACACTTTAATACTGTGTTTTCCTAAAGCATTCAAATTTGCAATTGAATATTTGAATTCCAAATTGTTGCTGCTTGAAACCAATTCGTTGTTAATGTAAAGTTTTGAGTCTTTCAGTTCGCCATCTTTATTTTTAACAGCAATTGAAATGGTAATTGAATCACCAAATTCATACTTGTTTTTTTTTGGGTGAATCGTAATTTTAGCAACGGGCTTTCGAGACCTTTGCGACTTATTTGAGCATGAAATAAAACCAACGAAAAACGATGCTACCAGTAATAAAAGGAATATTTTAAACTTCATTTTTTAATTCGGTTTGTCTTGAGGGAATAAAAATACACAAACTTTAAAAGACTGAAACCAAACAAAATCTTTTTGGATGAAAAAAAACAGGCTGAATCCCTATCTTTGAAAAAATTTTGAACATTGAACACATTTAAGAAACTGGCGGGAGAAACAGCTATTTATGGCATGAGTAGCATCGTTGGACGCTTTATCAACTGGTGGCTGGTTCCGTATTATTCCTTTATTTTTTTGACGGCCGAGTATGGAGTGGTTACGAACTTATATTCGTACATGGCTTTTTTGCTGGTTTTTTTAACCTACGGCATGGAAACGGGCTTTTTTCGTTTTGCTTCGAAAAAGGAAAACAAAGAAAAGGCTTATTCCAGTGCCTTAATTTCGTTGTTTTCGACCTCTCTTGTATTTTTACTTTTGGTGCTCGCTTTTTCCGATACCATCGCTGGCTGGATCGACTATCAAGAACACCCTGAGTACATTCGGTGGGTAGCCCTGATTGTTGTACTCGATGCCTTGGCAGCGATTCCTTTCGCCAAATTACGTATTGAGTCGAAGGCAGTGAAGTTTGCTGTTTTGAAATTCATTGGCATTTTCGTGACCATTTTTTTGAATATTTTCTTTTTGAGTATTTGTCCGGCCTTGTTGAAATCAAGTCCGGAAAGTTGGGTTAAGCTGGTTTACTCTCCTGAAATAGGTGTTGGCTACGTCTTTATTTCCAACCTGATAGCTTCCGGTATCGCCTTGGTTTTGCTGGTTCCCGAAATGATAGTGAAACTAAGACTCGACCGCAAGTTACTGAAAGAAATGGTTTGGTATTCCTTCCCCATTCTCATCGTGGGAATTGGCGGTATGGTCACGCAAAATATAGATAAAATATTGATTCCTAAGTTGCTCCCTGAAAGTCAGGATCCCATGTCGCAGCTGGGAATTTACGGAGCCAATTTTAAGTTGGCGGTCATTCTGAACATGTTTATCCAAGCTTTTCGCTATGCCTTCGAGCCCTTTTTCTTTTCCCAGGTCAAGTCTGATGACAACAAGCGAGGGTATGCCATTATCATGAAATACTTTGTGATTTTTGGCTTGATCATTTTTCTGGGCATTTGTTTGTACATCGACCTGGTGAAACTGATCGTCGATTCAAAGTATCATTCCGGTTTGAATGTGGTGCCGATTATTTTGATGGCGAATCTCTTTCTAGGGATTTATTACACCCTTTCGCTTTGGTATAAACTAACCGATAAAACTCGTTTTGGAGCTTATTTTGCCTTGGTTGGTGCTGGCATTAGTTTGATATTGAATGTTATATTCATACCAAAGTTTGGCTATACCGCTTCGGCCTGGTCGATGCTAGTTTGTTTCATTACCATGGTGGTTCTATCGTATATTTTTGGACAGAAGTATTTTCCGGTCAGCTATCCTCTTAAGCGAATTGGGCTCTATTTTGTGACTGCTTTGTCTGTATTTTTTGCAGCGGAAATATTAAGTATCACACCTTCTGTGTGGATGTACATGGTTCATACATTGCTGATTGGCTTGTTTTTGTTGTTGGCCTTTGTGTTAGAGCGGAAAGAAATTTATAGGTTTATTAAGTAAGAAATTCTGAATAAATACTTTTAAGTATTATTTTTGACTATTTTTAGTGAAAATGAATAAGATGAAGATTGCGTTGGCTTCCGATCATGCTGGATATGAAAAAAAGCAGGTGATTGTGGATTTTTTGAAAGAACAGGGTATCGAATTTAAGGATTTTGGCGCCTATTCCGCTGAAAGCTCCGACTATCCGGATTACGCTCATCCCATGGCAAAAGCGGTTGAAGATGGCGACTTTGAACTGGGTATTTCCCTATGTGGAAGTGGAAACGGGATTAGCATGACGTCGAACAAACATCAGGAAATAAGGTCCGCAATTTGCTGGAAACCTGAAATAGCTGCTTTGGCCCGACTTCACAATGATGCAAATATTTGTGCTTTGCCGGCACGTTTTGTTACCGATGAGGAAGCAATTATGATCGTCAAGACCTTTCTCTCAACCGATTTTGAAGGCGGACGACATCTTCGAAGAATTAATAAAATGCCATTGGGCTAAATTATGTCACAAGAAAAGAAACAATTCATAAAAGATTCGGAAAATATTGCCTTCGATAAACGGCATCGGGCAACCATTAAATTCAACATTTCAAAGTACGATGCTGCGGTGGACCGGGGTAGAAAAAGATACGCCAACCTGGAGCTGGCAAAGGACAGGGCTTCTTATATTAAAAGCGATGCTATTGTTAAGTTGCCTCAGTATCTGCTCGAATTTGAAAAGAATAGCCAAGCCAATGGTGCAGAAGTAATCTGGGCCGAGGATGCTGCCGAAGCCATTCAATCTGTTCAGCGAATTTTGAAGGATAACCAGGCGAACTTGTTGGTGAAAAGTAAATCAATGACTACCGAGGAAATCGAACTGAACGAACATGTTGAAGCGATCGGCGTGGAGTCCCTGGAAACAGATCTGGGCGAGTATATTGTCCAAATAGCTGGTGAAAAGCCGTATCACATTGTAACGCCAGCCATGCACAAATCGAAAGAAGATATTTCTGAACTCTTTCATGAAAAATTTGATACACCTGAAAAAAGTACTCCTCAATATTTAACCAATTTTGTTCGGGGTTTGCTTCGCGAAAAGTTTACCCAAGCCGACATTGGCGTAACAGGTGCAAATTTCTTAATAGCCGATAAAGGAGCGATTGCACTGACTGAAAATGAAGGTAATGCCATGATGACTTTTTCGTTTCCGAAGATTCACATTGTGATTGCCGGAATTGAAAAAGTGATTCCAAAAATGAAGGATTTGGGCTTGATGTGGCCTCTGTTGGCTGCACATGGCACCGGACAGCAAATCACCGTTTACAACTCCATCGTCTCGGGCCCCAAAAGGAGCGCTGAAGCAGATGGCCCGGAAAAAATGTATGTGATTTTGCTGGATAATAGGCGTAGTGAATTGTACGAGAAAGATGACCAGTTTGAGGCACTAAAATGTATCCGTTGTGGTGCTTGTTTGAATGCCTGCCCCATTTATAAAAATGTGGGTGGTTATACCTACGATGCGACGTATAGCGGCCCCATTGGCTCAATAATCACCCCGTTCTACAAGGGATTTTCTGAATATAATCACCTGAGTTCGGCCTGTTCGGTCTGCGGCAAATGTACTGAAGTTTGTCCGGTCAGGATTCCATTGCACAACATGCTGTTATACAACCGCCGTGATGCAGTGAGAAACGGCGATACGCCGATGGGCTGGAATCTGGGCATGAAGGCTTTTGAATATGCATTTATGAAACGGAAACGTTTGGACTTGCTGGGTGGCAACATGAAAAATAAGCTTGGAAAAGTGAAAAAAGATGCGTTGGGCGATAAAAAGTCCCTGCCAACATTTGCAAAGGAATCATTTAGTAAACAATGGAAAAATAAACACTAAATTATGCTGTCTAATACTTGTAAATACGCGATCCGGGCCTTGATTTATCTCGGAAAATTTGGCGACGGAAAAGGAACGAAAATCGGAATTAAAAAAATTTCAAGTGAATTGGATATTCCAACTCCTTTTCTTGGGAAAATACTACAAAACCTGGTGAAGCAAAAAGTACTTGTTTCAACCAAAGGTCCCAATGGGGGGTTTGGTTTGGGAAAGCCAAAAGATGAAATTTCATTGTATGACATTGTGAGTATTATTGATGGCGAGGATTTTTTCAAAAACTGCCTGATTAGCATGGAACCTTGTTCCACTCATCATGAAAAAGGACAACCTTGCCCGGTTCACAAGAGCTTTTCTGAGGTTCGCGAAAAGCTGTATAAGTTTTATTGTGAAACAACCTTGGCTACGGTGATTAATGATATGGAAGGTCACGAAGACCTAATTAAAATGTAAACCGATTGGTTTCCGGCAGGCCGTCGGACAAAGACAGAGGAGGACTGGTTTATGGCCGGAATTTATATTCACATACCATTTTGTAAGACCAAGTGTCACTACTGCGATTTCTACAAATCAACGGATTTTGGCGCGAAAACGGATTTTCTTTCAGCCTTGAAAAAGGAAATAGACTGGCGCAAACATGAGTTAGATGGAGAAAGCATAGCCAGTATTTATTTCGGAGGCGGAACACCTTCGGTTTTGAAAATTGACGAAATTAATGAGATTTTACATTTGATCGACACTGGTTACCAACAGGAAGAAGACATTGAAGTTACGCTTGAAGCCAACCCTGACGATTTAACTGAGTTGTTTTTAGATCGTTTAAATACAACCCGTATTAATCGATTGAGCATTGGAACCCAATCGTTCAACGATCATGATTTGAAAAGCATGAACCGGCGCCACAACAGCCGGCAAGCGATAAACTCCATTAAAGGGGCACAACAGGCTGGTGTTCAGAATATCAGTATCGATTTGATTTATGGACTGCCCAACCAAACACTGGCCGACTGGGAAACCAACGTAGAACAGGCCATCGCCTTGGATGTACAGCACATTTCGGCCTATCACCTCACCTACCACGAAGACACGGTATTTTACGATTATCTGAAGAGCGGGAAAATCAAAGAGCTTCCTGATGAGCTGAGCTTAGACCAGTTTAAATTGCTGCTTAACCGGTTGAAAAGTGCCGGATTTGAGCAATATGAAATATCGAATTTTGCCCGGAACGAATGCTATTCGCGCCACAACAAAGCGTATTGGGAACGAAAAAAATACCTGGGGTTCGGACCGTCAGCACATTCGTTCGACCATAAAACCAGGCGTTGGAATGTATCAAGCCTGAGAAAATACCTTCAAGCTATTGAAAGCAAAACAAGCTTTTCGGAAACTGAAATCCTGTCGGAACAAGATCAGTACAATGATTACATGATTACTTCATTAAGAACGAAATGGGGAATTTCAGGACCTTACCTGAAAGAGAATTTCGACCCCAAATTCCGCCGGTTTTTCCAAAAGCAAGCCGAAAAATACTTAACAAGCAAACACCTGCGTTATGCAGACGATGTTTACCGTCTGTCAACCGAAGGCTTATTTATTTCGGATAAAATAATGGAAGAATTGTTCTTTATCGAATAGCCTTAAATATTGTTAATTGAACCATACTGGGAAGGAGAATAGTGATATTTAGCTATCTTTGCAGATTGAAAAAAAGCAACTTATGGAAGTGAAAATTGTTAATCAGTCGAGAAATGAATTGCCAGCATACAGTACCGCTTTATCAGCTGGCATGGACCTGCGTGCTGATTTAGACGAACCGATTGTTTTAAAACCGCTGGAACGTGCTTTGGTACCAACGGGCTTATTGATTGAATTGCCAGTTGGATATGAAGCACAAATCAGGCCTCGCAGCGGACTGGCGATAAAAAAAGGGGTCACCGTATTGAACTCACCCGGAACAATTGATGCCGATTACCGTGGCGAGATTAAGGTCATTCTGGTTAACTTATCCAACGAAGAATTTGTGATTAACCACGGCGAAAGGATTTGCCAGATGGTGATTGCCAAACACGAAACCGTTGCCTGGAAAACCGTTGAAATTTTGGAAGAAACCGAACGTGGTGCGGGAGGTTTTGGGCATACCGGTAAAAACTAGAAGGGAAAAAATGACATTAAAGAAACTGACATATTTTTTATTCGCAGCCATCTTTTTGACTTCTTGTTCAGCAACGCAACAACAGTTGGTGGCCGAACCAGCCAGAAATGCGCCTGTAGAAACAGAACTGTCACAAGATCAGCAAAATGAGTTTGAGTATTTGTTTATTGAAGGATTGAAGCAAAAGAAATTGGGCGATATTCAAAAGGCAGTTTCCATTTTTTCACGTTGCCTCGAAATCGATGCCAATTCGTCCGTAGCGATGTACGAAATGGCCAGCATTCACTATGCCAACAAGGATCTCACAAGTGCTTCACTTTTGCTGGAAAAGGCTATCAGCATCAATTCAGAAAATAAGTGGTACAAGTTACTGCTGGCCGAAATTTATCGGCAGCGGCAACAATTCCAGGAAGCAGCGGCCATCTACACCCGGTTGAGCAAAGGTGAGCCTGATAATTTGGAATACCTCTATTACAATGCGACGCTTTTGGGAATGGCCGAACAATACGAAGAAGCCATTGAGGCCTACAATCGACTGGAACAGAAAACCGGACTAAATGAGCAGATTTCGGTGGCCAAGCAACAAATCTACCTCGCCTGGGATAAGCCAGATGAGGCTTTCGATGAAATTAACCGCTTAATAGAATCCGATCCGGAAGAAACTCAATACTATGGTTTGCTGGCTGAACTCTATCAGCAGGTGGGCGATGAAAAAAATGCCATCAAAAACTTCAATAAAATACTCGAAATTGATCCGGAAAACGGCTTTGTACATTTCTCACTTGCTAGCTATTATATCGAACAAGGAGACAAGGAAAAGGCCTATGAACACATCAAAAATGCCTTTGCCAACCAAGAGTTGGATGCCGACACCAAGATTCAGTATTACATGCTGCAAACCTCTGATGCCGAAGCTTCCGAATGGACGCATGAGGAGATGAATGAACTGCTCGATATTCTGCAGGAAACGCATCCCGATGACAACCGTATGTACACCATTTATGCCGAGCATTTAATGCGGCAAAATAAGCTTGACGAAGCCAGGGATTATCTGAAACAATACCTGGAAACCGACAAGGATAACTTCATTATTTGGCAGCAATTGTTGTTTATGGATAACGATTTGCTGGATTTTGAAGGCTTGTACAGCAACAGTGAGCAAGCCATCGAATTGTTTCCGAATCAGGCCGTTTTGTATGCACTGCACGCTGTTGCCGCCCTTCAACTTGAAAAATATGACGAAGTATTGGAAACGCTTGAAGAGGGTGAAGTTTATGTGCTCGATAACCAGTCGCTTAAAGTTCAATTTGAATTGTATAAAGCTGAAGCCTATTACAAGCTAAATCAAGTTGAAAAGGCTTTCAAGGCATTTGACGAGGTCATCAAACTGAACCCGGACAATCATATGGCCATGAACAACTATGCTTATTACCTTTCAATTCGTGGCGAGCAGCTTGAAAAAGCCGAACGCATGAGCGGACGGGTAGTTCAGGCAAATCCCGAGAACCCAACCTACCTGGATACTTATGCCTGGGTTCTATTTAAGCGTAAAAATTACGAGTTGGCCAAATTCTATATAGAATCGGCCATTAGCAATGGAGGCGAGGCCAATGGAGTATTACTGGAGCACTATGGCGATATCCTCTACAAGCTGGGCGAAAAAGACAAAGCACTCGAGAACTGGAAAAAGGCGAAAGAGCTTGGTGAAGGGACCGAGGTATTGGAACAAAAAATTAAGGAATCACGATTTATTGAAATTTTAGTCCCTTGAAAACACCTTCACCACATCATGTTATTGTTCTCATTTTTTTCGTGTTTTTAGGTATCTCATCCTGCAAAACCAGTAAGATGGTAACCACTGAAAAAATTAGGCCAATCAGCACCAATCGACTGATTCGAAAGGTGGAAGACAAATCGTTTGATTACGATATGCTGGCCATTAAGCGGATTGTGTGCCAGTACGAAGGACCAGATGAAAAAGCCTCGTTTCGGGCCAATCTGAAGTCAGAAAAAGACAAGCAAATTTTACTCACCATTAGCAAGATCAATATTCCGTTGGCGCGTTTGCTTTTAACGCCCGACAGTGTGAAAATGGTGAATTACCTGAAGAAGGAATACCTGGAAGAAGCGTACGATTACTTGAGTGATTTGGTCGACATGGAACTCAATTTTGAATTAATTCAGTCCATTATCAGCAACGAGGCATTTTCATACCGCGACGATCCGCGCGACAATGATTTCAGAGAATTTATATCCTACGCAGATTCGGGGATGTATATTTTGCAATCGATTAAAGATCGGAAACTCGATAAAATTGAACAGAAGGGTAAAGAGGACAAGATTGATCGCTATTTGAATAAACTCGGGGAAGATGACTTTATCGTTCAGCATTTATATATTGATCCCAAAACCTTTAAGATCAGGAAAATTGTTTTGAATGATCAATCAAATTCCCGTAAGGTAACCGTTGATTTTTCTGATTTTGAAAAAGTGGACCGCCAACTTTATCCGGGCAATATCGATATTCTATTTGCCAGCCCCGAAAAAGATTTGTCGATGAAAATTAAACTCAGTAAATTTTCCACGGAAAAAGACCAGTCGTTTAATTTCAACATACCGGATAAATATGACCGGATACAATAGCCAATGATCCCATGAAAAGCCTTTTTTTGAGCTTGTTTTTCCTTCTCGCCGTATTGTCCGTACAGGGACAGTCGCTGACGGATTTACGCGCTAAAAAGGTCAATACAACGCAAGTTATTCAGTACACATCTACGTTGCTTCAGGAAGCTCAAAAGAATGAGAAAGCCACGCTGAGCAAATTGCAGCTGCTTAATTCTCAGATACAGAACCGGAACCAGTTGATTCAGAGTATCAATGATGAAATCAACGTGTTTGAACGCTATATTGATGAGAATACGCAAGTTTCAGAGTTGTTGAAATCGGATTTGGAGGTCCTCAAGAAGGAATATGCATCGATGATTCGGTTTGCACAAAAGAATAAGAACAGCTACGATATGCTGATTTTTTTATTGTCGTCCGAGAATCTGAACCAGGCTTACAAACGGATGCTGTACCTAAGGCAATATGCCAAGTACCGGAAGTCACAGGCCGAAGTTATTCAGTCCATCAGTAGTTTATTGGATCAAAAGGTTGCAGAGCTGGAGGAACAGAAGCAGGAAAAAGCCCGGCTGTTGGCCAGTAAAAACCAAGAGGCCCGGCAGTTGGTGGGTGAAAAAAACCAACAGAGCCGGCAGGTGCAAAGCTTGCAGCAGCAACAGCGTGATTTGCGCAAAAAGCTTCGGGAACAACAGCAGGAACAGGAAAAGCTGGATCGTGAAATTGAGCGCCTGCTCGCTGAGGAAGCGAAAAAGGCGCGCGAAACGGGGGAGTTTGAGATGACTCCGGAGCAGAAATTGCTGGCTGCAGATTTTGAGAATAACAGGGGTCGTATTCCCTGGCCGGTTGAGCGAGGTGTCATTACCGAGCGGTTTGGTGTGCATACCCACCCAGTATTAAAAAATATCCAGGTTAAAAGCAATGGAATTGAAATTACAACTCAAGCCGGGTCTGAAGTCCGGGCCGTATTTGATGGGCAGGTGAGCCGCGTATTTGCCATTTCGGGCGGAAACATGGCTGTAATTATTCGCCATGGCAGCTTTTTGAGTGTGTATTCCAACTTGAAGGAGGTTAACGTCGTTGCTGGCCAGCAGGTAAAAACCAAGCAAAGAATTGGCGCCATTTTTTCTGATGAAAACAAAACAGCGCTCAAATTTCAGGTTTGGCGCGAAAATGAAAAAATGAACCCGGAAGATTGGATCACCAAATAAAGTTGACGGCTTAAGTTACCAGTCAATCGCTACAGATTAGCCACCCGGGTCAATGCTTTAATATTCAGTAATTTAATTTTCCTTCCTTGTAACTCAATCAGTTTATCTTGTTTAAACTCTGACAACAGGCGAATAACGCTTTCCGTTGCGGTACCTACAATGTTGGCGAGTTCTTCACGGGTCAGCGAAATTTGCAGCGTGTTTGAGTTGTCGAGCTCAAAGCTGTCCTTCAGCAACAGCAACACTTCGGCTAAGCGCTCACGAACAGTCTTTTGGGCAATATCTGTAATGTAATCGTTGGCCTCGCGCAGTTCCTTGCAGACAATTTGCAGCATGTGGTGAGAAAACTGCCAGTTGCTTTGAATCAAAAACTGCAATGTTTGATAGGGGATGTGACACAAAACAGCCTCTTCTATGACTTTTGCCGTGGTACATGCCAGTTCTTCACTCAGCAATGAACGGTAGGCGATAATTTCGCCCTTTTTGGCAAAGCGGATAATCTGTTCTTTTCCGTCAATTCCCGTCTTAAAAACCTTAACAATACCTTTTGTCACACAGTAAAAACCCGTCAACCGGCTTCCTTCTCGGTAGATAATGCTTCCCTTTTTATACAGCGAGCAGGTTTTATCATAATTCAACTGTGTGAACTCTTGTTCGGTTAATTTTTTAAATAATTGAAAACCTGAAAGTTCACATTCTTCTTCTGAGGGTCTGTTTATTGAACTTCTCATGTATTGCTATTTATTAAGAATGAATTAATAAAAATGAAAATCGGACTTAAATATACAAGTAACATTTATATTTGTAAAACTATTTATTTAGATATTTTCATACCTGAGTTGCCGGGAAATGTATATCGTTAACTGTTTAAAATCCAATTATTATGAAACACATCGTCGATTTGGCCTGGAAAGAAAATATGGCTTTTGAAACCGAACAAGATGGACATAAGCTGATCATTGACGCCGGAACGGAAAGCGGAGGCAATGACTTGGGCCCACGCCCCAAGAAGCTGATGTTAACTGCATTAGCTGGTTGTACGGGAATTGATGTCATCTCCATTCTGAAAAAAATGAAGGTAGTTCCCGATGCTTTTCGGGTAGTGGTGGAAGGTGACGTAACCGAGGAGCATCCCAAAAAGTATGCTGAAGTGAAAGTGATTTACGAGTTTAAAGGTAAGGATTTACCACTCGACAAACTGGAAAAAGCCGTGAATCTTTCCGAAGAAAAATATTGCGGTGTGAGCGCTGTTTACCGCGAATCGATGAAAATGAGCAGCGAAATCCGCGTGATTGAATAGCATCGAATGAATCAAGTGAATCTTTTTAATGGCGGAAACGAAGACCGGATTTTCAAGATCATGAAAATCTGTGAGTTGAAAGATGAGGAACGAAAAGAGAACCAGCTGCCTCATCTTCATAGCTTCTATTCCATTTTTTGGATTCAAAGTGGCCAGGCGGTTCATGCCACTGATTTCGTGGAATATGTCATCGAAAAAGACACCGTGCTTTTTGTTCCTCCGGGTTTGAAGCACCGCATGATTTTAGACCATATTGCCGGAGGCTATTCAATTCTATTCAACGAAGAGTTTGCCCGTTACAACCGGAAAAACTACACACCATTTAAAGAGTATGAGCTGTTTAGTAATCCCGAGTTCAAGAGTATCATTAAGGTTGAAGGCACGGTAAAAGACCAGCTGAACAACCTGGTGGGGTTAATGATTGACGAAGTTCAACAACCGGATAAGCACAGTCCGGATGCGGTTTTGAATTTGCTGCACTTGTTTCTGTTGAAGTCCATCCGGATTTTTGAAGCACAATACGAGCCGGCGAGTTCTGATGCCGGACAATCCGATAGCTTTTCCATCATTCGGTTTAAAGAGCTAATAGAAGAATACTATACCAGCGAAAAAAGCGTTTCTGCCTATGCCGATATGTTAAGCATGAATCCAACTTGTTTGAATGAAGTCACCAAAAAGTCGGCTGGAATTACTGCCGGCGAAATGATCCGCAACCGGATTATTGAAGAAGCCAAACAAAAATTGTTTGCCACCGACATGAGTGGAAAGGAGATAGCCTACCTGCTCGGATTTGACGACCCGTCCTATTTTAGCCGCTTCTTTAAGAAGTATACTGGACTTACCATCAAAGACTTTCGGGATAATAGCAGAAAAAAGTACCAGTAAATCTTATTTTTGTCCATTTTTTGAACATATAGCATGATGTATTTTTGTAACTGAATATTAACATTTAAAACAAGACAGTTATGAAAACAAGAGGAATTGAGAAATGGGCAGTTTTAAGCCTGGCATTATTGGTAAGTTCAGCCGTTTTTGCTGGTAACTATGTAGTTGATGCTTCAAATAGCACGGTAGGCTGGCATGGTAAAAAAGTAACCGGAGAACATTACGGGACGATTGATATTAAGGAAGGATCGCTGGAAGTTGTTGATGGTGAGATTAAAGGAGGAACGGTTTCCATTGATATGCAATCGATCTCCAATGAAGATATCACCGATGCAGAGATGAACGGAAAATTGGTGGGTCACCTTAAATCAGACGATTTCTTTTCGGTTGAAACTCATCCGACAGCGACCTTGGTTTTAACGGATGTTAAAAAATCAGGACCAAACTACACCTTTACGGGTGACTTAACCATTAAAGGAACCACTAAACCGGTTAGTTTTCAGGCGAGTTCAACAACTGAAGGCGATGCCGTGAAAGTAGAGGGAGAATTAGTTATTGACCGTTCAGATTACGACGTACGCTACGGATCAAAATCATTCTTTGATAATTTAGGTGATAAGATGATTTACGACGATTTCACGCTTAATTTCGTTGTGGTAGCAAAAAAATAATTAAAAGAAAGGAGGGAACAATGTCTATTGTTCTTTACAGATCAGAAAGCAGGGGAGCGGCAGATCATGGTTGGTTGAAGAGCCGGCACACGTTCAGCTTTGCCAACTATTACTGCCCTTCGCGTTTAAATTTTGGGGTCTTGCGGGTGTTGAACGACGACTGGGTTCAGCCCAAAATGGGTTTTGGAACCCACCCGCACGATAACATGGAAATCATTTCCATTGTTTTGGATGGACAGTTGGAACACCGGGATAGCATGGGAACCGGATCGACGATTAGCCAAGGCGAAGTCCAGGTGATGTCGGCTGGTTCGGGAGTGACGCACTCGGAGTTTAATCCGTCGCAGGATGAACCGGTAAGCTTTTTCCAAATCTGGCTTTTTCCCAACAAAAAGAATGTTCAGCCGCGATATGATCAAGCTTATTTTGATCCGGCCCGGCTGGAAAACACCTGGGAGATGATTATTTCGCCCGATGGTGAAAACCAGTCCATGTGGATTCACCAGGATGCCTGGTTGCATTTAGGGAATTTTGATGAGGGGCGGGAAGTAGAATACCAAATGAAAGATTCAAAAAATGGGGTGTTTCTTATGGTTATTGAAGGC
Source organism: uncultured Sunxiuqinia sp. (assembly GCF_963974515.1). Classification (GTDB taxonomy): domain Bacteria; phylum Bacteroidota; class Bacteroidia; order Bacteroidales; family Prolixibacteraceae; genus Sunxiuqinia. Next base: position 2,901 of record NZ_CAXBDD010000024.1, on the reverse strand, counting down.
GAAGTTACGTTGGACGAATACGAGCTCTCAAAACGCGATGCTGCCGGTCTAACGGAAGTAGGAGAGAGGCTGGCCATCAAATTAAAAAAACAAAGCAAACTTTTGTTGTTGGAAGTTCCAATGACGGTTTAGCTTTTTTGAATGGAGAAAGAAGAAAACCTGGGTGAAAGCCTGGGTTTTTTTATGGCCAGATTTCTGCAATATCGTTGGGTAAAGCATCAATCCGGATGAGTCGAATGTCGAAATCAGTCCGGTTTTCGCCTTTCACCTCGAATACAGCTTTAAAGTTGGTCGTACTCAATTCATCTAGCTTTTTAGAGAAGTCTCTCATCCGGTCTTCGTCCGTAAAGAACTTAATTAGCGCCATGTTCCCAATATCAAGGTCACAAAGAAAAAATAGCACTCGTCGTCCGTCAGGAACTGAGAAATGAGCTACGGTAGCATGTTCATAGCTCAAATACGGCGTCGAACGGTTGTCAAAAGTAAGGCTCGAATCAGCGGTCTGGTACTCTAGCAGCGTTTTTTCAATCTGGTAAACCAGCCCTAATTTCTCCACCGTATTCTTCAATTGTTGCAGGGTTTTAAACGATCCGATGAACAACAGATTCCGCTTCCGGAAATCGTCTACGCTCGTGCGGGATGAGTAGTCCATTTCAAGATCAAAATCGCCGCTCCCAAAAAGCTGCATCAGGTAAAACAAGCCCAGTGGAGCCTGGTTGTTGATGTAGGTGAGGCTGGTCTTTTCCATTTGCTCCATCAGTTCGGGATGCAGCTTCATGTAATCATCAAAATCACCATCCGAATTAATGTGGCTATCCCGCATGGTTACCGTTTTGCCCGAAGGCAGGTTTCCCCGGTAAAAATAATGGTCGCCAAGGACCAGGCGAGTTGGAAAACCATTGGACAGAAAACGATTCCAAAAGCCAATTTTAACCTCATTGAAAGGAAAAAAGAGATGAAAAAGCAGTAGGCTGAGTAAGACAATGAGGCTTGCCACAAAGAGCATGGGAGAAAACCGGTAAACCTTTTTTTTCAATGATTTGACCGGAGAATGGTTGAAATCGATGGCGTACTGCCCTTTTGGGAGTTCGAAGACCAATTCATCATCCTGGCCTTCGTACAAATAATATTCCTTCAGTTTCTTGCGAAGGTTATGGATATAAACCCGCACATTGACCTCTTTTTCAGCATCAAACTTTTTTCCGAAAACATCCGATGCGATCTGATACTCTTTTGGTTTATGACCCTTGACAGAAGAATGGGTAAGGTATTTCAAAAGTTCCCGGTTTACAGGTGATTTTGAAAACACCTGGCTGTTTGCAATTTTATCCAAAAAATGGTCGATATGTTTTTTGTTGTTTATCAAGTGATTGAAATTCAATTGTGTAAAATTAATTTTTAACGTTGACTTTACCGATTTAATTGTGTATTTTTTTCAAAAATAACAAGAACCGAATATCTTTCATAAGAGAAGTTCATAATTGCAGAAGTTTTAATGAAAAATAGCAATTCAACCGAACGGATATGAAACGAGCATGTAAAAGTCGTTATACAGGAGTGGTCCCGACCGGTCTCTCTCGGAGGAGCATCATTGGTAAGATGGCAGATCGTGAGTTACATCGAATACCGCTAAAAATTAAAAATGCAATGAGATGAAACCTTCAGTTTTTACTGTCATTGTTTTGCTTCTGTCCGTGAATCTGGCAGGCGCCTCAGAACGTCCAAAAGTGGAATTTAAGACTAGCGTAAATGAACGGAAGCTGGAAGTGTTTATTGATGGGAAGTTTTTTACGGCATTGATCTATCCCGATGATATGGAAAAGCCAGCGCTTTATCCAATTCTCACTGCTTCGGGAAAAATTATTACACGGGGTTTTCCACTTGATCCCCGTCCGTTTGAAAGAGCCGATCATCCCCATCATGTTGGTTTGTGGTTCAATTTTGGAGATGTAAACGGACTCGATTTCTGGAACAATTCGTTTGCTGTTAAACCCGAAAATGAATCTAAATATGGATCGATACGATTTAAGGAGATCCTTGCTGAAAATCCACAGAAAGGCCAACTTGTAACCAGTTCTGCCTGGGTTGATCAGGAAGAGAACATCCTTTTGAATGAAGAAACAACATTTATCTTTTCTGGCAAGGAGAACTTAAGGACGATTGAACGTATAAGCAAACTAACAGCAGCTATGCAGGTCGTCTTTACTGAAAACAAGGAAGGCCTCTTGGGACTTCGTGTTGACCGCGCCTTTGAGGAGCCGGCAACCAAGGCCGCCAATTTCTTGGATGCGAATGGAACGCTTACAGAAACTCCGCTTTTGAATAATGATGGGGTAAATGGTGTTTATCGAAACGCCGAAGGAGTACAGGGTGATAAGGTGTGGGGGAAACGGAGTCCGTGGGTTGCCCTGCGTGCTGAAAAGGAAGGTGAACCAATCACCATCGTTTTGCTTGATCATCCCGGAAATGAAAACTATCCGGCATGGTCGCATGCCCGTGGCTATGGGCTTTTTGCTATGAATAACCTGGCCGGCCGCAGCGTTGACAGGCGTGCTGAACCTGTAAAAGTGGTTTTAAAGCCTGGCGAATGGATTACCTTTAAGCATAAGGTTGTCATTGGCGGTGAGCTTACGGATGCGGAGATTGATAAAATAGCAGACGATTTCAAGTAACTAAATTCAAATCAGCTAAACGTGTAAACATGGAAAAGACGAAGGGTAATTCAAGGCGATCATTCCTCAGGACAGCTGCAACCGGGGCCATCTTTGCGGCCGTGACGCCAGTTGCTATGGGGGGTGAAAAAGTTATGCCAACAGTTGTTCCGGCTAGTGCGAAGGGAGCGAACGACCGAATTCGCGTTGCCGTTTTGGGCGTCAATGGCCGGGGAAAAGATCATATTGA
>NZ_CAXBDD010000023.1:0-47653 GCF_963974515.1 uncultured Sunxiuqinia sp. | reverse complement strand
AAATTTATCAACAAAATTTCGGTTGATAAATTTGCATAGGTCTTAGAATTCAGTCAGTAAATAGCTGAAGTTTGCATGCGATAACTCAAAACAATAAAATATGGACTTCAAAGAACTGATAGCTTATAAGAAATCGTCTAAGGTGGTCATGGAGATTGGGAATTCAATCAATTACGTGATAAACAATACTGACAAATCTGAAGGTAAAAACAACAGCAAATGAACACACAAAATCGCGATCAACGGCTAAAACCCACTGCGACTGAGACTGCAACTGAAGATTCTTCGAATAGAAGAGATCCCGTCATAATCGTTCGCGATCTGGTCAAAAAATTTGGTTCGTTTACGGCCAACGATCACCTGAATTTCGAAGTTTACAAAGGAGAGATTTTTGGTTTTCTGGGAGCCAACGGAGCCGGAAAAACAACCGCTATGCGAATTCTGTGCGGATTATCGAGCCCGACTTCCGGAGAAATTGCGGTGGGAGGTTTTGATGTGTACAAGCAAACAGAGCAAATCAAGCGGAATATTGGCTACATGAGCCAGAAGTTTTCCTTATACGAAGACATGACCATCGCCGAAAATATCCGTTTCTACGCAGGCATTTACGGAATTTCGGTCAAGCAACGGAAAGAAAAGGAACAGATGCTGCTCAAAAAGCTGAACCTGGAATCGGAGCGCGACAAACTGATCGCTTCGCTTCCGTTGGGATGGAAACAGAAACTGGCTTTCTCCATCGCTATTTTTCATGATCCTAAAATTGTTTTTTTGGACGAACCAACTGGTGGCGTTGATCCAATTACCCGCCGCCAGTTTTGGGACTTCATTTACGAAGCTGCGGCCGAAGGAAAAACCATCTTTGTGACCACGCATTACATGGACGAAGCGGAGTACTGCGACCGGGTTTCCATCATGGTGAATGGACGCATTGAGGCCCTCGACACCCCCGACAAGCTGAAGAAGCAGTTCCAGTCGGAAGATATGAATGGGGTGTTTCTGAAGCTGGCGCGGCAAGCGAAAAACGAAGAGTAAGTTGGCAGTCACACTCACAGTAGTAGTGTTGAAGTTTGCAAACGATAATTCAAAGTCACTAACGATGAATTTTAAAGATTTACATGATAAACAATCCGAAAACATTTGGATTTAAAAACAACCACGAATGAAACCAGAAACGCCGACAAACCAGCCAAGCCCACTGCGACTGAAAACTGAGACTTTCAGCGTCTGAAAAAATAAATAATAGAAAAGGATAAAACTAAAATCAAAGAAAATGTCACGCTTTTGGGGATTTGTTAAAAAAGAGTTTCTGCACATCTTTCGCGATGTGCGGACCATGATTATTTTATTTGGGATTCCGGTTGCCCAGTTATTGCTTTTTGGGACGGTCATCACCAACGAAATCAAGGACGCCCACATTGCCATTTATGACCAGTCGAAAGATGAAGTGACGCAGGAAATTACCGCCAAGCTATTGTCGTCGGGCTATTTTGTGCTCAACCAGTACCTCGAAAGCACTGAAGAAGTGGAGGCCATTTTCAAAAAAGGGCAGGTGAAGGAAGTGCTGATTTTTGAACCTGACTTTGCCCAAAACCTCGAACGCGAGGGAAAAGCCAATGTGCAGGTCATTGCCGACGCATCCGATCCCAACCTGGGTAAACTGCTGGCCGGTTACACCTCCGAAATTATCAATGACTACATCCTCAAAGAAATGGGCGAAGTAAAGCTCCCCATGCAAATTAAACCCGAAGTGCGCATGTACTACAACGAAAGCCTTGAGTCGGTGTACATGTTTGTACCAGGCATCATGGCCATGATTTTGATGCTGATCTCATCCATGATGACCTCCATTTCCATCACTCGCGAGAAAGAGCTGGGAACCATGGAAATTCTGCTGGTTTCGCCGCTTCGGCCTGTGCAGATCATTTTGGGAAAAGTAGCGCCATACCTGGCCTTATCGGTCATCAATGCGGTGATGATTTTGCTCATTGGGCATTTTATTTTCGATGTTCCGGTCAACGGCAGTTGGGTGCTGCTGATGGCCGAAAGCATCCTGTTCATCCTGATGGCGCTATGCCTGGGAATTCTCATTTCGTCCATTGCCAACAGCCAGATGGTGGCCATGTTTATTTCCATGATCGGCCTGATGCTGCCCACGATCCTCTTGTCCGGCTTTATTTTCCCGATTGAAAACATGCCGGTGCCGCTCCAAGTCCTGTCCAACCTGATGCCACCACGCTGGTTTATTGTCATCCTGAAAAACATCATGCTAAAGGGGACCGGACTTTTATACGTCTGGAAAGAAACGCTGATTTTGATTGCAATGGCCGCGGTTTTTACAGCCATTGCCGTGAAGAAGTTTAAAACAAGGTTGGAGTAGTTGGCAGTCACAGTGATGAGTCGCAGAATTCAGTAAAAGTATGCAGACGATAATTTAAAATAACTAACGATGAATTTTAAAGATTTGATAGCCTCTAAAAAAGCATTTCAGTTGTCAATGGACATCTACAGAATCTCAAAAAGATTTTTAAAAGAGGAAACTTATTCTTGGACAGATCAAATTAGAAGGTCATCCCGATCAGCTTGTGCCAATACTGCTGAGGCTTATCGCAAACGATTAGATGTGGAAAACTTCATTAGCAAATTGACTGATGCTGAAGCTGAAAACAGTGAGACTCCGGTATGGTTGGATTTTGCTTTGACATGCGACTATGTTCCAAAGACGAATACGAGAAACTGTATTCTGAAACAGAGGAGATTGAGAAATTAATCAATTACATGATAAATAATCCAGACAAATTTGGATGTAACAACAACAAAGAATGAAAGCAAAAACGCCGATAAACGAGCCACCCCACTGTGACTGAATACTGCGACTGTGACTGAATACTAAAATTAGAAACTATGAATACCATCCGATACATCCTTCAAAAAGAGTTCATCCAGGTTTTCCGGAACAAAACCATGTTGCCGATGATCTTCTTGTTGCCCTTGGTGCAAATGCTTGTGCTTGTTTTTGCGGCCACGTACGACCTGAAAAACGTGAATATTTATGTGGTGAATCAAGACCAGTCGGAAACTTCCCGCGAGCTGGTGTCGCGGTTCGAAGCCTCTCCATTTTTCAATATTTACGATGCCTCGTTTGATGTTCAGGACGCAGAAAGCAGCTTCAATAAAGAAGATGCCGATTTTGTGATGCTTATTCCCCCTGCATTTGAACGCGATTTGATTCGCAACGACCAGGCCCAGGTGCAATTGCTGATCAATGCCATTGACGGCAACAAAGCATCGCTCATCTATTCGTACACGCTGGGCATCCTCAGTGGCTTCAACAAAGCGGTGATTGCCGAATGGAAAAGCCTGCCCGAATTTAACCCGCCCAAACGTATTGACGTGAAAGACAGCTATTGGTTCAACCCTGAGCTGGATTACAAATGGTACATGGCCCCGGGTATTTTGGCTATTTTGGTCACCATTATCGGCATGTTTTTGTCGGGCATGAACCTGGTGCGCGAAAAGGAAATTGGCACCATCGAGCAGCTCAACGTCACCCCCATCAAAAAGTACCAGTTTATTTTGGGCAAGCTGGTTCCGTTCCTGTTTATCGCCCTGTTCGACCTGGCTTTTGGGCTGGTCATTGCCCGTGTGGTGTTCGATTTGCCCATGGTGGGCAGCCTGGCGCTGTTATTTGGCTTTGCCGCGCTCTACCTAGTGGGTGTGCTGGGGCTGGGCCTCTTTATCTCGACCGTCACAGAAACGCAGCAACAGGTGATGTTTGTGACTTTCTTCTTTATGATGATCTTTATTTTGATGGGTGGCATTTTTACCCCGGTCGAAAGCATGCCCGAATGGGCGCAAACACTCAATCGTATCAATCCTATCTACTATTTCATGCGCATCATGCGGATGGTGGTGCTGAAGGGATCCGGCTTTTTCGATTTGCTGGATGAGTTTATGTCGCTGACAATCATCGGCACCGCCTTTTTGGGAATGTCCATTTGGCGCTACCGGAAAACAAGCTAGGGGGAGAATCCAGCGGATTTGCCTGTTTTTAGAAAAGCTAGGAAGCAAGCCGTTCGATCCCAGCCGGGATCGCATCATCCTTCGGTCCTGTGTTTCTGTAAACATCGGATGCCTCTGGCATCGAAAACTCGATACGTTCAAAAAGCCGTCGTCCTTGTTTTATTGATGGGATGCCCCGTAATCATCCCATCAATAAGGAGTAGCTTGCCAGTGAGGGCTTCACCCGAAGTGAAACCTTCACGAATCACCTCGATGGTTTCAACAACTTTTCACAGCTTGATTGGTCGAAAAGTAAGGCTTGTATGTTTGTACACGACTTCGCTTTCAAAACGTGAAGCTTTGCTCGTAAGTACAAAACTTCCCTGAAAAAAAAATAGACTCGTGTACGTTTTGTAGATGACTTCGCTGACCAAAGCGGCGCGTGTAGGTTTACATGGCAAAACCTGCCTGTCAGCAAGCGATGTATTATAAAATAAGATAACGGCTGGTCGGAAAGAGCGGGGCGTCGGATGGGACGGAATTGGGCCGCTCAGCGAACCATTATTTTGCGGTACTACTGATTGCTCTTCTAAAAGTTACCAAATGCCATTCCCAAAGTAAGTGAGAAACTGACGCTTTGTCCTTTAAATTTTTCTTTTTTAGTGGTCAGAAAGTCAATACCAACATTGGGTTTGAGATACAAGAATCCCAAGGGCCCATACATCGATGCCGAATTCCATTTCAACAGGTTAATTTCCGAAGCCATTCCAACTCCCGGCATAAACGATCCCATCAGCTCATTCTTCTCATCAACATCAATATCGTCGGCTTGGGCGGTCACTGAAAATCCGCCGATATTCACGTAGGGATAGGTTTTCACGCGGTTCGTACTGTGCACAATATACCCCACCTTCAGGCCGTATCGAATGGTCGCCACTTTGTTGCCTTGCTGATACATCCAATCCGTATCCAAAATGGGTAAATCGGTTTTTGAATACAAGGTGTTGATGCTTCCACCAACATACAAGGAAACGTAGGTGCGATTCATCACGAAATCCATTTCCATGCATAAGCCCGAAATATTCGGATCAATGGTATGGCTGATTTCGCCCGATAGCCGCTCGTTGAGATAGCCGAAACCAAAGTTAAACCGTCCGGCAAATGAGCTCGATTTAATTTCTTTCAAGAAATTCTGGTATTCACTGTCCGGGAACCGACTCCTGTAATTATTCACCTTTTTTCGAAGGGCCACCTGATCCTCGCCGTTGTAATAATCGAGGTAAAGTTGAATGAAGTCCCGATCGGCCACCGACAAATCAGCCAGCTCCAAATCCTGCTGAATGGCCATCATTTCCTCCCGTATGTTGGCATGAAGATCGTAGGAGATGTCGTCGTACTTCGGATATTTCTTCTTGCCTTCGAGTAGCGTCGCGAAGTTTCTGGCATTATACAGAAACAACTGGAAGTCTCTGGTGGCAATCGAGGTCAGGATGGCTTCGGCTGGATAGAGTACCACATAGTTGCTTCCTGCCTTATTTTTCAAATAGTTCAGAACTTTGCCGGCCTCCGCATAATTGTGATCGATGATGTGTTTCACAATCAGTTGTCTTCCATTCTCAATCAAGAGCTGAGTCGAATCGGTATACGACAGTATGGCTTCTCTCATGTCGTTTTGGGCATAGCTTGATAGCACGGAAAAGAAGACCGCAAGGGTGAATAACAGTTTTTTCATCGTGTGGGATCGCTTGTTCATTGTTCGTTGCGTTGATTCCAACGGATTGATTTTTCCAGACTAAAAATAGAAAATAAATGTTTCGATCAAGCGGTAGCTTACCAACAATTATTCAACCGACAAAATCATGACTTTCTCCTTTTTCAAGCCCTTTCCGGTAACGGTCAATTCAATGTTCCCGGGCCCTTCACTGCTTTGCACCAAAGCCACCAACTTGCCGCTAAACAACTTCATCGTTGGCTTGTGGAACAATTCCAGTGACGTGGCATCGCCGTTACAGGCTGCCCGGTATTTCCCTGCTCCATTCACCTCGAATGTTAATTGGTTAGTCGCCGTGGGACATGGAATGCCGTTCTTATCTACAACCGAAACCTTCACAAAACTGATGTCTTTTCCATCCGATTGAATGGTTGACCGGTCGGGTTCCAGCACAATGCGATGCGGCGCTCCCGAAGTACGAATGATCTTCTCTTCGGCAGGCTCACCGTTTTCGTTGAAAGCAACCACTTTCAGTTCGCCGGGTTCATACACCACATCGTTCCACATCAGGCGGTAACGCTCCAGTTTCGAATCCCTATTTTTGGTTCGCACGCCCCTGCTTTTACCGTTCACAAAAAGTTCGGCACGCTTGTAACTGGTGTACACAAACACAGGAATGGTATCCCCCTCCTGCCCTTGCCAGTTCCAGTGCGGTAAGATGTGCAAGGTCGATTCATTCGTATCCCAGCGGCTTTTGTACCAGTAGTAGCGATCTTTGGGCAAACCGGCCAAATCGCAAATTCCGAAATACGAACTGCGCGAAGGCCAATATTCGTCGTAAGGCGTTGGCTCTCCCAAGTAATCGAAGCCGGTCCACACGAATTCACCAATCACCCAATCTTTGTCGTCCTGCAACACGGCATCATCTTCCGGCAGGTTACTCCAATTGCAATATTCGAGATCATACGAAGAGCACTGCCCATCGTCGTACATTTTGCCAACAGCTTGTTCAACCGGAAACTTGTAAATTCCCCTGGAGCTCACGGTCGAAGCCGTTTCAGAGCCCAAAAGTAAGCCTTGAGGAAAGCGCTCGAAAGCCTCTTCGTAAAGATGCGTGCGATAGTTCAATCCCGGCACATCCATAATGGCTCCAAATCCTGATGCCATGACGGCTTTCACCTGGTCCATACCGACCGTAACCGGGCGCGTCGGATCTTCACGATGGAAAATATCCTGTAACGTTTTGGCACGTTTTACGCCTTCGCTCCCATGCTGGTCGGGAACCTCGTTCCCACTGCTCCACATCACAATACAAGGATGATTGCGGGTTGCCCGGACCAGGTTTACCAGGTCTTTTTCATGGTACTCGTCGAAAAAACGATTGTACCCGTTTTTCACCTTCGGTTTTTTCCACTCATCAAAGCTTTCAGCCAAAAACAGCATGCCCATTTCATCACAAAGTTCGAGCTGTTCGATGGATGGCATGTTATGGGCACTGCGAATGGCATTGGCGCCCATGTCCTTCATCAGTTGTATCTGGCGTCGAAGCGCCGCCTTATTCACCGCGGCGCCCAAAGGCCCCAGATCGTGATGCAGGCAAACGCCTTTAAACTTACGGACTTGTCCATTCAGCTTGAACCCTTCTCCGGCATTGTAGCTGATGGTGCGAACGCCGAAACGGGTGGTCTGCTCATCCTGAAGCAGCCCATTTTCATCGTATAACTTCGACTCGGCATAATACAAAGCGGGCGACTCGGGGCTCCAGAGCTTCGGATTTTCCAAGGCGATATTTTGCTCAAATTCATTGCCGAACAGCGATGTTGCTGTTTCTGTGACCAGCACATTTCCATTGGCGTCTTTTATGGCCGTTTCCAGCCTAAGATGCTTTCCCTTAACCTTGGTTTTGATGTTAATTTTGGCCTGACTGTCGGACACAAAAGGGATGGTAACAAAAGTGCCCCATAATTCGAAATGATTCTTAGGTAGCACCAGAACACGTACTTTTCGAAATAGTCCGGCCCCGGGATACCAACGGGATGACAAGGGTTTTGGCGAAAGATGCACGGCCAGCAGGTTAATTTCACCTGAGGTCACAATATCTGTAATATCGAGATCAAAATAAGCATAACCGTAGCCCCACTCGCCTGCTTTTTCGCCATTAATAAACACCTCGGGATCGCTCATCGCACCTTCAAATACCACCAAAACACGGCTGCCCTCTGCAAGTTCAGGAAGCTGAAAACTGGTTCGATACCAACCATCGCCAATGTGTGGCAGTGCTCCGGTGCGCCCGGTTTTTTCCGAAGCCTCATCTTCATTGTTCTGACTGATGGCAACCACCTGTTTGTCCACTTCTTTATCAAATGGCCCATAGATCGCCCAGTCATGAGGCACCGAAACGGTCGCCCAGCCAGAATCGTCAAAACCGACCTGTTCAGCATTTTCAAAATCACCCTTGCTGAATTTCCAGTCATTATCGAGTAAACTGGTTGTTCGAATAGATTGCGCATTCATCAGATAAGGGTAGATCATCAACAGGAACAATATCCCAAAGCGTAGTTTTTTCATGAGTTTTAGCTTAGTTTTGAAATTTTTGAACGACTTCCAAAGATATTGTTTTTAGCCAAAACGAAGCGTCTCCAATCGCCTTCATATTTTTAAGCAGCCCCTTTAAACTAATGAGCAATTCAAACCAATAAATTTGCCTTCAACATTGAAACGGCATGGTGAGAAGTCTCCACTTCTTTAAAATCAGTTGAAAAACAAGCATTTTACCTATCTTCCACCGGATTCCTCCATTCTAATCCTTTATTTAACCAGTTTATTCCTAATTTTGAGTTTTCTAAAAATCAATCGCAGAAATGGAAGACACCACTTATAATTTCGTCCCTCTAGAAGGCTATGAGCAGTTTGAAGCCACCACGCAAATCATAATTGCGGAAATCCTGCGCCGGAAACTCCCCCTTGAAATCATCGATACCAACAAAAACCTACTCACTTTGACTTACGAGAACAAGGAATTCATTATCCATGAAGGAACCATTTCGGATGCCAATAGCCTGATTGCCTACTGGATTTCGAATGATAAATGGATGACCCGCCAGTTTTTGCAACGCAAGGGAATCCGCCAGGCCAAAGGGATTTTGCTGGAACACGACTTCGCTTACGAACAGCTTCAGGATGTTCGTTTTCCGGCCGTGGTGAAACCGGTTGACACGGACCATGGCATTGCCGTAAGCACCAACCTGCAGAATCACAACGAGCTTTTGGAAGCCATCAAAAATGCTTTTTTGCATTCAAACAGGGTGATTGTGGAAGAATACTTTACCGGCCGCGAATACCGGTTTCTGGTGATTGACGACAAAGTGCGGGCCATTGCCTACCGCGAACCAGCCAACGTAACCGGCGACGGACAGTCAACCATCCGGCAATTGATTGAGCAGAAGAATGCGGGACGCGGAACAGATTACCGGCATCCCTTGCTGAAGATTATCATTGATGAAGAGGTGCTGCGACATTTAAAGGCTTTTGAGCTAACTGCAGAGAGTATTCTGCCCCAAGGTGAAAAAATATATTTACGCAAAAATTCCAATTTAAGTACCGGGGGCGATAGCATTGATGTCACCGATGAAATGCCGGTCTATTACCGCGAAGTAGCTGTTAAATCAGCACAGGCAGCAGGCTTGAAACTGGCCGGGATAGACATCATCATCAACGATTTGCTGGCTCCTCCCTCGCCCGATAATTACATTGTCGTCGAGTTAAACGCGCCAGCCATGTTGTCCATGCACAATTTTCCTTATATCGGCCAAAACCGTCACGTGGAGAAATATGTTTTGGACTGCATTCTAAATTCAAAATAAGCTAGCGAGCCTTTTTCAATTTTTTCGGTCATTGATTACTGAGAACTGAAAAAATAAATCAGCAAAACCTGAAACAAAATCAGCCTAAAGAACTTTAGTAAAAAGATGACAGAAACTGAAAAACAACAAACGATACAGGACAAGGTGCAATTGGTTCATTATTTTGAGCTGGGAAGCAAGCCATCCGTTGATTGGGGCATTGGAACCGAACATGAAAAATTCCTTTACAACAGTACTAATTTCGAACGACTTGGGTACGACACAGAGCCAGGCATCAAAACCATTTTGCAGCACATGCAAATCCAAGGGTGGGAACCAATTAATGAAAATGGGAACATCATCGGACTAAAACAAAACGGTGCTTCCATCACGCTTGAACCCGGCGGACAGTTTGAACTTTCGGGGAAGAATTTCAAAACGGTACATGAAACCTATATCGAAACCAGAAAGCATTTTGAAGAGCTCAAGTCCATTTGTCAGGAACATGGTTTTTTCAGCCTTCCGATGGGTGTTGGCCCCCTTTGGGAAGTGGCAGATTTGCCGTGGATGCCCAAGAAGCGCTACTCGTACATGAAAGCCTACATGCCTACCCAGGGCAAGCTCGGACTGGAGATGATGACCAACACCGCGACCATTCAAGTCAATCTCGATTATTCGAGCGAACGGGATATGGTGCGAAAAATGCGGGTTGCCCAGGCTTTACAATACATCGTAACAGCCATCTTTGCCAACTCGCCATTTTCGGGTGGAAAGCCAAACGGTTATTTAAGCTACCGGGCCCAAATCTGGGAAGATACCGATCCGGATCGGTGCGGTTTCTTGCCCTTTATTTTTGAGGAAGGATTTGGATTTGAACGCTGGGTGGATTACCTGTTAGACGTTCCCATGTATTTCATCTACCGGAACGACCAATATCTGCCGGCCAACGGCATGACCTTTCGTGATTTTATGGATGGAAAACACCATCTGATGCCTACTATGGAAGATTGGGAAACACATGTGTCCACGGTTTTTCCGGATGTGCGGCTGAAGCAGTTCATTGAAATGCGCGGAGCCGATGCCAGTTGCACCAGGCACATTGCTGCACTTTCGGCCCTGTGGGTTGGCCTGCTGTACGATGGCGCCAGTCTCGATGAAGCCGAAGCGCTGATTTCAACCTGGGACGTGAAAACCATGCAGGAAGTGCGCGCACAGGTTCCACGCAAGGGATTGAACGCCGCAAGCGGAAACATTCATTCCGGAACGGTGGCCAAACGGCTTTACCAAATCGCTTTGGGCGGCCTCACACGCCGTTCAGTAACCTGCTGCCGCGAGGACGAAACTCAGTATCTGGAGCCCGTTCGCGAAATTACGGCAAGCGGCATTACCCAGGCCGAAAGGGTGCTTCACAATTATAATCAGAAGTACAATGGGAATCTAATCAACTTATTAAACGACTGGCAGTTATTGCAGTTGCAAAGCTGTCCCAACGAATAGAAGTCTTTAAACGACCATTTAACTCATGTTTTCAAAACTGAAATTCTTATTCAGCTACATGCATCAATACCGCTGGTGGTACACCGGGGGAATTCTTTTTTTGGCGCTTACCGTTTGGGTGTCGGTTACCATTCCAGAGTTCATTCAGAAAAGCATTGACCTGATTGCCGACGGACGTGCGGGCAATGAGGCGGAGTTCCATAAAAACGTTCTGATCATCGTTGGTCTGGCGATGGCGCTGATCCTGGTGCGGACCTTTTCCCGAATCCTGATTTTCATCCCGGCCCGGTTGATTGAACGGCAATTGAAAGGAGAAATGTTCCGGAAGCTCTCATCGTTCGGAAAAGACTACTACGACGAAAATTCGTCCGGCTCCATCATATCCCGAATCAACAATGACATTAACGGACTCCGGCTGATCTCCGGTTTTGGTATGCTGCAAATCGGAAACATCATTTTTTCCCTTTCTTTAACGCCTTATAAGATGTGGCAGCTTTCGCCGGCGCTAACCTTGTACTGTATTGTGCCAATGGTGGTCGTTTTTATTATCGTGCGCATCGGAATGGCGGTGATGGTGAAAAACACGAGGCTGCAAATGAACACCCTGCAAAAACTTTCAGGTAAAACCATTTCTTTTTTATCAGGCAACAGCGTGATCAAAAGCTACAACATATACGATTACGCCGAACGCGAAGTTCAAAAAGAAAATGTCTCCCTGTTCGGACAAACCTTGAAAATTGCCTGGATTCGCTCATTCGTCATGCCCCTGCTTTTCAACCTGGGGCAAATTTTGAAGATCGTGGTGCTTTTTGTTGGCGGCATGTATGTCATTAACGGGCAGTTTACGATTGGCGAACTGACCGGATACATTGCGTACGCGGCACTGCTGAGCCAGCCCATTATGGGATTGGGCTGGGTGCTCACCATTTTCCAACAGGGTTTTGTGGGCATCACAAGCATCCAAACTATCATGGAACGGAAAGGAGCCGATGAAAAACGCCAACTACTTCCAGCCAAAACCAAAGCGAATTTATTTCGGACCGGCATTCGGGTGGAAAACCTCCACTTCACCTTTCACAACGGGGAGAAACCGGAGCTCCAAGACATTTCGTTCACCATTAAACCCGGGCAAGTGATCGGTATTACAGGAAAGGTTGGCTCCGGAAAAACGACGCTGATTAACTGCTTGAATGGCTATTTACGTCCCGAAAAAGGAATGATTTATTTTGGTGATCTAGACGCTGCCGACCTTCGAAGCGAAGATATCCGCTCGTCGGTAAGAACCGTGAGCCAGGAAGTGTTTCTGTTTTCGGACACGATTGAAAACAACATTGCTTTTGGCTCTGAAAAAGCAACGCAAAAGAACGATTTCAAGGAAGTGATTTACAAGAGTTCCTTTGCTGACGAGTTGGCGCGATTTCCCAAACAGGAAAAAACGCTGGTGGGAGAAAAAGGCATCATGCTCTCGGGCGGACAAAAGCAACGCATTAGCTTGGCTCGTGCGCTTTACACGCCCTGCGACCTGCTCATTTTGGATGATGTATTTTCGGCTGTTGACACCGACACCGAGCGCTTTTTGATCAAACAGATATTTGACAACCACCCGGCCAAAAGCCTGGTTGTTATCTCCAACCGAATCAGCGTGCTTGAAAAAACCGACTTTACCATTGTGCTGGAAGAAGGCCGGATGACAGCCAAAGGAAATCACCGGGAGTTGCTGGAGCAGTCGGAATTTTACCGAGACATTCTGGCTCTTCAGCAGGAAAGCTAAGCACAGAAAATGGAAACAAAAAATTGAATTGGGAACCGATGATAAACGCAACACAGAAAATAATTAAAACCAAAGACTGGCAACTGCTACGAAGGTTTGCACATTACTTCGTGCCGCATAAAAAGTGGCTTTTCATAAGCCTTGCCTCCATTCCGGTTACCACGATTGCTGGTATTTTATTTCTTTGGCTGGTCGAAAATATCATCGACAACTACATCGTTCCGGGAAATCGCGAAGGCTTGGTTCTTCAAATTGGTTTGCTGGCGATTGTGCTACTCGTCAACCTGCTGTTTGATGGTATTTACAGCTACTCCTTCTCAAAATCAGGCGGGCTGGCCATTGTGGACCTGCGGAAACAACTATTCGGGAAATCGCTGCGTTTTCCGCTCAGCTACTTCGATAAAAAGCCGATTGGTGTTACATTATCGCGCCTAACCAGCGATATGGAATCTATTTCCGAATCGTTTGCTCAAGGCATCCTGGGACTTCTGGCCGACAGCATCAAAACGCTGGCTCTGGTTGGTTACCTGTTTTACCTAAACTGGCGGCTGACGCTGGTTCTGCTCATTGTTGTTCCCGTTATTATCTTGATCATGAGCTACCTGCGAAAAAAAATCCGAATGGCTTACAACAATTCCCGAACCAGCTTGGCCAAATCGGCTGCATATCTTCAGGAGTCGCTCAACGGCATGAAAACCGTTCAGCTTTATGCGGCCGAAAGTGAAGCGTTCGAAAAGTACGACAAACTAAACAAAGAATACTGCGACGCCCAGAACAATTCAAACATCTACGATTCGGCACTTTATTCGCTTGTTGAAGGAATAACCTCGGTGGCCACCGCCATAGTCATTTGGTATGGCGCTATCCAAATCTGGGACTTCGGGTTTACCTTGGGGATCCTCATTGTATTTGTCACCACGCTGGAGCGGCTGTTTATCCCGGTCAAACAATTTGCCCAGCAAATCTCGACCATTCAGCGGGCCTTATCAGCGCTCGAACACATCAGCGAGCTGTTTGACCAGCAAGTGGAGGATCCCAAAGCACCGCAGACAAGCCAAACACCGCCGCCCTTGCAGGTAAGCGAAATTGAATTTAAAAATGTCTATTTCCGCTATTCAGAAGACACACCCGATGTCTTAAAAAATGTATCGTTTAAGCTCCGGAAGGGCGACCGGTTGGCCTTGGTGGGAACAACAGGCTCCGGCAAATCGACCATCATCAAACTTCTGACGAAAACCTACACTGGCTATCGGGGCTCCATCAAAATTAATGGCATTGAATTGACCGACCTCCCAATTGCCCAGGTTCGCGAAACAATATCGGTCATGCAGCAGGACATTTTCATGTTCAACAATACCATTGAATTCAACATCTCGCTGGGACGCGAATCGATTTCTAAAAGCGATGTTGAACAGGCCGCTTCGTTCGTCTTTGCCAATCACTTTATCAACCAGCTCCCTGGTGGTTACCAGTTTGTTATTCAAGACAATGGCGACAACCTGTCGAAAGGGCAAGCCCAGCTCATTTCCTTTGCCCGGGCCATTGCCGGAAACAGCGAACTCATCATCCTTGACGAAGCAACGAGCGCCGTTGACTCTTTGACCGAGCAATACATCCAGCAAGCCATCGCCAATATTTTTTCACTGAAAACCGTGATCGCAGTGGCCCACCGGCTGAGCACCATTAAAAACTCGGATATTATTTTGGTACTGGAAAATGGTGAAATCATCGAACGTGGCAATCACGCTGAATTGTTGCGCCAGGATGGGAAATACGCCCGCTTGCTTCATCAGCTACAGGAAGAGAATAAACCGGAAGACAAATAAATTTCGCCCTCCAATTTACTCCTGACTAATACCGATCACGCCACAAGCCACTCTGGCTCCGGCATTTCCGGTTGGCTGCGAAGTTAAGTCATCTTCGCCAGCGTGTACGATGATGGCGCGACCAATAATTGAATGGTCACCGTTTAAGCTTATGGACGAATCAACCTGCTCATAAGTCGCTCTTCCATTTTGATCGGCCTCAAGGTTTCCCAGATCTCCAACATGCCTCATCTCAGCGGCGGGAGCACCATGCTGTTTTTCGTCCGGGTTAAAGTGGCCTCCCGCCGAGGTAGCATCCAAACTGGAACAATCGCCATACTGGTGAATATGAAAGCCGTGTTTCCCCGGGGTGAGCCCTTCCACATCAGCCACTACCACAACGCCGGCTCCAGATTGTGAAAAAGTAACTGTTCCAGTCACATCATTGCCTCCTGTTGGATGAAGGACACAGACAGCCTTCGTTATTCTATCACTATCCAGCGCCTCTCCCACTTTATCATGCATCACCGAAGAAACATTCTCCTGTTTGCTATCTCTTCGCTGGTTACAAGCCTGAAGGGCAAAACCAACAACAACGATAATCATCCAATTAGCTACTAATCTCTGTTTTTTCATAATATTTAATTTTTATGTGTGAATATTTCTTTTTATGACTATCCGCCTAACTACCGATGACTCTCCAGTCGTAAAGCACGTAAGCGAAGAATCGTCCTATTGTAAAATTTTGTGCCGGTGCTTGGCAATCATTCGATAAATCCTGTCGCGGATTAGGCGCGGAACAACCTTCAGCAAAATCAAAAAACGCCAAGCCCCGCCAAGCTTGGCCGAGATCCGGATTGCAGCGTCTGAATGCAAATAAACATTTGTCCCTTCAATCAATACAACAGAATCATCGTAGTCGGCAGGCAAGCCATTTTCAACCAGCACTTGTTTCCCTTCCTCTTTATACAATGAAAGAATCCGGAACTTGTCACCTGCTCCCTTACGTTCGATAAACGCCACCAAGCTGCTACATAGCGTGCATTCATGATCAATCAATAAAATTGGCTTTTCATTCATATCATTTATTCTTCTGCCTCTTGGCCTGGAAATATTTGTACACTTCACCCAGTATAAAAACAAGGGACGATAAGAGTGTGATGATCAAAATATCCAGCCAGGGTAAATTTTCAAATTGGAAAATATTCTGCATAAATGGCAGCTTTATCGCCAAGTATTGAAGAATGATAGACACGATAAACGCCACGTTGATCCATCTATTTTTAAAGAGGCCAATCTTAAACACGGACTTTTTAAGCGATCGCATGTTTAAAGCATTCCAAACCTGGGTCATGGCAATAACCAAAAATGCAGCCGTTCTAGCTTTTTCAACACTATCGTCCCGGTAATTGTCAAACGCCAGCAAGGCCAGTATAACCATGACAGGAGCGATAATCAGGACGTAAGGAAAAATTTGCTTGTTCAGGATTTGCTCATCCCCTTGGATTGGCTTCTGATCCATTACATCGTCACTCCCAGGTTCGGTTGCCAGGGCAATATCCATAATTCCGTCCGTAACCAGGTTGATCCATAAAATTTGGGTTGCCAGCAGCGGAACCGGAAGGCCGATGGCAATAGCAGTTATTAAAGTAGCTGTTGCCGCAAAGTTGGTGGTAATAAGAAAAAAACTGGTTTGTCGGATGTTTCTGAAAACAATTCGTCCCTGTTGAATCGCGTCAACAACGCTCGCAAAGTTATCATCCGAAAGAACCATCTCTGATGCGTCCTTAGCCACGTCAGTCCCCTTTTGCCCCATGGCGAAACCAACATCGGCCGATTTCAATGCCGGCGCGTCATTCACGCCGTCACCAGTCATTCCTATGATTTGGCCTTTTTTCTGGAGATATTCTGAGATTCTCAGCTTGGTTTTCGGACTTACCCGCGCAAAAACATTGACGGTATCAACATAGTCACCAAATTCTTGATCGTCCACATCCAACTCCTCTTCCGAAAGTGCCTCGGGTATTGCATTATCCCCTCTTTCCTTATCCAGTATTCCTGCCTCCCGCGCAATGGCGACGGCCGTATTTTTATGATCTCCGGTAACCATCATCACCCGGATTCCTGCTTTTTTACACTTGGAAACTGCCTCTGTCACCTCATCGCGAAGCGGATCCGAAATGGCGAAGAAACCAGCGAAAACCAGTTTGTCCACATCGTCGACAGAAATCGCCTTTTTATCGCTATCGGCCTCCTTAAATCCATAAGCAATTACCCGCATCGCCTTTTTTCCATACGATTCAATCTGGTTTAGGAGTCGCTCTTTGTCTTCACCTCTTAGCTCTGAAGGCTGATTATCCAAGTAAATTTTCGTACTAAGTGACAGAATCTTCTCAGGAGCTCCAAATCCAATCACTTCCTGTTGCTGATCATCCGAAAAGCGGACGAGGCTAGCCCTGAATTTCTGCTTCGAATTGAACGGAAGATCATCAATCAGATCAATACCAGACGCCAGATCCGGCTTTCTCATTCCAAGCTTTTTAGCTAAAATCAACAGGGCCAACTCTGTAGGATCACCCGAAAATTCCGGATCATTTGCTTCACCGCCGTCTTTAACAGACGCAGCGTTGGAATAAGCTGCAATCCAGGCGGCTCTTTGCAGCGTGTCATCCTCATCAGGATCAACTTCGCGTCCCTCCTTCAATACACCACCTTTCAATTTGTATCCCTGCCCTTCCACTTCATATTCTTTACCATCGGCAGTATATATTTTTTTAACCGTAAGAACTCCTTGAGTGAGTGTTCCGGTTTTATCTGTTAGGATAACAGATAAGGAGCCAGCGATTTCAGTAGCGGAAAAGTCTCGTATGATCGCGTTGTGCCTGGCCATCCGGTTGGCGCCAATGGCTAAAACAACGGAAAGCACAGCCGGCAGTCCTTCAGGGATTGACGAAACCAAGGTGGCGATGGTGACCAGCAAAATTTCTTCAAATTCGAAACCACGGATAAAATAGCCTACCAAAAAGACAACCAAGGCCGTTGAAACGGCCAAACCGGCCATTACTTTTGCCAACTTATTTGTTTTCTTCTTGAAGCTGCTAACTCCCTGATCCCGTTCACTAAGCGATTGGGCTATCTTTCCAATCTCTGTATTTATGCCGGTTGCTATAACAACGGCCTGACAGCTTCCACGCGTGATATGCGTGCCTTTGTAGAGCATGTTTTTCCGGTCGGCCAGGTTAGTATCTTCATCTACTACTTCCGATTTTTTTTGCACAGGCATCGACTCTCCCGTTAGTGAGGACTCGGTCGTTTCAAGATTCTTTAACCTAAAAATCCGCGCATCGGCAGGAACCGATTCGCCGGCATTGAGAACCAAGATATCTCCCGGCACCACATCTTTCACGTCAACCGTAAGTTGATTTCCATCACGCTTCACATTTGCTTGATGCTTAACGAGACTCTTGAGCGAGGCGATCGCCTTTTCGGCTTTATACTCCTGAAAAAAGCCAATCAACGCATTTGCCAAGACAACACCAACAATGACATACACATCAACTACGTGACCGGCAAACCAGGCGATGATGGCGGCGAAAAACAAGACAATGACCAACAGGTCTTTAAACTGTCGAAAAAACAAAACAAAGGGACTTGTTCGCTCCTTTTTGGGTAGGGTGTTTTCCCCCAACTCATTGAGCCGCTTAGAAGCTTGTTCGCCGGAAAGCCCATCTTTGCTACTTTCCAGCTCGTTCATACAAACATCAATTTCGTAAGCATGATAGGGTTCATTTTGATTGATGTTCGTCATACGATTACTTTTTACCGGAACAAAAAAGTACCGGAGTGCGAGTCTGCTCCAATATTTTTTTCAGAAATTCCTTCTTGAAAATACTGGTGATCAAATTCCGCGGTCGCTCAAAAATCATGGTCAAGTCAGGGTCGAGCAGGTTAATAAAGTCAATAACTTCCTTCTCAAAGTCACCCGCCGTTATAACTTGATGATTGACCGACGAATTGTTAAACACCTTTGAAAGATTTGCTTCCCACTGTTGCAGTACTTCGTCACCAGTCTCATTTGCCATACCAACGGCATTGACAACCGGATGAAAAAAACGAATCAAATCCGCAACATTCCGGTAATCCTCGAATTCCCCATCGCTAAAGTCAGTTGGTAAAACAGCGCTCGAAAAAGGTTGAAATTCCTCTCCGGGCGGAACCAGCAAGCTCATCCCATTGAAATCCTTACAGCAATCGATGATCTCTTTTTGCGATTCGAAAATAGCTCCATCCGCCTCTTTATTGAAGACCAGCAAGGAAGTGGTACTCTCATTCAAATCATTCGTTATTTTGTTTTCGATACTATCCTCTTGAATGTCAACATTGACTTTTAAAGGGTAATTCAACTTCGAAGCTTCTTTACTCAACACCTGATCAATTTTCATAGCTACTTGCTGTTTTTCGCGCGCCATAATTTCGGCATGCGAAAACTTATTCCCGGGTGTAATGCTTTGCGAATCGGCATACATACTGCTGACACCCTGCGCCATGCGCGAATCAATCACATGAACCAGATTCACCTCACCCTTCAGATGCTTGGCCAGGTTTAATCCATAGGGAATAATACTTTCCGCATTTCCTTTAATATCACTTATAATCGTTATTCTCATTTCGTTCTGTTTTTCAAATTAAATCTCTTCTGATTCGAAAGTTGACTATCGAAAGGCATCTGGGTTAAAGCGACACCATCCGCTAATCCAAAATCCAGCGGACAGCATCGGTAATTTCCTCTTCGGAATAGTATTTCATTTCGCCGGAAATAAATGGGCTAGCCAGATTTGACCACAACTTTTGCCATTTACTTTTACCAACAACAGCAATTTTTTCCATGTGGTTAAAATGTCTGATGTAGGTTTTCAAATCTTCTTTCAACGCTGCAGCCTCAACACCCTCAATACTTTCAATTTCAATGTACATCCTGATTTTCCCGTAGTCTTTGACGCGTCCATTGATCAAAGGGGTAATCATTTGATAGTCTTCTTTTCGGACCTTTCCGTCAATTTTAATCGCTATCAAATTATCTTTTGTCAGATTCAATAACTTAAACATACTGGTTCCTTTCTTTAATCGTTAAATGGTGAACTTTTCTATTCGATGTAGGCTGGATCTGTCTGATTTCAGATGCTAACCCGGCCGCTTACTTTCAAAAACAACAACCGCTTCGGGGCTCAAAACTCTGAACGTAAACGAAGCAGTCAGGTAGAGTTTGACATTTTGAGTGTCATGTGTATCATAGCCCAAAGTAATATCTTGTCCTTGAATAAGTTCGTAATCTCCACCCCGTTCCGAAACCAAAAACGAATGTTTATTGGAGTGATTGATAATCAGTTTTCCACCTAAAATCTCCGTTAGCTGCTTTTGAATGGGATAACCTTCGGAAAGCTTCACCAGCTCAAGCCATTCGGCCGAGGTAATAACCAAGGAATAAGGGCCTTCAACCCCATTTTGACTCAAATGGATGATTTGCTTGCCTAGCTCTTTCAAAAATGCATTCGTATTTTTCGGAATGTTAACCGAGGGATTTTCCGAGGCCTGCTCCAATCCATTAATCTTGATTGGTTCAAAGCCTTCATAAATCACCTTTTCCTCAAAAAAAGCAATTTCCTTCGCAGCTTCTTCCAGTGGTGTCAAATCGACATCTTTTGCGCCGCGTTCGATGTTGTCCAGCTCCCACAAATCCAATTCAAATGGTTTACGAATTTCAACAAAAGGCAACATTTCCCTGATTCCATAGTTTACACCGTCAGCCGGCTGGTTTTCGGGAACAATTAAGCGGCCAGTAGAAATTCCGCCCTGTTCCAGGCCGGTGGGCCCCTCAATGTCGACAAATTTCCGGGCAGTTAAATACGTTCGCAGAATTTGCCTGGTCCTGTCCGTAATTTCATTCCAAGCCTTATCGGTAATTGGTGCGATTGATTTCTTTAAAATATTCATATGTTTATCTTTTAAAATTAACTATATATAATTTCCGTACTAAACTTCATCACTTCTTTGATGAACATCAACGTATAAAACTCGCCAATAAACATTTCCTTGGGCTTAAACAGTGGTTTCCATGGCTCGCCTCATAACATCTTTTTTTTCATTCATCTTCAATTTTTACAATATCTTTTTCGGTGAACAGATACTGGCGCATTTTTTCATCCCAGCCCTTCATGTTTCGCCGAAGCCATTCCAATGCCATACAGGCATGTTCGATTTCTTCATTGCGGTTGTGTTCTAAAATTCTTTTTAACTGCTGATTAGTAGTAACCGACAAGCGCTGCTGATACCAGTCAACCGCTTCTATTTCTTCTTTCAACGAAACCAAGGCACGAACATAATCGCGTGTTTCATCGGATAATTCTGTTGGTGGTTCATGATAATTTTGCATCTTAATCTTTTTAAAAGGTTTACAATTAATTTTCTATTTCTTTTTGACAAACGTATGTGCAGGGTGTCCATAAAATAGCTCGGCCGCTTCCATAATCGTTTCGCTGAGTGTTGGGTGCGGATGAACGGTCAACGCCAGATCTTCGGCAGTTGCTGCCATCTCAATAGCCAGGGCCAGCTCGGGAATCAGGTCGCCGGCATTTTTTCCAACAATTCCAGCTCCCAGTATCCGCTCATTGTCCGGATTGATCAGAAGTTTAGTAAACCCGGTGGTTTCATTCATCGCCACGGCCCTACCTGATGCGGTCCACGGAAACTTGGCTATTTTGTAACTGATCTTTTTTTCTTTCGCTTCTTTTTCGCTTAGTCCACAGGTGGCAATCTCCGGTTCGGTATAAATCACTGCCGGAATGACTTTTGCGTCGTTGGCTGACTTTTTCCCGGCAATCACCTCAGCCGCCACTTTTCCCTCGTAACTGGCTTTATGTGCCAGCAAAGGCGGACCAGCAACATCGCCTATGGCAAACACATTTTTGCCCGTTGTTTCCTGCTGCTCATTCACCTTTATAAACCCTTGATCATCCAACTCGATGGCTGTTTTCTCCAGCCCCAAATTCCCGCTATTGGGCTTTTGCCCTACAGCGACCAAAACCTGATCGTATTGCTTCCGGAATGTCTTTTGTTCGCGATCTTCGAAAGTCACCTGCAGCACCTCACCCTTTTTACCAACCTTCACCACTTTCGTTTTTAGAAAGATGTCCTTAAAAGTTCCTTCCGACGCTTTCTTGTATTCTGCCACCAAATCCTTGTCCATGCCCGGCATAAAATCATCGGTAAGCTCGGCAATGCTAACTCTTGAACCAAGCGCATGGTAAATCGTAGCCATTTCGAGGCCGATATAGCCCCCGCCAATCACCAGCAATTTGGCTGGTACTTCCTTCAACTCCAGCGCTTTTGACGAGTTTAAAATACCGGGCTTGTCAAACTCCATTCCCTGAAGTTCGACCGGTGTGGCGCCAGTTGCTACTATGGCTTTTTCGAAGGTGATCTTTTCCACATCGCCGTTTTCATGATTCAATTCCAGGGTCTTCCAATCAATAAATTTGGCGTAAGCCCTGATGTAATTGATCTTTCGGGCTTTCACCAATTGCCCCAGACCCCCGGTTAATTTTTTCACCACCTTGTTTTTCCAGTCACCCACTTTTTTCACATCAATTTCCGCCGGAGAAAACCGCAGCCCCATGATGTCCGCCTCTTCTGCGTCTTTTTTAATCTTCGATAAGTGCAGCAACGCTTTTGTTGGAATGCATCCGCGGTAAAGACAAACGCCTCCCGGGTTGACTTCCGGATCAACCAAAGTGACTTTCAGCCCCAGATCGGCAGCCATAAAAGCGGCACGATAACCTCCCGGGCCAGCACCGATAATGACCAGTTCGTGTTTTTTATCCTTGTTCATCTTGATTCGTTTTTATTGTAATATGGCGTAAGGATCTTCAATCACCTGGCAGATCCAGCGCAGAAAGCGTGCACCATCGGCACCATCAATCACGCGGTGGTCGTAAGAAAGCGACAGCGGAATAACCAGTCTTTTTTGAAACTCATCATCAACCAACACCTGTTGATATTTGCTTCGCGCAACACCCAAAATGGCGACTTGCGGTGCATAAACAATAGGTGTGAAACCGGTTCCGCCAATTCCACCCAAATTGGAGACGGTGAAGCTTCCCCCTTGCATTTCGTCGGACGAAATTTTCTTGTCACGTGCCTTTTCAGCCAGTTCATTCAATTCAACCGAGATGTCAATCAGCGACTTCTTATTGACATCGCGAACCACAGGAACCAACAGCCCCTGCTCGGTATCGACGGCAATGCCAACATGGTAGTAATGTTTGTAAATGATTTGATCGTTTGCCTCGTCCAGGCTGGCATTGAACTGGGGAAACTTCTGCAAGGCAAAACCTACAATCTTCAGCAACAAAGCGGTCACCGTCAGTTTTCCACCTGCTTTAGTGATTTTATCCTGATTGTTTAGCCTGAAATTTTCCAAATTGGTAATGTCCGCTTCATCAAACTGGGTGACATGCGGAATGGTTTGCCAGGCCTGCTGCACATTAGTTGCCGTCAACTTGCGGATCCGACTCATCGGCTCAACCGAAATCAATCCCCATTTGGCAAAATCAGGCGACTTTTTCCCTTTGTCTTTGGCATCTTTTTTCTTGTCTGCTTTTTCATCCTGCTCATCAGCATCATCTTGTTCAGCATACTTATTCACGTCTTCAGCTGTAATTCGGTCACCTGGCCCGGTTCCCTTCACCATGCTCAGGTCAACGTCCTTTTCACGCGCCAACCTTCGAACCGAAGGCGACGCAGGCAGATCAGCCGAGTCTTTCTTTTTATCCTTTTTGCTTTCTTCATCCTCTTCTTCTTCGTCTTCCCGCGGCTCATCAGACGATTCCTTTTCTTCGGATGATTCGTCCTCCTCCTCTTGCTCTTTCTCATCCTCATCATCTTCCGAATCTTCAGGCTCATCTTCTGAATCTCCTACCTGTTCTTCCTTCTTTGCCGATTTTGATTTTTCTTTTTTTGATTTTTTGTCGTTCGAAGCTTGTTCATCCTCTTTTTTGTCCCCATCACCATCTTCGTCCTCATCCGCATCAACATCTTCCTCTCCTTTTCCTTCGGTTTCAATGATCATGATAACCTCGTTGACTTTCACTTCATCACCTTCACTCACTTTAATTTCGTCTACCACGCCTGCATAAGGTGAAGGAATATCGGTCGTCGCCTTGTCGGTTTCAATCTCAACCAAGGCTTGATCTTTGTCAATCTTATCGCCAACAGAAACCAGGATGCCGGCAACTAAACCAGTTTCTACACTTTCGGCGATATCTGGAATTTTTATTTCTTTCTTCATTTCTATTTTGATTTGATGGTTACTACCTGTTTTATTCTCGTTTTGTAGCGGATTCAAGTTCGGAGCGGAGATTCTTTTTCGCCCGTGATCTGTAATTTTTCTTTGGCTTCTTTCAATGTTTTTTGGTCAAGCTTTTTTTGTTTATACAGTGCCAACAGCGTACACCAAACGATGTGTTTTGCATTGACTTCGAAATGTTCACGAAGTTCCGTCCGGTGTTCGCTCAAACCAAATCCGTCGGTACCCAGGGCCTCAAAAGTTCCGGGAAACCATTTTGAAATTGAAAGCGGCAAGGCCTTAACATAGTCCGAAGCCGCAATGAAAATTCCTTTTTCCTTGCCCACAGCTTCTTCGATATACGATTTGATTTTTGAATCATTCAACCGGTTTTGGCGCTCCGTTTCAATAGCATTGTCATACAATTGCTTGTAGCTGGTAACACTCCACACTTCCGAGAAAATGTCGTAGTCTTTTTTCAGAATATCGGCTGCTTTCAAAGCTTCGTTCAAAATGGACCCACTGCCAAGCAGGTGCAGGTTGTGCTCATTTTTTCGGCTGCTCCGGAATGGATACATGCCATTAATAATGCCTTCTTCAATACCCTTCCGGGGCGGTTTAGCCGGCATCCTATATTTCTCGTTCATCACGGTGATGTAGTAAAAGATGTCTTCGCCGTCCACATACATGCGCTTGATTCCATTCTTTACGATAACCGCCAGCTCATAGGCAAATGCAGGATCGTAAGCCTGAACTGTAGGAACTGAAAGCGCCAGCAAATGACTGTGTCCATCCTGGTGCTGCAAGCCTTCGCCGGCCAGGGTGGTCCGTCCGGCTGTTCCGCCCAGCATAAATCCTTTGGTTCGCGCATCGGCCGCGGCCCATATTAAATCGCCTACCCGCTGAAAGCCGAACATGGAGTAGAAAACATAGAACGGGATGCAGTTGATTTGGTGAGCTGAATAGGCGGTGCCTGCTGCAATAAACGACGACATGGAACCCGCCTCGGTAATTCCCTCTTCCAGAATGGCACCGTCTTTAGCTTCCTTGTAGTACAACAGACTATCGCGGTCAACCGGCTCATAGAGTTGTCCGTTGTGCGCGTAAATTCCCACCTGCCTGAACAAGGCATCCATCCCAAATGTCCGTGATTCATCGGGGACAATCGGGACAATAAGTTTTCCGATATTCTTATCTTTCAGGAGTTTCGAAAGTAGCTGTACCGCAGCCATGGTAGTGGCCACCTCCCGGTTTCCCGAGCCTTTTAAAAACTCATCGAACACTTTCGAATCCGGCATTTCAAAATCAGCGGTTTCCTGGTTCCGAACCGGTAAAAATCCGTTCAGTTTCTCCCGCTGCTTTTTCAGGTATTGAATTTCTTTACTGTCTTGCTCCGGCTTGTAAAAAGGGGCCTCAGCCAAATCATCATCCGAAATTGGGATATTGAACCGATCGCGAAAATGGATGAGCTCTTCTTCGTTCAGCTTTTTTTGCTGGTGCGTAATATTGCGGCCTTCGCCTGCCTCGCCCAAGCCATAGCCTTTAACCGTTTGTGTTAAAATGACGGTTGGTCCACTCGTCGATTCGGATGCCCTTTTGTAAGCATTGTACACTTTCAGCGGATCGTGGCCGCCGCGTCGTAACTTAACTAAGTCTTCGTCACTTAGGTCTTCAACGAGTTTCAACAATTCCTTGTACTTCCCAAAAAATTCCTTGCGGATGAAATCGCCGTCGGAAATGGAGAACTTCTGACGCTCCCCATCAACCAGTTCACCCAGCCGCTTTTTCAATAAGCCGCTTTTGTCTTTCTCCAACAAGGGATCCCAATTTTCGCCCAATATCACTTTTATAACATTCCAACCAGCTCCGTAAAAGGCCGCTTCCAGCTCCTGAATAATGGATGAGTTTCCGCGGACCGGCCCATCAAGCCGTTGCAGGTTGCAATTGACCACAAAAATCAGGTTGTCCAAATCTTCTCTCGAAGCCAGCGTAATGGCTCCCAACGACTCGGGTTCATCCATTTCACCATCGCCAATAAAAGCCCAAACTTTTTGATCAGACTCTTCCAGCAGCCCTTTGTCCTGCAAGTATTTATTAAATCGAGCCTGGTAAATGGCCATGATTGGCCCCAAGCCCATCGAAACTGTTGGAAACCGCCAATAGTCGGGCATCAGCCGGGGGTGCGGATAAGAAGATAAGCCGCCTTTGGGATTCAGCTCACGCCGGAAGTTTTGCAGAAGTTCTTTCGAAAAGCGTCCCTCCAAAAAAGAGCGGGCATAAATCCCGGGCGAAGAGTGCCCCTGAAAATAAACCATATCGGCCGATGATCCATTGTCCGATCCTTTAAAAAAGTGGTTGAACCCAACTTCGTACAGCGTGGCCGACGAAGCGTAAGTGGAGATGTGCCCTCCAATGCCATCTTGCTTTTTGTTCGCCTGAACCACCATGGCCATCGCATTCCAGCGAATAATGCTTTTTATTTTTCGCTCCAGTTCGCGATCACCCGGATAGTCCTCTTCCTCATTGGGCGATATGGTATTGATGTAAGGGGTATTGACGGGTGTTTTCAAGCGGATGCCTTTTTCCCGGATCCGGTTTTTCAGTAATTCGATCAACTCGTCAACCCGGTCGGCATCGTCGTGCTCAATGATATAATCGATGGAATCAAGCCACTCTTTATTTTCGAACTCGCGTATTTTATTTTGCTTTTGTTTTGTCATAGCTGCTGTTTTCATGTTTGGATGAAATATAAATTGATTGATCCGGCTACTTCTCCATTGGCAGGCCAGCCTCCCGCCAGGCTTTCTTTCCTTCCTCGTAATCGTAAACATGTTCAAATCCAAGATCATCCAATTTCCCGGCTGCTGTCGGACTGGCCGAACAGTCGACATCGGAACAGTACACCACGATTTCCTGATCTGATTCAAACCGTTGCTTGACCTCGGTTCCTATTCTACTCACAGGAATATTAATCGCACCAGGGAGGTGAGACGTTTGATATTGTTCTTCATCCAGCACCTCAATCAGCACGATGTCGTTCTTATCCAGCTTTTTTCGTAGCTGCTCTGTCGTTATGTTTTCCATGAAATTCTTTTTTTTTGTTATGATAAAAAAGGCAATTCTTGTACCATAATCGAATAAGGCATGAAGAAGCAACTGATAAACAATGCTGTTGAAAGCGCGGGTCAGAAGTACAAACGCAACGGAAGATCATCGCATGAGATAAAATTGTGGAATTTTCAGGAAAAACCGTGTAATAACTCCACATAAAAAAAGCATTAACACCTCGCAATTAGAGAAGCTTCAGGAATGTCAACACTGCGATTCAAGAAGATCGGCGAAGCTTTTCAGCGCGGCCAAGACGATAGGAATTTCCAAAAGCCCGCTCGGCTCCATGTTCTTTGTTGCGATTATCAAATAGGTTCCTGAAAACAGACTCAACATGATTAGTCCGGTCAGATGAGCATGAAAACTGGAACGATTTTTTCACCCTCTGTATCAAAGTTTATCGAAATGACGAATCAAGAGCAACACTTTTCAATCAACATACCGGACACAGAAAAAAACAGAATTGTAATCATTGGCGGGGGTTTTGGTGGTGTTCAACTACTGAAAAATCTCAATCCTGATTATTTTCAGATCGTATTGCTCGACCGGTACAACTACCATACGTTTCAACCCCTGCTATACCAGGTAGCCACAGCCGGCCTTGAACCCGATTCGATTGCGGGGCCGCTGAGAAAAGTGATTAATCAAAAACCGGACACCCACTTCCGGATGCTGAAAGTCAACCAGATTGATCCGGAAGCAAAAACACTGGACACGTCAGCGGGCTCGCTGGACTACGACCACCTTGTAATTGCCACCGGGGCCCAGATCAACTATTTCGGCAATAAAAACATAGCCAAACACGCCTTTCCTGTCAAGCAGGTCACCCATGCCTTGGATTTACGAAGCCATATCTTCCAGCAGTTTGAAAAGTCCGAGATCATCACCAGCCAAGAAGAAAAGAAAAAGCTGATGACCTTTGTGGTTGTTGGCGCAGGGCCTACCGGGGTTGAAGTTTGCGGCGCATTGGCCGAACTAAAAAACAAAGTATTGCCCAAAGACTATCCCAAACTAGATATTGGTAGTATGCAAATTCATTTGGTTGAAGGGCTGGATCGCGTATTGCCATCCATGTCAGAAAAATCGGGAAGAAAGGCGAAAAAATATCTTGAAAGAATGGGTGTAAATGTGGTGCTAAACTGCATGACCAGCGATTATGACGGCCAGGTGGTAACACTGGATAATGACACGACGATACAGGCAGGAACCTTGGTTTGGGCCGCTGGTGTGAAGGGCAACCTGATTGATGGATTTGGAGAAAAAAGTATTCAAAAAGGGAAATTGATGGTTGACCAAACCAATCACGTCTTTGTAGACCACGAGCAGAAACAAGCGTACGGAACCATCTTTGCCATTGGCGATGTTGCGCACATGCAGCATCCGGACTACCCGAAAGGGCTACCAGGATTGGCGCAGGCAGCCATACAACAGGGGCGGCAACTGGCCAAAAACCTTAACCGGCTGCACCAATATCAAACAATGAAGTCCTTTCAATATAAAAACAAGGGGGTGTTGGCGACCGTGGGCCGAAATCAAGCAGTGGCTGATTTTCCGGGAAACCTGAACTTCAGCGGCGCCCTTGGCTGGCTGATCTGGATGGTGGTGCACCTGCTCTTTCTGATCGGCTTCCGGAACAAAGCCGTGGTATTTGCCAACTGGTCGTGGAATTACTTTACCTACGACCGGGGAATTCGCCTTATCCTCCGTCCGTCAACAAAAAAAAGCGACCCGGTGAGTCGCGAGATGATCGAAGAAATGCAGGAGGCTGAAGGATAAGATTATGAAGTTAGCCCTTATTGTCAACAGTAGGTCTGCTGTAATAAAGAAACTGAAAGACAACAACAAATGATATATCGCGATAAAAAATATAGTAAGTCATGGAAAAATTAAATGTTACACAAAAGCTAATCAAGGATCACCTGCAGGAAGGCTCGATGACGCCGGGCAGCGAAATTGCCCTGAAAGTGGACCACATCCTGCAGCAGGATGCCACAGGAACACTCATTATGCTGGAGCTCGAAAAGCTTGGGCTGGATCAGGTGCAGGTCGAGGTGGCCGTTCAGTACGTGGATCACAACTTGCTGCAGGCTGATTTTAAAAATGCCGATGACCATGCTTTTCTGCAGTCAGCAGCACAAAAATATGGGTATTGGTACAGCCGCCCTGGAAACGGAATCAGCCATGTGGTACACATGGAACGCTTTGGCAAGCCTGGCAAGCTGATGATAGGATCGGACAGCCACACCTGCTCGGCTGGCAGCATGGGCATGCTGGCCATGGGCTCCGGAGGCTTGGACATTACCACTGCCGCAGCCGGCCACCCATACTACATCAACATGCCCAAAGTGATGGGCGTTCAACTGACCGGCAGCCTGCCCGAATGGCTCAGTGCGAAAGATGTGATTCTGGAAATGCTACGCCGTTACGACGTGAAGGGCGGTGTCGGGTATATTATTGAGTATTTCGGAGAAGGACTGAAACATCTGAGTGCCTGGGACCGGCATGTCATTGCCAACATGGGCGCCGAACTCGGGGCAACAACGACTGTTTTCCCTTCGGATGAAGTTACCCGGGCATTCCTGAAACAGGAAGGCCGCGAAGCGGACTGGCAGGAGATTAAGGCCGACGAAGGCGCAACATACGATCACTACGAGCATATCCGACTCGATGAATTGGTGCCCCTGATTGCCAAGCCAGGCAGCCCGGGCAACGTTGTTCCGGTGAGCGAAGTGGCTGGAAAACCGATTTCGCAGGTTGTGATTGGCTCATCGGCCAACCCCGGCCTACGCGACTTTTGGATCGTCAGCGAAATTGTAAAAGGCCAGATGGTTCCTGCTGACGTTTCACTGGACATCAACCCATCTTCGCGACAAAAAATTGAAGATCTGGGAAAACTGGGTGCGCTGAATGAGTTGATTAAAGCGGGCGCCCGCTACCACCAAACCGGATGCATGGGGTGCATTGGCATGGGACAAGCACCGGCATCCAACACCATCAGCCTGCGCACCATGCCACGCAACTTTCCGGGCCGGTCGGGAACAGCCGACGACCAGGTTTACTTGTGCAGTCCCGAAACGGCTGCCGTATCAGCCCTCCACGGAGTGATAACAGATCCACTGGACTATGGAAAGAAAGTCGCCTACCCCAAATACATTGAGCCCGAACAAGCATCAGTCAACAGCATGATGCTGATTGCTCCTGCAGAAAGCGGACGGGATGTCGAGCTGAAAAAAGGGCCGAACATCACCTCTTTACCGGATTTCACACCCATTGAAAATGCATTCGAAGCCGCAATAATCTTAAAGATGGCCGACAACGTATCAACCGATGAAATTCTGAAAGCCGGGGCTGAAGTGCTCCCGCTGCGAAGCAACATTGAGGCGATTAGTAAATTCGCCTACCAGGCACTGCACCCTGCTTTCTATAAAGCAGCACTCGAGGCCCGCGATGCCTTAGGTGGACATCTGGTTGTGGCAGGTGAGAACTATGCCCAAGGCTCGAGCCGCGAACATGCAGCTATCGCTCCCCGCTACCTGGGACAAAAAGCTGTCATTGCCAAAAGTTACGCACGCATCGGATTTCAAAACCTGGTCAATTTTGGTATCATCCCTTTTATTTTTGAAAATCCTGATAACCTGAATAATCTGGAGCCAAACAACATCCTGATCTTCAATGATATCAATTCATCTGTAGAACAAGGAAAAACCATTACCGCATACAACAAGGCCACACAGCAAGGCTACAAACTGGCCTGCCCTTTAAGTAAACGCCAACGCAAAATTCTTTTGGCTGGCGGGCTCATCAACTATTTAAAAAACAGCCAATGATACTGAATATTAACGGAATTGAAGCTGCCATTTTTGACATGGATGGCGTAATCACCCAAACGGCCCGACAGCACGAAAAAGCATGGAAACAAGTATTCGATGAGTATTTGAACACAC
This sequence comes from uncultured Sunxiuqinia sp., assembly GCF_963974515.1. Lineage (GTDB taxonomy): Bacteria > Bacteroidota > Bacteroidia > Bacteroidales > Prolixibacteraceae > Sunxiuqinia. The sequence continues at coordinate 16,636 of NZ_CAXBDD010000023.1, read as the reverse complement.
ACAAGGAAGAATTTAGCCCGTTCAATCATAACGACTACCTGACCTATGTGGATGGTAAACCCCGCTACGATGGCGTGGCCAGTTTCCTAAAATCAAGAGCGATTGCGCTGCCTTACGGCAAGCCGTCAGATTCCCCAGATAAAGAAACCATCTGTGGACTGGGCAACAAAAAGAATGCGCTTTTTTTAAAGATCATTGAAACCGAAGGTGCCGATGTTTACCCGGATACCATCACTCAAATAAAGAATTGGAGAGCCAACGGACTAAAAATCGGCGTGATTTCATCGAGTAAAAACGCCCGGCTAATTCTCGAAAAAGCAGGTGTTTTGCACTTATTTGACACCCGAATAGATGGTCAGTTTTCTGAAGAACTTGGACTGAAAGGAAAACCAGATCCGGCAATTTTTATTGAAGCGGCCAACAGGTTAAAATCCTCAATCAGCAAAACCATCGTATTTGAAGATGCGGAAGCAGGTGTAGAAGCCGGACAGGCCGGCGGTTTTCAATTTGTGGTTGGCGTAAAACGAATGGGCGCCAAAGCTGGCATGCTGCGCCATGGCGCCCATTGGGTTATTCGGAATTTCGAGGAGATACACATGAGCGCCGACTCCCAGAATGAGCCTTCATTTTACGAAGAGCTGCCCTCCGCGCTCGACGAAAAAGAACACACCTTCAAACAATTTAAACAGCAAAAACCAGCCCTGTTTTTCGATTATGATGGCACACTGACCCCAATTGTGTCGCAACCCGAGGATGCGGTTTTATCCAAAGCCATGCGCCAGGCATTGGTTCAACTTGCTGAAAAGTATCCGCTGGCGGTGGTCAGTGGACGCGATTTGCGCGATATTCAGCAACTCGTCAATCTCGACAATCTGATCTACGCCGGAAGCCATGGCTACCACATCGAAGGGCCGAACGGTTTATACCTTGAAAATGAGGAAGCACAAGCCGTTCTACCCCTATTGGATCAACTGGAACAACAACTTCAAACAGAACTGGCCGATGAAATTCCCGGATCCAAAATCGATCGTAAAAAATTTGCCATTGCCGTGCACTACCGAAATGTGGACGCAGCCATGATAGACACCGTGAAAAACAAGGTGCAACAAGTGGTTGATGCACACGAGAATTTGAAACTGGGAACCGGCAAACGCATTTTAGAAATCAAACCAGACATTGACTGGCACAAGGGAAAAGCGGTTTACTGGCTGCTGGACAAACTAAATCGGTCGCTTGACAACACGATTCCTGTCTATTTTGGAGACGATGTGACTGATGAAGATGCTTTCCGGGCAATCATTGATGAGGGCATCAGCATTTTGGTGGGAAACCATGATCAGCCCACAGCCGCGCATTTTCGACTGAAGGATGTGGATGAACTGAAACAGTTTTTAAACCTACTCATCCAACACGGCTAAACATTCACCAATTTCAAGAACACCAATAAGAAAGCTGAATTATGAATCACTGGAAAATAACTTATCACAAATACGAATCGGAAGAACAAGCTAAAAGAGAGGCCCTGCTGACACTTGGAAATGGCTACATCGCCTTACGGGGCGCCTTTGAAGAAACCAGCGATGATCCGACCCATTATCCGGGAACCTACCTGGCCGGCGGTTTCAATCGGCTAAAAACAAATATTGCCGGAAAAGATATTGAAAATGAGGACTTGGTCAACTGGCCAAACCCACTGCCGTTAACGTTCAGCATTAATCAGGGAAAATCATTTCATATCGACCAGGTAAAAATCCATGAGTTCCAGCATGAATTGGACTTGAAATCGGGCCTTCTAATCCGAAAAATTAAGTTTTCAGATGTCCAGGGGAATGAAACCAGCCTGATTGCCAAACGATTTGTCAGTATGGACGACAGTCATGTGATTGGCATCTCATGGGATATCGTTCCCGAGAATTGGTCTGGAACATTGCATGTCCTTTCCTCGATTGATGGTGACATCAAAAACAACAATGTAGCGCGCTACGGCGATCTAAATAACGAACACCTGAACCTGATCTCCACCAATTGCCCCACCGAAAATACCATCAGTCTGGCAGCCGAAAGCAACCAGTCGCACATTAAAATGGCGCTGGCTGCGCGCACCGAACTATTTATCGACAATGAGAAACAAGCCTTTGAGGCTCGTTATAAATCGCCGAAGGGAAAAGCGATCAATGAGTTGGAGCTGGAAGTACAAAAACTTCAGCCGGTCCGCATCGAAAAAATCGTAACGCTCTACACTTCAAAAGATGTCGCGATCAGCGAACCACTTTACCAGGCTGAAAGCAACATAAAAAAGCTACCCGATTTCAAAAGTCTATTTCAAAAACACGAGTCATCCTGGGAAAATCTGTGGAAACGAATCGACACAAGAATTCAGCTCGAAGACCAAAGCGAAGACCAAACCATTCTGCGTTTACACACCTTTCATATTTTGCAAACCGTTTCCAGGCACACAGTCGACATCGACATTGGGGTCCCCTCGCGCGGTTGGCATGGCGAGGCTTACCGCGGACATATTTTCTGGGACGAAATGTACATCATGCCTTTCCTTATTTTGCATTTGCCTCACGTAGCCCGCAGCCTGATGATGTACCGGTATCGCCGCTTGGGTGAAGCCCGTCAGGCTGCAAAGGCCGAAGGCTTTGAAGGGGCCATGTTTCCCTGGCAAAGTGGAAGCGACGGACGCGAAGAAAGTCAGAAAATTCACCTCAACCCCGAGTCCGGCAATTGGATTCCGGACAACAGCCACCAACAGCGGCACATCAATCACACCATTGTGTACAATGTATGGCACTATTACCAGGCCACCAAAGACATGGAGTTTCTGTTCTACTACGGGGCTGAACTGATTTTATCCGTTGCCCTGTTTTGGTCAAGCATCACGCAGTTCGACCGGAAGAAATCGCGCTTTGTGATCAATGGCGTCATGGGACCAGATGAATACCACACCAAATATCCTGACTCGGACGAGCTGGGCTTAAACAACAATGCTTACACCAATTTCATGACCGTTTGGGTCATCCAGCGAGCACTGGACGTTCTGGACTTGTTTGACGGCATCCAACAAAAACAAATCATGGAAACCGTCGGGGTGAGGGATGAACATGTCAAAAAATGGAAAGAGATGACGCACAAGATGTACATTCCATTTCATGACGACAAGATCATTAGCCAATTTGAGGGCTATGAGAATTTAGCGGAATTTGACTGGGCACGCTACAAAAATGAACACGGTGAAGTCATGCGACTCGACCGAATCCTGGAAAGTGAAGGCGACACGCCTAACCGATACAAAGCCAGCAAACAAGCCGATGTGCTGATGATCTTTTTCCTGCTTACCTCGCCTGAAATACAAGAAATGTTCAGCCAATTGAGCTACCCCTTCGATATTAAAACCGACATTGAAAAAAACATCCGCTATTACCAGGAACGGACCTCGCATGGATCGACCTTGAGCAAAGTGGTTCATTCGTGGATTTATGCCCGCCTAAACCGGAGCAATTCGTGGCGAAGTTTTAAGCAGGCTTTAATGAGCGACTTCAAAGATGTTCAAGGGGGAACCACGCCCGAGGGTATTCACCTGGGCGCCATGGCTGGCACAGTCGACCTGATTCAACGTTGCTATACCGGCTTGGAAATTCGCGACAATGTGTTGTGGCTCAACCCGCGACTGCCCGAAAATCTTGAAAACATCATCCTGAGCATTCGCTTCCGAAGCCATTGGTTCAAACTTTACATCAATCACGAAAAGGTGAAGATTGAATTTGAAAAAGGCTGGGCACCACCAGTTGAAATCGGAATCCAGGGAAAAACCTACAAGTTTGAAGAACGAAGCTGCAAAGAATTCGAGCTTCACAAAACAAAAAAGGGGAACTAGTCGGGTTCGCTAGCATAGCTGGCGACATTTACGCTATTTCTAATCCAGTTTTTTTGACTAAATCAATCAGTGGAGAATTCTCATTACAATTAAATCTGCTTTTACCAACAAGATAAGGTTCGATCCTAGAGTTTACTTTTCGAGTCAAGCTCCAAATCTTGCCTGCTAAGGCGTCATCCTCATTTTCCGTTACAATCATGATATCAATGTCGCTATCAGCTCTGGCATTCCCAAAAAAAATGTATTTTCTCAATTCCAAAGGAGACTTAAATTTCCGGGGCTCCCCTACCTGGAATTGAATTGATTGGCTGAAACGTCAATAAAACAGCGCTACCCTTTACCGATTTTCCGGTGTCGTGGATTGACGTGGCTAAACTTGACCAAAGCGACAAACACCACGCCTCCAACGATGTTTCCGAGGGTTGACCAAATTTGTACGTGGGCATAATCCTTCAGATTAACGGCATCGCTGGTGAGCACGGCGGCAAAAACCTCAATGGAGCCCACAATCGAGTGGTGCAAGCCGCCAATGCCAATCACCGAGGTAATCAGGGCAATGATTAAAATACGACTGATGGTTTCCTGTGCCGAAGTCACCAGCCACGACAGCAGGCCCATTAACCAGCCAGCCAGGATGCCGCTCAATAAAATGATGTGCCAGGGGAAATTGATGAGCTTTTGCGCCAGCTCATGCAACGCGACGGAATCGATGACGTCGAAAGCGGCCGGCAATACGGCCAGAATCGTACTAAAAATATAGCCACCGAGTAAGTTTCCGGCGTAAATGATTCCCCATAAAATCATCAAGCTTTTTAAGCTTGCATTTTTATTTAAAACAGGAATAACAGCCAGCGTGGTGTGTTCGGTGAACAATTCGGACTTGCCTACGACCACAAAAATAAATCCCAAAGGATAAGCCCAGGCAAGCAGCACGTGCAACACCGAAGGGTGAACAACATCTTCAAACAGGGTGTAGATTACAGCCATCAGGAATACACTAAACCCAATGTCGAGCCCGGCAGAAATCGCCGAAAGAAACAAATCCTGCTTGGAACGATTGTGCTCGTGCATTGCCATATCGATCTGCTCGGTCAGAATTTCATCGATCGGCTTTGGCTTATTCAGTGCTTCTTTCAGGTCAGTTTGTCTTTTCTCCATCATATTCTAATTAGTCATCAACTTTCCGGTTTTAACCCAGAGCATACCAGCCTCGAAATCAGTTTTTGGTGTGGCAATATTCCACAGTTTTCCTATAATTTCCACAGGAAAAGCCGGCACATTAATCATTCAGGCAGTTCCAAAATTCACCTATTTTCGCCTGTCCACGGTATTCCTCGCTCCTAACTGCTTGCTTTGGTCCCTTTAGGAATAAGAGTTGTGGTTTCATTAGCAAGAATAAAAACAAAACTTAAACCATGGACAGTTTACAATCAAATCGTACTCCAATCGATTTCACTCCAAATGCATTTGCCCACCAATGGCTAATTTCGACATGCTGCAAGAATAACTTTCCGTGCAAATTTCGAAAACCTGATTCCCTTCGCTGGTTGACCTGAAATTGTTCCCGCTCCCAAACTGCATCTCATCCAAATCGGAGACAGCAAAAGGCAATTGAGCGTTATTTAACTTTCATTTTTAACATTTTAATCCGTTTAATCATGACTTTACTAAAGAAAAAACAGTTTGATGAACTGGTCGCTGAGCGCGGTGACTATTGTGTTTCGATCTACATACCTACTCACCATAACGGTGAAAACAAGGACAGCATGATCCGCCTGAAAAACCAGGCTTCCAAAATTGAAGAACAGCTCGTTGCGCTTGGATTAAAACAACGGGCGATTTTTGAATACATGGAGCCCATTACAAAGCTTTTGCAAGACACTACCTTCTGGAGACATTTATCCGACTCGCTGCTGGTTTTCAGAAGCAGCGACAAATTTGTGTACCGCACCCTGCCCCTCGATGTTGAAGAGTTTTCATTGGTCTCAAACCGGTTTTATCTACTTCCGTTGCTTAGTATTTTCAATCGTCACGACCAGTTTTACATCCTTCAACTAAGCCTGAAAAAGAATCGCCTTTTTGAAGCTTATCAGTACGAATTAAATGAGATTCCGACCGAAGACCTCCTTCCCGAAAGTCTGGAAGATGTGGTGGGAAAAGATGTAAAGCAAAAATCGTTGAATTACCGCAGCGGCCAAACGCCCGGTGGCTTTGGTCTTTATCATGGCAAAGGCGAAGGCAAGGAAGACAAGGAAAAAGAAGTAACCAAGTACCTGCAAGCCGTTGACGATGGTCTGAATAAAATTCTGGGGGATGCGTCGGCTCCTTTGGTGATTGCCTCGGTGGAGCACCTGTGCTCTCAGTTTCAGCATCTTTCGGATTATAAAAACATCTTCCCGAAATGTGTGCACGGCAACCACGATAACGGCGACATGGACAAGGTGCATAAAAAAGCCTGCGAGCTTTTAAAGCCTTATTTCGATCAGGCCCGAAATGAAAACAAAGAGAAGTATTCGGAAACGAACCTTCGGATTACTTCCGACCTGAAAGAACTGCTGATTGCTGCCAATGGCGGCCGGATTGAAACATTGTTCGTGGGGAAAGGCCAACACATTTGGGGCGATTTTGATGTGGAAAACGCGAAATTGAAGATTCATGAGAACAAAGAGCCCATGGATCATTGCCTGCTTGATTTTGCTGCCAAATCAACCTTTCTGAAAGGCGGAAATGTATTTGTTGAAGAAGTGGATGAATTGCCCGCCAGCGAGGCTCCGGCCAATGCCATCTTGAGGTATTGAACGGCCAATTCGTTTCCAGAGTCAGAAAAGCATACCGTTGCTGAACAAGGGTTGAAACCGGAACAAAAACTACTGCATGAGTGAGAAGTCCAAACAGTCGAAAGCGCACGCCTTAACTGCGGAACAGACCTTGAAAACATGGTCTGTCTCGAAAGATGGGATGTCGCAAAATGAAGCACGCAAAAGGCAGCAGGAGTTTGGTCCAAACAAGCTAAAGGAACAAAAACAGAAAAGCTTGTTTCGGCTGGCCATCGATCAGCTAAACAACCCCATTATTTATCTGTTGGCCGGAGCTGTCATCGTTTCCTTAATTTTCAACGATATCCCCGAAGCGATTGCGATTCTGATTGTCATTTTACTGAACACCGTGATTGGATTCTGGATGGAATACCAGGCACGGAAGTCGGTTAATGCGCTCAAAAAGCTGGATCAGCTGGAAACCCATGTCAAACGCGACGGAAAAAACCAAAAGATCAACGCCGAAGAATTGGTTCCGGGCGATATCCTGGTGCTCGAATCGGGAGATTTGGTGCCGGCAGATGCCCGGATACTTCAAGCCTCGGAGCTTGCAGCCGATGAATCGCCACTTACCGGCGAATCGGTTCCCATTGAAAAAGCAACCGATCAGCTGAACGAAGAAACTCCCCTGGCCGAACGAAACAACATGCTGTTTAAAGGAACGGCAATCACCAGTGGAAAGGGCGAAGCCGTGGTAACCGCCATCGGCCACCAAACCGAGATTGGAAAAGTTTCGGACATGGTTGATCAAACGGAAAGTGAAGAAATTCCACTGAACAGAAAACTGGCTAAATTGTCGCACCGGCTAATCTGGTTTATTTTGGGACTGGCTGTATTATTCTTCCTTTTTGGCTGGTGGTCGGGTAAAGAGATTTACCTGCTACTGCAAACGTCCATCGCCTGGACCGTTGCTGCCATTCCCGAAGGCCTGCCCATTGTCGCCAGTATTGCACTGGCCCGGGGCATGCTGCGTCTGGCTAAACGCAATGTGATTGTCAAAAAGCTGGAAGCGGTGGAAACCCTGGGCGAAACAACGGTCATTTTTACGGATAAAACCGGCACATTGACCAAAAACGAACTCACGGTGAGCTTCGTGGAATACCCGGGCAAAACCATCAAAATAGACCGGAAAAGTGACAAGCCAAACGATCTGTCCGACACGCAAGCTTCAGAAGACGAAAACTTTCAACACCTTTTCAAAATTTCGGTGTATTGCAACGATGCCGAATGGTTAAACGAACGCGAATTGAAAGGCGACGCGTTGGATGCCGCGCTGCTTCAGTTTGCCAAATCGTTTCGTCCGGAGCACTATAAAAAGTTAACGGAGACCGAACGCATTCACGAAGATCCGTTTGATTCGGAGTCGAAGTTTGTGGGAACAGTTCACCAGGAAAAAAAGATCCTGTATGTTGCCGCAAAAGGTGCTGCCGAACCAATTCTAAACCGCTCGGCAAAATACCTTGATGGCGAAAACGAAAAGAAACTGAGTGAGCGGATTAAAAGTGACTGGCTGAAAAAGAACCACGAGCTTTCGGAAAGCGGACTTCGAATCATCGCCTACGCATACCGCCACGATGATCTCAACCAGAAAGATCAGCTAAAGAGCGAGGAAGACTTTGTAGAAGATATGGTTTTCGTTGGATTTGTCGGGTTTATCGATCCGGCCCGCAAAGACATTCAACCAGCCATTGATAAATGTCATCAGGCTGGCATCAAAGTGGTGATGGTCACCGGCGACCATCCGGGAATTGCACGAACGATTGCTGACGAAGTTAATTTGACCGACAATGGAAACGAGAAAGTCATTGAAGGCAAAAACCTGGATGCCAAAGACCTCGCGATTAGCAGCTCACAGCTGTTTGCACGGGTTGATCCCGGACAAAAGCTTGACATTGTAGAACATTATAAGAACAAAGGTGAGATTACAGCCATGACCGGCGATGGAATCAATGATGCCCCGGCGCTCAAAATGGCCGACATCGGTATTGCCATGGGCGACAAAGGAACACAAGCCGCACAAGATGTTGCGGACATGGTTTTAAAAGACGACTCGTTTTCGGCGATTGTCGACGCCATTGAACAAGGTCGCGTCATTTTCGGCAATATCCGCAAATTCGTCATGTATCAACTGTCATACCACCTGGCCGAAATCATCATCATTGCAGGAATCAGCTTTACACTTTTCCAGCTCCCCCTCCTGCCCTTGCAATTGCTCTTCCTTAACCTGCTATCCGATGTTTTTCCTGCCCTTGCCCTTGGCATCGGCAAAGGCGATGCCACCATCATGCAGCAAGCTCCAAAAAATCCGGACGAACCTATTGTCAGCCGAAGAAACTGGGTAGCGACCTCAATTTACGGGATGATCATGGCTCTTGTCATAATTGGAACTTATTTGGTTGCCTTCTATTTTCTAAACGAATCAAAAGAAACTGCCAACACCATCACCTTCTTTAGCCTGGCAGTGGCGCAGTTACTGCATGTTTTCAACATGCGTGATCCACAGGAAAGAGTCTTCAACAACCAGGTGGTACGAAATAAATATATTTGGCTGGCTTTGGGAATCTGCGCCATCATGTTGTCAATCGCTTATCTGACGCCACTTCTTCAAGAAGTGTTGTCGTTCGAACAATTGACGTCCACTCACTGGGGATTGGTTGCAATATCAAGCTTTTTGGTTCTGCTTATTACTCAGTTGGTCAAAAAGATCTTCAAATTTTAAGTAAATGATTGACCCGAGGTTTGATCCCTATTTGGTAACCATTATTTTAGGCTTTCCTATTCCTTTTAGTGCCTACATAGTGAGTAAAACCAAGCTTCATCTTGTATCAGAACTAGAATCATGTAAACAAATCAAATAGTCAATAACAACAATCAATTTCAAATTATTTAGAAAGATGAAGAAAGCAATCCTACTAATTACGCTAAGCCTATTCTTAGGAAGTTCATTTGCTCAGTGGAGCCCGGCAGGTGATAAAATTAAAACCAAGTGGGCCGAAGAAATCGATGTGAACAATGTTTTGCCCGAATATCCCCGCCCCATTATGGAACGGGCAGACTGGAAAAACCTGAACGGACTGTGGGAATATGCCATCAAGAAAGTTGGAACCTCGGAACCCGCCAGCTTCGATGGTGAAATTCTGGTTCCGTTTGCCGTAGAATCAAGCCTATCCGGCGTTCAAAAACGCGTGGGTGACGACAACGAACTGTGGTACAAGCGTTCATTCACAGTTCCCTCAAACTGGAAAAACAAAAGGGTACTGCTTCACTTTGGTGGTGTTGACTGGAGGTCAGACATCTGGATAAACGACATTAAGGTAGGAACACACGAAGGGGGCTATGCACCATTTTCATTCGATGTGACTCCATTCCTTACAAAATCAGGCGACCAGAAGTTGGTGGTAAAAGTTTGGGATCCATCAGACAGAGGATACCAGCCTCGAGGAAAACAAGTCAGCCGCCCCGAAGGAATCTGGTACACACCAGTAACCGGGATCTGGCAAACCGTTTGGTTGGAGCCCGTAGCTGAAAAACACATTGAATTTGTTCGCACATCACCCGACATTGACAACAGCCGCCTTTCGGTTGAGTTGCTGTCAAGCGGAACCAACTACGCCGACCTGTACCAGGTTGAAGTGTTTGATGGCAGCACGAAAATTGCCACAGCCAAAGCATCGGCCAACCAATCAATTGATATCGTCATTCCGGACGCCAAACTGTGGGATACAGACTCCCCCTTTCTGTACGACATGAAAGTTAGCTTACTAAGCAATGGAAAAGTGGTTGATCAGGTGGACAGCTATTTTGCCATGCGCAAAGTATCGACCAAGCGCGACGAGCACGGCATAGTCCGATTGCAACTCAACAACAAAAATGTCTTTCAGTTTGGCCCGCTGGATCAAGGCTGGTGGCCTGATGGTTTATATACGGCGCCAACTGACGAAGCGCTAAAATATGACATTGTTAAAACCAAGGATTTCGGCTACAACATGATCCGAAAACACGTGAAAGTTGAGCCGGCCCGCTGGTACACGCATTGCGACCAACTGGGAATTTTGGTTTGGCAGGACATGCCCAACGGAGGCCGTTCGCCACAATGGCAAATGCGCGAATACTTCAGCGGAACCGAATTGAAACGAAGTGCCGAATCGGAAGCCAACTACCGCGCCGAGTGGAAAGCCATCATGGATTTCCTGTATTCCAATCCGTCAATCGTATGCTGGGTTCCTTTTAACGAAGCCTGGGGACAATTTAAAACACAGGAAATTGTTGAGTGGACAAAAGCTTATGATCCCAGCCGTTTGGTCAATCCGGCAAGTGGTGGTAACCACTACACCGTGGGCGACATGCTCGACCTGCACAACTACCCACATCCTGAGATGTATTTGTATGACGCGCAACGCGCCACTGTTTTGGGCGAATATGGAGGAATTGGCTTAGCGCTGGAAGATCACCTTTGGGCAACCGACCGCAACTGGGGATACGTCCAGTTTAAAGACGAAAAAGAAGTAACCGATGAGTATGTGAAGTATGGCGAGCAATTGCTAAAACTCATTAAAGCCGGATTTTCCGCAGCGGTTTATACCCAAACAACTGATGTGGAGGGCGAAGTGAACGGCCTGATGACCTACGATCGGAAGGTGATTAAAATTGATGAAGACCGGGTACGCAAAATCAACCAGGAGATCTGTAACTCGTTAAACGACTAATTCAAGAAAAGAAAAGGTTAAGTTTGTTTTATTGATAGAATACTAGTTTGGCCACAGCCTCAGTTTAAATACTGAGCTGTGGCTTTTTTGTCGAACGAGCCTCGAAGATGATGTCAAGCAACAGCCTCCATTCGCAGTTAGCGAAAGATAGATGATGAGCACATCAGCAAGCCCCGGATTCATCCGGCCGAGACAAAACAGCCTGCAATGACCGAGCTTTAGCCCAAAACCTATTCACCTCCGGCATCCCATATTTATAGAAGATGCATGTTCATGAACGATTCGACCATAGGTTGTACATGCGTCATCTTCAATAAACCCAAAAAACGGCCGATATGAAAAACGGCCGCATTAAGGATGGTCTTACCAAAGATCAACATCCCGGGAAACCACTAACTAACAAACTATTTTGAAAAGCTTTCTACTCGGAAGTGTCCTTATTCCAGTTTAAACCGAACCAATCGCAGTGGAACACCGGAGGCTCCTTTTAAGCGCTGAATGGCATAGAGGTAGCCATCGTGAAACACCATCTTTGACGGACTAATTTCCAACTCATAGTCGTCGCAAACAAAACTGCTTTGGCCAACAAAAGTTCCCTCGTTGTCGTAAATCCAAACGTGAAACTGATTGGCATTTTCTTCTTTCGGAAACTCGAAAATCAGCAGGTTATCTTCCGAATCTTTCATCATGGTAGAGAACAGCGGAATGGGAATTGGCTCTATAATTTTATCTAAATCAGCTTCCATCTCTTTGAGGATGGTTGCCATTGCTTTTTGGTTTTCTTCGGCAGAAACCCAACTGGCAAAGGTCGGATTGCGCAGTCTTTTATATTTATCGATGGCCTTTTGCTGAATTTCCTTTTGTTCTTCTGCCGAAATATAGCTTTCAGCCCAGGTAATCTTGTCTTTCGATACCAATTTTCCGTCCAAATCATGCACACGAATTTCGCCGGTTGTCGGATAAGCGACAACCAGCTTGTTCCCTATGCAGGCAATCTTTGGCGGAGCGGCCACCCCTTGAGACCCGGAATAAGGCATGGTTTGAAAACCAATCATGCCGCGTTCCGGGAAAGCATAGGAGTAATTAAAGAGCTTGCAATGTTCGTCAGGCGGACAGCGGTCGGTAAAATGGTCCCAGATGATCTTCTGCTCGTTGGTCTCATAATCAACCACCGCTACAAAATCCCGAAACTTATCGGCCCAGATCACCCAGCCCACAACGGCGATTTTGTTGTTGGGCAAACCAATCATTTGCTTGGTCATGTAATCCAGCTTCAGCGTTTTCTTATAATTTCCGTCAAAGTCGAAACACAGCATATTGCCCATGTTGTCCAGTCCGGTAAAAAAAGTATTTTCTCCAATAATTCCGTCGATATGATTGGTTTTCTTGAAGGGTGTCCCATTCGACCGGCTTACCTGAAATTCTTTCACAAAGGTTCCATCCGGCGAAAATTTGCTGTAATAGTTGTGGTAAGCATGATTGACAACAACTGAGCCATCGGGCAGTACCAGCAAGGATTTCCGGTTACCCATCGGCTTTCCGTACAAGGTATCGTAATAGGTTGCGAAAACCTGATCCCAATTATTTCCCGCACCATATTCCGTGTCGGGAACCAGCTTAATGCTTTCTTTTTGATACAAGTCAGTTAGACTTTGAGCAGACAAACAGAGCGTTGCTACCAGCAAAAGCGACATTAACACGATTTGTTTCATAGTCTTTTATTTTATGAAATGAATTCTAATTCAGCATTTATTTATTGCAATACGCATTCGGTAATGTTCCCTTCGGGGTCAATCAGATTGACTTTCAGCCCTTGCTGTCCAATGGGTTGGTTGGCATCCACCGGCCAATCCGTCTGCCCAAGAATGGTAATCTCGTCATCCATGCTTAACTTTTCATGCTGATTGTGATTCCACACCAAAACAACGAAGGCGACCAAACACGCGGCTGATAATGCGAGAATCAATTTTCGTTGACTGCTGCGGAATGCCGGTTTCTTTTTCGTTGGAACAACAAAAGGAGGCACAATAACCGGTTCCTTAACCAATTCACCAATCGCACTTTTCATGCTCCAAGCCAACTGTTTTTGCCGATCTACAAGCCCGGCGCAGGTGGGACACACCGCCAGGTGATGCTCAATCCGTTGGCTTTCTCCGGCATCAAGTTCCCCGTCAATATATCTTTGAATCAGCTCTTCTTCAATACAATTCATACTTTTTCGTTTTTAGTTCCGCTTCCAGCTTCTTTAAAGTTCGTGAAAGTGTTTTTCCAATTGACGAAAACCGGATTCCGGTTGCTCCGGCCATTTCCTTGTACGAAAGACCTTCGCTATACATGACAGCCAGGGCCCGCTCTTCGGGTTTAAGCTTGGCAAGCGCCTCTTGCACACCTTGTCGGGCTTCCTGTTTCTCGATGGTTTGATCCTCAACCCGTTCCTCCGGTGCGGAATCCAACTGCAGAAAGCGCCCATTGTATTTTTGCCTGTCAATACATTTGTTCAAAGTCATGCGATACAGCCAACTTCTGGGATACTCCACCACCGTTCCTTTGTCCATTGTCTGAAAAAGCGTCAGAAACACTTCCTGCACAATATCAGCCGCCTCATCAGCATCGCCCAACATCTTGATCGCAACGCGAAAAACAGTTGTATAATGTTGTTGGTATAATTGATTAAATGCTTTCAAGCGACTTGTTTGTTAGTTAGTCTGATACCAAGATGATTTTGTGACATTGGAGGCCAACTATTTTATGTCCGGGCAAACAAAATCATGTTCAGCCGCTTAAAGCTAGAAAAACCAAACGAATGTTCGTTGAATCAGGACAAAAATTGATCGCTTAATCAATTCAAAAAAATCATCTCGCTGAATACCCTAATCCACAGAAAATTTTGGCAAGTTTGTTGTATGTTTCACCTGAACAAAAAAACCTTCACTTATGGAAAAAGGAAACCTGCTCTTTTGGATCGTCTTCAGTTTGGTCCTTTCATCGTGTAGCCGCTATGGCTATGTTCACCTGGATTATCCGCAAGCACCTGCGGCCTATTTTCCCGAAGGGGTAGATGATCTGGCGGTGGTTAATCGCTCGCTAACCAAAGCGGACGATCAGCAAACCAAAGTCATCGAATCGATCATGACCGGTGAAGTAGCCGGTTCTGACAAGCTGGCCTCCGACGAAGCCATTAAAGGCGTGTATGACGGGATTCATACGACTGAGGGCATTCATATCGTTATCCCCCGAAACCTTCGCCTTTACGGAACCGGCACCCGCGAAACCCCAGCCGTAATGGAATGGGAGCGTGTTGCGGCGATTTGCGATTCGACCGGGGCGGATGCGCTGCTGGTGTTGGAAACCTTTGATTCAAACTCCGACCTACTGTTGCAAACCGCAGCCGGGCAAGTGGGCTCCATTTTGGCTACCGGAAAACCGAGTGTCCGGATTCCCCGCCAAGCCCGGGTTGATGTTCGCTGCTACTGGCGCCTCTACGACCCTCACACCAAAACCATTGCCGACCAGTTTCAGCAATCACACTACCTTAGATTTAACCTGCTCGGAGGCATTGCGCCGTTTCAAGCTTTATCCGAAACCGCTTACGCTGCCGGACACGAGTACGTTCAGCGCTTTTTGCCAAGTTTTTATAGCGTGCGCCGGGAGCTCTACAAAAAGGGCAAAGGGCAGGACAAACACCAGTTCAACACAGGATGGCGACGCTCGGAAGTAGCCAACTGGGAAGGCGCCATTGAAGCCTGGGCACCCTTGGCAGACAATCCCGGCAGCCAACTGGCAGGCCAGGCCGCCCTCAACACTGCGGTAGCACATGAAGTGCTTGGCGATACCGATCAGGCGCTGGAATGGGCCCAACGGGCTTATGAAGACTACGGCGACAAACTTGCTCGCGACTACGCCAAAACATTGCTTCGAAGAAAAAATATTGAACGATAATAAACGCGATTACTCCTCGTCTGATGGAAGCGTCGACGAAGAGCACCCTGGTCTTTTGATGCAGCGCATGCCGACTTAACAGGTGATTGGATAAATTGATGATTCAAAACCCTTGATTTTGGCGCCCCCGAGCAGGTATGACCCTCTCCGACGGGTTTTCACGCCCCAGCGGGAAATTTCAGCGCCACAGCGGAAAATGACCCATCCCCCTGCGGATTTTTTCGTTTTCCGACGGAAATGGACCTTCTCATTGGCCAAAGTTAGATTTCAACCGGGCAGTTTTGGTAATCGGGAGCCGAACGAACGCTTCCATCTGACGGTTAACCAGTAATTGGAGTGATGGAGGATATGAACATGAAAGACCTACGAATTGTCTTCCTCATCGGCTCATCAGCATAACTCCGAAGAACTGAAATGTTCATCTCCTCGTGCGGAGCTCGGGATTCAGCGGGTAGTCACCTAAACAACCCCAGAAGTGGATTGAATTTAATTTCAACAAGTTCGCCCGAAGAGTTCAACCCATTCCTGGGTTGAGCCAGGGTCGTACCTTTTCACCCACCCATTTTTTTTGGGGGGGGGTGATGAACATTAAACCCTACCGGGTTTCATTCATACATCTGCACGTTTTAGAATCCCTACAGGCATGCGAATTGATCCCTACGCTTCGAACTCGAGCCGGCAAAGTAACTTGGAGTTCTCCGTAATGTTGGGGGTGCAGTCATTATTCGATATTCGATTCTCTCCAACCCGAAATTGTAAAAATTTAATTTCTAAATTTAACAACCTTTTATCAGAACACTGGATAAAGTTCAGGAGCATTATAGAACATTAAGAAGGATGCTATGATGAAAATCGCTACATTGGTTGTGTTTGTTTTTGTGGCAATACAAACTTATGCCCATGAGACAAATTATCAGAAGAATTTAAAATTAGCTTCTGAATTACTTTTTGCAGAATCAGAGTTTGCAGATCGCATTTTACTCAGACTTGTGCCTGACAACTATGAAGAATTCGATATTTTTTATGGCACAACGCATTCCAGCAGTAAAAAGCGGAATACAGGATTTTTCCATCCTGTGACACAGCAAATCTTTGACAGATATATCGTCGAGAAAAAGGAAGCATTTTATTCACCAAGTATACAACTAGCAAGCCTTGCCGACGGTGGGTTTGGAGAGCCACTTGTTGAAAATTTGCTGATCATTATTACACTTGACAAGAATAAATTTTGTGAATCAATAAAAGGCAAAGAATTCGCAAACCATAATCCAACAAAATATCCAGAGCAAACTAGT
>NZ_CAXBDD010000022.1:0-47747 GCF_963974515.1 uncultured Sunxiuqinia sp. | reverse complement strand
AAAAAAGGAGCATGTTTCCATACTCCTTAGTCTATGATCGATCGTTCGGACTATTTTACAACTCGCGAATCCAGATATTTCGGAAGCTGACCGGGTTTCCATGATCCTGAAGAATCAGCGGGCCGTCACCATGCGGCTTAACCGAATATTCAGGAATACCGATGTATTCCGTGGGGCCTCGCACCTCCACATTGTTTTGCACCAACACGCCATTATGAATAACAGTCACACGAGGGGGCGTAAAGTACGTGCCATCGGCCTTGAAGCGTGGAGCAGTATAAATGATATCGTAGGTTTGCCAAACGCCCGGCGCCTTGCAGGCATTTACCAAGGGAGGATGTTGCTTGTACACACTTCCGGCTTGCCCGTTGCGATAGGTGCGATTTTCGTAATTATCGAGCACCTGCACTTCGTAAATCCCTTGTAAAAAGACTCCGCTGTTGCCACGTCCCTGGCTTTCGCCAACTACCTCTTCGGGTGAGCGCCACTCCAGGTGCAACTGGAAATCTTTAAACTCGCGCTTGGTTTTGATGACGCCGGTTCCGCTTTTCACGGTTGCCACTCCCTGGTCGAAGTTCCAGCCCGGCTTTCCGCCTTCACCATTGGTCCATTCATTATCAAAAGCCTTATCAGCTCCCAACAAAACAATGGCATCTGACGGCGCGTCCATTGGGCTTTCGCCCGGGGCAACAACACTGACTTCCGGATCCCAGATCTCAGTCATTTCGGGCACCATATCCGGGCGTTCCTGGGCAAAGGTCGTAACACACAAAACAGACAATAACAGCGATACTAATTTTCTCATGGTTTAATTCAATTTAATTTGATAATTATAGGTTTAGTTCTTCCATAATCCCGTCAATTTTTTGATCAGCCAGTCGCTCAACTTCGTCGAACTCCTCAGGGCTGCTCAGTTGTCCGGACACTTCAAAATAAAATTTGATTTTTGGTTCGGTTCCTGAAGGGCGAACCGAAATTTTTGTTCCGTCTTCGGTAAAAAACTGGAGCACGTTCGACGTGATTTTCTGATCGATTTTCTTGCTTTCACCACTAAGCAAGTTTTTCTCGGTCAAATCGGCATAATCTTTTACCACTTTAAGCAATCCACCACCCAATGTTTTGGGAGGATTTGTACGGAAAGTCACCATCATCTGCTGAATCTCGTCAGCACCGGTTTTTCCGGGACGCACGATGTATTTCATTTTTTCTTTTGAATAACCGTATTCCAGGTAAATGTCTTTTAGCAATTCGAACAAGGTCTTGCCCTGATCTTTGGCCCAGGCTGTAATTTCTGCCATTAAAGCACAGGATGATACCGCGTCTTTGTCACGCACAAAATCGGCCGGCATAAATCCAAAGCTCTCTTCGCCGCCACCAATGTATTTTTTGATTCCTTCACAGTCACGAATCACTTCGGCAATGTATTTGAACCCGGTGTACACGTCGAAATACTCAATCCCATTCTTTTGAGCAATGGCCGCTATTTTTTCGGTTGAAACGATTGTCTTTACAATGAATTCATTGCCTTTCAACTGACCGTTCTCCTTCATTTTTGTCACGATATAATAGATGAACAGCAAGGCAGTCTGGTTTCCGTTGATGATAAAGAACTCGCCCGCGTCGTTTCGGACAGCTACGCCAATCCGATCAGCATCCGGGTCGGAAGCCATCACCACATCGGCATCCACTTCATAGCCTTTTTTAATGGCCATTTCCATCGCAGCCGGTTCTTCCGGATTGGGCGAAATAACCGTTGGGAAATCGCCGCTGACCACATCCTGCTCCGGCACATTAAAAATATTGTTGAAACCAAAAGCCCGCAAGGCTGCCGGAATCAGCTTCACTCCGGTCCCGTGAATCGGAGTATAGACAATCTTCAAATCTTTGTGCCGGGCCACCACATCGGGTGAGATGGAGACCGTTTTCACTTTCGCTAAAAACTTTTTATCCATCTCCTCTCCAATGATTTCGATTAGCTCCCTATTGCCTTCAAATTTGATGTCTTCGGCTTTAACTTTTTGAACCTCCTCAATAATATTCACATCGTGTGGCCCGACAATTTGCGAACCGTCTTCCCAGTAAGCTTTGTAGCCATTGTACTCTTTGGGGTTATGTGATGCGGTAAGAATAATGCCACTTTGGCAACCCAATTCGCGAATCACAAACGACATTTCCGGGGTTGGACGTAAATCTTCAAACAAATAGACTTTGATTCCGTTGGCGGCAAAGATCCCGGCACTTTTCTCCGAAAACAGCCGGCTGTTATTTCGGCAATCGTACGCGATGGCAACTTTGATCTCATCCAGGTCGGCAAACACTTTTTTCAGGTAGTTACTCAATCCCTGGGTTGCAGCACCGACTGTATAGATATTCATCCGGTTGGAGCCAACACCCATAATTCCGCGCAAACCACCAGTTCCGAATTCAAGATCGCGATAAAACGAATCGATTAATTCCGTTTTATCTTCCTGCTCAAGCAAGCGTTTTACTTCGGTGCGGGTTTCCGGGTCGTAAACGTCGCTTAACCATGTTTTCGCTTTTTCGATAACTGTGTCTAAAGTCTCGCTATTTACTGCCATATCTTTTAATTTTTTAATTCAGTAATACATTTTTTCAGGCTGTCGCGCCAGTAAGGAATTTGAACACCAAAAATACGCTTAATTTTGGATTTATTCAGTACACTGTAAGGCGGGCGGGCTGCTGGCGTGGGGTATTCTTCAGAAGGAATGGGATGAACCAGGCAATTGATTCCATATAGTTCATGAATGGCTTTGGCAAAATCATACCAACTGCAAACACCCTCATTGGAATAGTGATAAATTCCCGGTTTCCAATCGCAGACCTGATTTTCGGTTTTTGAAATAATTGTTAAAATTGCGTCCGCCAAATCGGCGGCGTAAGTTGGCGTTCCTATCTGGTCGCTCACCACCCGCAGCTCATCGCGATCTTCACCCAGCTTCACCATGGTTTTCACAAAGTTCTTTCCAAAGCTGGAATACAACCATGAGGTCCGGATTACCATCGACGAGGGAGCCTCTTTCAGTAAAGCAATTTCACCATTCAGTTTGCTCTTTCCGTAAATGGACTCGGGATTGACCAAATCATTTTCGGTGTATGGAATGAATGAGGTGCCATCAAAAACATAGTCGGTCGAAATGTGGATGACCTTCGCACCAATGGCATTCGCCAGTTTCCCAAGCTGCGCCGGCACTTTGGTATTGATCAAGGCCGCGAGTTCGGTGTCTTCTTCCGCAATATCAACCGCGGTGTATGCCGCGCAATTAACAACATAATCCGGTTTTTCCTGCTCAAAAAACTGAGCAAGTGCTGCTTGATCGGTTAAATCCAGCTCACCAATATCAGTAAATAAAAACCGGAAATCCTGAAAACGATCAGCAAGTCGCCTGATTTCTGACCCTAACTGTCCGTCTGCTCCTGTAACAAGAATTTTTACCATAGCTTAAAAGTTGTATTCGGCTTCCTTAAACAAGGGATTTGCCTTATCTTTTCCGGAAATGCGAGCATCTTTTTCGTCCACCTTCCAGTCAATTTTTAAATCGGGATCATTATATACAATGCCCCGCTCCGATTTTGGATCGTAATAAGCATCACATTTATAAGCAAATACCGCGGTTTCACTCAGGACCGAAAATCCATGCGCAAACCCCCGCGGAATAAATAGCTGTATTTTATTTTCACCACTCAACTTCAGGCCGTACCACTGACCAAAAGTTGGTGAATCTTTTCGCAGATCAACGGCCACATCAAACACGGTTCCTTCAATCACGCGGACCAACTTGGCCTGGGCGTTCGGGTTCAGCTGGTAATGCAATCCGCGAATCACTCCCCGTGTCGATTTTGACTCATTATCTTGTACAAAGGAAGTGGTTATCCCTGCCTCTTCCAGGTTTTTAGCGTTAAATGATTCTAAAAAATACCCCCGATCATCTTGAAAAACCCGGGGAGTCAAGACCAATAATCCGGCGATTGGCGTTTTTGTAATTTCCATGAACAAGTAGAATTCAAATTAGAATGAAGTAATTTTTTTATTGGCCAAATTGAAAAGATATTGTCCGTACTGGTTTTTCATCAGCGGTTCGGCCAACTCCAGCAACTGCTCTTTTGATATGTAGCCCTTCTTGAAAGCGATTTCTTCCAGACATGAAACTTTCAGGCCTTGCCGCTGTTCGATAGTCGCTATGAAGTTTGAAGCTTGCAACAGGCTGTCGTGTGTTCCGGTATCGAGCCAGGCAAAGCCGCGTCCCAAGAGTTGAACCTTCAGGCGCTGTTCTTCGAGGTAAAGACGATTCAGATCGGTAATTTCCAGCTCACCACGAGCCGATGGTTTTAATGATTTCGCTTTCGCCACCACGTCGTTGGAATAGAAATACAAGCCTGTTACGGCATAATTTGATTTGGGCTCATTCGGTTTTTCTTCAATTGACAACACCTTGCCGTCATCGTCAAAATCAACCACTCCATAGCGGTCGGGATCGTTCACATAATAACCGAAAACCAGGGCGCCATCGTCAAGCGATCCGGCATCTTTCAATATTTGGCTGAAGTTATAGCCGTAGAAAATATTGTCACCCAAAATAAGGCAAACCTGATCGTCGCCAATAAACTCTTCGCCAATCAAAAAGGCTTGAGCCAAGCCGTCGGGTGAAGGCTGAATGGCATATTCCAGCTGAATTCCGAACTGCGAACCATCGCCCAGCAGATCTTCATAAAGTGAAATATCCTTCGGAGTTGAAATAATCAGAATCTCCCGGATTCCGGCTAGCATCAGTACCGACAAAGGGTAATAAATCATCGGCTTGTCGTAAACGGGAATGATCTGTTTTGAGATCGACTTGGTAATCGGATATAAACGTGTTCCGGAACCTCCGGCTAAAATAATTCCTTTCATGTCAGTTTGTTTTTAATAATTCGTCAAAGTACGCGATTGTCTTTACCAAACCCTCCTCCAGTTGAATTTTGGGTTCCCAGCCATTCAGTTTTTCCTTGGCCAACGAAATATCGGGCTTACGCTGAATCGGGTCATCTTCGGGCAAGGGCAAATAGGTAATTTTCGATCTGCTACCGGTCAGCGAAATGATTTTCTCAGCCAGCTCGAGCATCGTAAATTCATGAGGATTACCAATGTTTACCGGACCCAGAAAATCCCCCGGTGTTTGCATCAGGCGTTTCAGCCCATCCACCAAATCATCCACATACTGAAAACTCCGGCTTTGCGAGCCATCTCCAAAGATAGTGATATCCTTATTCTGCAATGCCTGAACGATAAAGTTTGAAACCACCCGGCCATCATCCGGTTCCATTTTAGGCCCGTAAGTATTAAATATTCGGGCAATTTTAATGGCCACCTGGTTTTGTGCGTGGTAATTAATGAACAGCGATTCGGCACACCGCTTTCCCTCATCATAACACGATCGCACACCAATCGGATTCACATTGCCCCAATAGGTTTCGGGTTGTGGATGAAGTTCGGGGTCACCGTACACTTCGCTGGTTGAAGCTTGTAGAATTCTCGCCTTGACCCGTTTAGCCAGCCCCAGCATATTGATGGAGCCCATAACAGACGTTTTTATGGTTTTGATAGCATTGAACTGGTAGTGAACCGGCGAAGCGGGACAAGCCAGGTTGTAAATTTCATCCACCTCAATATAAAACGGCATAATGACATCGTGCCGCACCAACTCGAAATACGGGTTATTGAGCAGATGAACCACTTTTTGCTTTGCCCCGGTGAAAAAATTATCCAGGCAAATCACCTCGTTTCCTTCAGCCAGCAACCGCTCGCAAAGATGCGAACCGATAAAACCAGCTCCGCCGGTAACTAAAATCCGCTTTTTTCGTGCGTCCATTTATGTTTTTCTTTTTGTATGTACCAAAAAACATCATCCCGGAATGATCCGATCGATGATTTCCTAAGCCGATCGCCTGACAGCAGCACCGGCAGCCTATCAAAAGTAGGAAATAAATCAATTTTAACAATAAAAAACCGGCTGCAAAACTAAGCAGTTCATCGGATTGTTCGACGAAAAACAATCAGATAATTCGAAAAAAAAAGCACATCTTTCAAATTCATCTGAAAATCACTAAAAAAGCACTGAAAACCTTTGATTTAAAGCATATAAATCCTAATTTTGCCGCGCATTTAACAAATATAAAGTCTAACTTATTAATTAATTGATTATTACACATGGTAGAAGAAAAGCAAAATGAAGGCCTCGAAGCAAAAGAGGAACTCGAACAACAGGATGCAGCACAGGATGTGCAACGGGAACACGAAGTGGTTTCTGAAAAAGTAAGTGAAAAAGAAGAAGACAAAGCCGAAGAGCTTGTTGAAAAAGAAGGCGTTGCCTCGATAGCGACGGAGGAAGAAGAAGCAACAGAGGTTGCTGAAGAGCCCGCCGCCGAATCGGAAGAATTTGACTGGGACGCACTGGAAGCCGACGACGAAGGTTTTGCAGGTAAAAAGAAAAAAGAACTGGTCGACCTTTACGACAACACGCTAAACACGGTTCAGGAAAAAGAAGTATTGGAAGGTACTGTTATTTCGATGAACAAGCGTGAAGTAGTTGTTGATATCGGTTACAAATCAGACGGTATTGTAAGCTTAAACGAATTCCGCTACAACCCTGAGTTGAAAGTTGGCGATCCGGTTGAAGTTTATGTAGAAAGTCTGGAAGACAAAAAAGGACAAATGATCCTGTCGCACAAAAAAGCACGTGCTGTCCGCTCTTGGGACCGTGTGAATGATGCGCTGGACAAAGACGAAATTATCAAAGGATACATCAAGTGCCGCACCAAGGGTGGTATGATTGTGGATGTATTCGGAATTGAAGCTTTCTTGCCAGGTTCTCAAATCGATGTGAAACCAATCCGCGACTACGACATGTACGTAGGCAAAAACATGGAATTCAAAGTGGTTAAAATCAACCAGGAATTCCGTAACGTGGTAGTTTCGCACAAAGCATTGATTGAAGCTGAGCTTGAACAGCAGAAGAAAGAAATTATTTCGAAACTGGAAAAAGGCCAGGTATTGGAAGGAACTGTTAAAAACGTCACTTCGTACGGTGTATTCATCGACCTGGGTGGTGTTGACGGATTGATTCACATTACTGACCTGAGCTGGGGACGGATTTCTCATCCGAACGAAATCGTTGAATTGGATCAAAAACTGAACGTGGTAATCCTTGACTTCGATGATGACAAAAAACGGATTGCACTTGGCTTGAAACAATTGACTCCTCACCCATGGGACAACCTGGATGCCGAGTTGAAAGTTGGCGACAGCATCAAAGGAAAAGTTGTTGTCATGGCTGACTACGGTGCCTTTGTTGAAATCGCTCCCGGAGTTGAAGGTTTGATCCACGTCTCGGAAATGAGCTGGTCACAGCACTTGCGCAGCGCTCAGGACTTCCTGAAAGTTGGCGACGAAGTAGAAGCTCAAATCCTGACTTTGGACCGCGACGAGCGCAAAATGTCATTGGGTATCAAACAACTGAAAAAAGACCCATGGCAGGAAATCGATACCAGGTTTGGTATCGGAACCAAACACAATGCTTCCGTTCGCAACTTCACCAACTTTGGTGTATTCGTTGAAATTGAGGAAGGCGTTGACGGCTTGATCCACATTTCGGACTTGAGCTGGACCAAAAAGATCAAACACCCATCTGAATTTACTTCAATTGGTGCAGAGATCGAAGTGGTTGTGCTGGACATCGACAAAGACAACCGTCGTTTGAGCCTTGGACACAAACAACTGGAAGAAAATCCATGGGACGTGTTCGAAACCATTTTCTCCGTTGATTCAATCCACGAAGGAACGATTGTTGAACTATTCGACAAAGGTGCTACCATCGCTCTTCCATACGGTGTTGAAGGATTTGCAACTCCACGCCACCTGGTAAAAGAAGATGGTTCAAAAGCAAGCCTCGAAGAAAAACTGGATTTCAAAGTCATTGAATTCTCAAAAGCTGCCAAACGCATCATTCTTTCTCACTCTCGTGTATTCGAAGATGAGAAAAAAGGTGAAGACACAGCCAAAAAGAAAGCTCAAAGCAAGCAAACTGCCAAAGCAATGAAAGCAGTGAAAGAAAACAACCAGGAAAAAACAACTCTGGGCGATATCAGCGAGCTGGCTGCTTTGAAATCTCAAATGGAAGCTGAAGAGAACAAAGAAAAATAGACCGATCCCTATCAATCGTTTCAACATAAATTCGTAAATTTCGTTCCATGGAATTTGAAATTACAAAAAAAGAAGATCACGTTGTTATCAAAGTACTTTCCAAAAAGCTTGATACAAATAATGCTCCCGAGTTGAAATCAGAGTTGGTTGTTTTGGGCAATGACGAGGTTAAAACCATCATATTGGATGTAAGCAACTGTAATTACGTTGACTCATCCGGGTTAAGCGCC
Source organism: uncultured Sunxiuqinia sp. (assembly GCF_963974515.1). Classification (GTDB taxonomy): domain Bacteria; phylum Bacteroidota; class Bacteroidia; order Bacteroidales; family Prolixibacteraceae; genus Sunxiuqinia. The sequence goes on along the minus strand of NZ_CAXBDD010000022.1, from coordinate 39,320 downwards.
ATCTTAGTTGCCAACCGGCTTTGCGAAGACTCAATCGGAACATTTATTCTTTGTGGCCTTCAACCCGATGTTGAACACCTGATACGAATTTCGATGCTTCATACCGTTTTACTCATTACAAAAAATGTGGATGAAGCAGAGAAGTTGCTTGTAGAAAAGGGCAACTTATAACAGGATTTCCTGTATGCAGATGCCTTTTCAACTGACAATTCTGGGAAGTAGCTCAGCGATGCCTACTTCCAAAAGATACCCAACCGCTCAAGTGCTCAATGCGCTTGGGCGGTTCTTTTTAATAGACTGTGGCGAAGGCACGCAGCACCAGATTCGCAAAAATAAAATTGGCTTTGGACGACTCGACCACATCTTTATTTCACACCTGCATGGCGACCATTTTTTCGGGTTGATCGGATTCATTTCAACCCAGGTTATGCTAAAACGAACAAAAGATCTGCATATTTTTGCTCACTCCGAATTGCAACGCTACACCCAGTTCCAACTGGACTTTCTGAACATGGAAGAATTGGGTTTTCGCTTGGTTTTTCATCCACTCAATTTTAGAAAGCCACAGCTTATCTTCGACGACGAGAAGCTTACGATCACGTCATTTCCGCTAAAGCATCGAATTCCATGTTGCGGATTTCTCTTTCGTGAAAAGGAAAAAGAGCCGAATATAAAAAAAGAGCAGGTGAGAAAATACCAAATTCCCATCCGGGAAATTAAAAACATTAAAGCAGGTTCCGATTTTATAACCGAAAAAGGTGAATTAGTTCCAAACCACGAATTGGTTATCGCTCCGTACAAGCCCCGCTCCTATGCCTTTTGCTCCGATACTGCTTATCATGAAAAAATTATTCCGGTGATTGAAGGTGTTGATCTGCTGTACCATGAAGCCACTTTTACAGAATCGGAAAAGCACATGGCGGAAACCACTTTTCACTCCACAGGAAAAGAAGCTGCTTTAATTGCTCAAAAAGCCAAAGCTGGCAAATTGTTGATTGGACATTTCTCAGCCCGATACAAAGATCCTCAGCTTGTTTTGGAAGAAGCAAGAGCTATTTTCCCTGAAACGAATGCGGTTGAAGAAGACGAAGTACATTCTGTTGTCCGTTGATTACTGCCTGAAAACATCGCGTTCCAAACACCTCTACGAATCCTTATTCGCCCTCAAAAAACTCCTTGTTAAAATTCACCAGGAACAGCTCTTTCACCGGTCGGGTAAAAGCGGTGTAAAGCCATCGAAGGTATTCCACATTCAGCATATCCTCCACCAGGTAGCCTTGATCGACGAAAACAGCATCCCATTGCCCGCCTTGTGCCTTATGGCAGGTTACCGCGTAAGCAAACTTCACCTGCAAGGCATTGAAATACTCATTCCCCTTGATCTTCTCCCAGCGCTTTTTCTTACTCCGAATATCAACGTAGTCTTCAGCGACGGCTTCGAACAAACGCTGGCTTTGTTCATAGCTGAGTGAAGCAGTCTCAATATTCAGGGTCTCCAGAAGTATCTTGCAGTCAATCTCCAAATCATCGTAATCAGTAAATTTCAGGCATACATTGGCAAACCGGAAGCCATATAATTCTTCGTAGTTGTAGATGGACTGAATTTCAACAATATCGCCATTGGCAATAAAATCGAGTCGCTCGTCATCGCCCAGCCAGAAGTAGTTATTTTTCACCACCATCAGCAAATCGCCAATGGTAATATCAGCTTCCTTGTAAAGAATGGTTGAACGAATCCCTTCATTAAACTTGTTGGCCCGCTTGTTTGAGCGCGTTATTACCATGGTTTGCTGCTCCCCGTACTTTCCATAACAATCCGAAATTTTCTCGATGAGCTCGGCGCCTCCAATGCGCTGAATATCCTCAAAACCGGAAAGCTCAATGGGAAAATAATTGGGTTGAAAATACGATTCATTAATCAACGAACGAAGCTGGGTTGCATTGTACAAGATTCCGGAATCGAGCTCCTGCCTGACCACGTCTACCAACTCATGATGCATCACTTTGCCGCCGTACATTTCGAGCTCCGGCACATTCAAGGCAGGACTAATATCCATTCCAACAGGTGGGAGCTGGGCAGTGTCACCAACCAGCACAAGTTTGCAATTCGTTCCGGTATGGACATATTCATATAAATCGTCGAGCAATCGCCCTGATCCAAAAACAGAACCATCTGCCGAAGAATTGGCAATCATCGAAGCTTCGTCAACAATAAAAAAACAATTTTTTGCCAGGTTCTTATCCAGCGTGAATTTCCCAAAACCATCGGTTGTAGATTGCTGCCGGTAGATTTTTTTATGAATAGTATACGCACTCTGTCCGGTGTAGGAAGCCAGAACTTTTGCCGCTCGGCCCGTTGGAGCTAAAAGCACGGATTGGAATTTAAAAGCTCGAAGAGTTTTAACCAACGCATTGAGCATACTGGTTTTGCCTGTTCCCGCATAGCCTTTTAACAAAAACAGCTCGTCGGGATCACCATTGGTAATAAAATCAGCAAGCTTTTCCGACAGCAAACTCTGGCCTGCTGTTGGTTCAAAACCTAAATTCTGACAAATATGATCTTTCAAGTGTTTTTTCAACATTCCTGCGAAATTAAAACTATTCCACGGATAGTAATTTGATTTTTTTTATAAATTTGCATGCAAACACAAACTAATCTTAAAAAATTACAGATGAAGACAGTTATTCAGATCGTACTTATAGTCGCTGCAATCATCCTTGTATACTTTATTTACCAAAGTATTGAAAGGCCAATTGAGTTTGAAAAAGCCAAAGATGCCAGGTATAAAGTCACCGTTGAACGCTTAAAAGATATTAGAAAAGCGCAACTGGCTTTTAAAGACGTGCATGGACACTTTACAGCTGACTGGGATAGCTTAATAAATTTTATAAAAACTGATTCTCTTCCCCTTGTGCGTAAAATTGGAATGCTTAACGATAGTATGCTGGAAGCTGGGTTGACTGAAGAAGCAGCGATCAAGAAAGGCTTAATTATCCGCGACACACTCAGAGTTAGTGTTTTGGACAGCTTGTTTGGCCCTTCTTTCCAAGCTGAAAAAATTAAAATGGTGCCGGTTAAAGACACCGTCGCTGAATTTCATCTTGGAACCAATATCATTACTACAGGATCTGGCATTCAAGTTCCTGTATTCGAAGCAAAAGCGCACAACAACACCATTTTGAAAAACCTGGATCGCCAAATGGTTATTAACCTGAACGATCAAAGACGCACCAATGGTAAGTATCCGGGACTGAGAGTAGGTTCATTAACTGAAACGACAAACAATGCCGGTAACTGGGAGTAAAAAATAGGTATGCAGCACTTATTGCTTGTTGACGAAACCTTTGATTTAAATTTCACACCAGAATATTATTTATCCATCCAGTTTAGTCTGGATGGATTTTCTTTTTGTATCCGGGATGGACTGCAAAACAAATACATCTACTTGTTTCACAAGGAATTTTCAGGTAATCCCAAGTTTCTTCATCGTAAGCTAAAGGATATTTATTCCGAATTCGAGATACTGAATGGTGATTTCAAAAGAACTAAGCTGATTTTTTCTTCGCCCGGCAGAATGATGCTTCTTCCTAAATCTTTCTTTGAGGAGCGCCATGGGCAGGCAATCTGTCAACTGAACATGGACTTAGCTGATGATGAGGAGTTCTGCTACCTGCCGGTAAAACCTTTCGATCAGGTTTTGCAGATGGCCATGCCCCGAAAAGTTAAGCAATTCGTAAACGGAAAACATCCGGGCGTTGTAATTCAGAATGAACTCGCGTTACAACTTAGTGCAAGCGCACGCCAAACAAGTCTGCATCCAGTGATGAATGTCCTGCTTTATCGTAATCAACTAACGCTGACTTTGCTTGATCAAACCACCATCCGTTTCTGCAATTCGTTCAAATACCGCAATGACAACGATTTGCTATATTATATTCTGAATGTGGTGCAATCTGAGCAGGTCAACGAACTCACAATTCAGTTGAGTGGCCGGGTGAACAAACGATCTCCAATCTATCACCTGCTTCGGCAATACTTCAAGGACGTTACAATCGTCTCACCAAGCAGTGAGGTGTACTATAGCTACCTGTTTGATCAGCTTCCTGATGCCCGCTTTGTTAATCTTTTAAATGATCAGGAATGAGAATTGTAGGCGGAATTCACCGCGGGCGCCAATTTAGCCCTGGAAAAACCTTCAAAGCCAGACCCACAACGGACATGGCCAAAGAAAGCCTATTCAATATTTTAACCAATCAGGTCAATTTTGAAGAGTTGAAGGTACTGGATTTATTTGCCGGAACAGGAAGTATTTCATTTGAATTTTTATCGAGGGGATGCACGGACATCACCACGATTGAGCTTAACTTTCAACACCATCAATTTATCAAGTCCATCATTCATAAACTGGATGCCGCCAATGAGGTCCGGGCTATTAAGGGAAATGCCTTTAGTTATTGCGAGCAGACGACCCAAAAATTTGATTTAATTTTCGCTGATCCACCCTATGATCATCCCCGGTTCAACGAAATTCCCGCACTGATCTTTAACAATCATCTACTCAAAGAAAATGGGCTGTTCATACTCGAACACTCCAAGTATTTTGATTTCTCAGGGCGAGAAGAATTCCAGGAGAGCCGTCATTACGGAAGTGTCCATTTTAGTTTTTTCAGATGATCCGTGTCAATCGAGACAACCGCAGGAAAGGAAAGACCGTGGCGTCTACGGATTAAACATGTCAGGCGTAAAATACCCCAAAATACTATTGGCCATATCAATCTGCGACTGCGCATCAGGATGGTTCGGATCAATTTCCAAAACCCGGTTGAATGCATTAATTGCCTGTCCCCACTGCTGTTGTTTGTAAAAGATTTGTCCTTGAAGGTAGTATAGTTCGGCACAACTCGGCCTTTGATGAAGCCCGTGTTCAATCAGAAGAAGTGCTTCGTCCAACAAATTTAACTTCACCTGCTTTTTTATATGATTCAATTCTTCAGTCATCATCCGGTGTTCTATTCAATCATTAAAATGAAGCACAAATCTACAAACCTTATTCAAAAGAATCACGATCTGATATAACAACAAACCATCCTTTTGAGTCCGGTGTTGCAATTTCCTGAAATCCACCGCCCTCAAATTGAAATTTATTCCCCCATTCCCCGGTTGCGATGCTAATCCATCGGGCATAAAATATTTTGGGATGTTTACTCAAATCTATTTTAACAGTTCCGCTATTTGGGAACAAGAGCACATATGTTTCTCCTACATTGGCCGTTAAATAGGCTTCGTTGGATTCTCGCCCGCTCAGCAAGCTCTCTTGAGGCTCCAGATTCCAAAAGCGATCAACCGTTTCAATTTTCCGAACTGATTTGATGGCAGCAATAGCAGATTCGTTCAAGCCGTTTCCAGTCGCAGGCCTGTGGAACCTTACCGATGCAAATCCCCCTATCACATCCCGGCAAAAACGCTTAACACCTCCATTTGAACCTGAAGCGCTTGCCTTGCCATATACCTTAACACTGTTCACTGGTCGCAAGGTCATTTTTTCCCTTTGTCCCATCACCCATCGCAAATTATCCCAATGCTCCTGACCATTATTCCAGTTTAGCTGTGAGGCGTCGACAAAGGCATATTCATCGGGGCTCATCAAGGCTTCCAGACATGACTCGCAGGACTGAGGTTCTAAAAACTGGTCGAACATATCCGTCGCATAAATCAAATTTGTGCCGGCTTCCTCGTTTATGAAATTAATCCAGTATTTCCCCCATTCCACCGGAGTGTTCGTTTCGTTATTGATGCAGTATAAAACATGCCCATAGTTCAATGAATACGACAACATTTTCTTGACAAATTTTTCCTGATAAGCACGAATTTTGTCCAGTTCCGCCATGTATCGCGGCATACCCTCCAAGCTATGAAAAAAAGTCTGTAAGTCACCACCAGGATGATGCGGGTAATCATCAGCCATTCCACTGGCAGAAACCGAATAATTGGTGTTATTTTTCGGATTGAAGGGATTTAGTTGCCAGAATTCCTGTGAAAAGTCAAATCGGTCCCAGACTTCAATCTGAACAATAATATTCCGCTCAGCGGTTAATTTCAATAGTTCTTCGAATTGCTTCCAGTACTGATCATTCCACTCTTCCAAGTCATAAAGCCCGTTGGCTTGCTTGTGGAAAGGCCAAATATCGCCATCATCGCGGGAACTCATCGTATTTCGAATATAGTTTCCGCCAATGCTGGAGAGCAAATCCAGCTGCTCCTTCATGTCGGCAGACTGAAATAAATTGTCGTTATTCGTCGCTCCCAATAGCAAAACGGGCTTGCCTTGATATTGCCAATAACGGGGATTTTCAGTATACGGCCTTATCACCAACTCTTCATCCTGACTGGTAAATTGGGTGTTCTTTATATTTTCAGAAAGCTCCGTTGGATCTGACTGGCATGCCAGGAACAACGGGAACATACACACAAGGGTTAGTGCTATTAATCTCATATTTTCTAAATTGTTAATTTTTAGTTGTAAAAAAAGCCGAACTCCGCATGATACAAATTTGCCTGCATCGAGAAATCCCATCATAACTCGCTTCATGGTGACCATTGAAAATTAAATCATTTGTGACTTTAGTGGGAGTTAAAACGCAATATACTCCAAACTAACCAACAGAAAATAAGGAAAGTAGTCGACAACCATTCAATCATCTCTCAGCAACGATCACAATCATTAAACACGAAATCGCGCCGATTATTATTCTGGAAGCTACTCGAAAAGCGATTTATAACAATCGTTAACACTTTTCGACTCTCTGGACGAACTTGCAGAACGAGTGTAAACCTCCAGCCGGCTCAGGTGTTTAATTCATACAAAACAAATGGAACCCAAATGATGGAAAATACGGCGCATGATATTTCAGAATGGATCAAAAGCAGGGAATCGACTTTTGTAAATGGCTTGAAAGAAGGGAGCCAGATTGATGATTCCGTGATTGAAAAACTATTGGAGAATGCCAGCTGGGCGCCTTCGCATGGCTTGGTGCAGGCTTGGCACTTTAAAGTTTTTGCAGGTCATGGTGTCAAACGATTTTTCAGCACTCAGCAGGAAATCTACAAGCAAATCACACCTCCTGACAAATTTTTCGATTTTAAATACCAGGCATACAACGACAAGTGGAAAAGGGTTTCGCACGTGATCGCCATCATTGCTAAACGCGATCCGTACAAACGTTTTCCAAAACAAGAAGATATTGTGTCGGTAGCCTGCGCTGTTGAAAACATCTACCTTAGTTTGAAGGCTTTTGAAATTGGAGGTTATCTAAGCACCGGAGATATTTGTTACTCCAATCAGATGCGTGATTTTTTAAAACTGGAAGAAGAAGACACACCCATTGGTTTTTTCATTTTGGGCGAACCAGACAAGTCGTTTCAACGTCCGAAGCGAACAAGGATTGTTGCCAGCGACAAAACCGAGTGGATCAGAGAATAGTATTCGAAGGGTTTGGGAAAAATCATTTGAGAACCATAATCATCCGGCTTAGCGGACGGCTAATTTTGCTCATTCATTGCCTCAAAGCAGCATCAGAATATCCTTTTCCATTTTTTCAGGCTTCGTGACTGGCGCAAAACGCTTTACCGGATTTCCGTCCCGATCAATCAAAAACTTCGTAAAGTTCCATTTGATTTTGCCTCCAAACAATCCGGGTAGTTTCTTCTTTAGAAACTGAAAAACAGGATGCGCATTATCTCCGTTCACTTCAACCTTTCCGAACATCTGAAACGTAACACCATAATTTATCAGGCAGCCGTTCTGAATTTCCTGTTCTGAACCTGGTTCCTGATTACCAAACTGATTGCATGGAAAACCCAAAATCACGAGGCCACGATCATTATATTGTTCATGTAATTTCTCCAGCCCTTCGTATTGAGGCGTAAACCCACACTTGCTGGCGGTGTTCACAATCAAAACAACTTTTCCACGGTACTGCTCCATCGACACTTCTTTACCCTGGATCGTACGGGCTGCAAATTCATAAAAACTTGTTTTCATATTTATATCGTTCGCGACACAAATATAGAATTTCCATCGCACACGATAATGAATCAATTTCCTTTCTCTAAAAATAATTGCTTTGGAGAGAACTCGGCAATTGTTTATTCTTGAAAGACAACCATCTGCAAACCGAAATTGTTATGCCTTTAAAACAGCAACCTTCAATTTATTAAGATTATGAGATACAATCAATTGGGAAACACCGGAGTATTAGTTTCAGAGCTTTGTTTGGGAACCATGACTTTTGGCGGACGCGGCTTTTGGGAAACCATCGGCAAAGTTCCGCAAGAGGAAGTCAATCAACTTGTGAAGACAGCCATCGATGGTGGTATCAATTTTATTGACACGGCCAATGCCTATTCGGAAGGCCTTTCGGAGACCATGCTGGGCAAATCGCTGAAAGATCTGGGGATCAACCGCCAACAATTGGTGATCGCAACGAAAGTAAGAATACGAATGGGGCCCGGAACTAACCAGGTTGGCCTGTCGCGTTTACACATCATGGATTCGGTTAATGACAGCTTGAAACGAATGGGACTGAGCCATATCGACTTGCTCTACATTCATGGCGTTGATCCGCTCACGCCTCTCGAGGAAACCATGCGCGGACTGGAAGATGTCGTGCGCTCCGGTAAAGTTCGTTACATTGGCATCAGTAATCATCCGGCGTGGATGGTAACCAAAGCCAATGCTATTGCTGAACGGAATGGCTGGACCAAATTTTCGGCTGGCCAATATTACTACAGTCTGGCTTCGCGCGATATCGAACGCGAAATCATCCCCATGGCGCAAGCAGAAAACATTGGAATCATGCCCTGGAGCCCATTGGCCGGAGGTTTTCTTTCCGGAAAATACACACGGCAGCAAGAAAAAGCAGGTGACAGCCGCCGCGACGAATTCGACTTTCCGCCAATAGACAAAGTAAAAGCGTACGACATTATTGATGTAATGCTCGCCATCGCCAGAAGCCACGAGGTTTCGGCGGCACAGGTTGCTTTAGCCTGGATGTTAAAAAAACCGGGGGTTAGCAGCATTATTATTGGCGCAAAAAAAATGGAGCAGCTAAACGACAACCTCGCTTCGACACAGCTTGAACTTACTGATGCGGAGATGGAGCAACTAGATGCCATTAGTGCCCTCACGCCGGAGTATCCGGCATGGATGGTTGAGCGACAAATGCGTGACCGGTTCCCACAATAACGAAGCGCATTGTTATTTCTTACAAAGAATCCCTCATCTGCTTTTGAGGGATTTTTCACTTCAATTCGACCACTCTTAAGTATCGGCTCGCGATACATTAAGCACGCCTTTGATGTTCTGCAGCTTATGCATCAAAAAGTCCAGGTGCTCCAGGTTGTTAACAAAAACACGCAAAGTCCCTTCAAATTCACCATTGACCGAATCGATGTTGATGGAACGCATTTGAACGCCAATATCTTTGGCGATGACATGCGATATATTAGCCACAATCCCCGTTTCGTCGGTTCCTGACAATCGGATGGTCGCCTGAAATGAGCTTCGCTTTTTTGAGTCGCGCCAACGAGCCGGAATGACCCGGTAAGGATAACGCTCAAACAGTTGCTTGGCATTGGGGCACGAACGACGATGAATCTTAATACCATCGCTGATGGTGACAAAGCCAAAAATCGGATCACCGAAAATTGGATTGCAGCAAGGCGCCAGCTTATGGTTGACGTTTTTAATGTTGTTGTCGATCACCAAATAGTCGTTCCCGCTCGAGAAATCAAGATCTTTCAACTGATCCAGAGGCAGAATCTCTTCCACTTTCTGTCTGGCTGTTGCTTCGGTTTCTTTTTCTACAACCAGCTCTTTAATCGCCAAGGGCTCTATTTTTCCAACGGAAATATTGTAATATAACTCCTGGGCCAGCTTCAGGTTGTAATGCTTTAAAAGCATCCGGATCAGGTCATCATTGTAATCAATCTTCCAGTTTTTCAACTTCCGAAGCAAAATCTCCTTCCCTTTCTCCGCTTCATTCTTACGCTCTTCATTGACACTGGCTTTTATCCGCGATTTCGCTTTGGTGGTAATTACAAAATCAAGCCAATCGAGCTTGGGTTGCTGTTTAGACGAAGTGTCTACTGACACCTGGTCTCCATTTTTAAGTTTATACCGCAGAGTCACTTTCCGACCATCCAACATTCCTCCAACGCAATGATCGCCCACTTCCGAGTGAATTTCATATGCAAAGTCGAGCAAGGTGGCGCCGGCAGGCAAGCGCTTCAAATCACCTTTAGGGGTAAATACGAAAATTTCGTCGTTATAAATGTTTGTGTTGAAATCATCAATAAAATCGACAATATTCAAGTCCGGATTTTCTAAAATTTCGCGAACATTGGCCAGCCAGCTTTCCATTTCGGCGCTGGCCGATCCCCCTTTGTATTTCCAGTGAGCAGCGAGGCCCTTCTCTGCAATCTCATCCATGCGCTTCGTGCGGATCTGAATTTCAACCCACTTTTTATGCGGCCCCAATACCGTAGCATGCAAACTCTCGTAACCATTTGATTTTGGCACGGTAATCCAATCGCGCATCCGTTCGGGGTTCGATTGGTACTCGTCAGTAACAATGGAATACACCTGCCAGCAATCCGATTTTTCCAATTCTTGTTTCGAATCCAGAATGACACGGATTGCAAACAAGTCATACACTTCATCGAAGCTGACCTTACTGTTTTGCATTTTTTTCCAAATGGAGTTAATCGCCTTGGTGCGTGCTTTCATGTCGAACTGAAAACCGCGGGCTTTCAGCTTTTCCTCAATCGGCTTCACAAACGCGGCCACAAAGTTTTTGCGTTCCTCTTTGCTCTCTTCCAATCGATCCGAAACATATTGATAAGCATCCGGATTGGTAAATTTCAGACACAAATCCAGCATTTCGGAATTCACATAATACAATCCTAAACGATGTGCCAAAGGTGCATAAAGGTGGGCTGTTTCCATCGCTATTTTCTGCTGAGAACTGGCTGGATAGTCTCCCAAATGACGCATCACGTGCAGCCTATCGGAGATTTTCACCAAAATAACCCGAACGTCGCCGGCCAGCGCCAGCATCAATTTCCGGTAGTTCTCCGAATGCAGATCAACCGTATCTGTTCCTAAGGCGTTAATTTTCGCCATCCCTTCCAAAATACCGGCGACCACCGGCCCAAACCGACTTTCAATGGTCTGCAAATCGGGACGGTTACTGAGCTTTTCGTAGGTGACATTGTGCAACATTCCGGCGATAATGGAACTGACCCCCAACCCCACTTCCTGGGCTACCACCTGTGCCACTTCAAGTGAATGGACCATGATCAGTTCGCCGTTGGGCCAGGTATTTTCACCAAGGGACTGCCAGGCAAAGTCAAAAGCTCTTTCTATTTCAACCAACTCATCAACAGAAGGGGATTTCTGGCAGGTTTCCCTCAATTCTGACCATGCGCTTTCAATTAGTTTATTCATCACACCGGATTTTCAGGATCGATCGTACAATCGGGTTAACAAAAAAGGCCACCCAATACAGGCAGCCTTTCAATAATTTTCAAACGAAATTTCTTATTCTGCCTGTGTTGCGTCGACAAAGGTACGGGATTGTAATTCGCGGTTAAGCATAAAAACCCCATTTCCTTGTCCATCTATCAAGCGCAAATTATCAAGCAACTCATTCACATTGGCTTCTTCTTCCACCTGTTCGTCAACAAACCACTGTAAAAAACTCTGTGTAGCATGATCGCTGTCGGCAACTGCCACATCCATTAACTGATCAATCATCTGAGTTACCTTTTGCTCGTGTTCCAATGTCTTCTCAAAAACATCGATAATTCCGTCAAACTCAATAGGGACTCCGGCAATCGGTTCAAGCACCACACGACCATTTCTTTCGTTCACATAGTCAAATATTTTCAAAGCATGCGAAAGTTCTTCTTTGTACTGCACTTTCATCCAGTTGGCAAAGCCAGCTAATCCTTTGTCTTGCAAATAAGCTGACATGGATAAATAAAGGTAAGCTGAGTGCATTTCTGCATTAATCTGTTTGTTTAGGGCGTTTAAAACTTTTTCTTTAAGCATAGTGACCTCCTTTTTATGTTTTACTCAAAAATACTAAAAAATAATTGACTGGTTCTTTTTGCCATATCATTTCATGAACGGTTAACAATGGTTTAAAATCGAATGGCCTCGGCTATTCACCAAAGTCGAGATTAAATCGTTGTTTCAACAAAGCCAAATTCGGATTTTTCCTCACCATCTCAGCCAGCTTTTCGGTTTCTGAATAGGGCTTGTACTCTGATTCCTGAACAACAATATCTGTAATTAGTTCGATGCCTGTATTTCGCAGTTCTTTGCGCAACCAGGAAACCAAATCGGGCTTAATTTTATTGATCTCCTCAAGCTGCACAGAATTATCGATCGGCAATTTAAGCTTGTGATTGTCAAAAATTTGCGGCGTCTTCGAGAGAGTGGCCTTTAAGTTCGGACGATCATCCAAACGCTGGAGGTACTCAGCCCATTTATCAGCAAACTGTTCTTGCGTAAATGGCTCCGCTAGCTGCTCTCCAACGTAATACTTCAGCTTCTCCTGAGCATCCTCCTCTCCTTTTTCTACGAGCTTACCCGAAATCGCATCTTTGATGGAAGGCGTATAACTGCTCCCGCGCTTCTTGATCATCCTTTTTACCGGGACTTTAGCGGGAACCTCAGTCTCGCTGGATGCTTTTTGTTGTGTCTGTTCAGTTTTTGATACGCCGGGGTTTTCCTTGGTTACTGCCCGCTCCTGAACTCCAGAAAATATGGGCTCCAATTCCTGCGTATCAGTATCGTCAGCTATTTTTTTTTTAAAGTGAGCTGGGCCATTTTAATCAAGCTCAGTTCAACCAGCAAGCGTTTGTTCTGACTGGTCTTGTATTGCATATCACATTCGTTACTGATCTTCATGGCTTCAAGCAAAAAGCCAGCATCACAGATCGTTGCCTGGGCTTTGTACTTCTCCCTGATTTCACCACCAACTTCAAGCAGCTGCACCGTTACCGGGTCTTTGCAAACCAGTAAATCGCGAATATGACTGCTCAGCCCGTTGATAAAATGATGCCCGTCGAAACCATGATCCAGCACTTCGTTAAAAAGGAGCAAGGCATTGGGCACATCGTTTTTCAGGAGTAAGTCGATCAAGCGAAAATAATAATCGTAGTCCAGCACATTCAGATTCGAAATCACATCTTTATAGGTGATCTCGCGTCCTGAAAAACTTACAATCTGATCGAAGATTGAAAGCGCGTCACGCATGGCACCATCGGCTTTGTGCGCAATCACATTCAGTGCTTCCGATTCAATGGCAACCTGTTCACTTTTAGCCACAAATCCCAAATGGTCTGAAATATCCCCAATTTTTATCCTGTTGAAATCAAAAATCTGGCAACGCGACAAAATGGTTGGAATGATCTTGTGTTTTTCGGTGGTTGCCAAAATAAAAATAGCATGTTTGGGCGGTTCTTCCAGCGTCTTCAAAAAGGCATTGAATGCAGCCTGCGACAACATGTGAACCTCATCGATAATGTAGATGCTGTATTTTCCAATTTGCGGAGGAATGCGAACCTGGTCCGTCAAATTTCGAATGTCATCCACCGAGTTGTTCGAAGCGGCATCCAGCTCATGAATATTGTACGAACGGCTGCTGTTAAACGCCTGGCAAGATTCGCATTGGTTGCAGGGTTCGATTTCGGCTGTGAGATTCTGACAATTAATTGTTTTCGCAAAAATACGGGCACAGGTTGTTTTTCCAACCCCACGAGGGCCACAAAACAAGTAGGCATGCGCCAGTTGGTTGTTTTTGATGGCATTCTTCAGAGTCGAAGTGATCGACAACTGTCCAACAACCGTTTGAAAAGTATCGGGCCTGTATTTTCTGGCAGAAACAATAAAATTCTCCATAGTCTTGTTTGATGAAGCCCAAAGATAAACATTTTGCGAGGAAATTCAGGGGGAATTTATTAACAAGAATTAAGAACCTCAGCGGTTGCTGGCATCAAACTTTTTCTGTTTCTTGCTGTTTTAGATGAAGTTAAACCAAACAACATTTAATCATGAAAAAATTAGCTTTTTTATTCACATTGATATTTCTGGCCTCGTTCGGATTTAGTCAAACAAGCCTGCACGATTTCAAAGTTCAGGACATTGAAGGTTCCGACTTTGATTTGAGCCAACTGAAAGGCAAAAAAGTACTGGTGGTGAATACCGCTTCGAAATGCGGTCTGACCCCCCAATACGAATTACTGCAAAAACTTTACGACGAATATGGTGGTGACGAATTCACAATCATTGGTTTTCCGGCCAATAATTTCAACGAACAGGAACCGGGATCAAATGAAGAGATCGCGGAATTTTGCGAACGCAACTACGGGGTTACTTTTCCGATGATGTCAAAGATATCGGTGAAAGGCGATGACATGCATCCGCTTTACCAGTGGCTAACCCAGAAAGAAAAAAATGGTGTTTCAGATTCTGAGGTGAGCTGGAACTTTCAAAAGTACATGATTGACGAAAAAGGCCATTTGGTAGATTATGCCGAACCCAAAACCAAACCCAATGATGAAAAGATTGTCAATTGGGTGAAAGGAGATTCGTAAATCAGCAAATAAAAAAAAGTGCTCCCACAGCCAATAAAGACCGCAATAATTTGTGGTCTTTATTTTTGGTTCGATTTGTACGCCGGCTGACCCTTTGGAATTTCAGAAGCCTGAAAAGGGTATAATCACCGGGCACGTTAAATAGCCCAAAAAGGCCCTAATTATCCACCTCCTCCCTGGCGACCAGGTAGTCATTGTAGAAATTGAGATCGAGGCGTTCCACTCCATAAAGTTGTGCAAATCCGCTTTCAAGTCATCGATTTGCTCCGGGCCTACTCCAAATTCGGCTGAAGTACATCGATATGAGCTTCAGCTGCCTCAATAACCTCTTTAATCTTCGGAATAAAAGCGAGGTTCGTAGCTCGAACCAGGTCCGAGAATGATTCATTCATTTTGTTTTCCAGCTTCATATCGCCAGTCACTACCGCAAAAGTTTCCAGCGCATCGTTCAAATTATTGGATTTAGCTGCAATCAGGCGCTTGAGCTTCTTTTTAGCTATACTTAAATAAACCTGAGCGGATTGCTGAGCAGCATGCGATTGCTCAATCTGATCGTTCACGGTGCCAAGCTCATTTTAAAATTCCCCTACTTTCGGGGATGAGGGACCTCTTTTCTGGTTATATATCGAGATAGTAGATCACGGAGTCATCCATTTCCTTGCGGTTGATTTGTCCTTTATTCATGGATTCTGGTTTTATTTAAAAAGATCACACCAGTGAAGAAATCGATGCAGAAAATTCAAATTTCTGCTTAGCTGAATGATAAAGATCCGTACATGTGTCGTACATCCTGGTTGTTGATTCTTGTTTGCCAAGCCGAAGTTATTGTCAGCCATTTATCAGTTGTGGCATTACATCCAAGGCTTGTTGTTAGCCATCAAGCACTTATTGCAGTGTATTAAGCGAGTGTTGCGGTACTTCCATTGGATTCTGCGCCCATCATCTCCCAAGCTGAAAAGTTCAGCATGGATGAAATCGTCAATGACAACACGATCACACGAAAAGATAGGGCTACCTGCCGGTTAGCGCTTTCTTATAAGTATCTATGGCGCGTTGTCGGGCCGTTGGGTGATCGACGATCGGGCGCGGATAATTCGGACTTTCAAACTCAGGAACCCATTTGCGAATGTAATTTTGATCCGCATCGAATTTTTGGGCTTGCAAGCTTGGGTTAAACACCCGGAAATAGGGTGCGGCATCGCAACCGGTCCCGGCAGCCCATTGCCAGCCGCCATTGTTGGAAGCCAGCTCGTAGTCGAGCAACCTTTCGGCAAAGTAAGCTTCACCCCATCGCCAGTCAATAAGCAGGTGTTTACACAAGAAACTGGCGGTCACCATCCGAATGCGGTTATGCATGTAGCCCGTTTCATTCAATTGCCGCATCCCCGCATCAACCAAAGGGTATCCGGTTGTTCCTTCGCGCCAACGGGCAAAGTCCTTTTCAGAATTCAGCCAAGGAATAAAATCGTAGGCCGGTTTGAATGCCCGCTTCTCTACATGCGGAAAGTGCCAGAGAATATCCATGTAGAAATTTCTCCAAATCAGCTCATTCAAAAAAACCGGCGAATGTTGCATGGACTTTCGGGTAAGCTGCCTAATGCTAATTGTTCCAAAACGCAAGTGGATGCCCAGATGCGAAGTGCCTTCCAGCGCCGGAAAATCGCGGCGGGAAGCATATTCTTTCAACAGGTTCACTTCGATATCCTTGTCCGGAAATTCCAGCTTCCCGGATCGAAATCCCAAGTCGCGAAGCTTAACATCGTTCATTGGCTCTATTTTAAACAGGCTCCGAAGGAGTTTTTCTGAAGGATAACTCTCAAACGGTTGTTCATTTAGCTTTTGTAGCCACTTTTTGCTATAGGGTGTAAAAACTGTGTAGGGTTTCCCGTCGGGTTTCACCACTTCATCTTTGTGGAAAACCACTTGATCTTTGAAAGACAGGAAATTGACTTCACCCGAATTCAAAAAAGTTTTCACACGCTCATCGCGCTCGCGGGCGTATGGTTCGTAATCCTCATTCGTAAAAACAGTATCAATTTCATACTCCATCCACAAGCGTTTAAAGGCAGCCAGTGGTTTACCATGAAAAATCCAAAATGTGCTGTTATTTCGTTCAAATTCGGCTTTTAAGCGATTCACCTGTCTGTAAACAAACTCCACCCGGCTGTCATCATCATCCAGATCATTCAAGATATTCGTGTCGTAAATAAACACCGGCAATACTGGCTTGCCGGAGGTGAGCGCTTGATAAAACCCATGGTTGTCGGCAATTCTCAGGTCGCGACGAAACCAAAACAGGTTAATTTTTTCTTTCATTCGAATTTGTTCAGATCAAATTTTTCTTTTCTTTTATGCTGCCTTACAACGCCCGTGCGAAATTCTGTTTTAGCAAAAAAGCGATTGGACCAGCTGTTGTAAAGTTAAAACACTAGTACCTTTAAATTGTTAAACCCTTGATAAAAAATCAAATCATGAGCAGAGGCTTTGCCAGCGACAATAATGCCGGAGTTCATCCGGATATCCTGAAAGCAATCGAAAAAGCAAATACCGGCCATGTGATTGGCTATGGAGACGATCCCACCACCCGCGAGGCCATCAGTTTGTTCAAAAAAGAATTTGGACCTGAGACCGATGTGTATTTCGTTTTTAATGGAACAGGCGCTAATGTGCTGGCCCTTTCAACCGTCACTCATTCATTCCACTCGATTATCTGTGCTGACACAGCCCACATTGAAGTGGATGAATGTGGTGCACCGGAGAAATTCACCGGGTGCAAATTGCTACCAGTCCCCAGTGATCAAGGGAAAATTACGCCGGCCGGCATTCAGAAATATCTGCATGGTTTCAATTTTGAACATCACTCGCAGCCCAAAGTGATTTCCATTTCACAGGTAACGGAGCTGGGAACCGTGTATTCGGTTGACGAAATTAAAGCGATTACTGCTCTCGCCCACCAGCACAACATGCTGGTTCACATGGACGGGGCACGCATTGCCAATGCTGCTGTCGCCCTCGGACTTCCGTTCAAAGCATTTACGATCGAGGCCGGAGTAGACATGCTTTCGTTTGGCGGCACAAAAAATGGGATGCTCATGGGCGAAGCAGTTGTCTTTTTTAATCCGAAACTAACGACCAACACCAAATATATTCGCAAACAAAGCATGCAGCTTTTCTCAAAAATGCGCTTTGTAGGTGCGCAGTTCCTGGCTTATTTCGAAAACGATCTATGGAAATCCAATGCTTCGCATGCCAACCAAATGGCTAAACTACTTGAAAAAGAAGTGCTGAAAACCGGCAAAGTGAAACTGACCCAAAAAACCGAAGCCAATGGCGTGTTTGCCATTCTTCCGAAAGATGTGATCCCGAAACTGCAGGAAAAATACTTCTTCTACGTGTGGAACGAATCCTCTTGCGAAGTTCGCTGGATGACCTCCTTCGATACAACCGAAGAAGACATATACGGCTTTGTGCAATTAATTGATAAACTGATTTAAATGCCCTTATTCAACTATTATCCGCCAAAACACGAATCGACTGATCCAGAGCTTGAAAAGAAAATCTTCAAACACAGTCTGGTGTTTCCCAGTCTTTTTCTGCTTGCTTTTTGGTTGGTTTTTTTAGTTGAGTCGACCTTGAATATTGAGTTTGCCACCTACGGTATTTATCCACTAAAGGCCGAAGGACTAAAAGGCATCCTTTTTTCGCCTTTCATCCACAGCGGGTACAAACATCTGGCGGCCAACTCCATCCCGTTTTTTGTGCTTTCACTGGCTTTATTCTATTTCTACCGGAAGTTGGCCTACCGGATTTTCATCCTGGTTTATTTTCTCTCGGGCCTTTGCGTGTGGCTGGGAGGCCGTGAAGCCTGGCACATCGGAGCCAGCGGGGTGGTTTACGGTTTGGCATCGTTCCTGTTTTTCAGCGGAATCTTTCGGAACGATGTGAAACTACTCACCATTGCCATTATAGTCGTATTTCTGTACGGTGGTATGTTCTGGGGAATTTTCCCACTCAAACCGGGGGTATCATGGGAAAGTCATTTGTGGGGGGCTGCCAGTGGATTATTACTCAGCATTTACTACCGTAACCAAGGACCACAACGACCACACTTCGAATGGGAGGACGAACCCGAAGAAGATGACGAAGAGCAAACCACTTTTTATACAAGCACCCACACCGGCAAAGATTATGAGAGAAAGGATGAAAAAAACGATTAGATGTTGAACAGCAGAAAAGAAATTGTGTAACTTTGCCACCCTCAAAAAAGAAAACTAGTTCTAAGACAATGATTAGCAGAAGAATTATTCGCATTAAAGTTTTGCAGGTTTTATACGCCTTCTATTCCACGCCTGACAAATCAATTAATAATACCGAGAAAGAACTCTTCTTCAGTATCCAAAAAACATACGACCTTTATCATTATTTACTGGATTTGGTAATTGAAATCAGCAAACATGCTGAATCGGTGATTGAGCTGAGAAAGAAAAAACACTTTCCTACCGCAGAAGACCTGAACCCCAATAATCGATTCATCCGCAACCAATTGATTGCCCAGCTGCAGACGAATGAGAGTCTGAATAAATACCTTGCCCAGTCGAAGTTAAGCTGGGTGAATGAGTCAGATTTGATCCGGAAATTATACGCCGAGTTAATTGCCAGTGATTTTTACAAAAGCTACATGGAGGCTGCGGATGATTCGTACCAAGCTGACCGGAAATTTGTGGAACAATTGATTGCCGAAATCATTCTTCAGTCTGAAGACGTGGACAGCATTCTGGAAGAACAAAGCATTTACTGGAATGATGACCTTGATTTTGTGGTAAGCATGATCCTCAAAACCTTAAAAAAATTTAAGGAATATACACGGGAAGATCAGGCACTACTCCCCATGTTTAAAGATGAAGAGGATCGCCAGTTCTCGAAAGATCTCTATCGCAAAGTCGTGCTGAACCACGATGAATTGAAAGGTGTAATCACAAAACACACCGTTAATTGGGATGTGGACAGAATTGCTTTCATTGACGAATTAATCCTGGAAATGGCCATTGCCGAATTTTTATATTTCCCTTCCATTCCGACGAAAGTAACGCTGAACGAATACATCGAACTTTCGAAATATTACAGCACCAAGAAAAGCCGGAACTTTATTAATGGTATTCTGGACAAAGCGCTAAAAGCGCTGAAAGCAGAAGAAAAAGTAAGGAAAGCCGGCAGGGGTTTAATTGGTGAAGACGATAACAAACCTTCATGAAAAACACCACCGCCATCTTTATGCTGTTTATCCTTGTGGGTTGCCAAAGCAAAAACAGCAAACCTTCGGATAAAACAACATCAAACAGTGGCACACCAAAGTTTGAGTTTCAGGAAGAATTCTATAATTTTGGAAGCCTGCAGGCAGGTGAGGTTGTAGCCTATAATTTTCAGTTTACAAACCTTGGTGATGGCGTGCTGATGATTGATAAAATTGAAAGCGATTGCGGCTGTATAACCAGCCATTTTCCTGAAAAGCCAATTGATCCGGGAACCTCAGACTTCATTGAAGTCGTTTTTAACAGTGCCGGAGAAACAGGACGGATTTACAAAGAAATACGGATTTATGCCAACACACAACCTGAAATAAGCAAGCTTACAATTGCAGCAACCGTAGAAAATGAGATTATAAATTTATACAGTAAAAACTAAAGAATAAAAAGATGAACTACTTATTAATGTCCCCGCAGCCGGGTGCCGAGCAAAACCCGATTACAACATTTTTACCGTTAATCCTGATCATAGTTGTATTCTACTTTTTCATGATCAGACCACAGGTAAAACGCCAAAAGGAATTGAAAAAATTTCGCGAAAGTCTTGCAAAAGGCGACAAAGTGGTAACCACCGGCGGAATTTACGGTAAAGTTGTTGAAATTAAAGAAACTTACCTGCTGCTTCAGGTGGATGACAATGTAAAACTACGTGTTGACAAAAGCGCCGTAGTGAAAGACATGTCGGATGTAACTCCGCAGAAATAATATTAGATTGACCAAAAGACGGAAAGGGTCGGCTGCAAGTCAACCCTTTTTTTTATCTTTGATTTCGTGGAAAACAAATGGATAAATAAGGTAAGAATCTTTTTTCAGAAATTTCAGATTAAGAATGAACGGAAATTGGTTATCTTCTTGATTTGTGTAGGAATCGCTTCAACCTTTTGGTTACTAAATGCTCTCGAAAAAGAATATGCCGTTGAGCTGACTTTTCCTGTGCGCTACACCAACATGCCTGACAATAAAATACTGATAAACGATCCCCCAAAGCAATTTGTGCTCAATGTTCGTTCGGGTGGTTTTACTTTGCTCCGGTATAAGTTAAGCATGGCCTTTTCGCCCCTGGTCTTTAATGTGGGAGAAATTGGCGGGGAAATGATTAGCGATAAAAACCAGCTGCGCTATACTATTCAAAGCAAGCAATACCAAAAGAATATGGCAGATCAGATCAGCAGCGAGTTAAACCTTACAGCCATCAACCCGGATACCGTTTATTTTCAATTCGATGAAATCATCACCCAAAAGAAAAAGGTTATTCCGAATGTTGACTTTCGACTAAAAAAACAACACTATCTGTACGATGAAATTACTGTAATCCCTGACTCTGTAGATGTGCACGGTCCCAAAACGATACTCGACACCTTGTCAGGGGTGAAAACCGTTTTACAAAACTTCAAAGAACTTGACCAATTGGTGCAGCGTACAGCTGCCCTCCAGGAAATCAAAATATTGGGATTCGATCCTAAACGGGTGACGATTCAAATTCCCGTTGAAGAATATACGGAGAAGCAATTGTCCATCCCAATAACGATCGATGACGCCCCAGGCAATCTCAAGATCAACCTGTTTCCAGCCGAAGTGAAAATAAGCTTTATGATCGGACTAAGCCGTTTTTCAGAAATCGATTCTTCAGATTTTAAAGCATCGGTTTCTTATACCGATATTCTGCGCAAACTAGATTATTTACCGGTTTCGTTGGAAAAGATTCCCCCGCATTTAAAATCGGTCAACTTTTTGCCAGTAAAAATTGAATACCTCATCGAAAAATAAAAGCATGCTTAAAATAGGAATAACAGGCGGAATTGGCAGCGGAAAGTCAACCATCTGCCATTTTTTCAGTTTGATGGAAATCCCGGTATTCAATGCTGACCAGGAAGCCAAGCGAATCATGAACGAGTCATCACTGATTCGTAGCAAAATGATGCTTCACTTCGGTAAAGATATTTACCTGAAAAATCAGACGATTGACCGAAAAAAACTGGCTGCCATGATCTTTAATTCGCCACCTTTACTACAAATGGCTAATGCGATTGTCCATCCCGAAGTACGCAGCTATTTTTTCGACTGGTGTAAGCGTCAGCATTCACCCTATATTATTCATGAAGCAGCAATCCTGTTTGAAAGTGGCTTTTACGAAATGATGGATTATACAATCCTGGTAACGGCTCCTGAACAACAACGGATTGAGCGCGTTATGAAGCGAGACCATAGTTCTTCACAACAAATCAAAGAACGAATATCAAAACAATGGCCGGATAAAGAAAAAGTAAAACTGGCTGATTTTATAATTAAAAATGACAATCGGGAGCTTGTGCTTCCCACATTAATTGAGTTAGATCAAAAATTTAGAAAGCATGGGTAAATTTGCAAAATGGGTAGCTGGTGGATTAGGATGGGCTTTTTTTGGTCCAATAGGAGGAATTGTTGGATTTGTAGTCGGCTCGATGGTAGACAGCGAAGCTGATAGCCTTACACAGAACGGACCACAAACAACCCAAACCAGAAGGACAACAACTACTGGTGGCTATGTGATGAGTTTGCTGGTACTGGTAGCTGCCGTGATGAAAGCCGACGGCAAAATATTAAAATCGGAACTGGACTACGTAAAGCAGTTTTTTGTTCGGTCGTTTGGAACAAGTTCGGCACAGGACGCAGTTAAAATGCTGCGCGACCTGCTCAATCAAAACATTCCGGTTGCTGATGTATGCAGGCAGATTCAAAAAAATATGGACTATTCCTCACGTCTGCAACTCCTTCATTTTTTGTTTGGCATTGCCCAAGCCGATGGACGAGTTGACAGCAACGAATTGAATATGATCAAACTGATTGCTCAAAACATGGGAATCAGTGCAAAAGACATGGAGTCGATTCAATCGATGTTTGTTCCAGATACGGATTCAGCTTATAAAATATTGGAAGTGGACAAAACTGCTTCGGATGAAGAAATAAAAAAGGCTTATCGGAAAATGGCGATGAAATATCATCCTGATAAGGTTAGCTATTTGGGTGCTGATTTTCAGAATGCAGCTAAGGAGAAGTTTCAGAAAGTGAACGAGGCCTATGAAAATATCAAAAAAGAACGAGCTTTTGCATAAAAGAAGGCTGCTTTTTGGGCAGCCTTCTTTCTATACTTTTAAAAGTTACGGATCAGTTGTTTAAGTCATCAAAATCAACATTCGTATAATCTTTTGTCGCTATCACATCATCCTCTTCATTTTCAGACATTGTCATATCAATTTCAATCTCTGCATCCTCCATTGACTGACTAGCTTTAATGAAGTCAATGACTTCGCTCAGCCCATCAGAAAACTTCTCAAAATCTTCTTTATACAAAAAGATTTTGTGTTTCTCGAAGTGAAAATTACCTTCCTGATCGTAACGCTTTTTACTCTCAGTCATAGTCAAATAGTACTCATCTTTTCGAGTCGCTTTTACATCGAAAAAATAGGTTCTTTTCCCAGCTCTTACAGCCTTTGAAAAGATTTCTTCTCTAAATTTGCTGTCACCCTCTTGCATGTCATCTTTTTTATCAAAGCCTTCCATCTTTCACTAAATTAAGTTATATCCTATTTTGGACTATCAAATGTAAAAAATTATTTTGAAAATAGCTTAAAACTGTTCATAAACAGTAATTTATTTTTCCAGAAACGATTCTTTGAGCTACCTGTTTTCCTGATAATATTTAATCGCTTCCGGCATAATTTCATTCAAAGCGGCGATACGCTTGGTATCTACGGGGTGAGTACTCAAAAATTCCGGCGGTTTCTGTCCGCTGTTTTCGGCCATTCGTTGCCAAAAAGCGACGGCCTCTTGTGGGTCATATCCTGCAATAGCCATAAAAATCAACCCCATTTTATCGGCCTCATACTCATGCTGTCGCGAAAATGGAAGCATCACCCCTACCTGGGAGCCGATTCCATAGGCCGATGAGAATATTGCCTGGGTTTCATTCGGCTTTTCTTTCAGGGCTTCTCCTAAAGCAATTCCTCCCATCTGAACCAACATCGAATGGCTCATACGTTCGTTTCCATGACGAGCAACGGCGTGAGCAACCTCGTGCCCCATAACTACGGCCAAACCTGCTTCAGTTTTGGTAAGCGGCAAAATACCGCTATACACAACCACTTTACCTCCCGGCATACACCAGGCGTTGGGCACGTCATTTTCAACCAGATTAAATTCCCATTCAAAGTGCTTCAAATAGCTTTCATATCCATTATCCTTAAGATATTGCTCGACAGCTCTGGCTATGTTTACACCGGTTCGCTTGACCATTGCAACTTGTTGCTGGTTGGTTGACACTTTATTGGTATCAAGAAATTGGTCGTAGCTAGTTAAGCTCATCTCCACCAGGTTTGACTCAGGCAACAAATTAACCTGACTCCGGCCAGTTAAAGGAACTGTACTGCACGATTGCACAAAAAATACCAATATAATAGCAAATGTAATATTCAATAAATCTATTCTTTTCATGTTCATCTTTGTCTGTATTTCGATATAAAGTTAAACAATCAAATCAAAAAAAGGTGACTGATTGCGCCACCTTTCTTGTAATATCTCTAAAAAAATTACTTGTAAATTTCCCGCTTAGCTGCCAGAAGGGTATTTTTCAACAAGGCAACACGGGTCATAGGCCCTACTCCTCCAGGGACCGGTGTAATGTACGAACATTTATCCGCTACTTCGTCAAAAGCTACATCTCCTTTCAGTTTAAAACCAGATTTAGTCTGATCTGACTGAACGCGGGTTGTCCCTACGTCAATCACTACTGCGCCTTCTTTAACCATATCGCCCTTTATAAATTCGGGTGCTCCCAGCGCAGCGATCAATATATCAGCATTGGCACACAACTCTTTTAGATTTTTTGTACGGCTGTGAGCAACCGTTACCGTAGCATTCATTGACTTTTGCGACATTAGCACGCTCATAGGACGCCCCACAATATTGCTTCTTCCCACCACAACACAATCTTTTCCTGAAGTTTCGATGTTGTAGCGCTTTAGCAGTTCAATAATGCCGTCGGGAGTGGCCGATACAAAACAAGGCAAACCAATCACCATGCGCCCAACATTGATCGGGTGAAAACCATCCACATCCTTCTTCGGATCAATAGCCTCAATGACCTTTTGTTCTGAGATATGCCTGGGTAGCGGAAGCTGAACGATAAATCCGTCCACATCTGCATCGTTGTTCAGTTCATCAACTTTAGCGAGAAGTTCATCTTCTGTCACGTCGTCTTCAAACCGAATTAAACTCGACTTAAACCCCACCTCTTCGCAATCCTTTATTTTGAAAGCCACATAGGTTTCGCTCCCGCCATCGTGACCAACCAGAACTGCCGCCAAATGAGGTTTTTTGGCTCCCGCTGCAACCATTTCACGCACTTCAACTGCGATTTCTTTTTTTATGTCCGTTGCTGTTTGTTTTCCGTCAATTAACTTCATTGTATTGAATTACTGAATTTATCTTCTTGGTAAATTTCCCATCATGCGCCCCATGTTTTTTCCTTGCGAAACCATTTTCATCATTTTTCTGGTCTCAGAAAATTGTTTAATCAGGCGGTTGACTTCCTGGATGTCTGTTCCAGCTCCCTCGGCAATCCGTTTCCTTCGCGAGCCATTCAGCAACGATGGATCATCGCGTTCGGCAGGAGTCATGGAATGAATAATGGCTTCGATATGTTTGAAGGCATCATCATCGATATCCATATTCTTCAGGGCCTTGCCCATTCCCGGAATCATGGCTGCCAAGTCCTTTATGTTCCCCATTTTTTTGATTTGCTGAATCTGTTTCAGGAAATCATCAAAGTTAAACTGGTTTTTGGCCAGTTTCTTTTGCAGTTTGCGGGCTTCATCGGCATCAAATTGTTCCTGGGCTTTTTCAACCAGCGATACAATGTCGCCCATCCCTAGAATACGATCTGCCATCCGTTCGGGATGAAAGACATCCAGCGCTTCCATTTTTTCACCCGTACCAACATATTTGATTGGCTTATCAACAACGGTGCGAATAGAAAGGGCAGCACCGCCGCGAGTATCACCGTCCAGCTTGGTCAGCACAACGCCATCAAAATTCAGCCGATCGTTGAATTCCTTTGCGGTATTTACAGCATCCTGCCCGGTCATGGAATCAACAACAAATAGAATTTCGTGAGGAGAAACAGCTTGTTTAACTGCGCTAATCTCGTTCATCATTTCTTCATCAACCGCTAAACGACCTGCCGTATCAATGATGACCACATCGTAACCATTGGCTTTGGCGTGTTTTATAGCAGCCTGAGCAATCTTCACCGGCTCCTTACTTCCTTCTTCTGTATAAACCGGAACATTAATCTGTCCACCCAATACTTTCAACTGATCGATCGCCGCAGGGCGATAAACGTCTCCGGCCACCAGCAACGGATGCTTTCCCCGCTTGCTTTTGATTAATTTGGCTAGTTTGCCCGAAAAGGTTGTTTTACCCGAACCTTGCAGCCCGGCAATCAAAATGACGGTAGGATTCCCAGTCAGGTTAATGTCAACAGACTTACCCCCCATTAATATGGCTAGTTCGTCATGTACAATCTTAACCATCATCTCACCAGGCCTCACAGCCGACAAAACATCCTGACCCAGCGCTTTTTCCTTGACCGTTTCGGTGAATGACTTGGCTATTTTAAAGTTAACATCGGCATCGAGCAATGCGCGCCGCACCTCCTTCAACGTCTCAGCTATATTAATTTCAGTTATTCGACCTTGCCCTTTGAGCAACTGAAATGACCGTTCCAGTTTTTCATTCAAATTCTCAAACATATTCGTAAGCTTATTGATTTATTTTCAAGTTGCAGCAAAAATACAAAAATAAAATAAAGGCAAATTTTAAAATTTAATTAAAATAAACTGATTAAAGGGGTTACCTTTTTCTGAAAAACAGGATAAACAGGTGTAAACTCTTTTAGTGCATGAACAGATAAATGGTGGGATGATAAAAGAAGATAATTCATATTATTACGGGCTGGTATTTGGTTGTCCAATGAAAGAGGAAACAGAGACATGTGCTTACAAAAACATCCGACAATTAAGTTTACTTGAAAGAATTCAATACATTAATTCGCTCACAAGTTATGACCGGGCAGTTTTAATCAGAGAACACAAAAGCTGCTTGTGTCAACGAGAAAATAAAGTCCCTTTTTCACGAATCGCAATTTTGTAGAAATCTGGGGGTCAATTTTGACCCCCTTTTTCTTTTTTCTTTTTACATCCGCTCCGGAACTTTAATCCCCAATAAATTCATACCTGATTTTACCACATTGGCAATGGTTTGCGAAAGCACCAACCTAAAATTTCTAATCGCTTCGTCCTGTTCACCCAAAATAGAATGATCGTGATAAAATTGATTAAATTCCTTGACCAAGCTATAAATGTAGTTTGCAACAATAGCAGGGCTGTATGTATCGCCTGCTTCCTTCACTGTTACTGGGAAAAGCGACAAGGATTTGATCAACTCTTGCTCCTTATCTGACAGTTTGATGTTGCTATCCAATTTTTTGGCCAATTGGATTCCGTTAGCTTCAGCCTTTCGAATAACAGACCGGATTCGGGCGTACGTGTATTGGATGAATGGTCCGGTATTCCCGTTGAAATCAATTGACTCTTCCGGATTAAAAAGCATATTCTTTTTGGGGTCTACTTTGAGCATGAAATACTTGAGCGCTCCAAGCGCGATCGTTTTGTACGTCTCAGCTAATTCCTCTTGTGAATATCCTTCTAGCTTACCCAATTCTTCGGATGTCTTTCGGGCTACTTCAATCATTTCAGCGATCAAATCATCCGCATCGACAACGGTTCCTTCGCGCGATTTCATTTTCCCGTGAGGTAGTTCAACCATGCCATAAGAAAAATGGTCCAGGCCTTTTCCCCAGTCAAATCCAAGTTTATCCAACAAAACCGACAACACCTTAAAATGATAGTTCTGCTCGTTACCAACCACATAAATCATTTTATCAATCTTGTAATCATTGAAGCGCAACTTGGCCGTGCCAATATCCTGGGTCATGTACACCGAAGTACCGTCACTGCGCAACAGTATCTTTTCATCCAAGCCATCCTCCGTCAAATCGGCCCAAACCGACTGGTCTTCTCGCTGTTGAAAAATACCTTCTTTCAGCCCTCGCAAAACTTCTTCTTTACCTACCAGGTATGTTTCCGATTCATAGTAAATCTTATCAAAATCAACACCCAGTTCCTTGTAGGTAATATCGAAACCATCGTACACCCACTGGTTCATCATTTCCCACAGATTGATCACATCCGGATCGCGGGCTTCCCACTTCAGCAATAGTTCACGCGCTGCTACAATCGATGGTGCCTGTTGTTCGGCTTCGTCTTTACTCAATCCTTTGGCAACCAGCTCATTGATCTCCTCCTTGTAATGTTTGTCGAACAACACATAGAAGTCACCAACCAAGTGGTCGCCTTTCACGCCTGTACTTTCAGGAGTTTTGCCTTCACCCCACTGTTGCCAGGCGTACATTGACTTGCAGATATGAATTCCTCGGTCGTTTACAATATTGGTTTTTACCAGCTTTTTTCCATTGGCCTTGATAATTTCGCCAATTGAATAACCTAACAGGTTATTTCGAAT
The DNA here is from genome assembly GCF_963974515.1 of uncultured Sunxiuqinia sp. Classification (GTDB taxonomy): domain Bacteria; phylum Bacteroidota; class Bacteroidia; order Bacteroidales; family Prolixibacteraceae; genus Sunxiuqinia. The sequence goes on along the minus strand of NZ_CAXBDD010000022.1, from coordinate 10,733 downwards.
ATGGCCCAAATGCAAGGGTTTGTTGGTATTGGGCGAAGAATATTCGACCATAACCAGAGGAGATGCCTCATCAGCTTCTGAAAAGCCAAATTGATCATCATTGGCTGCATCTTCCAAAACTTTCAGCCAGTAGTTTTTTGAAATTAGAAGATTCAGAAAGCCCTTTACGACTGAAAAATCATCCACTGATCCTACATGGGTTTTCAGGTATTCACCCAAGTCTGCTGCCGTTTGCTCTGGTGATTTTCGGGAAAATCTCAAAAAAGGAAAAACAACTACGGTCATGTCGCCTTCTACATCTTTTCGCGTATTTTGAGTTTGCACTGCATCAGCTTCGATTGTTTGTCCGTAGAGTGATTGAACAGCCTCAATAATTTTATCTTTTATGATTTGGTCGATATTCATGGGTACTGTGAATTATTTAATGTCGTAATTTGAAGAAAGTCATGTCATGCGATAAAAGCGATCATGAATAAAAAAAAACAGATCCGCGACGTTGGCCTGTTTTTGAACCGCAAAGATAATAGTTTCTCTCTGAATTGCGGAATCTTTATCAACTCAAAAAAGGGCCCCACTTTTTTCGCAGAGCCCTTGCAATCATTATCGTTCTAATTCAAGCCTATTTATCTTCCTCAATCTCTACCCGTCGGTTTTTTGCACGGCCAGCTTTGGTATCGTTCGGCGCAACAGGCTTGGATTGTCCAAACCATTGAACCGTAGCAATTCTTTCAGGAGCAATCCCCTTGTCGATTAAGTATTGTCTGGCGGCTTTGGCTCTGCGTTCCGAAAGGTTCATATTGTAGGCTGCTGTTCCAATTTCGTCAGCGTGCCCATAAAGACTTACCTTCAATTCAGGGTTTTCATTCATCGCTTCAATCAGCCGATTTAATTCCTCTGTTGCGGCTGGTTTCAACGTGCTCTTGTCAAAATCGAACTGCAGGTTATCGAATTCCACTCTCGCAATCGGGCACCCATTATTTTCAACGGGGCCTGCTTGTGTTGGGCAGTCATCTTCTTCATCGACCAAGCCATCGCCATCGGTGTCAATCGGACAACCTTTTGAGTCAACTTTGTAGCCATTAGGTGTATCCGGACACTCATCATCTTTGTCGGCTACGCCATCGCCATCGCTATCCGGACAACCATTCAGTGCTTTCAGTCCCGGTGTATCAGGACAGTCGTCATCTTTATCGGCTACGCCATCACCATCCCGGTCCGGACACCCATTCAAAGCAATCACCCCCGCTTCTGTCGGACAATCATCCTTGTAATCTGGCACGCCGTCGCCATCAGTATCAATCGGACAGCCGCGCGCATCAACGGCAACACCTTCAGGTGTATTCGGGCAATCGTCTTTTCGGTCGGGCACGCCGTCCATATCTGAGTCCTTCGACTGGCCAAAGCTGATTTCGATACCTCCTACACCTTTCCAAAAACTCTCAGTATACGTCCCTTCTTCGACAGCTTTTTCTCCACGCAAACCTTCAACAAAGCCACCTTCCACAAACAAGGCTACACTTGAACTCAACGGAAACTTGAACCCTAAACCAGCATCCCAGTTGATTCCTTCCGTTGAGTTATCAAAGATATAACCTGGGCCACCATACAAATAAGGCTGCACCTTGCTTGCTTCCTGAAAAATATAACCGTTGTTCAATTTATATCTCAAATTCAAAAAAGTACTGTTAAAATCAATATTATTGGAAACTTCTGAATTGACTAGCCCGAAATTGTTGAGCAGCATCAGGTCAAAAGATGAACTCAAATACCTGCTAAAGTAGAATTCGGTGATTAAACCGGTACCTTCCTTCGAGTTACCATAATAGGCACCGCCACCAAGACCAACAGCCCATTTTTTTTCTGCGGTCTGAGCATAAAGCATCACTCCAATGCTGAGCAAAAAAGACATTAAAATTATTCGTTTCATAGTGTAAAGTAATTAAGTGAATGGTTAAAGATGTTATCTAAATTTTATAAAAATTCCAATACCAGGTCAACAAACAGAAAGAATTATAAGATTGTTTATAATATCTGCTTCGTGTCACACCGAGTCAATAAATTTTAATTTTTAATAAAGCTAAAGCATTTTTACTATTTTCACCAAAAAAAGAGGATAACTTGTTTAGTATTGTTGATATCGAGACAACCGGTCAAAGTGCGCAGAACGGAAAAATCACTGAAATAGCCATCTATATCCATAACGGAACCGAGGTGGTGGATTCTTTTGTGAGTTTAATCAATCCGGAATGTCACATCCCCTACTTCATTACCAAACTCACAGGTATTGACAATCAGATGGTAGCTCATGCGCCCCGGTTTTACGAAGTCGCCAAAAAAGTGGTTGAACTAACCCAGGGAACGACCTTTGTCGCCCACAATGTCAGTTTCGACTATCGTTTTATTCAGCAGGAATATCATCGTCTGGGCTACGAATACAAACGCAAAACCATGTGTACCGTGAAATTGAGCCGGAAATATTTACCGGGACATGCGTCTTACTCACTGGGAAAACTTTGCGATGATTTAGAAATCCGGATTGATGGTAGACATCGGGCAAGTGGCGATGCATTGGCAACGGTAAGACTTTTTGAAATCATTCTGAACAAACACATTCGTCCGTCAGTCAACGGCAATACAATTCAGCCTAAGCTTTTCTGACAAGCCCAGAAAAACATCTCTTTGAAATTCTTTGGTCGCCTCCACTTTTTCCCTACCTTGTAATCTCATCAAGAAAATTTAAAATGAAGAGTCATTAAGAATCAATCAATAAGACGATGATAACAAAAATAAGATGGGGCATTTTGAGTACTGCTAAAATTGGAGTCCAAAAAGTTATTCCAGCCCTGCAGAAAGGTAACTTTTGTGAAGTGACAGCTATTGCTTCGCGCTCAATTGAAAAAGCCAACAAGACAGCGGATCAATTAGGCATTGTCAAACGATACGCATCCTACGAAGAACTGCTGCTTGATCCGGATATCGATGCCATTTACAATCCACTTCCCAACCATTTACATGTTTATTGGACCATGAAGGCTTTGGAAGCGGGAAAACACGTGCTTTGCGAAAAGCCGATCGGCTTAAATGCCGACGGCGCGAGGGCCTTGGTTGAAGCAGTAAAAAAATACCCTGAAATGAAAGTGATGGAAGCTTTCATGTATCGCTTTCACCCCCAGTGGGAAAAAGCAATTGAACTGATTCAGTCCGGTGAGATCGGTCAAGTCAGGACGGTTCAGTCATTCTTTTCATACTACAACATTGATCCTGAAAATATCAGAAATAAAGCCGACATTGGCGGCGGTGCCTTAATGGACATTGGCTGTTACTGTGTATCTTTTCCTCGGTTTATTTTTGATGAAGAACCCGTGAAAGTTCTTGGACAAATGGATTTTGACCCACTGATGAAAACCGACCGCCTAAGCTCGGGAATGTTACAGTTTTCGTCGGGGAAAAGCGCTACATTTACCTGCTCCACGCAGCTTATGCCTTTTCAGCAGACCAATATTTTTGGCGATCAGGGGCACATTCAAATTGAAATACCCGTGAATGCGCCACCAAACGAATCGACCCGAATTACCCTGCGAACACAGGAGAAAACCGAGTCGTTTATCTTCGCCCCCGTTGATCAATACACTTTGCAAGGCGATGCCTTTGCTCATGCAATCCTGCGCAACGAGCCTGTTCCTACCCCGCTATCTGATGCCGTAGGCAACATGGTCGCGATCGACGGAATTGTTGCCAGTGCAAAAAACAACCAATGGATTGTTTTGTAAAAAAAGGCATAAAAAAACCTCGCAAGATGCGAGGTTTTTTTATGCTGTTTATTTCACCTGTATTTTCTACTTACTTTACTTTTCCAACTACAGCTTTGAAGGCTTCAGGCTGGTTCAACGCTAGATCAGCTAATACTTTCCGGTTGATGTCAATATTGTTCTTTTTCAACAAACCGATTAACTGAGAATAACTTAAACCTTCCTGACGAGCTGCAGCGTTAATACGTTGAATCCACAATGCGCGGAAGTTTCTCTTTTTTGTTTTCCGGTCACGGTACGCATAAACCAATGCTTTTTCGTGAGCGTTTTTTGCTACTGTCCAAACGTTTTTACGGGCACCCCAATAACCTTTTGTTTGCTTGAGGATTTTTTTTCTACGAGCCCGAGATGCTACGTGATTTACTGATCTTGGCATAATCTTTAATTTATGAGCGGTTAGCGTCCCAAATGCTCGGGATCTTTACAGCTAATTCCCTCTGTTATAAACTCTAAATAAATTCGAAAAGGACTTGATTACTTCATGTTAAGCATCAGCTTCACATTTTTCTCATCAGATTTAGCAACCGTTCCCCAGTAGGTCAGGTTTCTTTTCTGCTTGGTGCTTTTTTTAGTCAGGATGTGACTTTTAAAAGCATGCTTCCTTTTCAGTTTCCCGGAGCCGGTTAATTTAAACCGCTTTTTTGCACCGGATTTTGTCTTCATTTTTGGCATCTGTCTAATTTTTATATTCGAAGAATGTTATTTCTTCTTTTTAGGTGTAATAAACATCGTCATTCTTTTCCCTTCCAGGCGGGGCATTTGCTCTACCTTTCCAAGCTCTTCAAGTTCTGTCGCAAAACGCAACAGCAAAATTTCGCCTTGCTCCTTAAATAAGATCGACCGACCTTTAAAGAACACATAGGCCTTCACTTTTGCCCCTTCTTTCAGGAATTTCTCAGCATGCCGCAGCTTGAACTCAAAATCGTGATCATCGGTATTCGGACCAAACCGAATCTCCTTCACCACAACCTGCACCGCTTTGGCTTTCATTTCTTTTTGTTTCTTTTTTTGTTGATAAAGAAACTTCTTGTAATCTATAACTTTACAAACCGGAGGATCTGCGTTTGGTGAAATTTCAACCAGATCGAGTTCCATTTCATCAGCCATTCTCAAAGCTTCAGATAAGGAATAAACCCCCTGGTTTTCGATATTATCACCAACTAAGCGTACCTGCTGAGCACGTATACGCTGATTGATATTGTGCTGTGGAGCGGTGTCCACTCTTCGTCCTCCTCGATATGGGCGTTTTTTTATTGCGATAAGAAAAACCTCCTATTCTTTTTAGTTATAAAATGATGCTAATTGTTCTTTCACTTCCTTATTGATGAATTCCGCAAATTCTTCTTTGGTCATGGTTCCCTGATCTCCTTCCCCCTGCTTTCTTACGGCAACTGTACCTGATTCTGCTTCTTTTTCACCTACTATTAACAAATACGGGATACGTTTCAACTCGTTATCCCGGATTTTACGGCCGATCTTTTCATTCCGGTCGTCAATTAAGCTGCGAATATCGGAATTATTTAGAAAACCTGAAAGATTTTCTGCATATTCATTGTACTTTTCACTAATCGGCAGAATAACAACTTGGTCGGGTGTTAGCCACAAGGGAAACTTCCCAGCCGTATGCTCGATTAAAACAGCCACAAAACGCTCCATCGAGCCAAAGGGCGCGCGGTGAATCATCACCGGACGGTGGCGGTTGTCGTCGGCGCCAATGTACTCCAGTTTGAAACGCTCCGGCAGGTTGTAGTCGACCTGAATGGTTCCCAACTGCCAGTTGCGGCCCAAGGCATCCTTGATCATAAAATCAAGTTTCGGCCCGTAGAAAGCTGCTTCGCCCAACACAGTGGTTGTTCTCAGGCCTTTTTCCTCCGTTGCTTCAATGATCGCCTGCTCGGCCTTATCCCAGTTTTCAGTCGATCCGATGTACTTCTCCGGCTTATTTGGATCGCGCAAGGAAATCTGCGCCGTGTAATCTTCAAAATTCAAAGCTTTAAAAATGATGAAAATAATATCAATCACCTTTTTAAATTCATCCTTCAACTGGTCGGGGCGACAATAGATGTGAGCATCATCCTGGGTAAACCCACGTACCCGTGTCAAACCGTGCAACTCACCGCTTTGTTCGTAGCGATAAACCGTTCCAAACTCGGCCATACGCACAGGCAGATCTTTGTATGAACGAGGCTTAAACTTGTACAACTCGCAGTGGTGCGGGCAGTTCATCGGCTTTAGCATATACTCTTCGCCTTCTGCCGGCGTTTTAATCGTTTGAAAAGAATCGGCACCATACTTGGCGTAGTGGCCGGAAGTTTTGTATAAATTGATGTCACCAATATGCGGAGTGATGACCTGCTCGTAACCAAATTTCTTTTGCACTTTTTTAAGAAAGTCCTCCAACTGCTGGCGAAGCATGGCGCCTTTTGGCAACCACATGGGCAAACCCTGCCCTACTTCCTGCGAAAAAGTAAACAGCTCCATTTCTTTCCCAATCTTCCGGTGGTCGCGTTTCTTGGCTTCCTCCAGCATCACCAGGTACTCATCCAGTAGTTTTTGCTTCGGAAAGGTCACGCCGTACACGCGGGTCAGCATTTTATTTTTTTCATCGCCACGCCAATAAGCGCCGGCAATCGAGGTTAACTTCACCGCTTTCACATAGCCAGTATTGGGCAAGTGTGGTCCACGACATAAGTCAGTAAAGTTCCCCTGGTTGTATAGGGTGATGGTTCCGTCCTCCAATTCACTGATCAACTCCTGTTTCAGCTCATCATCTTTCTCTGTAAACATGCGCAACGCATCTTCCTTAGCAATATCCTGACGAACCAGCTCATTTTTCTGACGAGCCAGTTCAATCATTTTTTGCTCAATCTTTTCCAGGTCTTTTTCTGAAAGCTGCTTGTCTTCCGGCAAATCGATGTCGTAATAAAAGCCGGTGTCAACCGTCGGCCCAATACCAAATTTGGTCCCCGGATAAAAACACTCAATTGCCTCAGCCATCAGGTGGGCCGATGAATGCCAAAAGGTTTCCTTTCCTTCGCGATCGTCCCAGGTATATAGCTTGATCCTTGCATCTTCGTTGATTGGGCGGTTCAAATCCCAAACCGAGCCGTTGACCGAAATGGCCAAAACATCTTTTGCCAAGCGGTTACTGATCGCTTTGGCGATCTCTAAACCGGTAATTCCACTTTCAAACTCGCGAACACTGTTATCTGGTAATGTTATTTTAATCATCCGTATTGAATTATGGATTTTATTTTCAGGCTGCAAAGATAACTATTATTAGCTGACTGCGACAAAGGTTAACCAATAATTTAAAGGGCTTAAAAGAACAAAAGGGCACTGAACAGTGCCCTTCTCCAACTTTTATCAATCCCTTGATATATTTTATCGAACACTCAGCGAAACGCCGGCATTCAACGAAGTGTATTCTGCCTTGTTGATGGAAGCAAAAATATTGAAGAAAGCCATCTTCAAGCGTAGACCCGCATCCAAACTGATATTTGACGAATCAAACTTCAATTTGATCGGATTAACTTCGTCGTCAAAAACAATTTCTCCATTAGCATAGTCGCTTACGATCGGGTACCTTCCAGTCAAACTGACGTCGGACTTGCTTTGGCTGTTTCCTATTCCACCGAAAAAGGTGATAAAGGCCACTTTCTTCGAAACAATCAATCCAAATTTCACCGTGTTTGTCTCGATGTCCAACTGTTGGTTTTCATCCTGCACATAACTCGGATCATTGACGCCATAATCGTCCGGTGAAAAATCAATGTCAGAGGTTGCAGAAATATTTGAAAAAGAAGCAAAAATAGCCGCATCAAACGGCAAGTGCTTAATGGCTGGAATCCAATCCTTGAAACTGTGCTTCACTCCCAGTCCAAACAGGCCAACCTGGGTCTCGTCCTCATCATTGTCACCCTGGTTAAACTTCAGTTTGGGAACATAGCGCACCAGCACATCAGTGTGGGGCAGTAGCCCAATTCCCAACTGGGCCACCGGAACCGGAATAATATCCAACTCCAGACCTTGAGGAGAATTAAACGACCCGATGGTCTCATTCGGGTTGTTCGGATCTAAAAGATAGAACTGTGGCCCGGATATTTCATCTCCGGCAATCGTTGGTGCAATGGCGTCGGCAGGGTCCGCCAATCGAATATTCTGAAAGCTCATCTCACTCAAATCATAGGTTTTAGCCGATCCAGGCACCTTTACCGCACTAACACTCACCGAAAAATCAAAACCCAACCGCTTATGCGTTTCAGCCGTATAATACCAGCCATTGTTTAGTCCATCACCCAATCCGGTGGCGAAGGGGTTCAGGTATGGTTGAATCAGCGTAGCCGCATCTTCGGTGCCCGCCTTTAAGTATTCAATAACATCGGATTGAGCGCTGGTCATTTTCACCACGCCAATTAAAAAAATAAGAACAAGTAGTTTTTTCATTGTGTTTTAAATTTGTTGATACAAAATCTTTCCCTACATTATCACGTCAATCAATATCCCATTCTTCAAATCCAATAAATCAGCCGGAACTACGTTGTAATTATTCCATGATTTGAGGACTTATATTCTAGATTTTTATTGTTTTCAACTTTCATTTTTCAAAAAAAAAACAAAGCTTTGACGCCTAAAATAAGTTTTACCATGTATAGAATCCTATTTACTTTATTCCTTCTTTTCGCGATAGGTTACCCATCTCGCGCTCAAAAAAAATTAACCATCGCCGATTTCGAACAACAAAACGCATTTCAGGAGCGAGAAGTCGAGGGAATTCAATCTTCGGCCAACGGCCTATATTATACGACGCTTGAAGATGGCAAACGTATTGTCAAATACAGTTACAAAGATGGTAAAAAAGTTGAAACCGTTTTTGATCTTGATCAAATAGAAAAACCGGCAATCAGTCATTTCTCTGCCTATTCGTTTAGCCAGGATGAAACAAAAATCCTTTTAACCACCAACAAAGAAAAAATTTATCGGCACTCCTATACCGCCAACTACTATGTATGGAACTCGGTAACGGAAGAATTGGCAGAACTATCGGCCAAAGGAAAACAACAGGAAGCGACCTTTTCGCCCGATGGCGAACGCATTGCTTTTGTAAGAGACAACAACCTGTTTGTAAAAACCATCCGGTTTGGAACAGAGAACCAGGTAACCACCGATGGTAAACAAAACGAAATCATTAATGGAGTGCCCGACTGGGTGTACGAAGAAGAATTCGGATTCAGCAAAGCCTTTGCCTGGTCGCCCGACAGCAAGTTTCTGGCCTACATCCGTTTTGACGAATCGGACGTAAAGCAGTATTCGATGAAAATCTTTCGTGGCGAAGCGGCATCACTCAATGAAAACGCAAGCTACCCGGATCAACATGTGCTTAAATATCCAAAAGCTGGCGAAAAAAACGCCACGGTTTCGGTTTTTTCATACGAGATCAAATCGAAAACCAAGGTTGAAGTCGATTTAGGCGAAGACACTGACATTTACGTTCCGCGCCTGAAATGGACTGCCGACGCCAACGATTTGGCCGTAATGCGACTAAACCGTCGCCAAAATAAGATTGATGTGCTATTTGCCAACCCGTTTACCGGTGATACCCGTTTATTTTATTCCGAAAAAAACGACCGGTACATCGCTGAGGACTTTTTGGATGACTTTATTTTCCTGCCAAACAACGATTACTTTGTGGTGAACAGCGAGCGCGACGGCTATTCGCACCTGTATTTGTATGATCGGCAAGGATTCGAAGTCCGCCAACTGACCGATGGCGAATTTGATGTCACCGACTTTTACGGCTTTGACAACAAGAAGAAGATCTTCTACTACCAGGCGGCCAAAAAATCGCCCATGCAACGCGAAGTTTATTTCACCAGTCTCGATGGCAAAAAGCAAGGGTTGCTGAGCGCGCTGGAAGGAACCAACAAAGCGGTTTTCAGCAACGAATTTCAGTATTTCATCAATGAGTACACCAGTCTTTCAACACCAAAAACATTCGCCTTATATGACAGCGATGGAAAGCTGGTTCGTGTGTTGGAAGACAACAGCAGACTGATAAACAAACTGGCCGGGTATGCCATTCAGCCGAAATCCTTTTTCAGCTTTGAAACTTCGGAAGGAATTAGCCTCAACGGGTGGATGATTAAACCTGCCAACTTTGACGAAAATGAAAAGTACCCGGTGGTGATGACCCAATACAGTGGCCCCAACTCGCAAGAAGTGGAAGACAAATGGTCGGTTAGCTGGTACAACTACCTTGCACAGGAAGGCTTTCTGGTTGTTTGTGTCGATTCGCGCGGAACAGGTGCACGCGGTGAGGATTTTCGCAAAATCACTTACATGCAACTTGGGAAATATGAATCCGACGACCAAATTGAAGCGGCAAAATACCTAACCACCCTACCCTATGTTGATCCCTCGAACATCGCTATTTGGGGATGGAGTTACGGTGGGCTCACCAGCTTGCTGTGCATGGAAAAAGGTGGAGATCTTTTCAAGGCAGGCATCGCTGTGGCGCCGGTGACCCATTACAGATTTTACGATACCGTTTACACCGAACGTTTTATGCGAACGCCGCGCGAAAATCCGGATGGCTACAACAACAATGCGCCTTTGCTCCATCCTGAAGGAATAACCGGACGCTTACTCTTGATTCATGGCTCGGCCGACGACAACGTGCACCTGCAAAATACCATGGAAATGGCCGAAGCATTGGTTCAAGCCGGCATTCAGTTTGATATGGCAATTTACACCAACCGGAATCACAATATCACCGGTGGAAACACCCGCATGCACCTGTACGAGCGAATGACTGATTTCTTGAAAACAAATTTGAAATAACATCAGGCCAATGATTCCACATCCAGAGAAAGCAAGGAAATACTCATGGGCAACACGTCTATCTCAAGGGGATCTCTATAACTA
>NZ_CAXBDD010000021.1:0-48691 GCF_963974515.1 uncultured Sunxiuqinia sp. | reverse complement strand
CTAACTAACTAACTAACTAACTAATTTTTCACATATCGATACATTTCCGAAGCGGCCAATAGAACGGCACCAACCCCAAAATTGGCCGTTGAGTTTTCATCGACCACCTGGCCGGGAATGGCGCGTTCGCCAATAGGCTGTACATAGCCGACGTGTCCATTTTCCTGAATGGCAGTGGAGGTCAAATAATTCCAGCTATTGAGCACTGTTTTCAGGTATTCTTCTTCGGAAAGAAGCCCGTTGTTGATTCCCCACAGGTAGCCATAAGTGAAAAAGGCCGTTCCGCTGGTTTCGGGGCCGGGGGCGTGTTCCGGATCCAGAAGACTGCGGGTCCAGTATCCTTCTGGTTGCTGCGCATTCTTAAGTGTCCCGGCCATTTTTTGATAAACTGAAACAAACTCGTCGCGGTGGATGTAATCTTCGGGTAAATCCTGAAGTATTTTAGCCAAGCCGGCAAACAACCACCCGTCGCCCCGGGCCCAAAAGTCTTTGAGTCCGTTTGTCGATTTGTGCTTGGGATAGACATACTTGGCATCGCGGAAAAACAGGCCGGTTTCCTCATCATACATGATGCTTTTGGCATAGGCGAAGTACTCGTGCAGTTTCTCCAGGTACAGTTCATTGCCAGTCACATGATACAGCTTCGTCATAACGGGCATCACCATATACAATCCGTCAACCCACCACCAGTAGTCCAACCTATCGGTAGCCATCTGGTATTCCATCACTTCGAGCGCACGGGCAATTTTAGCCGAATCTTTGGACTCGGTCAGGTGAAACAGATCGATGTAAGTTTGAAAGCAAATCTGCCAGTCGCCGAACAGGACAAAATCATCTTTTTCACCATAGTGATATTTCCATTCGGCCTTATTATCCGATTTGGCTCCTTTCCACTCATTCTTCTCCGCCCAGGCGAGCGAATAATTCAGGTAAGACTGAAGTCCGGTGATTTTATACGCTTCTATATTTCCTGTGTGATAGGCGGCATGATCCCAAAACGCCCAATGATGTTCAGGATTTTCTTGTTGCCAGTAATCGTTCACCTTAATCAGCGTCGTTTTCACGGCCTCGGCCGTCGGCAAATTCTCCGATTGTTTTTCAGAGCAAGAAAAAGACAATGTGAAAAGTAGGCCTGCAATGAAAAATTGTGAAAAATTGATTCGTTTATTCATCATTCTAAATACATTTAAAGATAAGGACTAGCAAAACGCATTTCACAGCGGAAGATCGTAAAATAATGACTATTTCTGAACCGTCTGTGAATCAAAAACAGTCAAGTCCCATTCGTCGTACCATTTGATGACTGGTTTTTCATTTTCGAAGGTGATTGGCAGCCAGATGTAGCGTCCGTCAATGGGATCTTTGGGGCGCCAACGATCGGCCATGAAAATGTAGGCATCATCCATACCCTGAACCGGCAGAACAAAAGTACTCTGTGACTCAAAAGTCAGGTCGGCACCTTCGCCAACACAAGGATTCCCTAGCTGTTTCCAAGGCCCCCAGATGGAGCTGGCCACTGCCGAGCGAGCTGCGTTTGGATCCCAGCCGGTGCATCCCGAGGCGATCATGTAATACTTGTTGTTGCGCTTAAGAATGGCTGGCGCCTCATTGTGTCCGCCGGGAAACAGACGGGTATATTTTCCGGTAAAATCGGTGTAGTCCGATGTTAATTCGGAAATCTGTAACGTCAAGTTATCTTCCGAAGAATGAATGTGATAAGCTGTACCATCGTCATCAACAAACAAAGTCATGTCGCGCGACATCTGTCCTCCTTCAAAATCACGGGCCACAAACAAGCCTTTTTTCAAAGCTTCCATCCACTCGGGTGTCCACCACTCCAGTTCGGATTCAAATGTCTGGGTTTTATCAGCCTCGGTATATTCCATGGGCCACTGACCGGCATTGGGGCGAAGCGAACGGAGATAGGTGAAAGGCCCGGTAACATGGTCACTAACGGCTACCGCTGTTCGGGCTGCTTCATAGCCTTTTCCTTTCAGTTCCAAATGAAACCACATCACAAACTTTTCGGTTTCCGCATTGTAAATGACCTTGGGACGTTCCATTACACAGCCTTTTTCTATGTCAGCTCCTTCTTCCTCAACTGAAGCCAACGCAATTCCTTCGTTTTTCCAGTTGTATAGGTCGGTGGATGAATAGCAACCAATTCCAACCAAAGCCGAATTTCCGCCTCGGCCAGCTGTTTTATGCTCACCAAACCAGTAGTAGACTCCTTCGTAAACCAGAATTCCGCCACCATGAGCATTGACATGAACGCTGTCGGAATCCAACCAGATTTGGCCGGGTTGAAAGTTATTATGGTAGGTTTTTTCTGAATCGGTTGAGTTGGAACTTGAACAAGCAAGAGCAAAAGCAGCCAGAATGAAAAGCGAAAGGATTTTGATCCGTTTGAAAGTAGAAATTGGAATTGTCATGATTTTGAAAGTTATATTATAGAGTTAAGTGTCAAGCAAAATTCAGGGAGCCTTTTTCTAAATTTGAAAATAGACAAGGAACCGCGACGTCTAAAATGGCTCGTCGTGCCTTCACAGAAATGGCGCTGGATTCTGTGTCCAAAAATAATGGAAGGAACTTTGGGAGAATGCCAGAAAAACAAAAGAAACTATAACAAAATCGATCTTCGCTTCAATTTTTATCTTTTAGGGGTCTTGAAAACCAGTGTAAAAAGACAGGAATGAAAATTCTGCCCACCTATGAGTAGGGGAGGCAGTCTCACTTTTTCTGTTTGTTGTGTCGTTCAATGTATTCTTTGGGCGTACATCCATAAAACTCCTTGAAGCAGCGCGTAAAATACGATGGACTGGCAAATCCTACCATGTAAATAATCTCGGAGATGGATCGTTTTTGCTGCACCAGCAATCCGGCTGCATGTTTTAGTCGCTGGTTCCGAATGAACTCTTTGGCCGTTTGGCCGGTAAGCGCTTTAATTTTCCGATACACATTATTCGTACTCACCCCCAAATCAGTAGCAAAAAGCTCGACATCGAAGTTCGAGTCATCCAAATGTTTTTTAACTGATTCCACGGCATCCTTCAGGAAGATCTCGTCGAGTGAAGGCAACTCCTTCGTTTCTGGCTGAAGGATTTGCTCTTTCTTGATTCGTTCCTGCATGGTGCGCCGGATGTCAAAAATATTCTGAATCTTCAGCTTGAGGGCAATCAGGTCGAATGGTTTGAAAATATAGTCAACTGCACCAAGTCTCAGCCCTTTAATTTCATCTTCGTGCATGGTTTTAGCGGTCAGAAAAATCAGCGGTATGTGTGACACGGTAATGTCCCTTCGAAGCTGCTTACAAAACTCAAAACCATCCAGTTTGGGCATCATGATGTCAGAAATGACGAGATCGGGAAATGAGGCCCTGGTCTTCTCCAAGCCTTCCTGTCCGTTATAGGCATTGATTATGCGAAATTCTGAAGACAGGCCAGCCACCAAAAATTCATTCAATTCGGGATCATCTTCAACCACCAGAATCAAAGGTTTTTCTTCTGGATCAACGGCCTTTTCTTGTAATATAACATCGGATTCAGAAGTCGTTTCAGCAACTGGTGCCGTTGCTTCCGTCAAACGGATTCGGTTGGCCATTTCCTCTTCTGCCTGGACTGGTATGACGACACTAAAACAACTACCTTTACCGGGCTCGCTTCGCACTTCAATCTGGCCGTGGTGTTGTTCCACCAATGCTTTCGACAAAAACAAACCAATGCCTCCGGTGCTTTGTGTGCGAAGCTGGTTGACCTGGTAAAAGCGCCCAAAAATTCTGTCGATGTGTTCTGTTTCAATCCCAATTCCGGTATCCTCAACTTCTATGCGAACTAACGGATGGCCTTTTAGTACCTCTTCGACTCGGACACGCAGGTCAATCCTTCCACCGTCGGGCGAGTATTTGAATGCGTTGGAGACCAGGTTGAAGAGCACCTTTTCAATTTTGTCCGGATCTATAAAGGCAACCAAAGGACTTTTTTCGATGGAAACATTCAGCTTCATTGCGCGCGATTCGGCCATCGGTTTGAACGATAGATACACGTCATTGATTAACTCTGCCAAATCACAACGCTGAAGATGCATTTGATCCATGACACCCATCTCAACTTTGCGGAACTCCATCAACTCGTTTACCATGCGCAACAATTTGTTGGCGCTTTTCTGAATCAGGCCTGCCTGCTTTATTCCATAACTACTTAGTGTTTTATCGGTCATTAACTCTTTCGCCGGACCAAGAATCAAGGTGAGTGGAGTGCGCAGTTCGTGGGTGATGTCTGTAAAGAAATTCGATTTCATCTCATTCAGCCGGTACATTTCATCGTTCTTCAGCTTTTCAAACATCAACTCACTTTTTGCATGAGCCTTGATGAAAGAATACTCCTGGAAGAAGTACAGAAGACCAATGAATATCAGAATATAAAACAGGTAAGCCCAGGTTGTTTTCCACCATGGTGGGCGAATATATATGTGGAGCGTTGCCTCATCTTCGCTCCAGATACCATTGCTGTTGGTGGCCTTTACCTTAAATATGTACTCGCCTGGTGGAATATTGGTGTAGGTAGCCGTATTGCGCGAACCAATCTCATTCCAGTCGTCGTCAAATCCTTCCAATTGGTAGTAATAACTGTTTTTAGCCGGGTTGTTATAGTCCATCGCCGAGAACATAAAGGTCAGCATTTTATCGGTGTAGGATAAATCAACCTGATTGCGGTATGGAACAGTTCGACTAAGAACCGTGTCACTTTCCGACTGCTTGCGTACATTCACGCTTTCATTGTATATCAGCAAATCGGTAATGCAAACTTTTGGAGGTATCGTATGCTTGTAAAGGCTATCGGGGTAGAAGGTTATAAATCCGGATGGGTTGGCGATAATAAACAACCCGTCGGTGGTTTTAACAGAAGTATTACGTTCGAAATTGCCATTTTCATAATCGGCTAAGAAATACTCTGTATCCTCCGTTTGCAGGTTGAATTTGACAATGCCGGAGTAAAGTCTGATCCACAGATTCTTCGAATCGTCTTCCAGGATATGGGTCACCACCTCGTTACTTAAGTTGCTGGTCGAAGGATAACCCTTGAAGGAGAATTTTTTCACCTTCCCGGATTCATCGTGAATAACTTTGTTGAGCCCGGAGTTGGTTCCAACCCAAAGACTACCGTTGCTGTCCTCGTAAATCGCATTGATAATGTTGTCGTTAATGGAAGTGGTGTCTGCGACAGAATAGAAGAACCGCTCAAACTTGTTGGTTTCAGGATTGAAGCAATTTAGTCCATTTTGCGTTCCGATCCAGACCAAGCCAGTCGCATCTTCATAGATGATGCGAATGTTGTTATCCGACAGAAAGTCCTGGCTGTTTCCGGCACCAAAATTTTTGGTCTCCTTGCGGCCGTTGTAGCGACTCATTTTAGCCAATCCACTATGTAGGGTGCCGATCCAGATTACCCCTGCATGTTTTTTCGAAATTACCAGACTGGAGATTTTATTTCCGGGAATGGCCGGGCTGGTTTGTTGGTTGAAATATTCCGCCTTTCCGATCGCTGCTTTGGAGCCGGCTTCAACCGGATAATAAATCAAGCCGGCGTCTTCAGTTCCAACCCACAGTCCTGAAGTGTCGGTAGCCAGGGAAAGGATCGAATTGGCGATATATTCGGTTTGCCCATGCCAGTAATGTGGTTTCGGAAAATCTTGCTCGAATTCATACACATCGTCCGTTCGCTGATACAGCCTCAGGTCGCGGTTACTTCCCAGCCACAATTGGTCTTCGCGCCTGCTCATGGCGCGTATGGTGTAATTTGAGGCCTGTTCTTTCGGATCAATCTTATAGCGTTTAATCCCGGTATCCACAATGCTTGTCCGATCAATCGTGGCGGCGCCTACCCACAAAACTCCCGAGCGATCGACCATCAAAGATGAAATCCCATTTCCTGACAGGCTGGTAGGATCATTCAGGCTATTTTTATAAAGTAGAAACCGGGCTTGTTCAGGATCAACATTTTGCTGTTCGGGCTTCAAAAGATTCAATCCATCATTCCAGGTTCCAATCCAGAGGTTTTGATACGCATCGTAAAAGAGCTTGTAAATTACATCTGAGGCCAGGCCCCCCGGGCGTGTCCTATAGTGCTTGAAGTGAGGTCTGTCGTCATGATCAGAGACGGTGATTTTATTTAATCCGCCACCCCAGGTTCCTATCCACAAGTCGCCATCTGCTGATTCTACGATCTGTGTAACACTTCCATTACTGATCGAGTTTTGGCCCTGCCCTGGTAAATAGCGCTGGTACGCACCATTTTCTCCATCAAACCGGATCAAGCCGTTGTAACTGGCTACCCAAAGTAATCCTCGTGAATCTTCATGGATATCGCTGATGATCTCGCTGGATAAATAGTGATTTCGCTCTCCGGTTTCCGGGTCAAGTTTGAATAGTCCCCCGTTCCATGTTCCGATCCATAGCTGGTTTTGATCGTCTTCGAGCAGCGCAATGATCCGGTTCTGAAAATCATAAGTCATAATCTGCCCGGTCGACGGATTCAGACGATTCAGCCCCGAAGAAGTCCCAATCCAGATATTTCCTGCCCGGTCTTCGAGTAGTTCAACTACTTCGCGATTGGTAATGGTCGTCGAATCATGAAAACTGGGTTGGTAAGTCTTCACCGAGTAGCCATCGTATCGGTTCAGGCCGTTCCACGTTCCAATCCATATAAATCCTTTTTGATCCTGAATGATGGCATTGGCTTTACTGTCAACAAAACCGTCTTTGATGGAAAGATGGTTAAAGTTCAATTCATCTTGTCCCAAAAGAACTGATGTGGCTAACAGTAGAAAACCCAATATGAGATGAATAACACGCATGCCGACAAAATTAATCTCCTAGAAGTCAAACACAAGCAAAAATTATAAAATCGTTAAATGAACTGAGAATACCATAGAAGGTGTTTATGAACCTGGGTAAATTGAAACGTAAACTGCATTAGTTTCTGTTATTGAATGATATAGACGCGTCGGAGAACTGTTGGTCTGGCACTTTTCGGAGTCCATCTTCTCTTCTTAAGTCAGATTTGTACTAGTTATTTTCGAAAAAGTTCAAGCCGGTTCAATTTTCTGACAGCAAATGTCGATTTCATGCAAGCAGCCCTCTGTTTCTTTCCCCTTTTTTGTACCGTCCCAATATCGAATTGGCAAAAGATAAAAAAATGGTAACAATGAGGAAACGTTTAAACCAAACAGGATGGAAAGCCAGCATCCATTTTTTCAAAGGATCGACGGTCAAGCTGATTGGTGTGCTTGTCTTCACGACTTCTATCAGCTTTGCGGCAGATGCCAGCTCTGGCAAACGAAATGGCACGGCCGATATCGACAAAAAAAGGCCTTCTGAAATACCTGGAATGATGCTCATCTGGCATGATGAATTTGAAGAGGAAGGAAGGCCCAATGCGAATAACTGGAACTATGAGTATGGCTTTGTTCGCAATCAGGAACTCCAATGGTACCAACCACAAAATGCCCGATGCGAAAACGGTCGCCTGGTTATTGAAGCGCGAAGAGAGACTGTCGCCAATCCGGAGTACAACCCGCTTAAGCAAAGCTGGAAGACAAGCCGTGAGGAAGCCCATTATACTTCGGCTTGTGTAATTACAAAAGACCTTCAGGAATGGCCGGCGTTCGGATACTTCGAAATCCGTGCTAAGGTCGATTCTTCGCAAGGCTCGTGGCCCGCAATCTGGCTGCTGGGTACTGAAAACTACTGGCCCGACTGCGGTGAAATTGATATTATGGAACTCTACAGGATCAATGGTGAGCCGAATATTTTGGCCAACGTGGCCTGGGGTTCGTCAACAGCCCACCGGGGCGAGTGGGACAGTTCCACCACCAAGCTGGATCACTTTCTGCCCAAAGATCCAACGTGGGTGGAAAAGTTTCATACCTGGGCCATGAAATGGAATGAGCATGCCATTCAGCTTTTTCTGGATGGAGAATTACTGAATGAGATTCCATTGCACAAAACAGTGAATCCAGATGGGGTGAATCCGTTTACAAGTGACCAGAATTTTTATCTGCTATTGAACCTGGCTATCGGATCAAACGGTGGCGACCCGTCAAATTCCAAGTTTCCGATAAATTTCGAGGTGGATTATGTGCGGGTGTACAAACAACTCAATTAGCTTAAGTAGAAGGAATCTGATAAAGCGAATCATGTCTGGAAGAGAAAATGAAATAACACAAATAAAAAAAGCCGTTCGGCGGATAGATCTGACGGCTTGGAAGTACGATTACTATAAACTCTCATGTAAACTTTTCAAATTTATGGAAAAAAAATGTCAAAGGGAATGCTCTCCCCGCGGGAGCATTGCTGAAAAATTGTTGCGAATGAAACTGGTAACTGTTCTTGTTTTGGCAGCGATCGTTACCTCATGGGCAAACAGCAATTCCCAAACAACCAAAAACAACCTTTTATCGCAGAGAACAAACTCATTTGCCAGCTCAATGCAGGCTGAGCAAACGAGAGAAATTAAAGGAACAGTCACTGATGCCAACGGACAAGGAATTCCCGGAGTCAGCGTTGTGATTGCCGGAACAACTAATGGTACCGTGACTGATTTTGACGGGAAATACGTCCTGCGGACCTCAGAAGAGGTGAAAACATTGGTTTTTTCTTTTGTAGGGATGAAAACAAAAGAGGTAGAACTGGGAGATAAGACCACCATTGATGTCGTTCTGGAGGATGAAACCATCGGAATTGATGAGGTTCAGGTCATTGCCTATGGAACACAGAAGAAGGTGACCATTACCGGATCCCTTTCATCGGTGGAAGGCGAAGATCTGCTAAAAGCGCCGGTTGCATCGTTGGGAAATGCCCTGGTTGGAAAACTTTCGGGGGTTACAGCGGTCCAATTTTCGGGCGAGCCAGGAGCCGATAACCCGGATATCTTTGTTCGTGGACAGGGAACCCTGAACTCAAACAGTGCCGCCCCACTTATTCTGGTTGATGGCGTAGAACGCGACTTCACTCAAATTGATCCCAACGAAGTGGACAATATCACCGTTCTGAAAGATGCCTCCTCAACTGCGGTATTTGGTGTACGCGGAGCCAACGGGGTTATCTTGATCACCACCAAGCGGGGTAAAGAAGGAAAGGCGAAAATTTCCCTATCGAGTTCAGTTGGCGTGCAGGTGCCAACCCGTTTACTCGAGTTTGCCGATAGCTATCAATATGCCAGCTACTACAACGAAGCTCAACTAAATGACGGTGTGGATCCGGAGAACCTGAAGTTCAAACCAGAGGTCCTTCAAGCGTTCAAAGACCACAGCAATCCGCTCATTTATCCTGATGTTGACTGGATGGATATGGTGCTGAAACCAGCAGCCATGCAGTCTCAGCACAATATGAACATCTCTGGGGGAACTGAAAAAGTTCGTTACTTCGTATCATTGGGCGCGCTTACCCAGGAAGGATTGTTCCGTACCTTTGATTCAGGATACGATTTCAACTTCGACTACAAACGCTACAACTACCGGGCAAACCTGGACATTGATGTCACCGAAAGCACGATGCTGTCCATTAACCTGGGTGGCTACGTGTCGGATAAAAACACACCAATTTCGAACGAAGATCAGAACCAGTTGTTCCGTCACTTGTACTGGGCAACTCCCTTTGCCGGAGCCGGGATCGTTGATGGCAAATGGATTAAAACCAACTCGGATTATATTGACAGCCCGGGAAGCGACGGATTGGATCCATACTACGGAAAGGGGTATAACAGCCGGGTTAACAACTCGCTGAATGTAGACTTAATGTTGGAGCAAAAGTTGGATTTCATTACAGAAGGACTGTATACCAAACTAAAAGGCTCGTACAACACCAACTATACACATAACAAGCAACGCAGTTCTTCAATTCCTTCATACACAACTGTTTTGAACGATGATGGCGAAGTGGTGTTGCGAAAAAGCGGCGATGATGCCCAATTGGGATTCAGCGAAAGCTTTGGTTCCGGAAGAAATTGGTACACAGAACTCAGTTTGAACTATGCACGGAAAATTGGTGCGCACAACTTCAGCGCCCTGGCGTTATATAACCAGTCGAAAACGTATTACCCAGCCACCTACACCGATATTCCTTCAGGTTACATTGGCATGGTTGGGCGTGTTACCTACGACTACTTAACCCGCTACATGTTCGATATTAACGTTGGGTACAACGGTTCTGAAAACTTTGCTCCTGGAAAACGTTACGGATTATTTCCTGCATTTTCAGCGGGTTGGATTGTCTCCGAAGAAGCTTTCATGCAAAACCAAAACGTTATTGATTACCTGAAAATCCGCGGTTCATACGGAATTGTTGGCAACGACAGACTTTACGACGGAGGAACAGCGCTTCGATTCCTATATCTTCCAAACTCCTATGTCTTAGGTGGCGATGGTTACAACTTTGGAACTAATGTCAGCGGCAACCAACCGGGAGCCTACGAAGGAAACCTGAATAACCAGGATGTAACCTGGGAAAAGGAGTACAAGCAAAACTACGGGGTGGATGTCAGCTTTTTGGATGATCGCCTGAAATTCTCGGGAGATATCTTCTTTAACCGACGCGAAGATATCTTAATTCGCATGAACTCAATTCCCGGATACCTGGGCATGTCGCTTCCTCCGCTAAACAAGGGAATTGTTGAAAACAAAGGGTACGAGCTTTCGTTGAAATGGGACGACTCCATTGGCTCAGACTTCAAATACTGGTTCAACGGTAACCTCTCATTTGCCCGCAATAAAATCATTGAGCAAGATGAAGTTCCTCCAACCGAAGATTACATGTGGCGAACCGGAAATCCCGTTGGGCAGCCGTTCGTTAGAACCTTCTGGGGCTTTTACGATGAGACTGCTAATGACCGCTATAAAGCACAGCACGGAACTGATATTGCTGAGCATGCCGGCGGATTGAATCCGGGAGATGCTGTTTATGTTGATCTTAACGAAGACGGCGTGATCGATTCGGATGATATTTCAGCGCAAGGCTACACCAACAATCCGGAATATAGTGCAGGATTTACTGTTGGTTTTATGTACAAAAACTTCGACTTCAGTATGCTGGTCAACACAGCTTGGAACACTTCGCGTCTGCTGGAAGAAACTTTTCGCGACCCACTGGGTGAAACCAGAAACCGGGGTTTGTTGCTTGCGCAATATGAAAACCGATGGACGCCAGAAACGGCAGAAACAGCAACCTTGCCTCGCGCATCGCTCACAGGACGCACTAACAATACAGCTGCTTCGACACTATTTCTCGTTGATGCCAGCTACGTTCGTCTAAAAAACATCGAAATGGGGTACAATCTGGACTTTCCCTTCATGGAGACAGCAAAAATTTCAAGTTTACGACTTTTTGCCAATGGCTATAACTTAATAACCATTGACAAACTGAATATTGCTGACCCTGAATCAAGAACGAGCTCCAGACCAGCTTATCCATTAACCAAAGTATTTAACATCGGTGTGAAAGTTGGATTTTAACCAATTAAAAAGCAGAAAAATGAAATTAAAAATAGGAATCATAACATTCATCATCGCGGCATTTTCATTCAATGCCTGTGTTGATGAATTCAAAGTTGGAGACAACTTTCTGGAAAAGGAGCCGGGCGTAGATGTTACGGCCGATACAATCTTTACGCAGGCAGAATATGCCAGGCGCTTTTTATGGAATACTTACAGTAATTTGTACTACGCTCTTCCAAGCTACTGGAATGCAGTGGATGGCAAAATGAATATGGGGATGTTCGAAGCCCTTTCCGACTGTTACCATAGTCACCTGAGCTGGGATGGCGTAAACCGGATGTACTACTCCGGGAGTTACAGTGCAGGATTGGAAGATTCAGATTCACACACCCGCTTTGGATATAACAAGGAAGAAGTATGGCAGGCCGTTCGCAAGGCATGGCTTTTTATTGAAAATGTAGACCGTGTTCCGGACATGACCACCGATGAAAAAGAGCGGTTAAAAGGCGAAGCCAAAGTGATTATCGCCAGCCGTTATTTTGACCTGTTCCGTCACTATGGTGGCCTGCCTTTGGCCGATCATGCCTGGGATGTGAATGAGACTTACGAAAATCCACGGGCAACAGTTGAAGAGACCGTGAACTTTATGGTGAACTTACTGGATGAAGCTTCAGCTACGCTTCCGTGGACGCTGGACGCAGCCGATATTTCAAACTGGGATGGACGCTTTACCAAGGCTGCTGCCATGGGACTGAAAACAAAGATTCTCTTGTTCGCAGCTAGCCCGCTGTTTAACGATGCGGCTCCCTATTCAACCGAAGGGCCACAGGAAGCGGTTCAGAACAACCATGTCTGGTATGGTGGCTATAAGCCTGAGTTATGGAATGATGTCGTTGATGCTTGCGAGGATTTCTTCCGCGAGGTAGATGCCAACGGTGTTTATGGTTTGCTCCAGCCAGCAACCGATAACGGACTGGACGTAACCAAGTACGACAATGTGTACCGCACCGCTTATCGCGATGCCTATTCTTTAAGGGGATCCGGCGGACCGAACCCGGAGATGCTGATTTCTACCCGTATTCGCTACCGCGCGGGAAACTGGGACTGGAATTACTACTTCCCTCAGTCGAGCATGTATGGCGCGTTTACGCCAACCCAGGAGTTTGTGGACATGTTCCCCATGAGCGATGGATCACCGTTCGACTGGACTGACGCTGGCAAAGTGAGCAAAATTCACACCGAGCGCGATCCTCGTTTGTATGAAATTGTTTTGGTGAATGGTGCCGAGTACCAGGGACGCCAGGCCGAACTGTGGGTTGGAGGACGTGAAGCACAGCAAGGACCGGCCAACGAGGAAGGCCAATTTGCTACGGGCTACGCCAACTATAAGTTTGTGCTCGACTTCGCAAAAAATACGGCGAAACCAACCTTGTGGCCTTACTTACGAGTTTCGGAAATTTACCTGATTTATGCTGAAGCCCTAACGAAAGCCGGAAGATACAATGAAGCGATTGCCAGCGTCGATGCTGTTCGTGAACGCGTTGGACTGGCTGGGCTCGCCGAATCAAACCCGGGATTGAACCTTCAGGATGAAGAATCCTTAATGAAGGAGATCCTTCGCGAGCGTGCCATCGAACTCGGATTTGAAGATGTCCGTTTCTTCGACATGATCAGGAACAAAATGGCCGACCGCTTTACCACCCAACTACACGGGCTAGCAACTTACCGCGCCGACGGACTGGAGCAATCATGGTCTGACAAGAGTGCCTCGGAGCGGGGTCAACGCCCAACTGAATTTACCTATACCAAATTCGAATTACAAAAACCAAGACGTAATTTCTGGGTTACAGGAGAATTTAATCCGAAATGGTATTTATCAGCTTTCCCTCCCTCTGAAGTAAATAAAGACTACGGTTTGACACAGAATCCGGGATGGTAATGAATAGTAATTTGAATAAAGAATTGTTTACTATGACAGTGATAAAACATATGAAAACAAAAATATTAGCATTAGCGATGCTCTGCTTGCTAAGCATCGGAAGCTTTGCACAGTCTGACTTGATTACGGGCAAAGTAACTGACCGATGGGGCGAGCCGGTGTCAGGCGCATTAATTTCTCTTGTCAGTAATCCCGAAGTTCGCGTTTCAACGGATGCTTACGGTAACTTTGCCATTGGCGTCGAAGTGGGCGATCAACTGGCCATTGTTACCAGGGAACTGGAAACAACAACTGCCGAGGTGGTCGATCAAAATGACATTGAAGTGGTCATTGATTATGCATCAAAGCCCGTGAACTTAGGTTTTGGTATTAGCCAGAGAATGGCCGAGTCAACCGCATCGATTTCAACAACCAGTTCCGAAGAAATTAACAGGAGCTCAGCTTTAAGCCTGAGCAACTCCTTGTACGGAAATGCGCTGGGCTTAACTTCCATGCAAAATGGAGGAGCGGTTTGGGAAGATTATGCTGACTTTTCCATTCGTGGTTTGAAAACCTTATCGAACAACAATGTACTTGTGCTGGTCGATGGGTTGGAACGCTCCATCGGAACTTTGTCACGCGAAGAAGTTGAATCGGTTTCCATCCTAAAAGATGCAGCAGCAGTCGCACTATATGGATTCAGAGGAATCAATGGCGTAATTTCAGTAACAACCAAAAGGGGACGTTACAACAGCATGGACATCGACGTAAGCTACGACCATGCTTTTACCACGCCTTTGCGTTTGCCCGATTTTGCCAACGGCTATACTTACGCCAGCGCTTATAACGAAGCATTGGAGAACGACGGACAGCCTGCGAAATACAACGCCTACGAAATGGATGCCTTAAAGAATGGGACTGCTCCTTTTTTGTATCCGAACGTTGATTGGGTGAATGAAACCCTGAAAGAAGAAGGATCTTCAAACATTTACAATGTTGGTATTCGTGGCGGCGGCTCAAAAATGAGATACTACACCTTGTTAAACCTCGAAGACAATAGCGGCTTCATAAAAGATACCGAAACGAATGATGGGTATTCCACCCAAATGAAATACTCGAAAGCCAATATTCGCACCAACCTGGATGTTGACCTGAGTGAGAAAACGAAAGCTGAAGTGAATTTACTGGGGATTATTTCCGAACATAATCGTCCTGGCCGAATTCACGGAACCTTGATGGACAACCTGTACACCTTGCCTTCAGCAGCTTATCCCATTAAAACGTATGATGGAATCTGGGGTGGCAACGAAACCTGGACAACCACCAACCCGGTTGCCGGGGTTCAAAACACCGGCTACGCCCGTTCTCACGCCCGTTCCTTGTTTGCCGATGTCAAACTGACTCAGGACTTGGATCTGATTACCGAAGGCTTGAGTGGTTCGTTCCGGATTGGATACGATAACTATGCTGAGTTTTGGGAAGGAAAAACGCGTGGTTACCAATATGCAAGCGACCGTTTGGGCTTCAACAATGGTATTCCGGTGGATACGATCCGCACCGCTGGTGGTGAATCAAGTGACCTGAGTTTCTCTCGCTCGCTGGGCACTCAAAACCGGCATTTCAACTTTTTGGCCAACCTCGATTACGAAGCCAGCTTCACCAGCAGTGAGCTGTTCACTTCGCTAATCTATTCGCAGGAGCGTATTGTTTTCAACGGACAACACAACACCTACAACCGTCAAAATCTGGCTGGGTACGCGCATTATACCATGCACAATAAGTACATCGCTGATCTGGCCTTGGTGGTTTCCGGCTCGAACCGTTTGGCGCCAAATCATAAGTATGGTTTTTCACCAACCTTGTCTGCTGCCTGGGTAATCTCCAACGAATCCTTTATGCAAGGGATTGGCGCGGTAGATTTTTTGAAATTAAGGGCATCAGCCGGTATGATCAATTCCGATTACATTCCCGCCGTAAACATTTGGGAACAAAGTTACGATGGGGGCAGCAGCTACCCGTTTACCGATGGATTTAACTCCTACGGGGGAATTCGCGAAGGCAGGCTGCCCACCCGCGATTTTAAACTGGAACGAGCATTTAAATATAATCTCGGACTTGATGCTGTGCTGTACAAAGGATTGACGATTACCGCCGATGGTTATTTCGAACGCCGAAGTAATATTTTCGTTCCTGAATCGGGACAAAACTCAGCTGTTCTGGGTGCTTCTTCAGCCTATGTGAACGCTGGTATTGTTGATAGCCGTGGTATTGAGATCGGCATTGACTATGAGAAAATCAAAGGCGACTTGAGCTATTTTGTTGGAGCCAAATACACTTTGGCTAAAAATGAGATCGTTGAACAATTGGAGGCTCCACGGGCTTATGACTATTTGAAAACAACCGGTCAGCCGGTGAGCCAATTGTTTGGCCTGCAGGCCGTCGGATTCTTCATTGATGAAGCTGAGATCGCCAACAGCCCGGTTCAGCAGTTTTCAGCAGTAAAACCAGGAGATATCAAATATAAGGATCAGAACGAGGATGGATTCATCAACGAATTTGATGTTGTGCCTATGGGCTACAATACTGCTGTTCCAGAGGCTTACTTCTCATTTGAGCTTGGAGCTGAATACAAAGGGCTAGGGTTTGATGCGTTGTTTCAGGGTGCGGCCAACTACAGCGCTCTGTTAAACACCAAAAGTGTTTATCGTCCGCTGGTCGACAATACCACCATTTCGAATCATTACTATGAAAATCGATGGACCCCGGCAAACGTGTTTGCCAGGTATCCAAGGCTCACCACCGAAAGCAATGATAACAACTACCGGAACAATTCCATCTGGATTGCTGATGCCTCGTTCCTGAAACTTCGGACCATTGAGCTGTACTATAAAGTGCCAAAATCGGTCTTGGAGAATCTGCGAATGAAATCTGCTAAACTTTATGTGAGAGGAATGGATTTGTTCAGTATTGACGGGATTGATATTTCAGATCCGGAAGTCATTGGAGTTTCTTATCCAACATCGAAATCGATTAACATCGGCGTTGCAATTGGACTGTAATTTTCACACAATTAAGAATCATAATATTATGAAGATAAAGAATCTAATTATCGGTTTATGTGGCCTCGTCCTGCTTAGCAGTTGCAGCGAAATGATGGACTACAATGAGATCGTAAGCTACGATAAAGAAGATATTTTCGAAAGTTTTAACCGTACCGAAAGCTTCGTAACCAACATTTACGGGCAACTGGACTATGACTTTGGAAATTACGGCAATGGTGCCATGCTGGCCTCGGCAACTGACGAGTCTGAGTTTGCCTGGTCCATTTCAAATATCCACGATTTTTACAATGGTGCCTGGAGCCCGATCAACAGTATTTCATCAACCTGGTCGAACTCCTATGCCGCTATTCGTGCTGCAAACCTTTTCCTTGTGGAAGCCAAGGATCAGACGTTTGATGAATTTCAAAACAACAAGGACTACTTTGAGCAAATGGAGAAGTTCAACCGCTACCAATATGAAGTGCGCTTTTTGAGAGCTTATTTCTACTTTAACCTGGTACGCGAATATGGTAATGTTCCGCTGGTAACCACGGTATTGACTGAAGCGGAAGCCAATTCAGTTTCGCAGACTCCGGCCGAAGATGTGATCAGCTTCATTGCCGATGAGTGCGATGCCATTATCAATCATCTGCCTGTATCTTATTCGTCCCTGAATTTTGCTGAAACTGGCCGTATTACGCGTGCCGCAGTATTGGCACTGAAAGCTCGTACTTTGCTTTACGCCGCAAGTCCACTGCTAAATCCCTCGCAGGATGTAGCCAAATGGAGAAATGCGGCAACGGCGAGCAAAGCCGTTCTGGACTCTTGTGCCGAATATGGCATTAGCCTGGGAAACTATTCTGCCCTTTGGGGAACGGAGAACTACAAAGCCAGTGAAGTTATTTTTGCCCGGCAGGTGGGAGATCTCAACAGCTTGGAGCGTAACAACTTTCCGGTGGGTGTTGAAGGAGGACGTTCAGGAAACTGCCCCACACAAACCTTGGTTGATGCTTATGAAATGAAGGCCACAGGCTTGGCGTGGGACGAGCCAGGAAGTGGATTCAATCCTTCAAAACCTTATGAAGGACGAGATCCGCGATTTGCTATGACGATCGCTAAAAATGGTGATACGGGCTGGCCAAATTACAACAGCCGTGCTTTGGAAACCTTTACAGGAGGTGTAAACGGCGCTCCGATTGCCGGCGCAACGCCAACAGGCTATTATCTCAAAAAATACCTGGATGCTACAGTTGATTTACAACCCAACAGTACCAACAGCAAGCGTCACTCGTGGATTACCTTCCGCTTGGGTGAATTTTACCTAAACTATGCCGAGGCCGTTTTCCACACACTGGGATCAGCCGATGCGACCGATGCTACTTTTACCTTGTCGGCTCGTGAAGCGGTCAACGAAATTCGCCAGCGATCGGATGTGCAAATGCCCGACTTACCGATTGGATTGAGTAACGAGGAGTTTGAAGCACGGTACATGAACGAGCGCATGGTCGAGTTGGCATTTGAAGGACATCGTTTCTGGGATGTAAGACGCTGGAAAAAAGGTGAATTATTTAGCGAAGTGACCCTGATGAAATTGTCGCAGAATCCGGATACCGAAGAAATCACCTATACTCGTTTGATTCGCGAACGTGGGTGGAATGACAAAATGTATTTTTCTCCGATCCCAGACCAGGAAATCAGAAAAAACAACAACCTGGTTCAAAATCCGGGATGGAATTAAACAGATGATTCAATCTTATAAATAAAGAACAAATGAAGAAGACTTTAATTTATACGTTGGGACTCGCTGCCTTGTCTTTGGGTTTAACCAGTTGCGAAGAAGACTATCAGGCCATTGAGTATCCTGAAGCTGTAAGCAGCATCCCGGCACCTGTTAGCAATATTGTAAGCACACCGCTTCCAGGTCAAATTGCACTGAACTGGGATCTGCCGGAGAGTACGGAATACTACTACGTACAGGTGAGCTATTTTGATCACCTGACTGAAAAAGAAGTCGTTCGTGTGGCCAGTAGCTACGCGGATTCTATGCTGATTGACAACACCCGGGCCAAATTTGGTGAGTACGAATTCCGGGTTCAAACCTTTAGCCTGGCTAATGTGGGCAGTGAGATTACAACAGTAGCAGCTGTTTCGGATAAAGCACCGGCTACTGTTACCATTTCGTCATCGAAAGTTAATCTGACGGCTGATCAGCTGAGCACCAACAATCAGGAGCCGTCCGAAGGGCCCATTGCCAACCTTGTTGATGGAAACGCAGGGAGCTTCTTCCATACACGTTGGAGCTCTCCTCAAATTCCGATGCCCCAATACATTCAGGTTGATCTGGTAGAACCGATTCAGGCATTCCAGTTTTATTTTCAAAACAGGGCTTGGTCGCAGGTAGGTGCTCAAATCGTGGAAATCCAGATTAGCAATGACGGCGAAAACTGGGAAACCATCGCTACAATCGAGGGAGGACTGCCTTCGGGCGGAGGAGCAGAATATACCTCAGAAATTTTTGAGCCGGAAAATCCGTTCACTTTCTTCCGTTACAATGTTTTACAAACCTACGGAAGCAAGAACTATTTCAACATGGCCGAATTTGCACTGTTTGATGTTGATATTCAAACCTACGATCCTGAATTATAAATAGATTGTTGCAATTCACTGTGGAACCAGGGCAAAACTGCTTTTGGTTCCACTCACAGCTACTACTCAATGAAAAAAATGCCCTACGGGGCATTTTTAAAATCTGGCAATAAATTTACGACGAAACATGCCGGAATGGCAGAGGCCAAAGAAAAAATAACATACAGATATGCTTACCGGAAAATTTTGTAATGACAATTGAAACACAAATAGACATTAATATGAAGAATATGCTATTGCTGGCTGGCTTACTTCTGCTCGTTCTAAGCGGAATCGCGCAGCCGACTGCGTCCATCAACGACTGGGAAAACCCGGAAATATTTGGCATCAACAAGGAAGAGCCACGTGCAACCTTCTTACCCTATGCCGATGAGCAATCTGCGCTGGAAAATGATTACTCAAAATCTCCTTACTTTCTGGATTTAAACGGAACCTGGAAATTTAATTGGGTGTATACGCCTGCCGAGCGCCCGGTTGATTTCTACAAAAAGGAGTTTGATGTAAGTTCGTGGGACAACATCAAAGTTCCCGCAAACTGGGAATTGGAAGGCTATGGAACACCCATTTACACCAATGTGGCTTACCCGCACCCCAAAAATCCTCCCTACATCGATCATGCCCATAACCCGGTCGGCTCATATCGCCGCAGTTTCGAGCTGCCTCAGGATTGGGCTGGGCGCCGTGTTTATCTGCATTTTGAAGCCGGAACATCAGCGATGTACGTTTGGGTAAATGGCGAAAAGGTGGGCTATAGCCAGGTTACCAAAAGCCCGGTAGAGTTTGATATTACCAAATACGTTCGTCCGGGAAGTAACAGTCTGGCTGTTGAAGTCTATCGCTGGAGTGATGGTTCGTACCTGGAAGATCAGGATTTCTGGCGCCTTTCCGGAATTGAACGGAATGTGTTTCTCTACAGCACCGATCAAATCCGTATTGACGATTTCTTTGTGAAAGCGGGTTTGGATAAAGCCTACAAGAACGGCACCTTTTCGCTTGACCTGCGCCTAAATAACTTCACCGATAAACCAGCGGCGGGATCACTTCAACTAAACTTATTGGATGCGGATGGGAAACAGGTTTTCAGGAAGAAGGAAAAGTGGAACCTGGATGGCGTTGCCACAACGGATGTAAAGGTGAACACGACTGTTAAGAATGTGCGGCAGTGGAGTGCTGAAACGCCCAATCTGTATCAGCTGCTGTTGTCGCTCTACGGTGCTGATGGGAGGCTGATTGAAACAACATCGCAAAAAATCGGATTCCGATCCGTCGAACTGAAAAACAGCCAATTGTTGATCAATGGCCAGCCCGTTGTTGTCAAGGGCGTCAACCTGCACGAGCATCACCAAACCACGGGGCATTATGTGGATAGGGCCACCATGCTGAAAGACATTGAAGTGATGAAGGAACACAATATCAATGCCGTGCGGACCTCGCACTACCCCCACAGCACCTTGTGGAATTCGCTTTGCGATGAATATGGCCTTTACCTCGTTGACGAAGCCAATATTGAAACTCATGGAATGGGAGCCGAGTGGCAAGGTTGGTTCGACAAATCAAAACATCCGGCTTACCTGCCCGAATGGCATGCCGCCCACATGGACCGCGTCAAACGATTGGTGGAGCGCGATAAGAACCACCCTTCTGTTATTATCTGGAGTTTAGGCAATGAATGTGGAAACGGACAAGTTTTCCACGATGCTTACGAATGGATTAAAGAACGGGAC
The DNA here is from genome assembly GCF_963974515.1 of uncultured Sunxiuqinia sp. Taxonomy (GTDB): domain Bacteria; phylum Bacteroidota; class Bacteroidia; order Bacteroidales; family Prolixibacteraceae; genus Sunxiuqinia. Next base: position 27,875 of record NZ_CAXBDD010000021.1, on the reverse strand, counting down.
GACAGCCGCTTGGTTCAGTCAGAGCAAGCCGGGCAAAATGCCAACACCGACATTGTAGCTCCCATGTATCCTGGAATGAACAGCATGAACGAATATGCTGCCAAAGAAAATCCCGGGCGTCCCTACATCATGTGTGAATACTCACATGCCATGGGGAACAGCAACGGAAACTTCAAGGAATATTGGGATCTGATTCGTTCCAAGTCACACATGCAAGGCGGTTTTATCTGGGATTGGGTTGATCAGGGCCTGCTAACTCAAGATGAAGCAGGACGGGCATACTGGGCTTATGGCGGTGATTTGGGCGGCCAGCAATATACCCACGATGAAAACTTCTGTCTCAATGGGCTGGTTTCCGCCGATCGTACCCCGCATCCCGGGTTAAAAGAAGTCAAACATATCTACCAAGATATCCATGTTTCGGCCATCAATCTTGAAAAAGGGGAATTGGAAATCTTCAACGAATTTTCCTTCATCAGTTTGGAGCAATTTAATTTTAAATGGGTGCTGCTGAAAAATGGCGAGAAAGAAGCTGAAGGTCAATTCACCACCAACGTCAAACCTGGGAAAACCCAACGAGTAGCCATTGACCTGCCTGAAATTCAACCGGAAGCCGGGGTGGAATATTTGCTTGATTTTTATGCCTACACCAAGGCAGAAACACGAATGCTTCCGGCAGGGCATGAGGTGGCACGTAACCAGATGGTTTTTGAGTCGACTAACTTTTTCGGGAAAGAACTTAGCTCGGACTCCAAACCAACCCTGGAAGAAAACAACCATCAGATTACCATTAAGGCCGCGGGTGTTGAAGTGGGAATCAGTAAGCGATCCGGATTGCTCAACCGCTTTGCAGTAAATGGAAAATGGCTGATTAGCTCAGAGCTGACTCCTGAGTTTTGGCGTGCACCAACCGACAATGATTTTGGGAATGGCATGCCCATACGCGCCAATGTGTGGAGAACAGCTGGCATTAACCGCAGCTTGAAGAATATTCGTGCCGAAGAAATCGGGAATGCCGTGGTTGTTACAGCCGATATGTTTCTCAACGATGTACAATCAGATTACCAATTGGTGTATGCTATGACAGGAGACGGACATTTGAGAATTGACGTCAAATACCAGGCCGGCCCGGATCTTCTTCCCGGACTGCCGCGCTTCGGTATGGTTGTGCGTATTCCCGGAGCATTCGACCAATTTGAGTACTATGGTCGTGGCCCGTGGGAAAACTACAACGACCGCAATAACGGAACATTCATCGGAATTCACTCCAGCTCGGTTGCCAACCAATACGTACCTTACGCACGTCCCCAGGAGAATGGCTACAAAACAGATGTTCGCTGGCTAAGCCTGACGAACCAGGATGGCCGAGGCTTAATGGTGAAAGGGCTACAGCCGCTAAGCACCAGCGCACTTCACTTCGAAACCAAGGACTTTGACCCCGGCTTGAGCAAAAAACAGCAGCACGCATCAGACCTTCATCCAAAGAAAGATGTATTTTTACACATCGATTTGGCACAATGCGGTGTTGGTGGAGACAATAGCTGGGGTGCCTGGACGCACGAACAATACCGTTTGGAAGAATCAAGCTATCAATACAGTTTTGTTTTGCAAGCAATCCAATAGATTGTTACTTACTTGAGGAAAGCCGAAAGGATGGAGCGAACCTCCATCCTTTCGGCTTTAACGATGAATGATCCATGAAGAAAATGATTAGACTAATTGCCGGGGTATTTTTATTGGCCGTTGTTGGTTGCCAATCCGGAAATCAACCCGAAACCGATATTACAGCTTCGTTGGTACCGATCGGCGAAGGCTGGTCACAAACCAGTGTGAATGCGACTATTTTCAGAAGAAATTCGGTAGTTTCATCGGCAAATTACCAGTTTGTGGCCTACTACGACAGCTCTGCGTCGGTAGTGCTGGCCCGCCGAAAACATGGAAGCGATAAGTGGGAACTTCACCAAACGCAATACAAAGGAAACGTGCGTGATGCCCATAACGTGATCAGCCTGATGGTAGATGGAGATGGCTACCTGCACCTGAGCTGGGACCACCACAACAATCCACTAAACTATTGTAGGGGAAAGGAGCCCGAAGAATTGATCATGGGGGATCGATTATTTATGACCGGTGAAAACGAACAAGTGGTTTCCTATCCTGAGTTTTATGCCTTGCCCAAAGGCGACTTGTTGTTTGCCTACCGGGAGGGTGGTTCGGGAAACGGCAACCTGGTGCTGAATCGATATGATTTAAAAAGCCAAAGCTGGGAGCGCCTGCAAAGCAACTTAGTTGATGGCGAAAATCGGCGGAATGCCTACTGGCAACTGTATGTCGATGATGCCGGCCATATTCATGTGTCGTGGGTATGGCACGAGACACCGGATGTACGCTCCAACCATGATATGTGTTATGCCGTTTCTTCAGATGGTGGTTTAAGCTGGAAGAAATCTACGGGCGAAAGCTACCAACTCCCCATCATCGAAGCAACTGCCGAAATCGTAAAGGCGATTCCCCAAGGTAGCAATTTGATCAACCAAACCTCGATGACGGCAGATCGGGAGGGTAATGCTTATATTGCCACGTACTTCAAAGCTGAGGGTGACAGCTGCACGCAATTTCATGTGATTTTCAAACAGAGTGGGCAGTGGAAAAGCTCGGTGGTGACCAATCGCACCCATGATTTTGAACTGGGTGGACTGGGATCACGAAGTATTCCCATCAGTCGCCCACAGTTGGTGTTTTTATCTAACGGAGATAAAAAGCGGTTGGCACTGATTTATCGTGACGAGGAAGTGGACAATCACGTGGTGTTGGCTTCTACAACGATTTCCGAATCATTCAACTGGAACTCACAAATTGTCAGTCCCTTTCCGGTTGACCGCTGGGAGCCTTCGTACGATACAGAATTACTTCGACGCAATAACACGCTGCATCTTTACTTCCAGAAAGTGGGGCAGGGGCAAGGCGAAACTAGTGTAGCCCTGGAACCTCAAATGGTGAATGTACTGGAGATAGACATGACGGGCACTTTTCAGAAGACTCAGGAGTAAGTACATCTCCTTCAGGGATGTCGTCTGACTTCATCGTGACTGGCCGAAAAAGCTTGTCTTTTCATCGCTCGTTCCGTATGGTGATTGATACCCATCCCTTGGGTAAGTGGATTGATAGTCAATGTTTAATAGTGAAATCGATTCTTACACCAAGTAAAAAACAGATCGCTTTTGGAAAAACTTTCTTGTTTCTGTGTGTTCGAACACGCGTAATTTGATATATTTGTGAAAATAATTTTGATACAACCGGATGCTTTCGCTTAGGGGAAAGCACTGGGATAGCACCAACTTGTGTAACAAGCTGGAGTAAAAGATAATCAAACTAAAAATTGACAGTATGACCAGTCTAAAGAACACGTTTTCAGTCGTGGTTTTGGCGGTACTTCTTGCCGCCTGCCAAACCGGACACTATCCTGAGCAACCGGAAGTGGCCATTGTGCCACAACCCAATGAGATGACTACCCTCGACGGTTATTTCACCATGAACTCAAAAACCGCCTTAGCCATTCCTGACACGCCGGCATTGAAGTCGGCAGCCGGTTTAATTAATCAGCGTTTTCAGCAGGCCGCCGGCTTTGCGTTGGAAATTGTTTCTGAAAGACCAGCAAAGAATTTCGTTGCTCTCGAGCTTGATGCTTCAGCCAACTTGGGAGAAGAAGGATACGAGCTGGTGGTTGATAAAAATGGCGTAACGATCAGGGCATCGACCGAGCGCGCGGGCTTTTATGGTTTGGTAACCATGCTTCAGTTACTTCCACCGCAAATTGAAAGCCAAACATTGGCCGCCAATGTGGATTGGGTGGTTCCTTTTGTACAGATTAAAGACCAGCCACGGTTTCCCTGGCGCGGGATGCATCTGGATGTTTGCCGGCATTTTGTGCCGGTCGAGTTCATCAAGAAGCAACTGGACGTCATGGCCCTCTTCAAAATGAACACCTTCCACTGGCACCTGACCGAAGACCAGGGCTGGCGCATTGAGATTAAAAAATATCCGAAACTCACCGAACTTGGATCCGTGCGAACGGAGGGTGACGGCAGTGAATATGGCGGCTATTACACCCAGAACGAAATCAAGGATGTGGTGGCTTATGCGGCAGAGCGTTTTATCAATGTAGTTCCTGAGATTGAACTGCCGGGACATTCGCTGGCTGCCCTGGTGGGCTATCCTGAACTTTCGTGCACCGGAGGCCCTTTTCAGGTTCGTAATGTGTGGGGCGTTGAGCCCGATGTGTATTGTGCTGGGAAAGAAGAAGTTTTTCATTTTTTGGAAGATGTTATCAACGAGGTGGTGCCCCTGTTTCCCTATGAATATTTTCATATTGGAGGAGACGAGTGTCCGAAAGATCGCTGGGAAGATTGTGCTGACTGTCAGAAGCGCATCAAAGCGGAAGGCCTGAAAGATGAACACGAGCTGCAAAGCTATTTTGTACAACGCATTGAAAAGGTGTTGCTGGCTCATGACAAGAAAATGGTAGGCTGGGACGAAATTCTGGAAGGCGGGCTGGCGCCGACTGCTACGGTGATGTCTTGGCGTGGTGAGGCTGGTGGTATTGAAGCCGCCAAGCAAGGGCACGACGTGGTGATGACGCCCGGAAATTGGGTTTATCTTGATCATTACCAAGGCGACAGTAAAGTGGAGCCCGTAGCTATTGGCGGTTACACCACCCTGGAAGAATCATACAGCTACGACCCGGTACCTGCCGATCTGGAAGGAGAATTGGCCAAGCATGTTCTTGGTACGCAGGGCAATGTGTGGTCTGAATACCTGTACACACCTGAGTTGTTTGAATACCGCATTTATCCGCGTATTATTGCCCTGGCCGAAGTGGGCTGGACGCAAAAGGAAAATAAAGCTTATGAAGATTTTCTGAGACGCATGGATCCGCAATTTGTACGGCTGGATTTGCACGGTATTAACTACCATATTCCGCTTCCCGAAGGGCCGGTAGATCAGCTAGCATTTACTGATGAAGCCACGCTTGCGTTTACCAACACGCGCTCGTTGAAAATGGTGTTTACTCTTGATGGAAGCGAGCCGGATCAAAACTCAACGGCGTATGAGTCTCCGCTGACTTTTAACGAGAATGCTACGGTCAAGATCCGTTCGGTTCTGAACACAGGAACAATGAGCCCGGTGCGAAGCATCACCGTTGAAAAGCAAGAATTGCTACCGCCTGTTTCGGTTGAACCAAGCCAAACGGGCTTGCAAGGGAAGTATGCCGAAGGAACCTTCGTTAAGGTTGAAGATCTGGAGTCGGCGGAAGACTGGAAAACCATCCAGGTGAATGAGAAAACCCTGCGAACCATCAACAACTACCGGCAGCCAACCGGTGCCATTCTAGAAGGATACATTGAAATTGCGGAAGATGGTGTGTATGAATTTCAAACCAATTTTGACCAGCTTTTTATTGCCAATCGGCTCCTGGTAAACAACAACGGAGAAGTGAAACGCTATTCGCGAAACAACGCACAAATCGCGTTGGCCAGGGGAACCCATCCAGTCAAAATTATTTACCTGAATAATAATATCGGAGGATTTCTGCAGTCTTGGAATCATTTCATTGTAGATTTAAAAAAAGTGGGTGACGAGAAATTCTCCCAAATCAAATTGGAAAATTATCACTATTAATTTAAGAAGCTGTCTTCTAAAAGCCTTTCTGGCGCGAGGTGGTGAAGACAGCTTCTTTCTCCGGTAAAATCGGAAATCTGCTCAATTATGAAGAATACAATACTACTACTCACTACTTTTCTAATGACCGGATGGACGGCTGCCAGCCAGTCGTCCGATCCGGTTTTTAATGTTTGGAATTATATTGAAAATGTCGATGTGATTCAGGAAAACAAAGAACCGGCTCATGCCACTTTTGTGTCGCATGGGTCAAAGGAAGCAGCTTTAAATTCCCAAGCGACACAAGCCAATTTCCGGCAGTCCCTTGACGGGATTTGGAAATTTAAGTGGGTGCGTTCCCCAAAAGATCGGCCAACCAGTTTTATGAATCCGGAGGAAAATGTGGCAGATTGGGACAACATCAAAGTACCATCGAACTGGGAGGTGGAAGGCTATGGGGTCCCCATCTACGTTAACCATCAATATGAGTTTGCAGACCACAAAGCACCGGTAGCCGATGATATTGAGCTGGACGGCATCTATCCGAAGTATCCGGGAAAAGTGCCCCACGAGTACAATCCGGTTGGATCTTATCGTCACAGCTTTGTGCTGGCCGACGATTGGAATGGCAAAGAAGTTTTTCTTCACATCGGGGCCATGAAATCAGGTGGCTTTGTATGGATCAACGGGAACTATGTGGGCTATTCGCAAGGCAGTAAGTTGCCTGCCGAATTCAATATTACCCCTTTTCTTCAGAAAGGCGAAAATACCATTGCCTTGCAAATTTTCCGCTGGACCGATGGCTCTTATTTGGAGTGCCAGGATTTTTGGCGCATCAGTGGAATCGAACGCAGTGTCTACCTGTATGCACAACCCAAGCTACGCTTTCGCGATTTAGAGGCCAGCGCAACGCTCGACGCTGCTTACCAAAATGGTGAGCTGCAACTCGCAGTAGAACTGAACAGCCATCTGCCCAAAGCGCAGAAAGTTCAACTGGCTTATCAGCTAATTGATGCGCAGGGGCGGGTAGTGACCAGTGACGCCAAAAAGTTGGAAGTTGGTGGGCAGGCAACTGTTAAGGAAGCCTTTTCGGCTACAATTGAAAGGGTCAAGCCGTGGAGCGCGGAGCATCCGAATTTATATACCCTTTTGCTGGAGCTTCAGGACAAGAAAGGCCAGCCCCTCGAAGCTACGGCCATCAAAGTTGGTTTTCGTACGGTTGAAATCAAACAAGGTTTATTGCTGGTCAATGGGCAGCGTATTACCCTGAAAGGAGTGAATGCCCAGGAAACCGATCCGGAAACAGGGCATGTGATGAGCGAAGAAATGATCATGAAAGATATTCGCTTGTGGAAAGAAAATAACATCAATGCGGTTCGCCTGAGCCATTACCCGCGTGGGGCCCGTTTTTATGAACTGTGTGACGAACATGGAATTTATGTGGTTGACGAAGCCAACATTGAGTCGCACGGCATGTATTATGGTGAGCATTCATTAGCCAAAAAGCCAGAGTGGGAAAAACAGCATGTCGACCGCATGGTTCGCCTGGTGGAGCGCGATAAGAACCATCCGTCGGTCATTATTTGGAGTATGGGCAACGAAGCCGGCAATGGTGTAAATTTTTATGCCGGTTACGAAGCCATGAAAGCGGCCGACCCACAAAAACGTCCCGTGCAGTACGAGCGTACGTATAAAGATCACGACGGCAGTATTTTGGATATGGATTGGAACACCGACATCGTGGTGCCGCAATATCCTTCGCCTGCTTTTTTTGAGTACATCGGCAAGCACAAAACCAACCGGCCGTTTATTCCCAGTGAGTATGCCCATGCCATGGGAAACAGCACGGGAAATTTCCAGGATTACTGGGATGTGATTGAGCTGTACGACAACCTGCAAGGCGGTTTTATCTGGGATTGGGTGGACCAGTCGATTTGGAAAACAAACGAAAAAGGCGAGCGCTTTTACGCGTATGGCGGAGACTATGGCGAGAACATGCCCACCGATAATACATTCCTGAACAACGGAATTGTATTTCCCGACCGGTCGGCGCAACCCGGATTATACGAAGTGAAAAAAGCGCACGAGTTCATCAACTTCAAAGCTGCGGGAGTCAATAATCACCATGAGTTACGTGTGTTTGTTGAGAATCTCTATGACTTTACCAATCTGACTGCATTTAACTTTACTGCTCAAATTAAGGCGGATGGAAAAGTGTTGAAGACCGACCATTTTAATGAGCTGGACGTGGAAACGCACACGGGACAGATGATCCGTATTTCGCTGGATGGCCTTGAGCAAAAAGCCAATACCCGCTATTTTGTCCACCTGTCGGCTACCTTGAAAAATGAGTGGGGGCTGTTGCCTGCCGGATTTGAAGTAGCCCGGGAACAGATAGAACTGGCCAACTTATTTGAACCGGAGCCGGTGGCGTCTTCAAATGGTGAAGCTTTGACAGTTCAGCAAAGCAACAAGCAGGTTACCGTGTCCAATGACGATTTTCGTTTTGTGTTTAGCCAGGCAGAAGGTCGTCCGGTTTCGTTCGCCTTTAAGGGCACAGAACTGCTGAAAGATGGTAAAGGCCCGAAACCCAATTTCTGGCGGGCGCCAACCGACAACGATTTTGGAAACCGTATGCAGTTCAACAACAGCGAATGGAAAAAAGCTTCGTTGTTTTCTGAAGTGATCTCTATGGAAACCGAAACCCTGGCCGAAAACCTTGTCAAGTTGGAAGTAGCCTACCAACTGCCTGGAGTGAATACGACCTTTGTCAGCGTGTATGAAATTGCGGGGACTGGTGTAGTAAAAGTTTCCAACCGTTTGAATACGACCGAATATAAAGCTGACATCCCTCGCGTAGGCATGCGCCTGCAACTGCCGAAAGCTTACGATCAGCTTAGTTATTTTGGACGTGGTCCTTGGGAAAACTATGTCGATCGCAAAGCTTCCACTTTCGTTGACCTCTACCAAGCCAATGTCAGTGAGCATTACGTGCCTTACGTGCGCCCCCAGGAAAACGGATACCGGACCGATGTTGGCTGGTGGGCGCTGTGTAATGAGCAAGGCGAAGGTTTGTTGATCGTAGCTGATCAGCCCAAAGCTGGTTTAGGCATGAGCGCCTTGCATATGCCAAACGAAGATTTTGATACTACCGGAGGACTGGATTACGAAGGAAACAGAGAGGTGGAGCCCGAGTTCCGTATTGATGGTATTCCAGAAGTGAATGGCAGCAAGCACATCAACGACATCAAGGAGCGCGATTTGGTGCAGTTGAATATCGACTTGGGCCAACGCGGTCTGGGTGGCGATAACAGCTGGGGCGCTCGTCCGCAAAAAGAATACACCTTGAATGGGCAGGAGCGTCATGAATATAGCTTCTTTATGGTTCCGCTTGTGAAAGGTTCAACGGAGAAGTATATTGAAATGAGCAAAGTCCTGATAAATAAAAAGTAACCAATCAAGAACAAACAGCCGTAGATCCAATGAATCATAAATTATTAATACTTGGAGGCTTGGCATCTTTAGCTGCCGGCTGTACTTCTTCGCAACTCAAAGTTGAAAAGCCTGATCGGCCGAACATCATCTTTATCATGACGGATGATCACTCGTTTCAAACACTGAGTGCCTATGATAATCGGTTTATCCAAACGCCGGGGCTCGACCGGATTGCCAATGAAGGGGTGACTTTCACCAACAGCTTTGTAGCCAATTCCATTTGTGCTCCCAGCAGGGCCGTGATGCTTACCGGGAAACACAGTCATGCCAATGGTCAGCGAGACAATACAGATACCTTTGACGGTAATCAGCAAACCTTTCCGAAATTGTTGCAGCAAGCCGGCTACCAAACTGCCTTGATCGGGAAATGGCACCTGAAAAGCGATCCAACCGGCTTTGATCACTGGAACATTTTACCCGGGCAGGGAAGCTATTATAATCCGGATTTTATCGATTCAACCGGACAAAAGCGTCACGAAGGTTACGTAACGGACCTTATCACTGACTTCAGCACCAATTGGTTGAATCAACGGGACAAAGACAAACCATTCTGTTTGCTGGTTCATCACAAAGCGGTGCACCGGGTGTGGATGCCACCAGCAAAATATTTGAATGAATTCAAAGACCGAGAGTTCCCGCTACCCGACAATTTCTACGATGATTACGCTGGAAGAACTGCGGCTGCCGAGCAGGAAATGAGCATCATTGAAAATATGGATTTGGTGTATGACCTGAAAATGCTGGACGAGGAAGGGGAAGTCCAAACACCTTATCGTTCCTACTACGAAAATGGGGCTTATGCGCGTATGACCGATGAGCAGCGCGATGCTTGGGATGCAGTGTATAATCCGATTATCGAAGATTTTAAAGCCCGTAACTTAAGCGGAAAAGAGCTGGCGGAGTGGAAATACAACCGTTACATGCAGGATTACCTGGCCTGTGTCAAATCACTGGACGATAATGTAGGCCGACTGTTGAAATATTTGGATGATAATGGATTGGCCGAAAGCACCTTGGTGGTTTATACCTCCGATCAAGGTTTCTATATGGGTGAGCATGGCTGGTTCGACAAGCGTTTCATGTACGAAGAATCGTTCCGAACACCATTGCTTATGCGCTTTCCCAAAGGATATGAGGCACGGGGCAAAATAGATCAGCTGGTGCAAAATATCGATTATGCTCCTACCTTTCTTGATCTGGCTGGTGCAGCCATTCCGGAAGATATCCAGGGCGAGTCGTTGTTGCCGTTGGTTGATGGAGAGCAGATAGCCGAATGGCGTGACGGCCTGTATTACCACTACTATGAATATCCGGGAGAGCATGCGGTAAAACGTCACTATGGCATCCGGACGGATCGGTATAAATTAATTCATTTTTACCATGATATTAACGAGTGGGAATTGTACGATTTGGAAAATGATCCAAGCGAAATGAGCAACTTGTGCGGGAAAGCAGAATACCAAGAAGTAGTTGATCACCTGAAAGTGGAACTTCGCAAGTTGCAGGAGCAATATCAAGATCCGGTGATGGTAAAAAAGTAGCTACCTGCCATCTGATATTGGTGATTTTTGCTGAGGCTGGCAAACGGAGAGTATGAACCTGAGAGATTTGGATCAATCAATTGTGACTAAGAAGTTCCAAAAAGATGCGTTATGCGTTGTTTTGTTCCAGGACCATAATACGTTGAAAATGATTTTCGAGGTGTTTACGCATCGCAATTCTGAATTCATCCGGAGATCCACCTTTCAGCACATCAACAATTCCGCGGTGCGATACATAGCGCTTATTTGAAATGGGCTTGTGTATCAACCCACTGTCATATACGTAATTAAAGACGGGGAGAAGCATCTTCTGAAAGTTCTTCAACGTTTCATTTTTTGTGATTGAATACAGCTTGCTATGAAATTCAATTTCGTGGCTGATATCAAACAGAATGTCTTCACTAAATTCAGGCTCCTGATCAACAATCTCATCCAACTCTTTCAGGTCCTGATCAGTAATGTGTCTGAAAATCAGATCGCCCATCCCAATCTCAAGAATAAGCCGGAGCTCAAAGATATCTCTCAACGTGCTGTTATCCAAGATGTGTGGAATCATTGATTTCTGCAGAAGCGATGAAATGTCGGGGCTGGTAATTACGGTTCCTTTATGCTTTATGGATTCTATCATTCCCATGGTTTTTAGTCGATTCAGTGATTCTCTAATCACTGTTCGACTGACACCCATAGCACTGGCTAGTTCAACTTCTTTCGGAATCACATCGCCGGGTTGCAGCGCATTTCTCTTAAAATAATCCACCAGGTTCATTTCAACTTTATCCACCAAACTTCTTGTGTCTATAGCAGTTATCAGGTTCTTATCTTCAGTTTCCATTTTTTTTATGCTTTCAAATATGTACTACATAACACAACAAATTTGCAAAAATGTTTGGAATAAAAAAAACAATTTTTACATTTGTTTCGTCTTATGTAGGACATAAAGCAATTATTAAGAAGACTAACACTTAATTTTATGATGATGAAATTTAAAAAATTACTGCCTTTTTGCTGGATCGTAGCCGCACTGTTACTTAGCAGCCACTCATTTGCTCAGCAAAATGTATCTGGACAAATTGTTGAGGCGGCTACAGGTGACCCTTTGCCAGGAGCAACTGTGGTTGTTCCGGGAACGACGACTGGGACAATCAGTGACTTTGAAGGAAACTATTCTTTAACGGTTCCTGCCAATGCTGAGAAACTTCAATTCTCGATGGTTGGCTTTGAGAGGCAAGTCGTTGATCTAGCAGGCCAGCAGGTGATTAATATCGCCTTGGCCGTTGAAACTACTGCGCTAAATGAAGTTGTTGTTACGGGTTACACCACGCAGTCGCGTGCTGAAATGACTACCTCGATATCAAAGCTGGATACAAAAGTATTGGAGAGTGCACCGCGCTCGAATGCGGCAACGGCTTTACAAGGAACGATTGCAGGTCTGAAAGTGACGCAAACCACCGGGCAGCCGGGATCAACCCCCAGTTTAGTGGTTCGCGGTGGCACCAGCTTCTCGGGAACTGGGAATCCCTTGATTTTGATTGATGGTGTCCCGGGATCGTTTTATGCGTTGAACTCTGACGACATTGCCTCGATGGAAGTCTTGAAAGATGCCGCGTCAACAGCTATTTATGGAGCCAGGGCGGCCAACGGTGTTATCTTAGTCACTACTAAGAAAGGAAAGGTTGGCCAATCCAGAATTAATTTTCGGGCGAAGTTTACCACAAACGAACGTAGAGAAGATCCGATGGACTACCTGGGAGCTGCGGATTACGTGAAGTTTAACCGACTTGGCGTCAAGCAGGCTCAAGACGTGATGGGCTATGCCTGGCTGAACCAGTTTTTGACCGGTGCTCATGCGGCGGGAACTGGAAATAATACCACCAACTCGATTTATACGACCATGGTATTGTCGGACGACAACCGCTATCTGTTGGATTACGAAGGATGGCAAACCATAGAAGACCCTGTGAATCCGGGAACCATGCTGATTTTTCAGGAAAATGAGATGAATGAACTGTTCTATCAAAATAGTCAAGCACAGGACTATAGCCTGAGTTTTGACGGAGGAAATGAACGTGGAACTTATTACCTCGGATTAGGTTTTATGGATGACAAAGGCCTGGTGTTCGGCTCCGCTTTTAAAAGGTACTCAGGAACTCTAAATACGACCTATAAGTTAACCGACGACCTGAAGGTGACTTCAAACTTCATTTATGCCCACTCGAATCAAAATTTAGCCTACGACAGTGAGTACAACCTGTTTCAACGAACAGCCGGTTTAGCTCCAACATCGCGCATCTATAATAACAATCCCGATGGAAGCTTGTCGTCTGAATACCAGCCGGGAACTTACCTGGGGTTCGGTAACCCGCTTTACTATCAGGATAAGTTTGTACGCTACAACCTGGAGCAGCGCTTAACTGCCTCTGTTCAGATTGATTACAAATTTTTGAACGATTTTACCTTGACGGCGCGAGGAAGTCATTTTACGGTGAATAATTCAAACGAATCGTTTAATAAAGCCTACCTCAATTCCGGAAGTTTAAATACTGAAAGACTTTCATCTGCGTCGCACCAGCGTACCTTACGCGACCAGTTTACAGCAATGATCAATTATAAGAAAACGATTGCCGAAAATCACAATTTGAGTGCTCTGGTTGGTGCCGAATATTTTCAGGAAAAATATTTCTCATTTAACGCGTCCACGCGTCTTTCTCCAACCGATTTGATTTATACCATGAATGTTGGTTCCGAAGCCAGCGGTGTTCCTTATTCATATCGAACCGGCTACGAAATCGCTTCGCTGTTTGGACAGGTCAATTATGATTTCGATTACAAGTACCTGCTAGGCTTAACCTTTCGCTATGACGGAACCTCTCGTTTGGGAAACAATAAATATGGATTTTTCCCGGGTGTTTCAGTTGGTTGGAATGCACACAACGAAGACTTTTTCCAGCAGTCGAGTTTTAAAAACACGATAAGCAAAATAAAGCCACGTATCAGTTACGGGGTGAACGGTAATATTGATGTATTGAGCAACTTTGGGGTCTTCGGAACCTATGGCAAAACATCCATTTACGATACCCAGGCTGGCTATGCCAACAGTGGATTGCCTTTACTTGACTTGAAATGGGAGCGTTCCACAACCTTAAATTTGGGCTTGGATTTGGGCTTGTTCAATAATCGGGTGACGGTGATTGGCGATTACTTTGTTCGCGACGTAGAGGACAAGCTGGCCAACCTGACTTTGCCATTGTGGACCGGCTTTTCAGCCATTACAACCAATAATGGAACGCTTCGTAATAAAGGGCTTGAGTTGCAGATTAATGCCGATGTCGTTAAAGCTGGCGATTTCAACTGGAATGTGGGCTTAACTTATTATTCCGTTCGCAACTTTGCCCACAAACTGCCCGAAAACGGTGTGGATAAAAATCGGCAGGGGGGAACAGAAATTTATGATCCGGCAACTGGTGAAACCAAATATGTTGGCGGTTTGCAGGAAGGCGAACGCGTAGGATATGATGTCATTACAGCCTATGTATTCGACGGGGTTTACCAAACCCAAGCCGATATTGATGAACATGATGGACGGGTCGTGGAGTTTGCTGTTCAAAAGGAAACCCGTTTCCTTGGAGACACGCGTTGGAAAGACTTGAATGGAGACAACGTTATCAACTACCTGGATCGGCAGGTTATTGGCCGCAGAACACCCGATTTTACTGGGGGGCTAACTTCCGATTTTAGCTACAAGAACTTTAGCTTGTTTGTGAAAACTGATTTTACCGTTGGGCATTACATTATCAATGGGCGCCGGGTAAAAGGAATCGCCCAAACCCAAGGGAACCAAAACGGGCCACTGGAAATCAGAGACTCCTGGACACCGGAAAATCCTACCTCAAACGTTCCCATTTTCACTTTAGTTGACCGTCAGCGAAATCATCTGGCAGCAGGTGGCGACCAAGGATCAATGGAAAGCAGCAGCTCAAGAATGTGGGAAAAGGGAGATTACCTGGCGCTGCGCGAAGTAACCCTGAGCTATGATCTACCGGGAACACATGTGAATAATATCTTTGAAAACATGCGCCTTTATCTGACCGGAGCTAACCTGGCTTATTTCAATGGATTCTCAGGAAGTTCTCCGGAAGAATCAGGAGATGGCATTGACTATGGACGGTTTCCTTTACCACGGACAATAACTTTTGGCGTTAACGTAACTTTTTAAGCATTACCAATTATGAAACTGAAAAAATATATCCTTTTACTATTGACCATAGCACTGTTAAGTGCCTGTGATCTTGATATGGAGCCGGAAAGCGATTTAACGTATAATGGCTTCTGGAATACTGAAGAAGCAGCGCGCGCCGCGCACACCGGGATTTACGCAAGCTACCGAAACTACGCTTTTACACAGTGGCAAATGGGTGAAGTCCGGTCTGATGTTTGGGGAGGAAATACCTTCGCCAATTCGCCCAATGATATCGATTTAATTGCCAATAATATCAGTTCTACCTTGGTATATTTTGGCAACTGGGCGAACTTTTACGGATTGATGCATTACATCAATGACTTTATCCAGAACGCACCCAGTGTTGAGTTTGCCGATGAAGCAGCCAAAAATCATATGCTTGGACAGGTTTACGGCATTCGTGCTCAAATCTACTATACCATGTTGAAAGCCTGGGGAGATGTGCCCATCAGCACCGAACCGTTGTTGGAAGTGAACCTGGAAACCTTGAAAAAACCGCGTTCTCCAAAGGCTGAAGTCATGCAACAAATCAAAAACGACCTTGCCAAATCGTTGGAATATTTTGACAATGATAATACGCTGTGGTTGGGGAAACCGGTCTATTGGTCGAAAGCTGCAACACTGGCCTTAAAAGGTGATGCTTACCTTTGGTCGGGCAAAGTTTTAGGAGGCGGAACGGCCGATTTTACAGAAGCCAAAACAGCCCTTTCGCAAGTTGCAGGTTTTAGCCTCGTAGCCTACGACAACCTGTGGGGTCAAAACAATGAAAATAACAACGAATTTATTTTCACCATTGATTACCAGCAAGATCAGGCAAGCAATTTCTACGGAAATCTGTTTACCACCAGGCAAGTTGATTTGGACGACTTATATGATGAAAAAGGGAACTCGATGAGCGATTTTGTGATTAATGGCTTAAGCCGCTATGGGGCATCGGATAAAACACTGCTGCTGCTCGACGATACCCTGGATCAACGTCGCAATACCTTTATCCGTATCTATGACGATGGCAGTGTGCATGTCCCATTTCAGGCGGGAGACCCCAACTATCAAGGATCGATATTGAGAAAATTTCTTGGAATTGTGGGTGATGACGGATCACGGTGGAGCTACAATAATATTCCGGTGTATCGCTACGCCGATGTATTGCTCTTACTGGCTGAAGCCAAAAATAATTTGAACGAAGATCCGTCAGCAGAAGTTAATGCTGTGCGGGCACGGGCATACGGCGAGAATTTTGCCGGGCACGAGTTTGTTAGTGGATCAAAAGCGCAAAACACCCAGGCTATTCTTGACGAGCGTTATAAAGAGTTTGTAGCCGAAGGAAAACGCTGGTGGGATCTGGTTCGTGCTGGCGATGGGATCGTGTTCGACGAAGTAGCAACTTTAGATGCCGATGAAGCTTACAAGATTTACTATTCCATCTCACAAAGCATGTTGGCAAACGACTCGGAATTGACACAAACCGAAGGATATTAATACTTTTTTCATAGATGTTTTTTATAGTTTAGCAAAAAGATGAGGAGAGGGTGACAAACCTCTCCTTATGCTATTAAAAACCATCGAAATGTAAACACCAAAACCCATGAAGCAACTTGTTTTTCTACTTGTTTTGAGTTTGGCAGCCATTCGTTGTCAAACAGCAAATTCTGTTATTTCTTCAAAGTCTGTTAATTCCTACACCGTTCAACTCAATCAGAAATCTGTGCCCTTGTTTGTTGACGATGACAGTCAAAACCTGATGAGTGTTACATTCACTGCAAACGAGGAAAACAGTCGGTTACACGTTTCAGGGTTGACCATTCATTTTGCACCGGAAAGCCAGACGGATTGTCTGGAGTCTGTCTCGGTTGGCTTCACTACCGAAGAAGGCGAACAGCTTTTTGGCGCTTCAAATCAGATCACTTCAAAAAAAGTGGAAATTGAAGGGCTTTTTGAAACGGTCAAAAGCGAACAGGTTTTCAACCTAAATTTCAAGGCGAAAGAAAATGCGGGCTTACTGGCTACCTTTCAAATTGAACGGATTGTATTTGACTTGGGAGGTGATCAGCTCGCCGAAAGCATTCCGGCAGAGCCACACAAGTTTCGACTGGCTAAAGTGCTGCGTGGGGCGGGGCAGGATCAATGCGACACCTACCGGATTCCCGGCTTGGTGACCACTAATAAAGGAACATTGATCGCGGTTTACGACAATCGTTATAACAACAGTAAGGATTTACAGGAAGATATTGATGTGGGCATGAGTCGCAGTACCGATGGCGGACAAACCTGGGAACCCATGAAAGTGATTATGGACATGGGCGAATGGGGTGGACGTTCGCAACGGCTGAATGGCATTGGTGACCCCAGTGTGTTGTACGATCACACAACAGGAACGCTGTGGGTAGCTGGACTATGGATGAGCGGTGCAACGGAGAAGGATATGCTTTGGTGGGCCTCAAAACCGGGAATGAGTCCGGAGGTGACCGGGCAGTTTGTCATAGCCAAAAGTATCGACGATGGATTGACCTGGTCAGAAACAATTAACATCACCGGGCAAATTAAAGATCCTTCGTGGCAGCTGCTGTTGCAAGGTCCCGGACGCGGGATTACACTGGAAGACGGAACCCTGGTTTTTCCGGCACAATTTAAAGCCGACATTGGAGAAAAAGCTTTGGACGGCGGACAATACACCAGTCATTCAACCATCGTTTACAGCACCGATGGCGGTGAAAGCTGGCAGATTGGAACAGGGGCCAAACCCAATACCACCGAAGCCCAGGTGGTCCAGTTAACGGATAGTGGCCTGATGCTAAACATGCGTGACGATCAGAATCGAAAAGACAAAGGCGACACCAACGGTCGGGCAGTTGCTACAACCAATGACTTGGGTAAAACCTGGAAAATTCATCCCACATCGAATTCGGCATTGCAAGAACCGAATTGTATGGCGAGTATCATTTCGGCCGATCTGAAAGTGGATGGCGAAAAGAAGCGGGTGCTATTCTTTTCAAACCCGAACAACAAACACCAGCGAACCAACATGACCATCAAAGCCAGTGTGGACGAAGGCATGAGCTGGCCAGAGGAATTCCAGCTGGAAATTTATGAACCTGCCGGATTTGGTTATTCCTGCATGACAATGATCGACAACGAAACCATTGGGATTGTATACGAAGGGGTAAAGGAGCTTTATTTTCAAAGCATTCCTGTTGCTGATATCATCAAGTAGGAATAGAAAAACCTGAACCAATAATAATGAACCGACTACATTTTCAACCATTGATATGCTTGCTGGGCATCGGACTGCTTCTTTCATGCAGCACAGAAAAAGAACCAGTTCCGGCGTTGATTCCCATGCCCCAACATGTGGAGTGGACCCCGCAGCAGTTTGATATGGCCGACAGCAGCGCCCGTTTTGTGCAACGAATTGCACCCACGATTCCGCAGGTTCAGGTGAATCGTGATGAAGCCTATTCTTTGAAGGTTTCTTCTGATTCCGTGATTCTGGAAGCCACAACCGAAACGGGAATTTTTCGTGGCCAGCAAACCGTAAAACAACTTATTGTCAGAAAAAATGGCAAGCGTTTCTTAAAAGGATGCACGATCGTTGACTGGCCGGCTTTTGCCGTGCGAGGCTTTATGCAGGATGTGGGCCGGAATTTCCAAGGCATGGACATGCTCAAAGAGCAAATTGATGTGCTGGCGGCATACAAGTTTAACGTTTTTCATTTTCACGTAACTGAAAATCCTGGTTGGCGGCTGGAGAGTAAAGTCTATCCACAATTGAACTCGGAGGAAAGCATGACGCGCCAAAAAGGCAAATTCTATACACAGGAAGATTATAAAGAACTGGTGGCTTATTGCCAGGATCGGAAAATTACGCTGATACCTGAGTTTGATATACCCGGCCACAGTGCTGCTTTTCGCAAAGCGATGGGAATTGAGGCGATGAACGATCCGCGCGTGCAACCCGTACTGATCGATTTGGTGGATGAGCTATGCAGCCTGGCGCCGGCAGAGGTGATGCCCTACATTCACTTGGGAACTGATGAGGTTTGGCACAGCTACGAAGAACCGTCGCCAACGCTGTTGCCGGCACTGCTTGAGCGGGTAACGCAACACCATGGCCGCGAACTAATTGTGTGGCGACCGGGACAACATATCGAAGGCGATTCGGTTTCCATCACACAATTGTGGTCATCAAACGGCTACCCAAAACCGGGACACCGCTACATCGACTGCCGTTTAAACTACCTGAATCATCTGGATCCGCTGGCGGGTATTTCGCAGTTGTATTTTGAGCGAATTAACGGGGCTGCTCATGGTGATTCGCTGCGGCTGGGAGGGATTCTTTGCTGCTGGAACGACAATAATGTAAATGGCGAATACGACATTCTCACACAAAATCCGGTGTATCCGGGAATACTTACCTACAGCGAAACGTCGTGGACAGGGCAGAAGAGAGAAATTGGCGAAAATTACCTCGCCAAACTGCCAAAAAAGGGAAGTGAGCTGCTGAATGAATTCAGGGCTTTTGAAGATCGCCTGATCGGGCACCGAGACAAATATTTCACCGGAAAACCCTTTCCATACGTGAAACAGACCAACATCGAGTGGAAGGTTTTAGGACCGATAGCCCATGGTGGTGATGTTGAAGCTCAATTTCCGGTTGAAGATGAATTGCTGGAAACTTACCAAATCGATTCGGCCAATTACACTTGGCAGGGGCCTTTTATTGGCGGCACCATTCACCTGACCCATTTTTTTGGCTACCCGTCCTATTTTCCCAAAGAAGCAGGAACCTATTATGCTTACACCCGGATTTGGTCGCCCAAAGAACAAACTGTCGGGGCGTGGATTGGCTTTCACGACTGGTCGCGCTCGGCAGGACGAAGGGGAGGCCCATTTCCACAAGATGGAGAATGGCACAATACCCATCCGAAAGTTTGGCTAAACGGGAAGCCTGTTACAGCCCCCAAATGGAATAAGCCGGGTTTGGCAAGTAACACCGAAGAAATTCCATTCACCGATGAAAATTACTTTTTCAGAAACCCTGCGTCCATTCACCTAAAAAATGGCTGGAATCAGGTGCTGCTGAAAATTCCGGTGAAAAATGAGACCTGGAAACGCATGTTCACTTTTGTACCGGTTCAATTTGATTATTTCACGGTGCGTGAGGTCAAGGACTTGCGATTTTCAGCTGATCTGAAAAAAGAACGTTAGAATCGCTTTATACCAATTTAACTCCTGAAAAAAAGACAGATAAATGAGCATAATAAAATTAACATTACCCATCGTCCTCTTTTTGAACCTCATGCTGGTAGTCTCCGCTGACGGACAGGAAAAATCCTTTCAAACAACGTATTATGAGCAGCGCAGAACGCTGTTTGAAAGTCTTCCGAATACCAAAAAAGAAATCATCTTCCTGGGAAACAGTATCACTGATGGTGGCGAATGGGTGGAGCTTTTTCAGAATAAGCGGGTTAAAAACCGGGGAATCAGTGGCGATGTGACGGCGGGGGTACTTTATCGTTTAAACGAAGTCACCGAATCAAAGCCTGCCAAGGTTTTCCTGTTAATTGGAATCAATGATCTGGCACGCGGTATCTCGAAAGACACGGTTTTTGCCAACATATGCCAAATTGCCAACTTGATCACAGAACATTCATCCAAAACGGAAGTGTATATTCAGAGCATTTTACCGGTCAATCCGGAGTTTGGCAAGTTTGCCGGCCATTGTTCAAAAACCGAAGACATACTGTGGATCAATCAAAAACTGAGTGAATGGTGTGGCCGGTCACAAGCTGAATTTGTCGATTTATTCTCCCATTTTAAAAGCAGCGAAAACAACTGGATGGATCCCTCCCTGACGAATGACGGGTTGCATCTGACCGGCGAAGCTTACTCAAAATGGGTTGAAATTTTACGAGGACTTTTATAGCTCCGAAAAACAAGAAATCAGAATTAAAGATTAATAGATAGATATCATGAATACAACAGTGAATTCAAAAATAGAAGGTCTTATTGCAGCGCCTTTTGCTCCGATGCTGGACAATGGCGAGCTGAACGTTGAATTGATTCCGGCTTATTATAACTTTTTGCAAAAGAATGGTGTTGTGGGCGCTTTTATCAACGGCTCAACCGGTGAAGGAGTTTCACTTTCACAAAAGGAAAAGGTGAAAATCACCACCGCCTGGACGTCGCAAAACAAGAAACAAGAAGCTTTAAGAATAATCGATTTGGTTGGCGGGACATCCTATGCCGAGTGTATGGAGAATGCACAAAGATCAGCAGCCTTGGGCGTTGATGCGATCGCTATTTTGGCACCCTATTATTTTAAGCCCGCCGGTGCAAAACAGCTGGCCGAATTTTGTGCCAAAGTCGCTGAAGCGGTACCCCAACTGCCGGTTTATTTCTATCACATTCCAGTGCTGACAGGCTGCAACGTATCGATGTTCGAATTTTTGCAGGAAGCAGCATCGATGATTCCAAACCTGGTTGGAATAAAATATACCCACGAGGATTTTATGGATTACCTAAGCTGTCTGAATTTTCAGAATGGCCAATACGACATGCTTTGGGGACGGGACGAAAACCTCTTATCGGCCCTTGTGTTGGGAGCTCGCGGTGGCGTTGGAAGCACCTTCAACTATGCGGCGCCGCTCTATCACCAGCTGATTAAAGCATACGATGATGGTAATTTTGTGGAAGCCCGCAGACTGCAGCTGCAGTCGATCGATATGATTCGCCTGTTGGGGAAATATGGGGGTATAGCCACCGGAAAAGCTTTTCTGCGCTATGTTGGGCTGGAATGTGGCGAGTTCCGCTTGCCTGTGAAAAACATGAGCAGCGAGGATTACAAGCAGTTTGTGGCCGATGTAGATGCCTTGGATATGGAGGCGTATTTTTCCCGGATGTAGGTGGATTGAAGGATTGAATTTGGGATTTTGCAGCTTGATAAATCGGCAACTTTGAAGTGAATAACGAGACAGGGCGATTATGAAAATAACATGGGACATTTTCTCCGAAGTTCCGGCGTCAAACGGGATGCGGGAGCAGCGAGGGTTGGCAGGCCCGGTTACCGGTGTTCACCAAAATCGGCTGGTGGTGGCCGGGGGCGCCAACTTCAACGGACGAATGCCGTGGCAGGGAGGAGAAAAAGAGTACCACGATACGATTTTTCTTTCGCAAGAAACAGCTAACGGACAACTGAAATGGGAACAGCCGGACGTTCGTTTGCCCGAGCGCATCGCATACAGCGCTTGTGTTTCAACTGAAAAAGGAATTGTCAGCCTTGGTGGCGAAACAGCGAATGGCCCAACGGCTCAGGCTTTCTTAGTGAGTTTGGATTCGGCAGACCCCCAGTTGATTGATTTGCCCCGCTTGCCAATTGCACTTTCCACTTCAGGAGCAGCGTTGTGTGGAACCACCCTTTACCTGGCCGGTGGGCTGGGGTCAAATGGTGCAAGTCGTGCTTTTTTTGCGCTTGATTTGAATGACGAGTCACCAGCGTGGATGAAACTGCCTGACATGCCGGTAGCCTGTTCCCATGCGGTGGTTGTTTGTCAGCACGATGGACAAGAGGAATGCATTTACCTGATTGGCGGACGTAATAAGACTGGCACAACTTCGACTTTTTTGAGCGACATTTGGAAATATTTGCCTTCGGAGGCCAGCTGGCAAAAAGACGGCACCCTGCAGGTCGAAGGAGGAGCAGTCTGTGGGCTTTCGGCAGGAACCGGATTGGCTCACGGGATGGATTCGATTTTGATCTTTGGCGGCGATACCGGTGAAGCCTTTAACCAAACGGAACGTTTGATTCATGCGGTGGCTGCTGCTGAAGCGCCGGAAGAAAAGGTACGTTTACTGAAGCTGAAGGAGAATCATTTGAACAATCATCCGGGATTTTGTAACGAAGTATTTTGTTGGAACACCCACAATGCAAGATTGAGTCGGGTGGGGAAGATGGATGGCGCCACTCCAGTGACAACAACGGCAATTTGGTGGAACGGGCAAATCATGATTCCCGGAGGGGAAGTCAGACCGGGTGTCCGTTCTTGCAGGGTGATTAGGGGTGTGCTTGTATCAGCGTAAAAACAGAAAATAAAGAACAAGATGAATTTGAATTTTGAACAATTAGCGGCACAATATCAAAGCGAACTATTGGGAAAAGTCATCCCATTTTGGGAGAGAAACTCCAAAGATGAGGAGTTTGGGGGCTTTTTTACCTGCCTTGATCGGGAGGGAAACGTATTTGATACCGATAAATTTGTCTGGCTGCAGGCGCGCGAGGTTTGGATGTTTGCATCGATGTATAACCGGCTTGAAAAAAGGGCGCAGTGGCTTGATATGGCAGAGCATGGGGGTCGCTTTCTGATAGATCACGGGCATGATGGAAAGTTGAATTGGTATTTTTCACTGACCCGCGAAGGAAAACCGTTGGTGAAGCCCTATAATATCTTTTCCGACTGCTTTGCCACCATGGCTTTCGGGCAGCTGTACCGGGCCACAGGCAATCCCCAATATGCCGAAATAGCGAAACAAACCTTCGGCAATATTCTGGACAGAAAGAACAATCCCAAAGGGAAATACAACAAACTGGTGCTGAGGACCCGGCCCCTGAAGGGTTTTTCGCTCCCCATGATTTTGTGTAACCTCTCACTGGAGATCGAACACCTGCTGCCGGATGATTTGGTGGAAAAAACCATTCAGGATGCCATTCACGAAGTGATGGAGGTCTTCTACCAGCCCGATTCGGGGCTTATTCTGGAAAATGTAAAACCCGACGGCAGCTTTTCTGATTCGTTTGAAGGCCGCTTGTTAAATCCCGGTCACACGATTGAAGCGATGTGGTTTATCATGGATTTGGCCGAACGGAGGAAGGATGACGCGCTAATGCAGAAGGCGGTAAAGATCATACTTGATACGCTTCAATTTGGTTGGGATAAGGAGTTTGGCGGTATTTTCTATTTTATGGATATCAAAGGCAATCCACCCCAGCAGTTGGAATGGGACCAGAAACTCTGGTGGGTGCATATCGAAACCCTAATCAGCCTAATCAAAGCATACAAAAACACGGGTAAGGAGGAATGCCTCCAATGGTTTGACAAAGTGCACAAATACACATGGGTTCATTTTCCCGATCCGCAGCATGATGAATGGTTTGGGTACCTGAACCGCCGCGGTGAAGTATTATTGCCGCTGAAAGGCGGAAAATGGAAAGGCTGTTTTCATGTGCCACGAGGCTTGTTCCAGATATGGCAAACCCTTGAAAAACTGAAGTAATGCAACAAACTAACAACCGATTCAATTTAAGAATCTCCTTGGAATCGTTTTACTGCAGAGGGACTTCAATCATGCTGCTGTTTCTGTTCCTTTGCGTGGCTGCCACAAGCCGGGCCGATGAACAGGTAAATACCTTACGGCAGAAGTCGAAGCCACTTTTGTCCCAGGTCGAATCACTCGTATCTGATGAAGGTTTGGCAGGCAGTTTCACCGGTGTGCATAGCAACGTTTTGATTGTGGCTGGCGGTTCTGCTTTTCCGAACGGAAAGCCTTGGGAAAATGGAAGCAAGGAACTGTTGGATCTGGTCATGGTCTTCAGCCAAGACGATGAAGGGAATCCAAAGTTGATAGGTTCTTCGCAGTTACCCTTGCCACTTGCCGAAGGTGCTTCGGTCAGTTTGCCTGGGGGGCTGCTTTGTATCGGAGGGCAAAGAACGGGCGGTTTAAGCAAGCAGGTTTTCCTGCTTAGCTGGACCAACAACCAGCTTGAAGTGATTGATTTTCCGAACTTGCCCATCGCGGTGAAAAGTGCAGCCGCTGCTATAATTGGCAATCATGTTTACTTGCTTGGTGGCGAAAGTGAGCAAGGAGCCACAGACCAGTTTTTGCGGCTGGATGTGACAAATCGTTTAGCGGGATGGCAGCGACTAAAACCTTTCCCAATGCCGGTGTCCGGTGCGATGGCTGTGGCACAAATGGATGGAGAGGAAATTAGCCTGCATGTGTTTGGCGGACGGGCAAAAGCATCCGGCAGCCAGACTACCAAATTTTATTCGCATGTGTTTCGTTACCGGCCTTCCACCAGAATGTGGGAGCAGAAAAAAGACATGCGTTTAGCCGATGGCGAACCACTGCCGCTGGCTGTTGGAATGGCAGCAACAGTAGGGGCTTCGCATGTGGTGCTGTCCGGTGGCGATTCGGGTGACACCTTCAACCAGGTTGAACGTGCCATCAATGCGATGCAAGCGGGTGATCCCTTGGCAGGGCAGGAGCGGGATTCACTCTGGATCAATCATCCTGGTTTCAATTCAAAAATAATGGTCTACAATACCGTGACCGATACCTGGTTTGATGCGGGAAAATGGGAAGGAAAGCCAGTAGCTGTTGCTTCCAGCGTTTGGTGGGATGGCGCATTGGTTGTTCCCGGCGGGGAAATCAGACCCGCCACGCGAACGCCTTTTTTACAGGAATTCCGCTTTTCCGTGGACCCGGTGTTTGGTTGGCTCAACTACCTAGTATTGGGCGTGTATTTCATCGGCATGTTGCTGCTGGGCTTCTTTTTTATGAAGCGTGAAAGCAGCACCGATGACTTTTTCAAAGCGGGAGGCCGCATCCCTTGGTGGGCTGCCGGAATCAGTATTTTTGCCACCACATTGAGTGCCATTACCTTCATCGCTATTCCCGCTAAATCATATGCGGTCGACTGGCGCATGTTCATGTTCAATATGGCGATAATTGCCATTGCGCCAATTGTCATTCGTTATTTCTTACCTTTTTTTCGTCGGTTCAATTTCGACACGGCATATCAATACCTTGAAGCCCGCTTCAACCGTGCTGTGCGCTGGCTGGCGTCAGCCTTGTTTGTGTTTTTCATGGTCAGCCGCATTGCCATTGTGCTGTTTCTTCCTTCGCTGGCGTTGAACGCTGTTACTGGCTTCAATATTTACCTGGCCATCATCGTCATGGGCGTGGTAACGATCATTTATTGTACCAGTGGTGGGATTGAAGCAGTAGTATGGGGCGATGTCATCCAGGGATTTATCTTAGTGGGAGGCGCCTTCATTGCTCTGGCCTTTATGCTGGCAGGTGTGGAAGGAGGACTCAGTGGTTTTTTTGAGATTACTGCTGAACAACAAAAGTTTCACACATTCGATTTTCGATTCGATTTTTCGCAACCCGTGTTTTGGGTGGTTGTGATTGGCGGTTTGGCCAATACCCTTATTTCGTATACCAGCGATCAAAGTGTGGTACAACGCTATATGACCACCAAAGATGAAAAAGCGACCGCGCAAAGCATTTGGTTGAATGGATTTTTGAGCATTCCGGTCTCCCTGATTTTCTTCTTGCTGGGAACCGGATTGTATGCTTACTATACTTCCAATCCCGAACGGATGTCAGTGGTCAATCCCAACATTGATTCGGTATTTCCACAATTTATTGTGGCGCAAATGCCGTCAGGCGTGGCCGGCTTGCTGATTGCCGCCATCTTTGCTGCGGCCATGTCAACATTGTCTTCCAATATCAACTCGGTGTCAGCTGTGATCACAGCTGACTTTCACAAGGTGCTTTCAAAAGCGGGAAGGCACCAACACACGATGGCGGTGGCTCGTTGGTCTGGAATTATCGTGGGCGTACTTGGAATTATGATGGCCCTAATATTGGCAACCTGGAACATTGCGTCGCTCTGGGATCAGTTTAATACTTTTCTGGGCTTGCTTACCGGCGGACTGGGCGCCTTGTTTGTCATGGGAGTATTCTTTCCTCGGATTTCAGGGAATGCCGCTTTGGCAGGTGTAGTGGGTGGATTGATCGTGTTAATGCTGATGAAAAACCACACCGATCTTTCGTTTCTCTTATTTGGCTTTGTCGGTGTTTTGACCAGTGTGTTGCTGGCGCTGCTGGTCAGCGTGGTACTGCCCAACCGGAAAGTCATTACCGGCTACACTTGGAAAAGCAGGCAGCGGCTTCGCTAAAGCAAATACCCCATTTGATGTGTCGATTTAACCCAGTACATCCTCTTGCTTTTTAGGTTGTTTGATGCTCGGAATCCAACCATGCGTTAAGACTTTGGATCAGGCAAGGGCTCTAAAAATTAACGCAACCTAAGTCAAAGACTAGTAGCAGTCTTTCTCACATGGATCCTGCCAAAGGCTTTTACATCCATGACTGACGCAGTGGTCATATGAACAAAGCGTGGTATTCGGGTCTTGACACCCTTTAGGGTATGCATTTTGACGCCACCGTTCTTGTTCCGGCGCTTGGCTCTCCAACGCACACACAGGCAACGGTTGACTATTGTGTAGTCAAAAGTATAAATACTGCCATCGACCTTTACTTCAAAATCATCACTGGCGCAAAGCCTGTGGGCATGGTCTATATCAGGTGGCAGTCAAATTCTACGTAGATTTTGCAATTCCTGTTGATGTTTGCCCTTACAAGAGTTGCTTGTTTCACGCTGGAGCCGAGTCTCAAATAATATGACTTGTTCCGGTGCGTACCAATAGCAACAATTAAATACCGAGGATGTGTATGCACAGCTAAGAAATTTTGACCTTGAGATGATCCGGGCTTTTAACGGTCAAGAAAGTCTGGAACGTATCAAAGAAACCCAGCCAGACCTGGTTTTGATGTATTTGTATATGCCTATTCTAGATGGCATTGAAGCGAGTCTCCGGATTCATTAAATTAATGGCCCGCAATAATCTCATTGGAGCATTTGCATGCAGCAACACCGACAGTTTCCAGCCAACCACGTTTCCGTTGCCATTGAATGCTGCCGCTGACGAGATAATCTATGTGCTTTAACCCATGAATCGGGTAGGACTGTTCACGGAACATGTAGATCCAGAAAGTTCTTTATTTTGATTTCGTTACTTTTAGGAACAATGGAAAGGGAAAAGCTGAACGCATCCGAAGGAAAGGAGCCACGAAGAGCTAGTTCTCCTTTACCGTTTCGG